>NZ_KI915028.1:0-6001 GCF_000520595.1 Arthrobacter sp. H5
TTGCCAATATCCAGGGCAGCAACCCTGGCAATAATCTGTTCCTCATCCTGGGACTGCGCCAACACGGCCCTCGCCCGACCTTTCCCTACCCTCGTACCTGATATGGACAGGTGGCCGCCTGCGGGAATCACAACGGGGAAAAGCTGAATCTAGTCCTCGTGCTCAATCAATCGGCAACAGTGAAGGGCCCACGGCGTGATCCCCAATGCCCGGCTAGACGACGGCCTCAACGAACCATAGGGATAACGGCATCGACAGGCGACCACAACAACATTTTCAGCCCGGAACGGGCGTCCCGCAAGGGACACCTTGGCTAGATGATTGATTCCAAGGGGTTAGTGGTCGTAGGCGGTTAGTGAGCGGCGGATTGTGTGTCCGGTTTGGTCGTTGTGCCAGATGGCGGCGGTCATGGCGAGGATACGTTGGGTAACTCTGGTGATCACGCCGGAGGGGGTGCGTCCGCGGTGTTGTTCGAGGTTGAGTTGGCCTTTGAAGGTTTCGTTGATGGACTCGATGATCTGTCGCAGGGGTTTGAAGAAACGGGATCCTGCCCGCGGCTTCTCTCCTTTACGTGCCGGGCGCAGCAGCTCGATTCCTGCCTGGTCGATGGTGTGCTCGAACTCGTTGCCGAAGTAGTTTTTGTCCGCGATCATCATCTGCTGGCTGCCGTGTCGGCTGCGCGTCTTGGCCATGACCGGGGTACCGGCGAGGATGCTTAGGAACGTTTCGCGTTCATCGGCTTTCGCCCCTGTCAGGGCATAGCCGACGGGCAGCCCGTGCAGGGTGCAGACCCCAGAAATAACGGGAGTGGGAGGCGCAGTACCCGTATTCGGCCCACCCTGCCAGGTCCGAGCGCTGCGCGGTCTCGCGGGAGCGCCCGCATTCAACCGGGGTGGAATCGACCACCCAGACCTGGTCGTCGTGGATCTGCGTTTGGCTGCCCAGGATCTTGATGAGCCAGTTCATTGTGCCGGCGAGGCGGCGCAGCCTCTTGTTATAGCCGGGCTGCTTTGGCAGGTCGGGGAAGAGTCCGTGCAGGTTCTTGCGGGCGAACCGCAGCCACCTGGCCTCGCTGGTATAGCCGCGCAGTGCCTGCATCACGGCCAAGGTGATCAGTTCCGCATCCGAGATCCTTGGCGCGATCCCGACCAGCGGACGGGATGGTAGTTGTTCGGGAAACTGCTTCAGCAAGTCATCAGCGGTGACGTAAAGTGAAGTTGCAAGGGCGTCCAGATCAGTGTCCATGTTTGAGCCTTTCAGGGAATCAAATGTTGGGTTAACAACACCGACTCTGGACGCCCTTCACTCACACTCCGGTCAGGACACACCGAACCGACCCCTTGGAATCAATCATCTAGGAGGGGTCCTTTCTTTTTCTCTGCCTGTCCGGATTCTGGACGCCCGATCCGGACAGGCATACCAGGTGAGTGGTTGCTTAAGCCAGGAGCGCCGCGGCGAGCACAAGCACGGGCACGGCCAGCGCTGAACTGATCAGAATCACGTCACGCGCTACGGGAACACCGCGGTCATACCGGCTCGCAAAGAGGAAGATGTTCTGGGCGGCCGGGAGAGCGGACATGACTACGGCGCCGAAGAGCAGCTCGCCGTGCAGGTTAAAGAGGAACCGGGAAACGAGGTAGGTCATCGCCGGCATGACAACTGTCTTGATTACCGTGGCAACGAGCACTTCGGTACGGAATTCCTTTGCGCCGAGTGGCCTGCTGCCACGCAGTGACATGCCAAACGCCAAGAGGACCAGCGGGACAGCGGCGCCGCCCAGCAGCTTGAGTGGCTCCATCACCGGATCGGGAATATCCAGGCCGGCCCATGCCACGAGCACACCCAGCACGGAAGCGATGATGATCGGGTTCCGCACGGGCTGCGTGACGATGTTCTTTACGGAAGCTCTCCGGCCTGAGGCGAGGTCGAGGAAGGCAAGGTAGAAGGGAGTGAGGATCAGCAGCTGCACCAGCAGGACGGGTGCCACCGGCGTCGCGTTTCCCAGGGCGTAGACCGCAATCGGAATGCCAATATTGTTGGCGTTGACGTAGGAGCTGGCCATGGCCCCCACCGCTGTCTCCGCGGCGGGACGCCTGAACCAGATCCGGCTGAGCGTCACATAGAGGATTGCGGCCAGAACTGAGGTAAGAAGGGCGATCGGAGCATAGGCGGAAAAGACCTGCTCCAGGTTAGCGGTGGCCAGGATGGTGAACAGCAATGCGGGGTTGGTGATGAAGAAGGCCGTCCGGCTGAGGACCTGCCCGGCATCGCGGCCCGCCAGTTCAAGACGGCCGGCAACATAGCCCACCAGGATGACGGCGCCCACAATGGCAAAGCCGATCAATACGCCTGCCACTGTGACGTCCTATTCCGGGTGTTGTGAACGGCTCAGCTCAGGTGGTCAACAAGGCTTTCAGCGAGGCCTGTGTACGTTGCAGGGGTCAATTCCAGCAGGCGTCCCTCCGCTTCCGTAGATAGGCCAAGTCCAAGCACAAATTCTTTCATCCGGGCCGCATCCACCCGTTGTCCGCGGGTGAGATCCTTCAGGCGTTCATAGGGGCCCTCCATGCCCGGCGTTCCGGCGATGGCTTCTGCCCGCATCACCATCTGGATCGCTTCACCCAGCACCTCCCAATTGCCGTTGAGGTCCTCTGCGAGCACCGCTCCGGCCACATCGAGGCGCTGCAGCCCTTTGGCGACATTTGAAATCGCCAGGAGCGAGTGGCCAAATGCCACGCCGATAGTGCGTTGGGAGGAAGAATCCGTCAGGTCACGCTGCCAGCGCGAAGTGACCAGAGTGGAGGCCAGAACGTCCAACTGCGAACAGGAGATCTCAAGATTTGCCTCGGCGTTCTCAAACCGGATGGGATTGACCTTGTGCGGCATGGTTGAGGAACCGGTGGCGCCCGCCACGGGAACCTGCGCAAAGTACCCGATCGAGATGTAACTCCACACATCGGTGCAGAAGTTGTGCAGGATCCGGTTGAACCGTGCGACATCCGCGTACAGCTCCGCCTGCCAATCATGGGACTCAATCTGCGTGGTCAACGGATTCCAGTTCAGGCCAAGGCCTTCCACGAAACCCCGAGAAAGGCCCTGCCAGTCCGCCGCCGGAACGGAAGCGACATGAGCCGCGTAGGTTCCGGTTGCCCCGTTGATTTTACCCAGGTACTCAGTCTGTGCAATTCGCCGCAACTGGCGGTTGAGCCGGTGGGCTACGACGGCCAGTTCCTTGCCGAGGGTGGTTGGAGTGGCAGGCTGCCCGTGGGTCCGCGAGAGCATGGGCACGGCCTTGGATTCTTCCGCCATCACAACTATCTGGTCCACCAGCGACCTTGCGGCCGGCAGCCACACCTGCTCCACGGCGCCCCTGACGCCCATGGCGTAGGACAGGTTGTTGATGTCCTCGGAAGTGCAGCCGAAGTGCACAAGCGGCAACAGATGTGAGATGCCGATGCCCTCCAGCCTGCGGCCGATAAAGTACTCAACGGCCTTCACATCATGGACGGTGTCCTGCTCGATTTCGGCGAGTTCCGCGATCGAATTGCCGTCAAAGGACAACACGATGGACCTCAGGGCCGACTCCTGCTCACTGGTCAAAGGCTGCGTCCCGGGAAGCGCGGAGTTCCGGGTGAGGTGGATCAACCATTCCACCTCGACATGCACGCGGTCCCGGTTGAGTGCGGCTTCAGAGAGGTGGTCCACCAAGGGCGCGACGGCGGCGCGGTACCTTCCGTCCAAAGGCCCAAGCGCAATCGGGGCGCCATGGATCGAAACGGACGCAAGTTCTACGCGGGAAAGTGGAGTGTGAGCCATACAAGCAATCATTCCATGACAGGCCTGCTCCGCAGGAAGCGTGACTTTACCTGCACAGAAACGAAAGTCAGGCGATTTACGCACATAGAGCACCTTCCGCCAATGTGCGTGGCCCGCGATCCGTAGGTTCTTAGTCATGGGTGGACAGGGAACGACGGCGGCACGCTGCGAAACGTGGGCACAGGACAGTCAGGCGGTGGCCGCGCTCGCGTACCAGGTACGGCTGCACTCGGATTCCGTTGATGAGATCTGCGCCCGCCTCGTTGCGGTTGCCGGTATTGACTGGGAGTCACCCGCAGGCAGGAACTTCCGCAGCTATCTGGGGGAGCGCCGGCGCAGCATGGCGGAGGTTGCCGGGCTGCTGCGCTTGGCTGCGGTCCAACTGGATGCCCATTCCGCCGCCCTGTATCAGGCCGAAGCAGCAGCGCAGGTAGGACAATGAGCTGGACCGAACTTGTTCCTGTTGCTGCTCCGCCGAACGATCCTGGCCTGGTTTCGGTTAGCGGCGGAGTTGGGGGCATCCGCTTCCAATGGGAGGAGCTGTCCCGCGGAGCGGAATCGCTAGGCCGCTTGGCCGGCGATCTGCAAGTGGTTGTTCAAGGGCTGAGCCAGGTGATCCTCGAACTTCGACAACTTCCCCATCTGTTTCGGCCCCTTCCGGTGACTACAGGTCCTGCAGCCATGGATGCGGTTGAGGCAGCGTACGCTGCGGCTTCCGGAAACGAGAGTGAACTGCAGTCTGCTTCATGGAAGGTCAGATCCAGCCGCGCGGCGTATGACGGAGCGGAACTGCTGGCCGCCGCCAGGTTCCAGATGCGTGCGCTTCACCTGTTTGGCGCCGCCCAGAGTCTAATCCTCACCATGAAAAGCCTCACCTACCTGAAATCCGATCACATCTCAGTCACCCGCACCAGCAGTGAGCCGTCGCAGGTGGATCCTTCCATCCACGGAATGTTGAGACGGTTGGAAGCCGCGGATGCCGAGGGCGATGGTTATCTGGAGGTTCTTGAAGTGGACCGGGCGGAGGGGAAGACGTTTGTTGTGTCCATGCCTGGAACGCAGAATTCCTCTCCGTATCCAACGGAGAACCCGTGGGACCTGACTGGCATCGCGGAAGCAATGAACCAGGACAGCCATTTCGTCAAAGAGGCCATCCGCAGCGCGCTTGACGAGGCCGGTGCCAAGGACGGCGACCAGTTGATTCTGGTCGGCTACAGCCAGAGCGGCATGCACGCCATGAACATCGCTGCGGACAAGCAGATCCAGACAGACTTCGATGTTGCAATGGTCCTCACTGCGGGGTCACCCATAGCCACCGAAAACGCAATGGATGGGACCACCTATCTGCACCTTGAGCACGGCTCGGACCCAGTGCCCAGACTGGATGCGGGACCAAACAGTGACCAGCGCAACCAGGTCACCGTCACCGTGGACAACCCGGCAACCCTGCTGGACGGCGATGACAAGGGCTTCGGTCCTGCACATAAGATCGGGACCTACCTGGAGGCCGCCGCAGCGGTGGACGCAAGCGACCACCCGTCCCTCGCGCCTGCCGCTCTCCTCGCCGCTGGTCTGGGAGGAAGCACAACGGCCACCCGCCACGTTTTTAAGGCGACCCGGACGGTTCCCCCTCCACCCCCCGCGTCACTCACCTCTGGTCAGAAGCCGGTGCCGCGCTTCGGACGGGACCGGCGCTGACTACTTCCGCGTCCCCGTCAGGGAACCGGCAATGAGCGACACCACGCTGATGATGAGTGATCCAACAATCGCAGTCCAGAAGAAATCATCAACGCCAAAGGTGACCGGTGTGAAACTGGTCAGCCACGAGGTCAGCATCAACATCGCGGCGTTGATGATGATCGTGAACAGGCCAAGCGTCAGAATTGTGATGGGCAGTGATAGCAGGGAGACTATGGGCCGGACCAGGGCATTCACGATGCCGAAGACCAGACCCACAAACAGGTAGGCAAGGATTGTGCCAACCGTCTGGTCGCCCGACGCTTCAGCCGTGGCCTCGGACCCCACGGTGATCCCGGGAAGGACCCACGCGGCAATCCACAGGGCCAGAGCGTTAATCAGAATCCGCACTAGGAACTTCAGCATGAACATATGCTGTCACATGCACCTGCGAGTTCCCCATCATTGATGACAGCCTCCTATCCTCGGCCGGTAGGCGCTGCCGGCC
>NZ_KI915028.1:6101-24609 GCF_000520595.1 Arthrobacter sp. H5
CCTCCCACCACTCGCTCCGCTCGCGGCGGGCCCCACGGCCGATAGGCTTAGGGCCATGACAACACCAGCCAACCAAGCGAACGCCGGTGTGGAGGACGTTCCCACCATCCACCCCCGCAGTGTTCTGGGGCGCCTTCCGCGGTATGCCGCGGGGAAGCCGCCCGTGGTCGTTGAAGGTCTTGAGAGTTTCAAACTGTCTTCCAACGAGAATCCGCTTCCGCCGCTTCCCGCGGTGCTTGAGGCGATTGGTGCCCAGACCAGCATCAACCGGTACCCGGATCCGATGACCACAGCCCTGCGTGCGGAGCTGAGCGGATTTCTCGACGTGCCGCCGGAAGACATTGTCACCGGTGCCGGAAGCCTGGGGGCGCTTAACCAGGTGTTGGCTACGTTTGCCGGCCAAAATGACTACGACGCCGCTGACGAGGTGATCTACCCATGGAGGTCCTTCGAGGCCTATCCCATCTGCGTAGGCCTCGCTGGCGCTGCAGGCGTGCAGGTGCCGCTGAAGGGGGACAGCACCCATGATCTTCAGGCCATGCTCTCGGCAATCACGGACCGCACCAGGGTCATCCTCCTCTGCACCCCGAACAACCCCACCGGGCCCATCCTTACCTCCGCCGAAGTGCAGGACTTCCTGGCCAAAGTGCCGGGTCATATCGTGGTGGTTATCGACGAGGCGTATCTCGAGTTCGTTAGAAACGCGGACGCTGTCGACGGGCTGGCCATGTACCGCAAACATCCAAACGTGGTTGTCCTGCGCACGTTTTCGAAGGCGCACGGCCTGGCCGGACTTCGGGTGGGCTACTCGGTGGCCCAACCGGTCCTCACCCAGCATCTGCGCGTCAGCGCGGTGCCGTTTGCTGTATCTCAGGTGGCAGAGCAGGCAGCCGTCGCCTCGTTAAAGCACAACGATCAGGTTGTGGAAAGGGTACAAAGCATCGTGGAGGAGCGTACCCGCGTGGTGGACGGTCTGCGCGGTCTCGGGTGGGATATTCCAGAGGCGGAGGGGAACTTCATCTGGTTGGCCCTCGGTGAGAACACCCCCGAATTTGCAGCTTTGGCGGATCAGCAGGCACTGTCAGTCCGGGCGTTCGGCGTCGAGGGGATCCGGGTAAGCATCGGGGAGCCTGAAGCCAACAGCCGTTTCCTGGCGCTTTGCGCAACCTACACAAGGCGGCCCGGAGTTTCCTAGCGCTTCATAAATAGGACGCGACGGGCGCCGTCGTTACTCTGGACAGGGGCGCATGGGTGCACACGTATGGAGCCCAGAGATATATGCATCACATGGAATGCAACGGTGAACCAACAAGTACGACGGCGAGGATGAGGTATGGGAGCAACGCGCCTGCCCGCAGCAGAGTTCGACGCAGAGGAACAGATCGACGCCTTGCAGGAGCCCGGCAACACTCACGGACCACTGGGGATGGTGCAGTTGCTGACGCCGGACGGCGAGGTGCGGGAGGATCGTGCGTTCAGCAGCTTTGCGCCGGACGAGTCCCAATTGCGGAACCTCTATCGCGACATGTATCTCCTCCGGCGGTTCGATCAGGAGTCCACGGCCCTCCAGCGTCAGGGCGAGCTGGCCCTGTGGGTGCCCATGACCGGGCAGGAGGCCGCTCAGATTGGTTCCGGGCGTGCAATGCAGACCCAGGACTACGCGTTTCCGACCTACCGTGAGCACGGGGTGGCGGTTACGCGTGGCGTCCGGCCCGCGGAACTACTGAAGCTGTTCCGTGGGATCACCAATGGTGGCTGGGATCCGCGGGAAAATGGCTTCCATCTGTACACACTTGTTCTGGCTGCGCAGGCGCTCCATGCCGTTGGGTATGCGATGGGCATGCAGCGCGATCAGGCCGCCGATCCAAGCCTGCCGAAGGCGGCAGCGGTAGCCTATTTCGGGGACGGCGCAAGTTCCGAAGGCGACGTCCATGAGGCTATGGTGTTCGCGGCGTCCTTCAACGCCCCGGTGGTGTTCTTTTGCCAGAACAACCATTGGGCAATCTCAGTTCCCTCGGAGGTACAGTCCCGCGTTCCGCTGGCCAACCGGGCGCAGGGGTATGGCTTCCCGGGGATCCGTGTGGACGGCAACGATGTGCTTGCGGTCCAGGCCGTGACTTCGTGGGCCCTCGAGCGTGCGCGGTCAGGGGCGGGTCCCGTGCTGATTGAGGCATTTACCTACCGAATGAGCGCGCACACCACAGCGGATGACCCCACAAAGTACCGTGCATCCGCCGAGGAGGAGCAATGGCTGCCCAGGGATCCGCTTGTCCGGGTGGAAAAGCGGCTTCGGTCCAGCGGCACCGACGATTTGTTCTTCGCGGAACTGGAGCAGGAGGCCAAGGTTCTTGCGACAGAGCTGCGCGCCGAGGTTCTTGCCATGCAGGCACCGGGATTTGAGCAGCGGTTCGCCACCACGTACGCCGAAGCGCATCCCCTGATCCGCGAGGAACTGGAGGCCTGGCAGGACTACGAGGCTGGCTTCGCAGACCAGGGGAAGGCGGAGTAATGCCAGTCATGACTATTGCCAAGGCCATCAATGAGGGTCTCCGTGCGGCGTTGGAGAGCAATCCCAAAACCCTGCTGATGGGCGAAGATATCGGGGAACTCGGCGGTGTCTACCGGGTCACCGAGGGATTGAAGGCCCACTTCGGTGCGGACCGTGTGGTGGATACGCCACTCGCGGAGTCGGGAATTATAGGATCCGCGATCGGTCTTGCCCTGCGGGGCTACCGCCCGGTCTGTGAAATCCAGTTCGACGGGTTTGTGTTTCCCGGATTCAACCAGATCACCACCCAATTGGCCAAGATTCATGCGCGCAGCGACGGCCAGCTCACCGCACCCGTTGTCATCCGCATCCCCTACGGCGGCGGGATCGGCAGCGTGGAACACCACTCGGAATCCCCGGAGGCGCTGTTTGCCCACACGGCGGGCCTTCGGATCATCACGCCGTCCAATCCTCAGGACGCCTACTGGATGATTCAGCAGGCCATTGATTGCGCAGACCCGGTCATTGTGTTCGAACCCAAGCGGCGCTACTGGCTGAAGGGCGAAGTGGACACAGCTACGGCGCCTGGCAGCCCTTTCGAAGCACACGTTCTGCGCGAGGGAACCGACGCCACCATTGTGGCCTACGGACCGCTGGTCCCCGTTGCACTCGCAGCGGCGGCGGCCGCTGCAGAGGACGGAACCAGTGTCGAAGTCATCGACCTGCGGTCCATTTCGCCGATTGATTTCGACGCCGTCACCACGTCGGTGACAAAGACCGGCCGGCTGATCATCGCCCATGAAGCACCCACCTTTGGCGGTATCGGCGGCGAGATCGCCGCGCGGGTTTCCGAGCGGGCTTTCCTCTCGCTGGAGGCGCCCGTGATGCGGGTGGGCGGCTTTCACCTGCCCTATCCTGTGGCCCGCGTCGAGGAACACTACCTTCCCGACATTGACCGGATCCTCCACTCGCTGGACAAGGCACTTGCCTACTAAAGGAACCCCATGACGCTGAACACCTTCAATCTCCCCGATGTAGGCGAAGGGCTCACCGAGGCTGAAATAGTCCAGTGGAAAGTCCAACCCGGCTCAACCGTCGCGATCAATGACGTCATTGTCGAAATTGAGACGGCAAAGTCGCTGGTGGAATTGCCGTCGCCTTTTGCCGGGGTGGTGGCCGAGCTGCTTGCTGAGGAAGGCCAGACCATCGAGGTCGGCACCCCCATCATCTCCGTCTCCGACGGCATGGAGGAACCTCCGGCGCCCGACCATATTCCCGGCGAGCTGGTGACTCCGCCCGCTCAGGAGGAGACGTCGTCGTCCCCTGAATCAAGCGGACCGCTGGTGGGAACCGGGCCCAAGGCCGACGCGGTCAAGCGGCGACCACGTAAGGCTGGCAGCGTAACGGCACCCAAACCAACGACGACGGCGNCCTGCCGCCGTGCCCGACGGTCCCGTGGCCGGACCGCCCGAACCAGGCCGGGCGCAACCAGCGGCCGCAGCCGCACCGCCGCGCACCAGCCAACTGAACCAGCTGATCAACCGGGTTCTGGCCAAGCCGCCGGTGCGCAAGGCGGCGAGGGACCTCGGAATCAACCTTGCCGACGTGCCGGGAACCGGCTCCTCAGGGGAAGTGACCAAGCAGGATCTCCTGAGCTACCAGGCCCAGCGGGATGCCGAGCAGGACGGTGCGGACAGTTTCTGGGGCGAAACCCGCAAGCCGCAGGACCAGCGGATCGAACGGGTGCCCGTGAAGGGAGTCCGCAGGGCCACGGCCAAGGCGATGGTGGAGAGTGCCTTCTCGGCTCCGCATGTGAGTATTTTTGTGGACGTCGATGCCTCCCGCACCATGGAATTCGTCAAGCGGCTGAAGGTGTCCCGTGATTTTGAGGGCATTAAGGTTTCGCCCCTGCTGATCCTTGCAAAGGCCGTCATCTGGGCGGCGGCACGGAACCCGTCCGTTAACGCCACCTGGGCCGATGACGAGATCCACATCAAGCACTTCATGAACCTCGGCATTGCCGCCGCTACCCCGCGCGGGCTGATGGTGCCCAACATCAAGGATGCGCAGGATCTCTCGCTGAAGGAGCTTGCGCTGGCTCTCAACGAGCTGGCCGGCAAAGCCCGTGCCGGGAAGACCCAGCCGGTGGAGATGCAAGGCGGCACCCTGACGGTCACCAATATAGGCGCATTGGGCATCGATACCGGCACGCCCATCATCAACCCGGGCGAGGTGGCCATTGTCGCCTTCGGCACCATCAAGCAGAAGCCGTGGGTGCTCGACGGCGAAGTGATTCCGCGCTGGATCACGACGCTGGGCGGGTCGTTCGATCATCGTGTTGTGGACGGTGACCTCAGCGCACGCTTCATGGCGGACGTTGCGGCGATCCTGGAAGAGCCAGCGCTCCTGCTGGATTAGGCAGCGAGGCGGCGCTTAGGTCGTGAGCTCATCCATGGCGGCGCGGAGGATGGGTGCGAGGCGGGTGATGCCTTCCACGATGTCTTCGCCCGAGACGGCGCTGAAGGCGAGTCTCAGTTTGTTGGATGGATTGTCCGACGGCGTAAACGCTGCTCCCGGGATGAACACCACACCGGCGTCGATCGCCTGATAGAGCAGCGGATATGTGTCAACGCCCTCCGGGAGGGTGAGCCACACAAAGAAACCGCCATCCGGCTTGGTCCAGTGCACGCCGTTGGGCAGGCACTCGGCCAGCGCTGCCAGCATGGTGTCGCAGCGTTCCTTGTAGAGGGCGCGGGTGGACTGGAGATGACCCTGCCAGTCATAGTCACTCAGGTAGGCGGATACCAGCATTTGGGTCAGCGGAGACGGGCACAGGACCACCGCCTCGCAGGCGAGGTAGAACCGGCGGTGCAAGTGTCTGGGCACCAACGCCCATCCAAGGCGGACTCCGGGCGCAAAAATCTTGGAAAAGGAGCCCAGATAGATGACGTCATCGGGGTTATCGGCCCGCATGGGCGCAAGCGGATGTCCGTCAAAGCGGAGCAACCCGTACGGGTTGTCCTCCAGCACCAGGATGTTGTGCTCCCTGCAGATGTCTACAACACGCTGCCGGCGCGCGGCCTCCATGGTGATTCCGCTGGGGTTGTTAAAGCTTGGAATCGTATACAGGAGTTTGATGTTTCTGCCGGCCGCCTCCAGCTCGGCGATCCGCAACTCCAGCTCCTCCGGGATAAGCCCGCCGTCGTCCATGGGAACTGCCTGCACATCCACCTGATAGGCCTCGAACGTGTTCAGCGCGCCCACGTACGTCGGATCCTCGCACAAGATCACGTCACCCGGATTGCAGAAGATCTTGGCTGCGACATCCTGTGCGGATTGTGAACCCGTGGTGACCACAATGTCGGCAGCGTCGGCGTCGGTGATTCCCTCGGCGGCCATGACTTCGCAGATCTGCTCCCTGAGGAGCTCCATGCCCTGCCCGCCACCGTACTGCAGCGCTTCCAGCCCACGCTCGGCGATGATCTGCTGTGCAGTCATGCCAAGCGCCTCAAGCGGAAGGGACCGAAGATATGGGCTACCACCTGCAAGGGAGACGAGTCCCGGCCGGATGGAGATGTCGAAGACGTCCCGCACCGCAGACTGCTTGATGTTCGCTGCACGGACTGAGAAGAGATCCTCGTGGCGGTGAGCCGATTCAGCTGCGCGTTCGAGCGCTACTTCGGTTTCGGCGGGCAGTGTCTGTGGGTCCAGTTTGTTCTGTGAGTTCACCCACACAGTCTAAGGGGCAGGTTCACTAATGGGCAACAGATGTTTCCTAGATCCATCCAGCACCGTGGGCCTTGATGCCCGCTTGGAACCGGCTTTCGGCGTTCAAGGTCTCCAGCATCCAGGCTATGTGCCGGCGGCAGGTGCGCACATTGATGTCCAACCGCCTCGCGATCACTTCGTCGGAGTAACCGGCTGCCAGTCCTTGAAGGATTGCCCGCTGCGTGCTGTTCAAAGGGGAAGTATCAGGTTTGTCCACTAGAAACGGCTCACTCAACTCCCACGCAAACTCGAACAGTTGGGTGAAGATGTGGATGAGATGCGGATCCCGGACCACCAAGGCAGCCTTGTCCTCATGATTCAGTTGCCGGGCTACCAGCGCGAGCTTCCGGTCGAAGATCAGCATCCTGAGTGGGACGTGTGGGAGAGCCCCGAACTGACCACCCTGCGCAGCGATGGCCGCCACGGCTTTCCGGGTGGGGACGTGGTCGCGCGTGCTGATGTCGTACAGCGTTTTGCGGACTACGCCCATGCTCAGCAATTCGAGATCCTTGCGGATGTTCTCTTCCTGGACGTCTGCCGTGGAACCCTGCCCGGGCTGGGCAATCAGCACTTTCTCGGACACATCGCGACCATAGTCAATGAGCACCCGATGAATGAGGTTGGGATCCTCGAGCGTCTCGACTGCAGAACTGGTAATTACCGACTTGCGCGCCTCAAGGTAAGCGGGGACAAGGCTGGAGAGTTCACGGCGTCGAGCACTGATCCGCGATTTCAGGTCCTGGACTGTCCGCTCGTCGGCATCGACCAGGTCGGCAAGGGCAACATCGGGCGAAATGGCTACAAAGGCATCCCGGTGTGCGGTCTGCGGGCTGAGAAGCTTTCGCGCACCAAGTTCGTCCATCGCGGCGTCGATGTCTCGCAGTGTGTAGCCGAGGGCCTCCGACGCTTCAGATTTTGTCCACCCCGGGTGCCCCACGGCATAGCGGTAGAGCTCAAGGCACAGGCCGTCAAGCATGGACTCTCCTCTCTGGATGTCTGATCCCCACTTGGTAGCCTACAGATGACCGCCGGAAGGATCGCGGAGACGAGTTTGTTGTGACGGGCAACGCTCCGAAAATACGGGTGAAAAAGTATGACATGTCCGGTTAATGACATCGATCGACGACGCTTGCTTTAAGGTTGTACGGAACCGCTCCTTTCCCTGAGTTCGCGGACTTTTCCACAGGTTCGATTTGATCTTGACAAGGGCCATTTCAGGGGGGTTTGTCCTTATTAGGCCATGTCCTGAACAGGCCACTTTGCTGGCTGGACAGCGGTGTTCCGGGAGCGTCATTCTAGAGAGGCCGGTTCAATGTCGACCGGAGCAGCAGTGTGTGCAGGTCATTCGAAAGGGAATCTCATGAACAAGATTGTCGGTGCAAGCTGGGACTGGCCCAAGTCTGCCGCAGCAAGCTGGGATTGGCCCAAGTCTGCCGCAGCAAGCTGGGATTGGCCCAAATAGTCACTGGATCCCCTTATTGTCCGGGGGCAGATGGCTTCCATAAGAACTCGCCCCAGCGGCGGTAACCATAGCCCGAGAGGAGTATGCCTTGAGTCAGCTGACCGCAGTTCGAACCGCCTCACGAACAGCAAACAGCACTCAGTGGTGGCATATCTCAGTATTCACCGGTGGCTTCGATGTAGCGGACGGCATCATTGGAGAATTGGTTACCCCGCTGGCGGCGCAGGCTCAAGTGCTCGGAGCCGAAAGATGGTTCTTCACTAGATGCGCAGAACCATCTTTTCCGCATGTAAGGATGCATGTGCTGGCTCAGCAGGCTGTCCTGGACAGACTTCAGGCATTTCACCGCGCGCTTCAGGCGCAGGCCGGTGATATTCTGCCTCAGCTCACCGTTCGGCAGCACTTCTCTGCACCGGCCTCAGGGCGCCACTATTTCGGGGGTGCCGGGGAGACAGACCCGCAGTTGGAATCAGACCTGGTGAAGTACGGCGGCATTGAAGGACTTCAGTTGGCGGAAGAGGTCTTCGAACTCTCATCCGAACTAGCTGCCTGGGCGAACCAGCGCTTTGTCAAAATGCACAATCGCTCGGCTTTCGCATCCCTTCTCCTTTTCGATTCCGCAAGGAGCATGATGAAGGGGCCACGATCGGCTGGCTGGGCCGACCGGCGCCGGATTTCGTGGGAGTTTTACTGGGACACCCACCTGAAGACCTGTACCGCTGATCTCGGTCCACGTTCGGCCGGCGTTCGGGACGCCATGACCGCACAGGTAAGCGCCAAAATCCCAGCGTTTCACAGCCTGATGTCTGCAACCGCAGCGGAGTCGGCCGTGCACAACTGGCGCCGGCGCTGGTTTAGGGCGATCGATACCTACCTCTACCGTGCCGACCGGGTAAGAGTCAGCCGCAGCGCACAGCACCTGACGGTTTACCAGGCCCACATGATGCTCAACCGTCTTGGATTCACGCCACGGGAAGAGGCAGCCCTGGGGTTGTACGCCCGCTCCTGGAGCGTGGACCGGGAGAAGGCGGCGTTCCAACAGAACTAGCCGCTCCGCACACCCCCGCGAAGCAGCGCGACAAGAAAGGACACGCTCACCATGGCAGCACATAATGACGTTATCCTGGCCGCAGATGTCCGAGATCTGAGCGAAGCCCTGGGATGCTCCCCGGATACTCTTGAGGACATGCGGGGAATGGGTGTTATCGCTTCCCGCGGTGAGTTATGGGAGGTCGGCGCGGCACGGGATTATCTGCGGGATGCTGCCTGGGCAGACAATCTCTGGCACTAGCACGCCGGCGAGGCGCCCCGTCGCCGTCCGGTCACATTCCGCTCAGAAGCTCATCCAGTGGAACCCCATCAAAAGACACGCTTGCGCTACGCACGCCCGTTGCGGTCATGGCCGTCTGCTCCAGTTGCGCCTTCACCCGTGGAGCATCGCAGGGACCGCCAAGAATCAATTCGCTTGAAAGATTTACCGCCACAGTTTCGCCTTCAACGCGACCCGACTCGAACGCCAGATTCGATCGATACAGCGCGTTGCAGAGCGCGGACTGACCGAAACACTGCTCCTTGTCCGCCAGTAGCCTCGCGGTGATCACCTTCACCGTCGGCTCCCGTCTCGCTGTCCGACACGGAAGGCGCGAGTGTGGCGCTGCTGGCGGTTGTCGTTGTTGGTGCCGGGACGATCACCTTTGGTTGCCCTTCGATAGCCCAATGGCGACCCGAAAACTACACCTGAGAGGGCTGTACGGCTCCGGCGAGCGAGCGCACAACCGTGAGGAGCTGGTCGACCACTTCCTGGTCGTCTTTGGGGTGGAGTTCAGCGAAGCGCACCAGGGATCCGGCGATTGACAGCTTCACATCGTCGAGTACACGGGCACCTGCCACACCGAGTGACCGGCGTGCGTCATCATGTGCCCAGACTCCGCCGTACTGTCCAAATGCAGAACCAATGACTGCAGCCGGCTTGCCGCTGATAGCCCCGGCGCCAAACGGGCGGGACAGCCAGTCGATGGCATTCTTAAGGACTGCGGGAATGGTGCCGTTGTACTCGGGTGAGATGACCAGCACCGCATCTGCCCTCTCTGCGGCCTGCCGGAGTGCCGCCGCTGCGGGCGGCAGCGAGCCGATAGTGTCGGTGTCCTCGTTATAGAAGGGGATGTCTGCAAGTTGCTCGAACCGGATGAGTTCCACGCCGTCGGGAAGGTTGAGCCCGGCGGTTTCCGCAAGCTTAAGGTTGATGGAGCCTTGGCGAAGGCTGCCGACCAGGGTGAGGATTTTGAAGGATGACATGATTTCTCCTGCTTAGGGACGGGGCCCGATGGTTGGCGCGAGGCCATTGACTGTTAAACGGACCGTGGTCCGCTTCGTATTCCGGGAGATATAGTGATCTGCATGACACTGATGCCCGGCCGGGACAGCGAGCGTGTGGATGCGGCGCGGAACCGCAGCCGGGTTTTGGACGCTGCTGCGGAACTCGTGGCGAAGCGGGGAGTCGAAAACCTGACCATGGATGAGCTCGCCAAGACCGCTGGGGTTGGCAAGGGCACGGTCTTTCGCAGGTTTGGCAGCCGTTCAGGACTGATGCATGCTCTGTTGGATCATCAGGAGCGCGAATTTCAGACGGCCTTCATGTTTGGGCCACCACCGCTGGGGCCGGGCGCTCCAGCCGCTGAGCGCCTCAGGGCTTTTGGCGGGGCGGTCATCGCACGGCTTGACGTTGACGGACCACTGCTCCGGGCAGTGGCCGCGCCCGGTGACGCTTACTACTCCCATCCGACCCAGAAGCTGGTACGCCAGCAGTTGACCCATCTTCTGAAGGAAGCGGGGGCGGTCGGCGACGTGGAGATGATAGGATACCAGCTGGCTTGCTGCCTCAATGCGGGCCTGCTGCTTCACCTCAGGCACGAACGGGAAATGAGTTTGGAACGGCTGGTCCTCGGATGGGAATCACTGGTGGGGAGCGTGGTGGGACCGGAGCCCTGAACTACTGGCGCAACTGATCGATTAATGTCTGCAGCACGTGACGAAGGCCGGGGGAGTGGCCAACCGACCTCAGCAGTTCATCCTCCACTTGACGCGCTTTGGTGAGGACTGTCCGGCCATGATTTGTGATGACCAGGCCACCGGAACTATGCGGTTCGGCGCAGCCCAAGCTGACCAGGCGGTCGGTTTCCCGCGTAGTCACATCGTTGGATATCAGGCCCTGTTGTGCGAGGTCGTGAATTTCAGCCTGAGGTCCGTCAGCAAGGAGGCCCAGAAAAAAGGCGCCGATTGGGGTGATCCCGAGATCCGCAATTCCTTCCTCCAGATGCCTCTCCAGGAAGAAGGCCGCGGTGGCAAGCATGAGCCGTGTTGATTGATGGTCCACCTGTGCGGGGGACTCAAGAGCGGTGGTCAGCGGAAGGGTGCCGGGTTCCGGAGCGGGTGCCATGTTGTCCTGAGGGTGTGAGGATGCGGTGGCCGCTTCTTGACCGTTCCCTGATGATAGTACGCAGTTCGCGGGGCAGGAAGTCTGCAGCCCGACTACACTCGTCGCAGTGGCGTTAAGCATCGCCGGTTCAATCGGATGTGAAGGGTCGTAACGCCATGCAGGAGGTTCCCGGAAGGGTCGGTGGGCGTTCGGCTGCAGCAGACCTGCAGGACCTCCTGGTTGAACATCCCGGCGTCTGGGAATTCCTCCAGGAGTTGGCGGTCTTCACGTCCGTCACGCTGAGCAACGAGGCTCCGGCGCACTGCGGGATCACGCTTCAACGAGGCGCGGGAGACCAACTCACGGTGGGAAGCAGCAGCCCGGAAGCCAAGCGCATGGACGAGGTCCAGTACCAGTTCGACGACGGACCGTGCCTTCACGCTCTCCGCCAGCACACTGAAGTGCAGATACCCGACGTTGCGTCCGAGAACCGGTGGCCGGACTTCATGAAACACATTGCCGGAAACAATGTTGGTGCAATGTTCTGCCTCCCGTTGAGGCTCGAAGGCACAGCCCGCGCGGCATTGAACCTGTACGTCCGGGATCCCGCGACCATGACCGTGCAGCTCAAGGACATTGCGCGCGGGTACGCGGCGCAAGCGTCCCAGGCGCTGAAGTTATCCGTCCGAACCGCCGGCTACGCCACAATGGTTGAAGATCTTAATTCCGTTCTTCAGTCGCGCACGGAGATCGACCTTGCCATCGGAATCATCATGGCTCAGAACCGCTGCACTCAGGCTGAAGCATTTGACGTCCTGCGAAAAGCGTCCAATGGGCGGAACGTGAAGCTGCGGGTGCTTGCAAACGAGATTGTAGGTGCGCTCAATGGGACTGCGCCGGTGGCTCACTTCAACCGCGCCTGATCCGTATTCTGGAAAGATGGACAGGATCAGGACGGCAGTCATAGGGTTTGGACTCGGCGGACGCGTTTTTCATGCCCCGTTTGTCCAGGCGAATGCACGGTACTCGTTGGATGTGGTGGTCACCTCCAATCCGGAACGCAGGGCTGAGGTGGAAAAGCGCTACCCGAATACCCGTGTGGTGCCAACTGTGAACGATGCGCTTGCGATGGCCAACGAGCTCGATCTGATCGTTATCACCACGCCGCCCGCCAGCCATGCAGAACTGGCGGAGGCAGCGCTGGAGGCCGGGGCCGCCGTCGTCGTTGATAAGCCGTTTGTCGTGGACACGGCCCAGGGGGAGCGGCTGGTGACGCTCGCCGCACGCAAGGGGCTGCCGCTGTCGGTGTACCAAAACAGCAGGTGGAACGGCGATTATCTTACCGTCAGAAAGCTGCTGGCGGAGGGGGCGCTTGGCACTGTGCGGCGTTTTGAGTCGCGCCTCGAATCGTACAAGCCGGCGGTGCGGGCACCCTGGAAGGCCAGTGCGGGCGCTGCCGAGGGTGGAGGCATCCTCTACGACCTGGGGCCCCACTTGATCGATCAGGCGCTTCAGCTGTTTGGGCCGGCGGAACTGATGCACGCCGAGATCGCCGCTCACCGTGCGGAAGAAGGGCCTGACGACAACACATTCCTTGCGCTGCAGCACACTTCCGGAGTCATCAGCCATTTGTGGATGAACACCCTGGCCCCGCAGGCAGCGCCCAGGTTTCGGGTGACTGGTTCCACATCCGCCTACACCAAATGGGGGGTGGAGGTGCAGGAACCAAGCCTCGATGCCGGAATGCTCCCAACCGACCCGCATTACGGCGTCGAGGACCCGCTTGCCTGGGGCCTCCTTGGATTTGACGGAAACGCAGAACGGGTACGCACCGAAACCGGCGCGTACCCGGAGTTCTGGAGCCGGATGGCATCGGCGGTCCTGGACGGCGCTCCGGTCCCGGTGGACCCGGAGGACAGTTTGGCCGCCCTCCGCATCATTGAAGCGGCTCACCGGTACTAGACCAGCTGGCGCCAGTCCTCTGCGAGCTCGAGGTTGTGGGCATCCGACACCGACCGGTGTGCCACTTTTCCGTCGGCGATGTTGAGGCCGTGGGCGAGCGCTGGCACGGCTTCAAATGCGCCCTTGACGCCGAGGTTGGCGAGTGCCACTGCATACCTGAGCGTGACGTTGGTCAGCGCGTAGGTTGATGTGTTTGGAACTGCCCCGGGCATGTTGCCCACGCAGTAGAACAGCGAGTTGTGCACAGCGAAGGTTGGGTCCTGGTGGGTGGTCACGTGGGAATCTTCAAAGCAGCCACCTTGGTCCACGGCGATATCAACCAGCACACTGCCCGGCTTCATCCGCGAGACCATCTCGTTGGTCACAAGTTTCGGTGCCTTGGCTCCGGGAATGAGGACCGAGCCGATCACCAGGTCGGCGTCCAGCACTGCGCGCTCAATCTCAAACGCATTGGACGCAATGGTTTTGACGCGCCCGGCGTAGAGCGCGTCGATTTCACGGAGCCGGGCAATATTGATGTCGAGGATGGTTACCTCGGCTCCCGTGCCCACCGCCATGGCAGTGGCATTGGTACCGGCGACGCCGGCCCCCAGCACCACGACTTTGGCTGGCCGTACACCGGGAACACCTCCGAGCAGCAGGCCCGGTCCGCCGGAGGGTGCGGTCATGACCTGCGCGCCGACCTGCACGGCCAGCCTGCCGGCAACCTCGGACATAGGGGCCAGGAGCGGAAGGGCGCGGCCTTCCTGTACGGTCTCGTAGGCGATGGCCGTAACCCCTGATTCCATCAGGGCGTGGGTGAGCTTCGGCTCGGCGGCAAGGTGCAGGTAAGTGAAGAGGATGAGCCCATGGCGGAAACGGTGATACTCCTCGGCAATGGGTTCCTTGACCTTCATCACCATGTCCGCGCGCGCCCACACGTCGTCAGCAGACTCCAGGAGTTCGGCGCCCGCGGCCACATACTCGGAGTCTGAGATATTGGAGCCAACGCCGGCGCTCTTCTCAACCAGCACCGTGTGGCCCTGTGTGCGAAATTCGTGCACACCGGATGCGGTGATGGCTACGCGAAATTCGTTGTTCTTGACTTCTTTTGGAACGCCGATAATCACGGGATTCTCCGTTGCTCTCGAAACTGTTGCCTGCTGAGGCTGGTGGCCTGCTGCTTCCAGAATACGTACGCTCACGGTGGTGCGGACAGGGCTTTGCGGAGGCACTCTGAGCGAAACCGCGGACGACGACGGCGGTGGGTGGGCGTCGTCGTCGTTCCTGTCCTGCGCCGCGGCGCGGAAATAGGGCACAGTGTGAGCGCGGTCACTATCATTCTCGGGGCCGATCGCGCTATCGACAGTTGTCGAGGTTTTGTGCGGCAAGTGTAGTCCGCGGGTCACGTAGCATATGAGGGTGCAGACGGCGGAGGTGGAGCTCGAGGTCGAGCGGATAGCCACGACCCTGCAGCGCGGACTGTCGCTGGAGGATCTGGACGGCGTGCTGTTGGCGTATAGCAGCCACCAATCCGCAGCCGACAAAGTGCGTGTGAACTTCCTGCTGAGCAAGAAGGTCCCCGAGGACGTCAGCGCTTGGCAGCTCCAGCATGGCATCGCCACCGCTGTGCGACCGGTTATTGTTCCGTCCAACCAGCAACTGGGCATGCTCGGACGGGTGTGCGTCCCGCTGTTGGTGCGGGGATTCCGAGTGGGCTATCTGTGGGTGCAGCAGGATTCCGTGGAGAGTACAGCTGATGGAATTCTGGATCAACTACCCCTGGTTCGCGGTGAAATCGACCGTCTTGCTGCATTGCTGCTGGAGGGCAACACGGCGGAGTCGGAGCACCGACGGCGCCGCGAGAGTACCTTCCTTGCGGCATGCGGCGGGGAAGCCGCGGCCGTTGGGGAGGTGGCCGAATGGCGCGAACTGCACAACACCAATCCTTGGCAGCTTGCCGTGATACTGGATCAGGGTCCCACGCACGACTCAGCCAATGATCCGCAGGCGGGAACACTTGCGCGACGAACCGCTGCGCTGCAGGCAACCGTGGGTGCGGGCCAGGTTCTCTTCAGTGCCGGCGCGCCGGCGCATGCCGTCCTCCTGCTCACAAACGCGGCCGGAGCGCCGGGGCACGGCGGGATGCTGGCCCGCTACGGAGACCAGCTCAGCAAGCGCACGGGCCTGGAGGCCACCCGGCTCATCCTGGGCATGGGCGAACCGTTCCCGCATTTGGACGGCCTCGGACGGGCGTACGCGCAGGCGTTGCGGGCAGCGCAGGCATCAGCGGTCGATGCGCAACTGGGCGACGTTGTTGACTACCGGGGAATAGGCGCGTACCAGTTCCTTGCCGAGGGCGGTTGGAAGCTGACGGCCGCCCGGTCCGTGTGCTTTACTGAGCTCGCGGAGCAGGACCGCAACACCGAACTTCTTCCAGTGCTGGAGCTGCTGTATGACAAGAACGGATCAGTCCAGGACGTTGCCGCCCAACTGCACCTTCACCGGAGCAGCGTCTACAACCGGCTGGCGCGTATCCGGTCGATCATTGGGGCTGATCCGCTCAGTGGGCAGGTCCGATTGGAGCTGCATCTGGCGCTCAAGGCCCGCAGATGGTCACGGCGCCCCCGTATCTGAGCCGCGCTGCGCTTTGACCCAGGCATCGATATGTTCGCGCCGGATCCGCCGGTGGCTTCCTCGGTACTCGACCGGTATCACGCCCGCGTCGGTGAGGTTCCGGAGGTAGGTGTCCGAAATTCCCGCAGCCTTCGCCGCCTGCGACGTAGTGAGGGTTTCGGCGACGGAATTCACCATGACCGTTTCCCCTGCTGCCATCCGCCGCAGGAGGTCGACGACGGCGTCGCGCGCCATCGCAGGTAGCGTCACCGCAGTTCCGTCCACAAAGACCGTGACGTCGTCGTTGTCTGTCAGTGCATTGGTCAGCCGCAGCGCGTCCTGGTTGGGCAGGGCGGCAGTGATCCTTGGGCTGCGAAGCGTCATTACACCATTCTGCCCAGAGCCGCTTCCTCCGACAGGCCAATTCGCAGATAAAGCCTTTCGGATTCAGTCTGATGAGCGTATCGTTATGGAACCTTAACTAAGACTACTTAGTTGTTGCCAAAGGTTACTTGCTTGGTTTGAATCTTCGCCATACTCATCTTGCGGTTGGAACGGTGGAAAATTATGACGACAATTAACCCTGACCATTTGAGCGCGACGCTTCCGTCGCCAAGTCAGCTCACCGAGCGTGACAGCGCGCTTCCCTGGTGCCCGGACTGCGCCACGGATGATTTTTTGATCTACGAAGACTTTGTTCCCGCCCGCGTTTCAGCAGGAGGTCGTGATCTCATCCCGGCCAGCGTGAGCTATTCCTGCTCCGTTTGCGGAAGCTTCAATGGCCATCAAGTGCCGCCCATGTGGAGCCCGCCGCACTGGTTCTGGTACAGCTGATCCCGGTTTTGCGAGGGCGTTTCCTGTTTAGGAGCTGAGTTGTGCCGCCCCGAAGGACACGCCAAACTGCACGCACCACAGGTCCACGGCCACAAACTTGGACAGGTCAACATCGTCAGGAATCTCGTATACCTGGTTGCCTTGATTGCCCTTGATCAGTCCAAGGTCCACGAATTCAGCTGAGCCCGCCGTATACCAGCCGGCTGTGCCTTCAACTACGTCTGCTGCGCTAAGCCACACGCGAACGTCCGGACCGTTGGTGGTGTCCAGGTTTTCCAGCGTGAGCACCCGTGTGCCGTCTTCCTGCTCGATGATCCGCACCGTGCCGGTGGTTGCGTGCTCATGACTGATGAGCGATCCTTCAGCAAGTTGGATCGGGCCCGTAGATGCGGGGTCCACCGGTTCTTCAACGGCGGGGGGAACGGTGGACGCAGCCCCGGCGGGTGGCTCCGCAGAGATGGAGGCCGAGGCGGACCCAGATGCGGACGCGGACGGCGTGGGCGTCATTACCTCCGGTGATGCGGCGACTGCGGGAAGAGCGTCGTCCACGCGAATGTCGACGAAAAGCAGCCATGGCTTGAATACAGTCAATCCCACCACCAGTACCAGGACGCCGATGGCCGCGCCGACAATGATCAAAATCCGCTTGCGGCCAGTTCTCATAATCAAAAGCTAGCATCGCTCAGCCGTGCGGAAAGGGTTAAGCAGCCACGCGTTATGTAAACGTAAGGACTGTTATCCCCGACCAATGAACGGCATGCCACTCGCAGTAATCAGCAGAGATCCGATCGATGCCGACGGCGGCAGTTGCGCCATGTACAGCACCGCACGCGCAGCTTCATCCACGGGAAAGGTGGGCTCGGGCCGGCGTGAACCATCTGCCTGGAGAGCGCCGTCGCCAACACCGAGCGTGCTCATCAGCTCCGTGTGCGCATTCCCAATATCGATCTGACCGCAGGTGATCCCGTATGCCCTGCCGTCCAGTTCGATCGACTTAGTGAGACCGGTGATCGCGTGCTTGGTGGTGGTGTAGGCAGCTGAGCGCGGACGCGGCGAATGGGCGGCGATGGAGCCGTTGTTGATGATGCGCCCGCCCTGGGGGTGTTGCGACTTCATCAGCCGGAACGCGGCAGCGGCACAGAGGAAGGATCCGGTCAGATTGACTGCGACCGTCTCGGACCACGCCTCCGGCGAAATCTCGTCCACTCCGCCGGGTGGACCAAACATGCCGGCGTTGTTGAAGAGGATATTGAGCACCCCAAGTTCGGTGCGGACACGCTCGAAGAGGCGTTCGACGTCGTCGTGCCTAGTCACATCCGTGGGCACTACGTGCGCAAGCGCGTGCCCCCGCGCTGTCTCTTCGAGCGCCTCGCGACGGCGTCCGGCAAGTACGACGGCGTAACCTGCGTTCAGGAAGCCGCGCGCCACCGCTTGTCCAATGCCGGAGCCGGCGCCGGTGATGACGGCGGTTCGGTTACCCTGCGTGCCCATGTATATGCTCCTCGCTGCAATTGACATATTCGGAGGCGAACCAGTTCACTGTACGTACTCTAATGGAATAATTCTTCCACATCGCGAAATCAATGACGATACGGAAACTTGAGGGCCCGTGGCTTACAGCCGTCGGGCGGAAGTAGGTTCGCATGACTGCTGATCAAAGCATTCTAAGTAGTTTGACTGACGGATTGAATGGCCGGGCGCCTGATGTTGATCCTGGGGAGACGGCTGAGTGGGTTGAGTCGTTGGATGGGTTGATTCGGGAGCGGGGGACGGAGCGGGCGCAGTTTATTATGCGGTCGTTGTTGCAGCGTGCGGGTGCTCAGTCGGTGGGTGTGCCGATGGTGACGACCACTGATTATGTGAATACGATTCCGGTGGATCAGGAGCCGGAGTTCCCGGGCGATGAGGAGATTGAGCGGACGTATCGGGCGTGGATGCGGTGGAACGCGGCGGTGATGGTGCATCGTTCGCAGCGGCCGGAGAT
>NZ_AZSC01000326.1 GCF_000520595.1 Arthrobacter sp. H5
AGAAATTCCAGTTGTTCCCGTGGACATCAGGTAAGCAGCCCAGAACCACAAATGCAGCGCGGTATGGGTCTTGTGCAGGACTGTACCGGCCGTCAGAGACACCTGATAGGCGCAGCCACCGCACTGCCATAGTCGTCGTGCTGCTATCGGCCACGCCGTTGTGCCGCCACACCGCGGACAGACGAAACCCTCAGGCCACCGGCACTGGAACAGATAGTCCAGACACGCCTGCTCATCGCCGAATCTGGCCTGGAAATCCAATATCGTCCGCGGAAAATCTGGCTTGGCCATGAATAAACCCTACCTGAGCTAACCGTTCACCCACTACAAGCTTAATGCGGACCCCACGCGGGAGGGACCCGTCAGCGGCCATGCGTCGGATCACGCGCAGCAGATCCGGCAACAGGCGCAGAGCATTCTTCAGGCCTATCGTCTCGGGGTGGCGCAGAGCATCCTTCAGGCCTATCGTCTCGGGGTGGCGCCGGGCATAAATCCACAGGGCCAGCAGCAGCACCACGTAGATGGCAATCAGACCGGCAAGGATTCCAAGCAGCGTCTCCCACCAATTCAAAGTCCTACTCTCCAATTCCGGGAAGCGTCGTCTCGGCCGGGACATGGAGGGTTGAATAGACCTTGTCGGCGTAGTCGTCAAAAACGGTCGCGCAACCGCGCAACGTCTCCGAGGCTGCCTGTGCCTGTGGAAGTTCGAGCACGTCCCGGCTCTTCAAATCCCGATACCAGCGGCGCAGGCGATCCAGGCTCTGCTCTTCCTCTTCGAGCTCTGCGAGTGTGAATTTTTCAGTGCTGGTTTCCTTGGCGATCTCCACCTCAAACTTGGTTCAGACCCCGTTCATTGTCGCAACAGGAGCCGGACCTGCCCTACCGGAGATGGCCGGACTGGACGAGGTGGAATACCTCACGTCCACCAGCGGCATGGAACAAACAAGTCTCCCCGAATCACTGATTGTCATCGGCGGTGGCTATGTGGGCCTGGAACAGGGCCAGCTCTTCGCGCAGCTGGGATCAACGGTAACCATAATCGGACGGATCGCCCCCGCCGCCGAACCTGAAATGGCGTCCATCCTCCGTACAGCCTTGATCGATGCGGGGACCACTGTTGTTGAGGAACATGCGGTGTCTGTCTCCGCCCTTAACGGACGCGTCACCGTCAGCACCAGCTCCGGCCGGGTGTTGCACGCGGAGAAACTGCTGATCGCAACGGGACGGACCGCTCAAACGGACGGACTGAACCTCCACGCCGCGGGTGTGGCCACCGACGAACAGGGGTTCATCACTGTCGATGACCGGCAGCAGACCACCAACCCGCGCGTCTTCGCCGCTGGAGATGTGACCGGCGGACCCCAGTACGTCTACGTTGCCGCCTCTGCCGGAAAGACCGCGGCCCACAACGCACTCCATGACTCTCCAAACAATGCGGCCGCGCGGGTGGATTACACCGGGCTTCCGGCTGTTATCTTCACCCGCCCACAGCTGGCCACAGCGGGCTTCACCGAAGCCGAAGCCATCGCCAGCGGATACCAATGTGAGAGCCGCGTGCTGGGCTTTGAGGATCTCCCCCGGGCACTGGTCAACCACGACACCAATGGAGCGATCAAAATGGTTTCCGACGCCAACACAGGAAAAATCCTCGGACTCAGCGCGGCCGGCGACGGTGTAGGAGAAATAATGCTGGCCGCCACCTACGCGATACGGACTGGGATGACGACCCGGCAAATCACCGATATCTGGGCGCCATATCTGACCATGTCGGAAAGTCTCCGCCTCGTCGCCGGCCTGTTCCACAACGAAATGCCCACCTCTTGCTGCGCCTGACAAGTCACTGGTAAAAAGCCTGATGGGTAGACGAGCCCTTTGTACTGGTCCCAGGTTTGGCGCCGGAGTCCATCCTCGTCGCCCGCCCCCGACCGTGTTCCCGTCAGCGTCGACAGCAACCTTTGGAGCTTCGACGCTAGCAAGCCACTTCGCCGCCAGTTCATTCAGCGAGGGGTTGGCAATCACCCGCCCCGCGAGCAACTGGCGCTCTTTACCTGGAAACCAACAAAGCCGTTTCGGACTTGCCCTTGGTCGACGCGACCTTGCTGTACTGACGTGTAACACCGTCCCACCCACGAAATCTACAGCTTGCCCGCCATACGCCCCAAGTCTCATCTCTCGTGGCGTTGATCGTCCCCCCAAGCGCCAACCGGCAAGCTGGACCGCCCCATCAGCCTGCTGCCTTCGACGTTTCGCTGGCCCATGCTTGAACAGTGGCACGGTCGTAGCGAACAGCGTTGTAAAGCTTTAGGGCGGGCGGCCCAGTCCCCGTCGAACGCCAGTTGCGGAGGGTCTTCGGTGCGATTTGCAGCCAGAAGGCCACCTCCTCTGTGGTGAGAAGCCGCGCATCGTTGCCTTGGTCCGTTGCGGGTCCCAAGGTCTTTTCGTTTGTCTTTACATAAGTCTCTATGCGGCATTTGACGTTGACGGGTGCCTCCGAAATTCTGCAAAGCGTGTCATAAACGTGTCGTAGCCAATTTTCAGTCACAAAAACCCCTCCGCTCCAGTCAAAATCACCGGATCAGAGCGGTTCTCGGTGGAGCCTCCTGTCGGATTCGAACCGACGACCCCCGCTTTACAAGAGCGGTGCTCTGGCCAACTGAGCTAAGGAGGCGGACTGGCTAAGCCAGCGGGCGCCGTCGTCGTGCTCAAGAACTTGTACTCAAAGAGCAAAAAACAGCGCAACACAAGATTAGCCCAGCCGCCGGGCATCCGGAAAATCAGGCCTTCGCAGCGAGCGCGTCAGCAACGGCGGCCTCAAAACCCTCGACCGGTTCCGGCACCACCGCGCCGTCGACGTACACCGTCGGCGTTCCGCCAACGTTATGAACCGACGCCGCCTCAGTCGCGTATTTCACGAAGGGCCGGAAGGTGCCCTCGGACAGGCAGGAGGAAATGTCCGCAGCGCCGGCGGAGGATGCCATATCGGCCAGACCGTCATCGGACAGCTCGCCGTTCTCAAAGTTCCCAAACAACGCCAGTGAGAAGTCCCAGTACGCTTCCGGCGACGAATCCGCCACACAGGCCAGGGCGGCCGCACCACGCGACGAATAGTCAGTCTGCGAGTTCCGGTCCAGATAGGCGACGTTCCGGTACTCGATCGTCACGTCCCCGGCATCGAGCCACGAGGCGATCTGCGCAGAATGCTGAGCCTCAAAATTCGCGCAGTGCACACAGTTCACATCCACGTAGGCCACAATCTGCACCGGTTCATCATCCCCGGAGACAGTAATTCCAGGCGGCAGGTCGGCGGAACTCCCAGACTCGGGCAGTGACTCACCGTCTACAGACGCAACGGAAGCGGGAACCAGCGACGTGGTGGACGAAAGAACAACCCCACCAAACTCATTGCCCGCAGCAGGCGCTGGTCCGGCGTCGGGAATCTGGCCGCGGATGTTACCCACCACAATCAGCGCAATGATCACGAGGATGGCCAGCACCGCGGCAACCACACCCCAGCGGACCAGGAAGCGGGTCCGCCGCTCACGATGCTCGTGAGCCTCCTGCAGCAACCGTGCCTTCTCGCGGGCCTCCGCCGTGCGTTCATTCTTGCTTGGCCTGGGCCTGTTCCGCTGTGCCATCAATCCCCGTCTATCCGCGTACCGCTCCAACACATCCATCTTAGGAGACGGACCTGTAAGCCAGCTAAAGTCGTAAGTAGGCCTACTAAATGCAGGGGAGACCAAGTGAGTCCAGGAACAACGTACGGTGACTTCGAATTCATAGTGGTATCCAACCGGCTTCCGGTGGACCGGGTGAATGACGACGACGGCGGCAACGGCACCTGGCGGCGCTCCCCCGGCGGCCTCGTGACGGCACTTGCGCCGGTGATGGAAAAGGCCGACGGCGCGTGGGTCGGCTGGCATGGCGCCCCCGATGAGGTGCTGGAACCGTTTGAACACGGAGATATGCACCTGGTCCCGGTTCCGCTCGACCCGAACGAAGTTGAGTTCTACTACGAAGGCTTCTCCAACGCCACCCTCTGGCCCCTTTACCACGACGTCATTGCACCCCCCGAATTCCACCGCCACTGGTGGGACTCCTACCGTAAAGTCAACGAACGCTTCGCCGAAGCTACGGCAGCCGTCGCCTCGAAGGGCGCCACCATCTGGGTGCAGGACTACCAGCTCCAACTGGTACCCAAGCTGCTTAGGGCGGCGCGTCCAGACCTGAAGATCGGCTTCTTCAACCACATCCCCTTCCCGCCACTGGAAATCTACGCACAGCTTCCCTGGCGCCGTCAGGTCATCGAGGGTCTGTTGGGTGCAGACCTGATCGGCTTCCAGCGCCCCAGCGACGCCAGCAACTTCCTGCGCTGCGTCCGCCGGTTTGTCGGATTCTCCGTCCGCCAACAGCAGGTCCACGTTCAATACGACAACAGTGCACCCGGCCACGTCTCCCGCGCTGAGGCATTCCCCATTTCCATCGATGTCCAGCGCATCACCGACCTCGCCAACCGGCCCGACATCATTGAACGATCCAAGGAAATCCGCCGGGAGCTCGGCAATCCCAAACACATCCTGCTCGGTGTGGACCGCCTCGACTACACCAAGGGAATCGGCCACCGGCTCAAGGCGTACGAGGAACTCCTCGCGGACGGCAAGGTCAAGGTCGAGGATGCCGCCCTCATCCAGGTGGCCAGCCCCAGCCGCGAACGCGTGGAGCAGTACCGCCTGCTGCGCGAAGAAGTCGAAGGCGCTGTGGGCCGCATCAACGGAACCTACGACACCATCAAGAACACCGCCATCCGCTACCTCCATCACAGCTACCCAGTGGAGGAAATGGTGGCACTGTACCTGGCCTCCGACGTTATGCTTGTCACCGCCCTGCGCGACGGCATGAACCTTGTCGCCAAGGAATACGTCGCCGCCCGCACCGGCAACCGCGGCGCACTGGTCCTGAGCGAATTCGCCGGCGCCGCCGACACCCTGCGCCAGGCGGTCCTCGTCAACCCGCACGATATCGACGGGCTGAAGGAAGCCATCGTCACAGCCCTCGACATGAGCCCCGCCGAAGCCACTCGCCGCATGCGCATCATGCGCCGCCAGGTGCTTCAGAACGACGTCGAGCGCTGGTCCAAATCCTTCCTCTCCGAACTCCAGAACGGTGTCAAGGAGGACGCTCTTGTCTGAGAAACTCAGCCCCGAACTGCTCTCCGCGCTTGCCGCCGCAGCCGCCACGGAGCGTCTGCTGGTTGCACTCGACTTCGACGGCACCATGTCCCCCCATGTGGACCGTGCCGATGACGCCCGCGCGCTCCCGGGCTCCACGGCAGCGCTGCGCGCTTTAGCCCAGCTTCCGGGCACGACGACGGCGCTCATCTCCGGGCGGGCCCTGGACAGTCTGCGTCTGGTCGCCTCACCGGAGCCCGAAACCCTTCTGATCGGCAGTCACGGCGCAGAGGCGTGGACCGGGCCGGACGGTGCTCCGCTGGAGCTGACTCCGGAGCAGGCGTCGATCCTTCGCAATGCCACGGCCGCCATCCAGGAGGTGGTGGACGCGCACCCCGGCACGCTCCTCGAAACCAAGCCCGCCGGCGTCGTACTTCATACCCGCACCGCACAGCCGGACACGGCACAGGCTGCCACCGACGCCGCCCGCGCCGCCTGCGAAGCACTCCGCGACGTCCACCTGACCGATGGGAAGAACGTGCTGGAGCTGTCCGTGGTGCAGGCCGACAAGGGTCAGGGGCTGCGATCGCTGCGGGAGCTGACCGGCTCAACGGCGGTGGTTTTTGCCGGCGATGACGTCACGGACGAACACGCACTCAAAACCCTCCACGCACCCGATGTAGGCATCAAGGTGGGCGAGGGCGACACCGCCGCGGGTTACCGCATCACGTCGCCCGAACAGCTGGTCATGGTGCTTGAGGAACTCGTCACTATGCGGCAGTCGCGTGCGCGGACCTAGAATTCATGCCATACTTTTCTCTTGTGACGCAATTCACGCGTAGATAAGTTCGGCCTGATTGCGTTACGGCTAACTGAATACTCCATTCACAACGGATCGTCGGGCACGTACCTGCCCGTGAAAAGGAAAAGAAAAAAATGGCAACGGTAACGTTTGACCAGGCTACGCGCCTGTACCCGGGCACCGATAAGCCCGCTGTAGACAAGCTGGACATCGAGATCGCCGACGGCGAGTTCCTCGTCCTCGTGGGTCCCTCCGGCTGCGGAAAGTCCACCTCCCTGCGAATGCTTGCAGGCCTCGAAGATGTGAACTCCGGACGAATCCTTATTGGTGACCGTGACGTCACCGATGTTCCTCCGAAAGACCGCGACATCGCCATGGTTTTCCAGAACTATGCGCTGTACCCGCACATGTCCGTCGCCGACAACATGGGCTTCGCCCTGAAGATTGCCGGTATCAACAAGGAAGAGCGCGCCGAGCGTGTCCGCGAAGCTGCCAAGCTCCTCGACCTCGAGCCGTACCTGGACCGCAAGCCGAAGGCACTCTCCGGCGGTCAGCGCCAGCGTGTTGCCATGGGCCGCGCCATTGTGCGTAACCCGCAGGTATTCCTCATGGATGAGCCACTGTCCAACCTTGACGCCAAGCTCCGCGTGCAGACCCGTACGCAGATCGCTTCGCTGACCCGCCGCCTCGGCGTCACCACCGTCTACGTGACTCACGACCAGGTTGAGGCCATGACCATGGGTGACCGCGTGGCGGTACTCAAGGACGGCATCCTCCAGCAGGTTGACACCCCGCGCAACCTGTACGAGCGTCCGTTGAACGTCTTTGTTGCCGGCTTCATCGGCTCCCCGGCCATGAACATCCTGGAACTGCCCGTCACCGACGGTGGCGTGAAGTTCGGTGGCATCACTTACCCGGTTGCCCGCGAGGTTCTGGATTCTGCCCACGGCGGCACCGTTTCGCTGGGCGTCCGTCCAGAGGATCTCGAAATTGCAGCGACCGGCGAAGGCCTCCAGGTTGAGGTTGACGTAGTGGAAGAGCTCGGCGCTGATGCCTACCTCTACGGCCACACCGAGATCAACGGCGAAAGCCACGACATGGTAGCCCGCGTGGACGGCCGCCGCCCACCGATGAAGGGTGACACCGTCTACGTGAAGCCTTCCCAGGGTCACGTACACCTGTTCGACACCAAGGATGGCCTGCGCTTGGCGGACCACGTCTAGTCATTTCGGGACCCCTGACACGGTGGCCCCCGCTGGTTGAAGGTAAACTCAACCGCGGGGGCCACCGTGCTTTTTAAGGACAGAACGCATCACCATGACTGAATCCACCAATGCCAACTGGCACAACGAGCCCACCGACTATGACCAGCCCGGAAAGCTTCCGCGGCCCAAGGACCAGCCCGTTGCCGGGTCCCTTGGCTCCCTGAACATCACCGCAGCCGCAACGGATCCAGAGCTGCTGGACCTCCCCTGGCACATAGCCCTGGAGGAATGGCCCGCACAATACCTTGCGGCACTCCCCCGTGGTATTTCGAGACATATTGTCCGGTTTGCCCACCTGGGCGGCTCGGTGATCGCCATCAAGGAAACCAGCGAGCACATCGCCCGTCATGAATACCACATGCTCCGGAAGCTACAGCGCCTGGACGTACCCTGCGTGGAACCTGTTGCCGTGATCTCGGGGCGCAAAGACGTGAACGGGGCCGAGCTGAACCCGGTATTGGTCACCCGGCACCTGAAGTTTTCCATGCCGTACCGTGCCCTGTTCTCGCAGATGCTTCGCAAGGACACGCTCACCCGGCTGATCGACGCTCAGGCTCTGCTGCTGGTCCGGTTGCACCTGATCGGCTTCTACTGGGGGGACGTCTCCCTCTCCAACACGCTCTTCCGACGGGATGCCGGCGCTTTTGCGGCCTATCTGGTGGACGCAGAGACGGGCGAACTGTACCCGGAGCTGTCCAATGGGCAGCGGGAGTACGACCTTGAGATCGCGCGCGTGAACATCGCCGGTGAGCTGATGGACCTCGCAGAGGGCGGCCTGATCGAAGAGAAGGTGGACCCTCTGGCCACCAGTGAACTCATTATGGACAGTTACCGCCGGCTCTGGGCGGAGCTCACCGAGCAGGAATCCTTTGAGCTCGGGGAGCGCTGGAGGGTCAACGCCCGGATCCGTCGCCTGAATGAACTGGGTTTCGACGTCGAGGAGTACGCCATCAAAACGGTGTCCGACAGCTCACAGATCCAGTTGCAGCCCAAAGTGGTGGACGCCGGACACCACAGCCGCCGGATGATCCGCCTTACCGGAATCGATGCCCAAGAGAACCAGGCACGCCGTCTGCTCAATGACATGGACGCCTACCGGGCAGACAACCAGCCGGACGTTGATGAGGAAATCAGCGCCCACCGGTGGGTGACCGATGTCTTCGAACCGATCGTCAGGGCAGTTCCCCGGGAACTTGGCGGCAAACTGGAACCAGCCGAAGTGGTGCACGAAGTACTGGAGCACCGCTGGTACATGTCAGAGAAGCAGGACCGCAACGTTCCACTCGCGGAAGCCGTGCAGTCCTACCTCGACTCGGTGCTGCGTCACCGCCGCGATGAAGCAGCAATCATGCTCACCGCGGATACCAAGACCATGGACCTCATCAGCGGTGGGAACGATTCCCTCAACGACGGCAACTAGGCAACACCCTTTAAACAGCTAACGCTCCCGCAGGTTTTGTGGATATGCCTCACAAACCTGCGGGAGCGTTGTTTAGTTGTCTGCTATGGGTTCAGCTGCGAGCAATCGATTTGCTGGCCCTGGTACTCCTGTACCCCCGGTCCTGCGGTTTCACAGAACTCGATGATCTCGGTGGAGAACCCTGCCACGGCAATCAGACCGATGATCGCAATCACTCCAGTGATCACACCAATGGCGCCAATGACAATGCCGGCAATGGCAAAGCCGTTGCCCATGCCTGCCTTCTTGGACTTCACCAGGGCCACAATGCTGATGATCAGGCCAACGATCGAAATGGGCCAGATGATGGCGCAGATCATGCCGACAATTCCGAGTGTCTTGCCGGGGTTCTCGGCGGGTGCGTTGTAGCCGCCGCCTCCCGGGTAAGCACCCTGTGAGGTTGCAGGCGCACCATAGCCGCCGCCTGCCTGCTGCTGACCGGCCGCAGGCTGCTGCCACTGCTGACCGGCAGGATACTTGGACTGATCGTTGTCTTGCTGGCCGGACTGGCCCGGCGTGTTTTCTGACACGGTTTTCCCCAATTCTCAGGTTGCGCTGCACTTGGCGCAGCGACGGCTCCGATCAGTCTAACTCCAAGGCCCCTTACATTCAGGGGTTTTGCATGGAGAGAAGCCCCCATGTCCGCACGGAAATCAGTCCTTCACCCGCGCTGGATTCGCGGCGGGATCGCCTTTCCGGGATTGAGTATGCCCTGCGGATCAAACAGGTCCTTGATTCTGCGCTGCAGCTCCAGTACTGGTTCAGTCTGCTCCCACGCCAGCCAGCGCAGCTTGTACTGGCCAACGCCGTGCTCGCCCGTGATGGTGCCGCCAAATTTCAACGCAACGCGGACCGACTCATCAAGCGCGGCGTCCAAGCGCCCCATGCCGGACGGCCCCTCGCTCACCGGGATCCAGAAGGTGGGATGCAAGTTTCCGTCGCCGGCGTGCGCCACCACTTTGAGCAGCACTGTATGTGCGGCGGAGATCCGCTCCAGTTCGGCAACGTAGTTCACCAACTGAGACCGCGGAACCGCAACGTCCTCGCCCACCCGGAATTCGTCGTCGACCTCGTCTCCCCTGCTGTTCCGGCGCAGGTCAAGGAGCCGCTCCGCCTCCGGCCCGCCTTCCGCACTCACATCAGCCCCCAGTGCGGTCAAGACCTGATGCACGACGGCGGCCTCCGCGTCGGCCCCGAATCCATCAGTTTGGATGAGCAGCAGAGCCGCACCGCGTGCACGGAGGTTGGACCCGTGCACATCGTCGAGCACCTTCAGGGTGCTGCCGTCCAGCAATTCCATAATGGCCGGTTGCACCCGCGCCCGGCCGACGGCGAGCACACCGGCGGCGGCGGTCTGGAAGTCCGGAAAGAAGGCGGCGAGGGTTCGCACTTCGACCGGCAGGTATTTCAGCCGGACGGTGATACCCACAACGATCCCGAGCGTGCCCTCCGATCCAACAAACAGCGAGGTCAGGTCGTAACCTGCCACCCCTTTGAAGGTCTCGTGCCCGGTGTGGATGAGAGTACCGTCGGCCAGTACGACGTCGAGCGCGAGCACCGAATCGCGCGTCACCCCATACTTGGCGCACCGCAGCCCGCCCGCGTTGGTGGCGACGTTGCCGCCGAGTGTGGAGATCCTGTGACTGGCCGGATCCGGTGCGTACATCAGTCCGTGCGCTGCTGCTGCGATGTTGAGCTCCGCGTTGAGGACACCGGGTTCGACGACGGCAAGCTCGTCGGTCGCGCGAAGTTCAAGAATGCGGTTCATCCGCTCCAGGCTCAGCACAACACATCCCGGCGTAGCATGCGCGCCACCGGAAACGCCTGTTCCGGCTCCCCGTGCCACTATCGGAGTTGCGTTTTCTTGGGCCCAGCGCAGAAGGGTCTGCACTTCGCCAGCCGACTCCGCCCAAACCACCGCCCGAGGGAGCACCGGCATGAGGACTGGCCCCTGATCCCGAGAATGAGCCTCCAACACTGAACTTTCGGTGGAAACGCGCCCTTCGGGTAGCAAACGGCGCAGCTCAGCGAGCGGTTCATCACTCACGGCGTGAATCCTGCTTGCACCGTCATCTACTGCCGCCCATGAACCGGCGGTAGCGGCCCAGGATGACCGGCCAATCCCCGTACTTTTGATACTGATCGCGGCCTTCCTGACCTTGCGCCCACCCATTGTGCACAAGGGAAAGCCTGGTTAATCCCGCGTCTTCGGCGAAACTCAGCACCAACCGGGTCGGGGCGGCGGGGGTTCCGCCCATGGTCCAGGACAACTCGAGAAGCACCGGTGGCTGTACGGTGGTGATCCGCGCCCACTCGTAGGTGTCGCCGTCGTCGCCTTCCTCGAGCAGGACCCCATCGGTAAATTCAGGATGAGTGCCAGGCCCAAAGTTGGTGTATTCGGCCGGCCACCACAGGTGGATGTTGTCTACGAAGCCGGCAAAAGCATGCTCCATGGAAACGGGCACCGCTACGGTGACTTCCCTGTCCGGGGGCAGCGACTCGTTGGGAGAACCGTTGGCCGGTTCAGCAGCCGCGTGCGAGAAAAGATCGCTCATGCCTTCGACTTTACCCGGCTTCCCTGATGGCGAGGGGTAGTGCTGCCCATTGCTCCGACAGGCGATTGTGTAAGGCTCGAAGGATGGGTATCAGCAATCCTTCGAGCCTTGCAACTCAACTGATGGGAATTGAATCATGTGCCACGATCACCATGCCACGACCGATGACGCCTCACACACCCTCGGGCGGCGAACCTTGCTTCGTGGTGTCTCCGGCCTCGTGCTGGGCGGCGGGCTGGTAGCGGCAACCGCTACCCCTGCTGCTGCCGCCGTCTCACAGAACGGGTGGTCCGCCGGGTCCTCGGTACCGCCGACCCAGCTAGCGGTAGGTGCAGCAGAATTTGCCCCTGGGGTGCGATCGGGCAACGTGCACACGATCCTGGGCTACGTAGCCGGGCGTTTCAACTCCGAAGTGGAAACCTTGGTCCGGGGATGGTGCTGGGGCTATGCCTACCGTCCGATCAGCGGCAGCACCATCTATTCAAACCACGCAAGCGGCACGGCCATTGATTGCAACGCACCGGATCACCCGCTGGGAGTTGCCAATACCTTCACCGCCGCGCAGGTGGCTTCCATCCGAGCCATCCTCGCAGCGTGCGACGGCGTGATCCGGTGGGGCGGACACTATTCGGGCCGCAAGGATGACATGCACTTCGAGATCAACGTTGGCCCAGGCAGTGCAGTTGTGCCGGTCCTCGCCGCCAAGCTGGGCGGAGCCGCTCCGCCACCGCCGCCTCCCTCCGGCAGTGGCTGGCCGGTGGTCCGAAGGGGAAATTCCGGCTATCGCGTGACAACTATTCAACGCCTGCTTCGGCAGCACGGCTGCACCCTTACTGTCGATGGTGATTATGGGCCAGCGACGGAAAGCGCAGTAGGTGCTTTTCAGGCTTCGCGCGGTCTCGCATCCGACGGCATTGTTGGGGCGAATACTTGGGTCGCACTCGTCGTCACTGTCCGCCAAGGTTCTCAGGGGGAGGCTGTGCGGGGTGCGCAGTCCGCCCTTAATGCGAAAGGGAGTTCCCTGACTGCCGACGGAGTCTTCGGGTCCGGCACTCATGACGCGGTCACCGTATTCCAACAGGCCCGTGGCCTGGCAGCAGATGGAATCGTCGGAGACAAGACCTGGTCTGCGTTGGTGGTTTAGTGTTTGGGTTTTAATGCGTGAAGGGCCCCACCGTCTGTGGTGGGGCCCTTCACGTTAATGGTTGTCCGGCGGTGTCCTACTCTCCCACACTCTCTCGGGTGCAGTACCATCGGCGCTGTGGGTCTTAGCTTCCGGGTTCGGAATGGGACCGGGCGTTTCCCCCACGCTGTGACCGCCGTAACCTTGTGTACCCGTGGCCCCCGCGTGTGTGTGGGGGTGGGTAAATCTGGTGGTTACAACATTGTCTTTATGTAGTTTTAGACCTGTTGTGTTGTTGTGTTCCCGTGGTTTG
>NZ_KI915029.1:0-5247 GCF_000520595.1 Arthrobacter sp. H5
AGAAAGATTACGACTACCGGCCACGGTCACAAAGGGCCGCCAAGAGAGCCGACGACGCAGACCCGGTCATGCCTCGAGTGCATCGTGCGATCAGCAATTTCAAGACGTGGCTGCGAGGGACACACCGATCTGTCAGCAATGAACAACTACAGGTTTACCTCGACGAATTCACGTTCCGCTACAACAGACGCAGCACGCCCATGGCTGCGTTCCAGACTCTCCTCGGTCTTGGCAGTCGGCAGCCGCCGACTACCTACCGCCAAATCACAGAAAATGGCCGAAACGCAAGACATAACCTGAGCTAACCGTTCACCCACTACCCAACTTACGGACAGTGCGGGCCCACGGCTCTCGTTGTTCAAGATTTGCTCGGTGGTGACTTGCTTGTCGCAGCGGTCAACGGTGGCGCCGCGCACGACGAGGTTCATTACTGGAACCGTTTCTCGGGCAGCTTGGAAATAGACCTGACGCGAGAGCAATTTGGGCCCCACCAGATCATCGGGGTGCCCCGCGTTGTCATACGGCCGACTGGAGGGCCCAGGGCGTACGCGCAGGAGTATCAGCTACTCAGCACAGGGGTAATGGCCGCGCTCACCGGAAAACCAGACGAGCCACACTAATATCCCTGAACGGAGCTCCATAGCGGGTTGTTTGAAGGTGGGAGACTGCTGATTATGAGCACCCTTGAACGGGACGCCTCCACAGCCTGGTCGGTTCTTCGAACTGTTTGGTCCGATCTGCCCTGGGCAAACCCCACCTACAGTCACGGAGCGTTCCACCACGTGGCAGTTCTAGGCACGACTGCTGTCGTGCGCGTTTCCTTCGCGGCTGACCACGAGGCACAGATCAGCCTTCAGAGCACGGTGCTCGAATCGGTCAGCGGTGTCGGGCTCAACACCCGAATCCCGAAACTCCTTCGCTCACTCAGCCATGACACGTGGTCTGGCCTGCACCTTCCTCGAGGGCGCCCACGACGCGGATCGGCCGTGGCACGAAGTCTGGCAGCACTTCGCCGGCATCCTCGATGACTTGCGGTCAGCACAAGTACCTGCGGCGGGATTGCCTCCTGCACGCACGTGGTGCGGAGGGGAAGCGTGGCCCGACGTCGTTGAGCGGATCACAGCAGACCACAGGTTTCGCATGCGAAGTACAGCCCGAGCCGTGGTGCGAGAGGTACTGAATCTCCACCGGGCGGTGAACCCCGCGCTTGTCCATGGAGACTTCGGTCCGCACAACATCTTGTGGGACGAGTCCGGCACTCCAGGTCTCATCGACTTCGACAACGCGTGTGCGGCAGACCCTGCGATCGATGTTGCTCCTCTCATCGGCTTCTACGGCGCTGAGCACGGGCCTGCGACCGGCAACCTCATCCGGCAGCAGTCTGAGCCAGCCCAGCAGGGTTGCGTCTTGTCGGCGACGGCGAATTTCCGGCATCGACCGTTCGATAAGGTCCGCGGCGCGCTCGAAATCCGCGGCACCGAGCGCGTGCCGGACCGCGTCCTCAGGCAGATCATTCCGCTCGTGCCAGTCGCTGGCGAGGCGGTGAAGGGTCCGCACATGATCAGGGCCAGCGCCCGACGACCGCGCTCTGAGAACATCGGCGAAGAGTCGGTGATACCGGTACCACCTCCGTTGGTCATCCAGTGGCACGACGAACAAGTTGTCGCGCTCCAGGATCTGAAGAAGTTCGCTGCTATCCGACCGGCCCGTCACGGCTTCGCAGAGCGGACCACTGAGACGGTCCAGGAACGCGGTGCGGAACAGGAAATCACGGAGGTGGTCAGGCTGACGCCGCAACACCTCTTCGCACAGATAATCGATCACGAAGCGGTTGCTGCCGGTGAATGCCTCGATGAAACCGGGGATGTCTGAGCGGTCCCGCATGGACAAGGCAGCCAGCTGAAGGCCGGCGACCCAGCCCTCCGTGCGGGTCTCGGCGGCCGCCAAGGGCTGGGTTGGTGAGGCGCTATTCCCAGGTTTCGATGACAGCAGTGTGGCCGGCGGCACCGGCGAATTTACGGTCATCGGTGAGCAGCGGCATGGCCAATGATTCAGCCAAGGCCACGTAGAAGCCGTCATAGGCCGTGAAGTTGTGTCGGAGCGCCAGCACCCTTCGATGATGAGGTTGCATCGGGTAGCGCACCAGCGGCAGATCTGCGAAGTCCTCGAGCATCTCCTCCGCCCGCATGACACTGATCTTGATCAAGGGTTTGAGTGTCAGCAGCAACCCGCGGATGGCGGAGGCAACCTCAGCATCGATCAAAGCCGGAGCATGCACGTACCGGGGCCGGCCAAACCGGTCACGCAACCCGTCATCACCCTCGCGATTCTGCAGCAACCGCACCACGATCGAAGCGTCTGCGACTGTCATCTCCGGTGGTCATCGTTAATGAGCGATCGGATGTCTTCACCACTGGCCTCGACGCTGTCTCGAGCGGCGATCCGCGCGAGGACTTCACTCATTGGAGGGCGCGAGGTGTCGTCATGGATCAGTTCTCGGAGGTAACCCGACAGCGACATGTTTCGCGCAGCAGCCCGCGTTCGTAAGGCCTCGACATCTTCGGCGGGGACATCGCGAACCTGAATAATTTCACTGCTCATAGCCAGAGACTAGCAGAAATCATGAACTATGCATGCGACGCCGGCAGCTGAACCTCCGAAGCTACAACTCCTGCGGCTGGATGACTAGATCCAGGCCGGAGCGGGGGCTGCCCCGGCGCCGTCGGATTCACTGTCCGAAACTCCCGCAGTGCCGCGGCCCGCAGCCCACTGCGCTACACCGGCAAGGGTTCCGCTGACCAGCCGTGATCCCGACGGATCCCCATGTGGTGTCCGGACCGTGCCGGAAGATTCAGTAACTTCCACGCGCAGTTCGGCATCGGTCCCGCGCGTGGCCCAGGCTTTGGTGATGTCGCGCCACTCGACGCTCAGGTGCACGGCCGAGTGGTCGTACAGGTTCCGCAGCGCAATGGGACTCAGTGTCGAGCCGAACGCGATCTCCTCGTTCCGTACCTCCACCGACGCTTACATCGGGGTCTCAACCCCGGTGGCCGCCCACTCCACCAGCAGCGCAATGCGCGCGCATTGCAGCCGATATGCGCGACGATATGCCGCCGGCTCCAGCCGGGAAGGAGCGAGCCGCCGTCGAGCTCTGCATCAGTGAGCTCGTTGAGCTTGCGCGCGAAGAACGCGGTGCCCTTGCGGGCCTGCAGCAATTCCTCGACCAGTCCGGGATCGGTGGCCAAATCAGTACGGGCAACCATCAGGCTTCCTTGACCACGCGGTTTTTCAGCTGGCCCAGTCCCTTGATGGTGGTCACGAGCACCTGTCCCAGCCACTGGATGGTGCGGAACTGGTAGTCGCGCATGCTCACATCGTTGAGCACGGCGTAGCCTGCAGTGTGGTCCGGTGCGTCCGCCTGGCTGATCCAGGGCCACTGCGGTTTTCAGGCACTATCGGGGATCCAATGGTGCCAATCCCGTCTTCTTCGTCCTTCACCTCGTAATGAAGGACTGAGCACCAGAACCGTGCGAGGCCAAGTCCACGGGCTACACGGATGTTCAGCTAGCGGTGAGATGCTCCTCTATGAGCTGGCCGCTCACGTGGAGTTCAATCGCGCCGCTCGCAACTCCCACCACCAGATCGAAGGCCGTATCTGTGGTGAAGTTATGGCGATAACCGTTCAGTCCCAGGAATACGACCACCAGCGTCCAGGCTGTTCGCTTGTTGCCGTCTCTGAGAGCGTGGTTGCGGGCGAGTGACTCCAGAAGGGCTGCCGCTTTCAGTGGCAGGGCGGGGTAGGCTTCCCGTCCCGTCAGCGTAGTGGGCGGGCGGGCCAGTGCTGACTGGAGGAGACCAACATCTCGGAGATGGAACCCGAAAGAGTCGACAACGTAACACGCGTCATCCAATTCCAGGCATACCGTCATGCGTCTTCGAGACGCTTCAGTAGTTCGGCATCATGCGTCTTGACGAACTCCAAAGATGCATCGATGAGGTTGCGGCGCGCGTGACGATCGACAATCAGCTGGGCGCCCTGAAGGAGCAGGGCACTCTTGGAAGTGTGCGACGCAGCGGCGATATCATCCAACTGCCGGTCGAGATCTTCGGGGAGACGCAGGTTCATAGCCATGGCTTTATGGTACCGCAACGGTACTTTCAAGGGTGCTCCAAGGATTGCCAACCTCAACGGGCAGTCCGTCGAAGTCTCCCGTTTTTCGCGTGACCATGGTCAGGGCCGTGCCGGATCGCGGTGACGGCCAAGAGCGTGTCCGTCCTCGACCCCGCACCACTCGGCAATAAAGAGGGCGATGGTCTTGGTGACGTTACGCACCGACTCCACGTGCACACGCTCGTCAAAACCGTGGATGGCCTCGGAGACCGGCCCGTACACCAACGCGGGAATCTTGCCGTAAAGCGCGAAGACCCTGCCGTCCAGATACCCCGGCGTGGTGAAGCTGCCCAGCGCGGATCCGAAGACCTGCTCATGCGCACCGGCCAGCACACCTTCCGCGGCGGATCCCTCCTCCAGCACATAGCCTTCGCTGAAGAAACCCGTGCGCTCGGCGTGAAGGTGAAGCTGCGGATCACGGTCCGAGGCAATGCGAAGCCGTTCCTCGATCTGCTCCCACGCGTCGGTGGCGGTCACCCCGGGATAGATCGCTGCCCGCACTTCGAATTCGCACCAGGACGGCACGCTGGACGGCCAGTCACCCCCGCGGATCATGCCCATGTTGAAGTTGATCGGATGGTCCAGGTCCTCGAAGTAGCGGTGGCTGCCCTTCTGGGCGTTCCACTGGTCCTGCAACGCCCGCAGCTCGCCCATCGCGCCATACGCAGCGTCAATCGCGTTGAATCCGGTGGCCATCTCACGCACGTGGGTGGGCAGGCCCTCAACCCGGACCTTGAACCAGATCACACCCACATTGGCGCGGACCAGCATGTTCTCCTCGGGCTCAGGGATAACGACGGCGTCAGCGGTATAGCCGCGCTGCAGGGCGGCCAGCGAACCGTTGCCCGTGCATTCCTCCTCCACTACGGACTGGACGTGGATGCGGCCCTGCGGCGTCAGGCCCGCGGCGCGGACCGCATCCAGCGCGAAGAGGTTCGCGGCGAGCCCGGCCTTCATATCGCCGCTGCCCCTGCCATACATCCAGCCGTCGATCATCGAAGCGTCCCAGGGGGAGCGGGACCAGGTGTCCTCCGGGCCGGCGGGCACCACGTCCACGTGACCGTTGAGAATCAGCG
>NZ_KI915029.1:5347-12406 GCF_000520595.1 Arthrobacter sp. H5
GCGTGTAGGTACCCACCACATTGGTGACGTTCTCATAGGACACCGTGGATGGCCCGTACCCTTCGTGGGTGCTGAGTTCGGAAACGTCGAGCGCCCACCGGTCCATCGTGAGGCCGCGGGAATCCATCGCCTGAAACAGCAGATCCTGCGCACTGGCCTCCTGCGCCCGCAGCGACGGATGGCGCACCAGCTCCGCCGTGAACTCCAACTGTTGGTCGAAAGCGGCGTCCACCGCTTCGGTGATCCTGCGTGCGTGTTCCGGGTTAGTCATCTGCTGCTCCTGAGGAAAGTTCTCCGTTGCACAGGCTCCGCACCACGTTGGTGAGCATGTGCAGTCCGGCGACAATGTCTTCGTCCCGGGTGTATTCGTGTTCGTTGTGGGAGATGCCGTCCACCGACGGCACAAAGAGCATCACCGTGGGGACAATGTCCTTCATGTTGGTCGAGTCATGCCCGGCGAGGGTCTTCACCCGCCGATGACTCAGGCCCAGATTTGCGGCGGTCTTCTCGGCCAGCTCCACACCCTCGGGCTGGTACGGGGTGACCGGCCAGGAGTGAGAGCTGCCCTGCTCAATCGACACGTTCGCCGCCGCCTCAATCTCCCGGATGCGCTGGTGCAGAAGGTCATCAGCCTCCGCCAGCACCGCTTCATCAGCCGACCGGAGATCCAACAGCAGGTTCACCCGCGACGGGACGACAACGGGGGAGTTGGGGTAGACATCCAGCTGACCCACCGAGGTGTGCAGCACTCCGGGGAACAGGTCCGCGACTTCGCGGGCCGCCACCACCAGCAGGGAGGCACCCAACAGGGCATCCCTCCGGTCCTCGATGACCGTTGACCCGGTGTGGGCCTGCTCGCCGTGGACTACAAACTCGTACTTGTTGGCGGCCCAATTGGAATCAACCACGCCGATGGTGACGCCGTTCCGTTCCATGCTGCGGCCCTGCTCGATGTGGATCTCCGCGCAGAACGCTGCCACGGGACCCGGGCCGTCACCGAGGCAACCGATCGACGACAGTGCCTCTGAAACGGTGACCCCGGACGCATCCACCGTGGCCAGTGCTTCCGCCAGCGGCATTTTCCCCGTGTACACGGAACTGCCCATCATGGAGGGCTTGAAGCGGGCACCCTCTTCATTGAACCAGTTGACCACCGCAAGGTTGTACTGCGGAATAATCCCCGCTAAACGCCACTGCGAAGCCAGCCCGAACGCTGCGTGAGCCGCAGCGAGAACGCCGTACGCGCCGTCGTACCGTCCCGCCGTAGGCTGCGAATCAAGGTGCGATCCCACCACTACAAACGGTGCGCCGGGCGTGAACTCCAGTAGCCCAAACTGGTTGCCGATCCGGTCGAACTCCACGCTGAAGCCCTCGGACTTCAGCAGCTCCGCGAACCAGCGCCGCTGCTCCCCATCGGCCGCCGAGCCGGCCAGACGGTGCACGCCCCCGTGTTCCGCAGCACCGATACCGCACAACACGGCGAAGTCCCGCACAAAGCGGGCGTCTTCGCCCGAGAAGGCGGACGGATCCGGCTCAACAATCCTGCTCATCACTGTCTCCTCCACAATTTCAGCCCCGCTCACAGCACACCGGTCTTCGGCGAACGCACATCGGGATCCTGCAGCAGATGCAGCACGGCCGGTTTGCCGCTGGCGACGGCGCGGCGGAACGCGTCCCGGAACTCGCCGGTGTGTTCCACGCGCTCGCCGTGGCCGCCGTAGGCTTCGGCCCAGCGCGCAAAGTCCGGGTTGCTGAGCCCGGTGCCGGATGGCCGGCCCGGATAGTGCCGTTCCTGGTGTTCGCGGATCGTGGCGAAGCACTGGTTGTCCACCACAATGGTCACCGGCGCACTTCCGTAGGCTACCGCCGTCGCAAATTCCTGGCCGTTCATCATGAAGCAGCCGTCGCCGGCAACTGAGATCACCTGGCGTCCGGGGAAGATCAGGCCCGCGGCGACGGCCGCCGGAATGCCCGCGCCCATCGCGCCGTTGCGCGGAGCCACCAGCGAGTTCGCCGAGCGGTGCTCAAAATACCGGGCCGCCCACAGCGCGTGGTTCCCCGCACCATAGGTGATGACGGCGTCGTCGTGCAGTTCCTCGCGCAGCACCGCCATGCACTCGTTCAGGTCGACTCCGCGGCCGGCGTCCTCGGGTGTTGGCGTGCTGAAGCGCTCGTAGTCGGCGCGCGCATCGGGGAGCCAACCGGGTTCCACCGCGCCGCCGCTTAGCTCTGGCAGCAGGGCCGTGAACTCGGCTGGCCCGGCCACAATGTGCTGGTCAATCCGGCCAAAGTGTCCCAGCGAATCGCCGGGCAACACCACCACGGTCTCGGCGTTCAGCCCGGTCGTGTACCCGTCGCTGAGCACATCGCCACGCGGACAGCCGATGAAAAGCAGCAGATCCGCCTTGTCGAAACGGCCGGCCAGCGCGTCACTGCGCGCATAACCGAGTGAACCCACATAGGCGTTGCCGCCGTCGAGCCGGTGCGGCACCGCGTCATACGCCCGGAAATCCGCGGCCACCGGGATGCCGCGTCCCGCTGCCCATCGCACCAGCGATTCGCCGGCCGCCTCGGTCCAGCCTTCGCCGCCCACAACAATGACGGGCCGCGACGCGCGGTCCAGCCGCGCAGTGAGTTCGGTCAACGCGGACGACGACGGCGCGGGGCGAGCCAGAGTGCGGGGCGTCACCGTGGCGCCGCCCTCCACCTGCCGGGCAAGAATGTCTTCGGGAAGGCCGACCACCACAGGCCCCGGGCGGCCGCTGAGTGCGGTGTGAACGGCGTCGTCCACCAGGGCTGCGGCGGAGGCCGGATCCTCGAGCGTGACCACCTTCTTGGCGGTGCTGCCAAACCAGGCGTTGATGTCGAACTCCTGGAACGACTCCCGGCCGCGGTCGGCCACCGGGATGAGGCCCACAAACAGCACCAGCGGGGTGGCGTCCTGGTAGGCGGTGTGGACGGCGATGAATGCGTTTGCGGCGCCGGGGCCCCGGGTAACCATGGCGATCCCGGGAACATCGGTGAGCCGACCCTCAGCCAGCGCCATGAAGCCGGCGCCGCCCTCATGGCGGGTGACCACGGTGCTGATGCTCGAATCGTGCAGCCCGTCCAGCATGTCCAGAAAGCTCTCGCCGGGGACGCCGTACGCGCGCTTCACTCCGGACGCTTCAAGCTGGGCCACAATCAGGTGTCCGGCACTGATACTGGTGCTCACACTCACTACCTTTCTCACAGGGAATTCTTCCATCTTGGCAGTCGTAGGCCATCAATGGACTAGCTGATACCAACTCTTTGGCGGGAATAGACTGTGCTCATGCACACCCCTTCCTCCGAAGAGTCCGACCGTGCCTGGGCCGACCTGGTGGCGCGCCTCAGACAACAGACCGGACCCATGAAGGTCCAGTTTTTTACCCGGCTGACCAGCCTCCCCGGGTATGCGCAGAACCTGGTCAGCACGGAGGAACTGGACACCACGGCGATGGGATCCCTGCAGCTCATCCTCGACTGCCTGGACCAGCCGGACTCCTATCCGGACCTGCTCAGGTTCGGTGAGGACCTCGGTGCCCGCAGGGCCCGCCAGGGGGTGCCCGCCGAGGCGCTGATCTCCGCCGTCCGCCTGGATTTCCCGGTGATTTGGGCAACCCTGCTGCAGTTGTCCGGCCCCGGTGATGCGTCCCTGCTCACCACCCGCGTGGAGGACGTGTGGAAGGTGGTGGATGACTACGCCGCCGCAGCCCACTCAAGTTACCTGGCCGAGCGCATCAGCATGGCACGGGAAGAGGCCGGAGTGCGTCAGGACTTCATTGCGGCTTTGTTTGGGCCCGAGGGCCAGCTGCCTGAGACCAGGAGCAGGTTCGCTGCCGCCTTCGAGGTGAATCCAGAGGGCCGCTTTGGTATTGCCGCGGCCCAGGGCAAGGGAGCGGCTGCCCTGCGTCAGCTCGCGTCGTTCTCCCACCGGCCGGCGCTGGCCTTTGTGCACCAAAGCGGGAACTATACGTACGTGTTCTGGCCGGAAACGCCCGGCATGAAGGAAACCGGCGCGGTGTTGATGCCCGCCGCCGTGGCCTCTCTCCCGTGTGGCGTGCACGGCCCCGTGAACGGCCTGGCGGAACTCGCTTCCGCCGCGCGGATAGCCGCCGTACTCAGCGAACTGGTGATGGCGGCAGACCGGAAACCCATCACCGTGGGAAGCGGCTGGACGCGGCTCACCCGGCACCGGATGTTGGAAATCGGCATTGATCTGCGGGCTGCAATGGACGGCCAACTGGCCGCATGCCGGCCCGACGAGCGGGCACGCCTCGAAGAAACCGTGCTCTGCTTCCTGAACAGCGGCAGCATCACCGAGACTGCGGAACAGCTTTATTGCCACCGCAACACCATCCTCAACCGGCTCAAGCGGTTCAAGGACCTGACCGGCATCGAGCTGATGAAACCGGTGGACGCGGCCCGCGCCGTCGTCGCCTGGGGGTAAAGAAACCCACAGTGTGCAGATGCCCAGTGCGCGCGGTGGAAACGTGTGGGCATTTCAATTGTGAGCTATATAACACCCGGGGACAGTGGGTAGGACAGTTCTAATCGTGTCCGGGCCGCACACAAGGCGGCACCCCTGCACGCCCCGAAACCCCCCTCGCACCCACAGCGTTATTGGAGATGCACATGTCCGAAGTGATAGCCTCAGCGGCGGCTCAAAGCCGCCTGGACCGCAAGAAGATGCGGAAGATATCAACGGCCAGCGTTATTGGCACCACCGTCGAGTGGTATGACTTGTTCCTGTTTGGAACCGCCTCGGCCCTCGTCTTCAACCGGATCTTCTTTCCGGAACTGGACGGCGCAATCGGCACGCTTCTCTCCTTCCTGACCTTCGCTTCCGCCTACCTGGCGCGCATGGTCGGAGCGATCCTGTTTGGTCACTTCGGCGACCGGCTGGGCCGCAAATCGATGCTCCTGATCTCCCTGATCACCATGGGCGTTGCAACCTTCGCGATCGGTCTGATCCCGGACTTCAATTCCATTGGAGTGCTCGCCCCGCTGTTGCTGCTGTTCCTGCGGCTGGTCCAGGGGCTGGCGCTCGGCGGCGAGTGGGGCGGCGCGGTGCTGATGACCGTTGAACACGCACCCGAGAACAAACGAGGCTTCTACGGTTCCATGGTGCAGATCGGCGTTCCGATCGGAACCCTGCTCGCCAACGTCGCCTTCCTGATTGTCGCCTCGAACCTCAGCGACGAGGATCTACTCAGCTGGGGCTGGCGCGTACCGTTCCTGCTCTCTGCGGTGCTGGTGGCAGTGGGCATCTACATCCGCCTGAACATCGAAGAAACCTCGTCCTTCAAGATGGTCCGCGAAACCGGTGCCAAGGCCAAGCTCCCCTTTGTTTTCCTGATGAAGAAGTATTGGAAGCAGGTCATTCTCGGCGGAGTTGCGACGCTCTCCACCGGCAGCACCTTCACCCTGCTTGTAGCCTCCGGCGTGAATTACGGCACCACTGAGCTGGGTTACTCCAGCGACATGATGCTCTGGGTGGTCATGTTCGCCTGCGTCATCGCATTCATCTCCATCCCGTACTTCGGGCGACTCTCGGACAGGGTGGGCCGCAAGCCGATCATCTACGCTGGCGTTGCCGCCGAGGCCCTGCTCGCCTTCCCCTTCTTCTGGATGCTGAACTCCGGCTCCGAAGTGATGGTCTTTGTTGCCTATGGCCTGATGATGCTGGCATTCTCCGCCAACTATGGACCGATTGCCACCTTCCTGGCCGAGCTCTTCGGCTCCAAGGTGCGCTACTCGGGACTGTCGGTGTCCTACATGCTCTCCGGCCTGTTGGGCTCCGCCGCGACCCCGGCGATCACTGTGGCGCTGCTGGCCGCAACCGGCCAGAGCTCCTCCATCGCCTGGTACATCATGGCCGCCGCGGGTGCCTCACTGATCGCGCTTTACCTGCTGACCGAGACCCGCCACGGGGACATTGACGCTGTGGAGGAGGCGCCGTCGTCCGTGGTCTCTGAAACGGCGGCCCGATGACGGTGCGGCGTGTCGCGGCCGCCCCTAATTCGGTGGGCCCGGTGGGGCCTTACTCGCAGGCGGTGGTGGCCAACGGATTTGTCTTCACTTCCGGACAGATCCCGGCCCGCACCTCCCTGGCCGATCAGCCCGAAACCTTCAGCGAACAAGTCCGCCAGACCATCCTGAACCTTCAGGCTATCCTGACGGAGGCCGGCTCCGGCCTGGAACACGTGGTCAAGGTGAATACCTACCTCACCAGCGAAGAGCAGCTTGGGGAGTACAACCGCGTGTACGAGGAATACTTTGGACCCCACCGGCCGGCGCGCACCTCCGTGTGCGTCGCGCTGTGGGGGGTCTCCCTTGAGATCGAGTGCGTGGCTGTTGTTGCGGAAGCATCGTGAGCCCGGACTTGCTGGAGCAGTTGAGCGGGGTCAGCTTTCCCACGCTGGGACACTTCCTTGAGGACGGTTTCTGCTCATCGGAAATTCGGGCCATGGTTCCCGGCCCCACCATGGTGGGAGTTGCGGCCACGGCGTGGATTCCCGACGCGGACGCTGTCGCCGTCAACCAGGCACTGATCCGGCTTCAGCCGGGGGAAGTGCTGGTCCTGGACATGGGCGGCGACTACGGGCACGCCCCCGTGGGGGCGGTCACCGCGGCTGCGGCCCGTTCCCGCGGCGCGGCGGGCGTGGTGGTGGATGGGCCGGTGACCGATCTGGTGGACCTGCGCAGAACGTACGACGACGGCGCGCTGCCGGTTTTCGCGCGCGGCACCACCTGTCTGACCACCAAGCGGCACAACTCCGGCAAGTCGCGGTTGGGTGTTCCCGTCACGATCGGCGGGGTCACGGTGAACCCCGGCGATATTGTTCTGGGGGACGAGAACGGGGTGGTGTTTCTTACGCCCGAGGAGGCTGCCGCCGTCGTTCCTCGTGCGCTCGCGTCCGACGGCGCTGAGCCGGAGATCCTGCGCCGGATCGCGGCGGGGGAGTCGCTGGAGGACGTTCTGTTCCTCGGGTAGTACTCGACGCTGGTGTACGGCTTCCTGGTCTAGGCGGGCTG
>NZ_KI915030.1:0-10238 GCF_000520595.1 Arthrobacter sp. H5
CCGGAGAATCGCCGCCGGCTCGTGCCCCTGCGTCAACCTCCGCTGCCCGCTGCCGCCGCCGGCCGTCCCACCGCCACCGGGTGACGCCCACGGCATCGACCCCCTCAACGCGGGACAGTTGCGCGATCGAGAGTCCGGGGACCTGCGGATAGCAGCCCCATTCGCGTTCGCTAGTCATCACGACGTCAAGGTCGAAGGTTGCCAATAGCCCCAGCGACTTCGCCCGGGAGTCGTCGTCCACGCCGGCGAACGCCTCGTCGAGCAGGATGAGACGCGGCGCATGGGGGCCGGCCGAGTTGTAGTGCGCCGAGGCGGCGGCGAAGAGCGGTACTGACATCGCCAGCGCCCTCTCCCCGCCCGACGCCGGCCCGGACGCCGACCGCCACTGTCCGTTCTGCCACCGCTCGACGACAAAGCTGTGCCACTTCCGGTAGTCGAGGGCCTGCTCCAGGTGCTCCTGCCAGCCACCGGTCGGATCGCTCTGGCGGACGTCCGCGATCTGCGCCTGCAGGAAGTCCCCGATCGCGGAACGGTCATCGGGCGTCCAGGTGGCGTCGGAGCGGATCATCAGGCCCCTGGTCGCAGCCAGGCCGGCCGGACCGTCGCCGCGCTCGCGCCACCTGACCCGCAGCTGCATCCCGGTGGAGGTCTTGCGCTCAGCCAGTTCGCGGTTGATCCGGCCGATCTGCTCCTCGGCGGTAAGCAGCAATTCGTGGAGGTGACCGGCCACCTCGTTGACGAGGTGGTTCTCGAGGATCTCGCGCTCACGGGCGCTAAGCAGGCGTTCGCGGTCCGCGACGTCCTCCGCCAGCCGGTCCGCCAGCCGGTCGACGTCGACTTCGTTGTGGAGGTAGCGCACCCGCACCACCAACACGTCGCCACGCTGCTCCACGAAAGCCGTATGCCCGTGCCGGCTCATCTGTGCGCTCAGCTCCGTCGACGCACCAGATACCCGCTGCTGGGCGCGGGCCCACGCTTCGGCGGACTCGTCGACGTCGTTCAGCTGTTGCTCGGCGCCCCGGGACAGGCTCAGGACCGCGGTGAGGTTCCACTCCTCGGGCGCATCCGCGGCTGGGACGGCGAGGTCCGGCAGCGCTACCCGGAGCAGGCCTGTCCCTGCGAACTCCCGCAGCGCATCGATCCGCTCCCCACGCGCCGCTGCGTCCTCTTCGCGTCGCCGGGCAAGATCACGGACGCTCTCCTCCAGGCTTCCCTGACTCGTCGCCGCGGCGAGCTGGTCCTTGGCGATTGCCTTGAGCTCCGTCGCTGCTCCCTCCAGCGCAGCGGTGGTCTCACCCAGCCGGGCCTGGAGCTCGGCTACCGAGGCGCCGACGGTGGCGTGCAGCGCCTCGTACTTCGCCCGCAGGCTCGCTGCCTGCGTTCGCACGTCCCGGTGCTCGGACTTGCGCCGCTCCCGGCTCTCAACCGCCTCGGCGGCGCGCTCGGCCGCCTCATCGCGGGCGGCCACCGCATCGCCGACGGCGCGTGCCGCCTGCCGGACCTCTGCCAGTGCCACCTCGTAGGAGGCGACGGCGGCCAGGGCGTCGTCGGTCTCGCCGACCGTCGTGCCGACCCCGAGCTGTGCGCCCTGATCAGCGAGCTCCTCGACGGTCTCCCTGGCCGCGTTTGCGGTCCGCTCCCAGCTCTCCTGCGCTGCAGCGGCTTTGCGCTGCGCTCGCTCCAGCTCCTGCTGCGCCGTGGCGACGCGATCATGCGCCGTGCCCAGATCACGCTCAAGCCCCGCCGGATAGCTGGCACGCTCGTTGCGCACCTGCCCGGACTGGCGATCGGCGGTCGCCACCCGTGCCCGCGCCGTCGTCAGCCCGCCGTCGAGATCTTCGGTTCGCGCGCGTAGCGTGGCAATCACCTCGCGGCGGTGGGCATCGCGCGCGCCGGCGCCGAGGAACTCGGCCCGCTCCTTGGACCAGGAGCCGCGCACCGGTCCGGCCCCCCAGTGTCCATCGCCGTCCAGCCACACGGCTGCACCCGAGGCCTCGCCCCATCCAATCCGGCCGAGCACGGCCCGGACGGCGTCCGCACCGACCGGGTCACCGGGGCCGGCGGCCGGCACCAGCACCGTCGCCAGCGAGTCGGTCACCTGTGGCCCGGTCGCGCCGAGCACGACGTCGCCATCGGTCGCCATGGTGCCGTCCGGGAAAATCCAGGCGTCCAGCAGCCCGGCCGATTGCAGGGCCGCCTCGACCCCGGCCCGCCCGGCGTCCGGCAGCGAATCAGCGAAGTCCGTCAGCCACCACAGCGGCGCGCCGTCGCGGCCTTCCCTGCCCTGTTGGTCCCGCCCCGGTACCGGTGGCGGCACCGGGTCGCGGCCTGCCTCCAGGCCTGCGATCTCCGTGCGGAGCTCTGTCAGTTCCGACGCGAGCCGCGCAGCCTCGTGTTCCGCCCCGGCCCGCTCCGTGGCGAATCGGTCGAGCGCCGTCGTGGCCGCGGTCTCCAGCACTGACCGTAGGGGTGCTTCGCCGGACATGCTGCGTCCCCAGCCCTCGGCCAGTTCGGCGAGCTCATCCGCCCCGCGGTCCAGGACGATGGCGGTCAGAGACGCCACATGCGCACGTATTCCGTCGCGATATGCCGTCGCCGCCTCCTCGACCGCGTCGTGGGTGGCCCGCAGCTCCTCCGCGCGGCCGGCTGCGTCGCTCTGCGTTCTATCGAGTGCCAGGCGCTCGCTGTCGGCTTCTGCCTTGGCCCGCCGGACCGCGTCCAGCAGGCGGCGGACATGCATCACCTGATCCCACCTGCGGCTCAGCGCCCGGCCGGCCGCGCCCGCATCGCTAGCGAATCCCGGGTGCTCAGCCAGCAGTCCTGCCGCTGCCGCCAGCCTGGCCGCGTTCGACTCGTGGCGCCCGGCCTCGGCGGCCGCCTCCTCGTGCCGGCGGGCTGCGACGGTCTCGGTCTTCGTCTCCCTGGCGGCCATGGCGTCCGCCCGTTCCGCCTCGTTCCCGGCCTCGGTGGCCCGGCGCTGGGTCTCCGTGGCTTCGCGTGAAGCGGCGTCGAGGCGGCCGGCGTCGCGCATCTCCGGGCTCGTGCGCAGCGCCTGCTCCTGCCCCTGCAGTGTGCTCTCCCGCTCCTCGGTCTCCTCCCGGAGCCCGGCGAGCCGTTCGACTTCGTTTCCGGCCGCCGTGAGCCGCTCCTCGGCCCCGCGCAAGTCACGGCCCGAGTGCTCGTAGGCCGAGTTGGCCAGCCGCACCGCTGTGGTGTGCCGCCGGGACGCAACCTGAGCGTAGACGCGGTAGTGCCGCAGGAAGACCTGGGCCGCGCCGAGCGTCTCTTTCGCCTCGGAGATCCCGGCACGCTCGTCCTCCAGGGACCGGAAGGACTCGGCGACATCAGCGACGACGGCCTGGTCCAGCGGTGCAAGGGCTTCGGTCAGCGCCGTCGAGAGCGCCTTCTCGTCCGGCTTCTTGGATAGCTGTGGTTGGCGCAGCTGGATCAGCAGGTCGATCAGGGCGGCGTACCGCTCCTCACCCAGCCGGAACAACGCCTCGTCCACCGCCCGCCGGTAGGCCTCCTGGGTGGGGTAGACCTGGCCGGACCCGGTGGACGTCAGCTCCTCACGCAGGCGTTCCTGGCTCAGCACCGTACGGTTGTCGTCCAGCAGTCGGAGGTCTCCGATCCGTCGTGTGCTGGTGAAGTACCAGGTCTTGACGATGCCGCGGCCAGCGGCGGCCTTGAGGCCGATACCCAGGGTGGTGAAGTACTCCGTGCCGTCGGCGTCGACGCGCCCGAATTCGACCCAGGAGTAGCCGGTCCGTTCCGGGCTCTGATGGGCACCACCCAGTAGCAGGTTCCAGTCCATGCGCTTCTTGGGGTCGGCGTCCGGCTCTACGCGCCGCGACGCGATTGAGCCGTCCAGCAGGAAAGGCAGGGTCAGCGCGAGCACCTTCGACTTCCCTGTCCCGTTGTTGCCCCGCAGGAGCAGGCGCCCGTCGTGGAACCAGAACTGCTCGTCGTCGTAGTAGAAGAGATCCACCAGGCCGAGGCGCAGGGGCTGCCACCGCTCGTTGGTGGGGCGGGGCAGCGACCCGTCGGGCTCCGTCCCCTGCGCTTCGGAGTCGTCCGCGCGGGGGTGTTCCTGGACTCCGTTGAGGCTGCTCATCGGGCTCTCCTGTTGGTGATGGTCGGAGCGGTCATGGTGAACCTTTGCAGTGCCGGCAGCGGGTGGACGACGGCGTCGGGACCGTCGCCGACGATTCTCACCAGACCGAGGCCGGCCAGACGGTCGAGTGCGTCGGTGACGATCGCGTTCTCCGCGCCCGGTTCCTGGGCGGTCTTGCGCCAGAAGGCAGCATGGTCCTTTGCGAGCCGTCTCACTCGGAGCCGCAAGGTTGCCACATCGGTGGCGCCAGAGGTCGCCAGCTGCTCGGCGAGCAGCAGCGTGGCGTGACCGCCCGTGCCCTGCTCCGGCATTCGCACATCGGTGAGCTGGTCGTCGGGGTCCACCAGGGCCACGCCTTCGGCCCGCAGTTCGGGAATCAGCCCGGTGGCCTCGGCGAGGCGCCGGGTTAGCTGGACCCGCTGGCCGACGAGGTAGCTGCGCTCGTCGTCGGGAAGCTCATCGTAGTAGACCACCGGGTCGCACAGCAGACGACGCGAAACGGCGTGGCGCAGCCGCCTGGTGGACTCCTCATCGGTGTAGGCCGGTGGCGGCTCGTGCAGCGCTTCCTCGACCTGGCCGATCGACGGGGCGGGGCCCAACGCGGCACCGACCAGTCCGGGTCCGTGGGTGGTGGACAGCATCGTGGCCAGTACCCGCCGGTCTACGTCGTACAACGCATCGCCGCCCGCCGACACGTACGACTCCTCGTCGCCTGCCACGCGGACCAGTACCCCGTGGCCCAGCAGCAACCGGATCGCCGCGACGAGGTCGGATCGCTCCTCGCGACCGCTCAGTGTGAACACCACGCCGTCCATGCCCGGCTGTCGGGCGGCCAGCACGACATCCTCCGCCAGCCGACCGAGGGATATCTGCGGGTCGGACCGCTCCAGCACAGCCAGCGCCAGGCAGAGCAGCACGTAGCGGCGCCGGGTGAACGGCGGGTCGCCCCTGCGTCCGCGGGCGGGGTGTCTCCCGGCGACGGCGATCGCCGTCGGGCCCTGGGGGACGTATGACGTCAGCAGGCGCACCGTCTGCGACTCGACGACCAGGCGCCAGCCCGTCTCCCGGTCGAACCAGCCGCGGAGTGTGTCGGCATGACGCCGGGCCAACCGGAACAGCTCGCCGTCGGCCTGCGCCCGCAGTACCGGGCGCACCAGCAGAGCCCGCAGCACGCGGGTGCGGCCCTCAGCCTCCCGGGCGTTTAGCGCCCCCGAGATGTTCGGCGCCAGGTCGACCCGGCTCATACGTAGGCCTTGGCCGGCTGCTCAAGCTCGGGGTTAGGCTCCGGAACGTCAACCGCGGAGGCGATGTCAACGAGATGATCGGGGCCGGACAGCTCGCCGTCGGGCGTGTTGATCACCATAGTCCCCGCTCCTGCGATCCGGGTGAGGGTGACCGTGAGCTCGCCATCGGAGGTGTGGACCTGCGCCGTCGCCGCCTGCGGCCCCATGGCGGCCAGCGCGTCGCCGAGCAATCCGAGGAACAATCGGAAAGCAGTCGGATCCAGTTCCCCGAAGGCGGAGAGCGGCTGGGGCTCATCGGTGAGGATCCGGCGACGTGCCGCCGCCGTCTGCTCCGCCTCGTGCCGGGCGCTCTCGATCAGCATCCGCTTCGCCTCGGTCCGGTCCGTGACCCGGGCTGCCTTGCCCCGGCGCTCGTACGATCCGCTGCGGCGCAACTGGGGGCTGATCTCCAGTGGCGGGGCATCGGCCCATGTCGTCGTGTTTCCCAGCTCCGCCGCGGTCCAGGCGTCCTCGGTGGCTGCGGTGACGCTGAGGTGCCGCACCGGTGTCAGGGCGAAGGCAGAGCGCCACAACCGGTGACGATCCGCGTCGGTGGGAAGCGTAGCGAACCACCTCGCCAGGGTGAGGAAGTCCTGGGTTCGATCGGTGCGGCCGCCCGCCTTCTCATGCAGCGCCCGCACCACCGCGAGCAGTGCCGGGATAGCCGCCCGCGCGCGTGCCCGCAGCAGCTTGGCCTCGCTTTCCCGTGCGGGTGTGCTGACGAACCAGTCGCTCAGGCCCGACCACTGCCGCAACCAGGTCTCCCGCGCCGTGACTCGCGCCGTGTCGGCTTCCCCCGGGGCTGCGTCGATGGCCTCCCGTTCGGCGGCGGTGGCCGCGAGGAACAGCACCCCCTCCTCCGGGATGCTGCCGAGCAGCTCGACGATCGAGGCGCCGCGGGTGAGCAGATCATGGATGAACCGCTCCAGGTACGCGATGAGCTCCTCCTTATACGCAAGGAAGGCCTCCACGTCCGCATCGTGGAGGTCAATGGTGCGCTGCATCGAGCCCATGAACGCCACGGCGTTCTCCGCCAGCTCGACAAAACGCTCGCGAAGGCTGCGAAGTGTCTGGTGGGTCAACGCCGCATCAACCGCATCGCCCGCCGCATGGGCAGCGACGGCGTTGCGAAGATTGGTGAGCAGCACTGCGATGTCCTCGAGGGCCACCGACTGGAGCGCGCCCCGGGTGCCCAGCGCGGCGTCGTACTGGGCCAGTGCCCGCTCAGCCGCCTCGCCCTGTCGCGACAGCTGGTAGAGCATCCGCCGTCGGTAGAAGTCCTCCAGCGCCGTGACCCTGCTCGAGTCGGGAAAGGCGAGGACATTGGCCCAGGTGGACTGGGACAGTCGCTCCAGCGCCTCGGTGACCGCGCTCTCACCAACTGGTTCCCCGCCGTCGTTCCCGAGTGCCTCCCCTATCTGTTCCGGGCGGACATGGACCGTAAACCGCTCCTTCTCGGACATCAGCGCACGCATCACGCGCCGGTACAGCTGCGCATTGGGCGCGCTGAGGTAGGCGAAGGGGCCGTAACCGCCCGACGTGTCATCGGTATCCGCTGGCGGTGTAATCGCTGAGAGGTCCGTCATGTCATCCAATTCTTCCACGAGGCACCGACTCAGGGCTTCCCCCCATGCTCAAGACCTTCACCGGAGTCTTGGACGGACTGGGGTTCGCCTCGGCGGGCGAATCCATGACCGGTCACCAGCATCGCTGGATCAGGGGTGCCGCCACCGTTGATGTGCTCATACCGAGGTTCACCGGCGAGCGAACCGAAAAGCTCAAAGTGGTCTGCGGTGGAGCCGCCGGGACGGTCAACCGGACAACCTTCCTGGGCTGTCTCGTTGGAAAAGCGGCGGCCATGACGATCGTTGACGATCCCGGCTCGCAGCGCCATGTTGAAGACTTCCTCACCCTGGCCACAGTCCTGCGCGCCCGGGATCTTCGCGGCGCCGGGTTCGGTTCGGCTGAGCGGGGGCATCTTTCGCACATGCTTGGGCTCCTGACGAACAATCCCTCATGGCGGGTCCAAATTCCAGAGAGCCAGACAGGACTCGATCGACTGCGAATAGCGCTGAATTGACCCAGGTGAGCGAATCCACGCCGTCAGCAAGGGTTGATGCTGGCATGGCGGGACTGCCCCTCAGCAGGGGCACCCTATTATCAAAGCGTTTGCTTGGGGTGTCGGGAGGCCAAAATCCCCGCCAACAGTGGAGCTGAGGGGAATCGAACCCCTGACCTTTTCATTGCGAACGAAACTGCACAAATCTTCACAAAAACTACTCAGAGCGCCAGTTGACACGCAATTTTCAGGGGTGGGAGCCGATTCCAGCCTGAAGAGATTCACGATGGTTAACGGTCGGCTCACGGCGTTTAACGACCAAGGTGGAACGCAAGGTGGTGACTTTCAAAGCCGAAAGCTTGCCTCGGGATCTTGCGTTGCAGGAGGCGACGCCCGTCGCGCAAGTCCCCGCATAGAAACTGGATGTGAACTCCTTTACAGCCCCGCCACCCATCCCGCTTCCTGTTCTTTCCGGACATCTCACCCGAGAGGAGGCGGCCGCCTATCTCGGGCGAAGCGTCGGCACGCTCGGGAACTGGGCGGCGGCGGGCGTCGGGCCGCCGTACGTTTATTCCGGCAACGGACGTGTCCTATACCCGGGTGCCGCCTTGGCAGAGTATCTACAGGCCTGGCTCGTCTACAGTCCGCGGTCTTGAAGGTACTGAGAGTGGACACCCGTCAGCGGCCGCCTCGCATAGAGACAAGCATGACCATTGAACCCGAGTTCGAATCGTTGGCCCCTTCAACGCTATCTGGATTCCTGACGAGGCAAGAGGCCGCCGCTTACCTGGGTCGCTCACCCGGGACGTTAGCCAATTGGGCGCGACAACGTAGCGGCCCTCCTTTTTACCGGCCGGAAGACGGCACGGCCAGATACTTTGCCCCGGACCTGGTGGCGTACCGCAAATCTCGCAGCAAACCCTCAGTAGATCTGTGATGGCTTATCCAAAGCGCGCCGCGGGCACTTGGGTGCCTTTCGGAAGCCGAGCCGACTGAAAAACGGGTCATACAGGACCGATACTCGCTATACCCGCCTGGATGGAAAAATCGTCAAAATAGCACGATCGGGATCGACCGCACGCAAGGCGGAGGAAGCACTCCTGAAACACGTGCGTGAGTTCTCTGAGGCGGACTATCGTGAGGCAGAGGCGCATTCCAAGGCGTCAGCCTTGGAAGAAGACCCTCCGTTCTCAACGGTTGTGGAAAGCTACAGCGCACACATCGAGACCTCAGAACGGCGCCCGAGCACTATTTATGAATACATTCGCGCCTGCAGGAAGGACATTCTGCCTTCGCTGGGAAGCATCCCTGCTTCTGAACTTGACGTGCGAGCTTGCGCGAAATTCCTCCATAGCCTAATTGATGGAGATCGTCTCTATCGCAAGGCAGGTTCGTTGCGGGCATTGCTTTCCGCGATCTGCCAGCACGGAGCCGGAATGGGATTGATGAAGACCAATCCGGTTCGGGATGTTGCGCGGTTACCGACAAGGCGAGCGGGAGAAGTGAAAGTGATAGAGGCCGGAGACGTTTCTATTCTGCTGGCAGCTGCTCGAAGATACTTTAGTGAGCCGCCCAACCGCCCCGGGCCCAAGGTTAACCGCGATTTGCCCGACGGGCTTGAGATCCTGTGTGCGACTGGCATCCGCATTTCCGAGCTGCTTGCGCTCCGGTATGCCGATGTGTGCATCGACGGTCCCGAAGTCGAGCACTCGATCACGCTGACCGGCTCGGTGAGATGGGAAAAGGGGCATGGAATCGTTCGAAGACTCTACACCAAGTCCTCCGATGACCATTTCACCATTCCGATCGGGGTGCAGATGGCCGCTACCCTGCGTCAGCGTCGAGACACCGAGATCGCACCCAACCCACACGGTGCGTTGTTTCCTTCCAGAGGAGGCGGGTGGGTCGATCCTGGAAATTGGCGTTCACGGTGGAGAAGAGCACGCGCCGACATTGGCGTCATGTTTGAGCTGCCCGCAGATCTGGACCTTGGCACCATAACACCGCACACGTTCCGTCGCACCGTCGCGACTTATCTGCGCGATGAGGTCGATCGAAAGGCCGCACAGTTGACGCTCAACCACAGTTCGGACACCATCACAGCTCGGTACTATTTCACCCGGTCCAAGGAGGCCCCAGACCATGCACGACTTCTGGATGCCCTTGTCTACGGGGATGCGCGCGAACAATGAGATCAAAACATCCACGCGGCACTCCCGTCTGCAAGTTCATACGAGGACCACCGCCCCTCCCGGACACGCCGCAGACCTCCGCTAGTCACTTTTGTGTGCAGTTTCAGCGAAAAATCGACTCATGGTCATAGCGGACAAGTGCAGCGGAGTCTTCAACCGTGGATTTCACTTGCTTCCGCAGCACTCCCGTACAAAAAACTACAAGAAAGTGGGACCCATAATGGAACCCTTGATCAACTCAAATAAGGCCTAAAAAACTCCTGTGCCCGATCCATCCACGCCGGTCGTCCTAGTCCGGACCAATCCCGGACTGGGACGGCTCCTTCGCGCCGGAAGTATGTACGTTTGGCGTGAGTCCGGCAGTGCTGAAACGTCGGTGCCGGATCGTTTGTCAGAACCTCGATGGTGGTGGGACGAATCCATCACCGACTACACACCGTACACATTGGCAGAAAGATGTGACAGACACTGCGGCACGGAAACACCGCTCCGCAACAAGGGTGAATGGTGCGCGGAATGTTTAGAGGTAATCTCAGAGACTCTCAGAGACCGGCGGGAAATTTTCACCGCGCTCGGCATGCGCCCCGTCC
>NZ_KI915030.1:10338-11723 GCF_000520595.1 Arthrobacter sp. H5
TTCACCGCGCTCGGCATGCGCCCCGTCCCGCCGCTGCCTTCGAGTAATTGCACAATTCATCAGGACGGCCAAGCGTTGAATGATTATTGTCACAACTGCACCCGGGCGCATGCGGTTCGCTTGCGCACAGTCCGCAAGCTCGGCCTCCTTCCGCGGGATTACTACGACCCCGCACTGATCGATGAACTTGAAGCCTTCCTTCGCCAGCATCGGGAAGCCGACTGATCGAAGCTGTATCTGGAGCGAACCCAGGGACACCGGCGTTGATGTCGTCATCCCGATGAGGGCACCATCAAACGCCCCATCGATGCCGGCGTCATCATCGAAAAACCTGAGAAATCCCTCCGTTGTCACGGCAGCCGACGTTGTCCAGAACATTGCGCAACGGCTCAGGCGCCGCATCGAGGGCCCCAACGGCGGCCACAGCGCGTACCGTTTCGCTTGCCGAACGGCTGGACCGGTTGCGTGAAAGCCAGTTCGCTAAGGCGCAGGAGTTTATCTCCTTTCTGCAGGAGCTGCTCGACCTCGCCAGCGGTGTCGCAGCTGCAGCGAAAGCAGAAAGACGAGGCAGGGGCGGAAGGTCTTGACCTTCTGCCCGACCGTCATATCGGTGCGCTTACCCAAATCTTCCAGAAGCATGAGCCAGACGGTGTCCCCATCAATATGAGAAGGTTGTTCGGGACATTGACGGGATCGTCAAGACGGTCCGGTGGGAGGGTTAGCAACTCAGCGCGGGAACTGGCCGCGCGGCCAGTCCGCCTTGGCAGGAAACGGCCATCTCCAGCTCCCCGGTATCTGCGTTTCGAACGGCCGTCGTGAACGGGCCAATTGCGTTAGCGTGAACTCGAGGACTAGTTAGGAGCAGTGTGAGCTGGCAAATCTTCTACCGAGATATTGAGGGAAACCAGCGCCCGGGACCTAGGATCTCGAATCGAGATGGTGCCGCCGCGGCCAGAGGGATCTCCGCGGGAAGAGCGATTTTCCGATCATCGACATGTTTTGCCGTGCCTATCAGCGCCTCTTGGGCCATGTGAGGATGCTAAGCGGTTCCAATCTGACGGGTTCGGCCGGCGGCCTAACTTCGACCGTGGTGCAAGATATACAACTGGATCTCCACGCTTTGTTGGGTGTGTTCACCGTGCTAACGGATGGTGAGCAGTCACGTTGGCCACAGCGCGCGAAGGACGGGAGGCAGTACATGTCCCGCTTCAAGCAAGCAGTCGACGCCGCTGCAGAGGAGAGCGAGGATTTTGATCTGATACGTGGCATCCGAAATTATGCACAACACTACGCTGCGGTGCCCTTCTCCATCACTCAGACTAATTACGAAAGTGGCGTCGCTACCGTCGATCTGCGCCTAGTACTACAGTCGCGTTTATTTTTGG
>NZ_AZSC01000331.1 GCF_000520595.1 Arthrobacter sp. H5
TGAAACGGCTGGCAGAATCGTGCGCACCGGCCGCCGCTTCATCCTGCATCTGGCAGCCGCAGCCCCGGAAACACCAGCGATTCTTCAGGCCCTGGACCGCATCCGGGCCCTGCCGGCCCCCGGCTGAGACCGGACGGCTCAGTGTCCCGACGAAGCAGATCACAGCCTTTGGAACCAGTGGAAACCAGTCCCACCCGAGACCACTCGGGCAAAATGTCGTACCCGGATGCCATAATTCAGGACATCAGGCAGCCGGTAAGCCCTGACCCACAGGCGACCCCACCCAATGAAAGATCGAGGCTAGGGCAGCACGAATTGTCGCGAGCCAATCGCTGAATGCGAGCGATAGCTGGACAGGTGCCTGCTCGCGTGTGACGGCCATAATTTCAAACGTAGTCGGAGTTACATTCCGGACGTCGATGTCCCAGGGATGTTGGGAAATGTATTGCTTCCAAGATTCCCCAAATTCCCGGCGCTTCGATTCGGCATGGTCCAGCCGGGCGAAGGCGAAATCAAAGAGTTGCTGCATGGCCCAACAATAAAGGCTGGCAATGACAGCTTGCAACCTACCAGAAGTGGTGATGCGGGCTATTGAGCGATGTGAAAGCAAGGCCTGCGGTAGAGTAACCACATTGCGACTTCACACATAAGTGAATAACTAAGGAGGGACCAATGTCGATGGTGTCTCGTCGGACACTGACGGACCAAGTGAGCGAAGCCCTCCTGCAGTTCATCGCGGATGAAGACTTAACTCCAGGCGATGCCCTACCACCCGCGGGAGAGCTCGCGAGACGCTTCGATGTCAGCAATGTCGTCATTCGCGAAGCAGTCGCCAAGCTGGCGGGACTCGGCGTCCTCTCTCGGAGGCAAGGCCGGGAACCTATTATCTCGCTCCCTGGATCAGACGTGTTGGGCGAGATATTGTCCATTCATGCGCGACAGGAGCGAATTCTCCGTTCGGATTTCCTCGTGTGTCGCGCGGCCCTGGAGGTTGAATCCGCAGGTCTAGCCGCACAGCATGGATCGCCAGAGTCCCGGACCGCGGTTTTGAAACCACGGATGGATACTCTGCGCGATGCAGGGAATCGCGCTGCCACAATTGACGCAGACTTAGCGCTGCATCTGGCGGTCGCCGATCTCTCTAAAAATCGGGCGTTGAAAGTCATTCTCATGAGCATCATGGATGCTATTTCCGCCGAACTGACCGGCCGGGTGCAAGGTCAGGGCGCCTCTACACGCGAGGCGACACTTCGACATCACGAGGCCATCGTCGAAGCGATCATTTCGGGAGACGTGCCTACGGCCCGGCAGGCAATGATTGAGCATTTTGAAGTCGCTCTGCCGGGCTTTACTGGCACGATGACGGGCTAACGCGTAACCGAGTCTGTGTCCGCTTCTCGGGCGAGATCGCGGCGGGTCGGCAACGCCTGCCAGTCGCTGGAGGATGTGCAGGCGAGCGCACCTGCCCTGGCTCCGGTCCGCAGGCTAGCTTCAGGGCTTTCGTCTTTGAGTCTCTCGGCGAGATAGCCAGCCACGAATGCATCGCCCGCACCAACTGTGTCTTGCACCTCAACAGGCACGGCGGCCTGCTCGAACTTGAGACCGTCGATCCATGCGAAGGCACCGTCAGCCCCACGAGTGATCACGACCTCGTTGGGACCCAGCGCTGCAGCACGCTTCGCGAGGTCAGCCAACTCTCGAGCGCCTCCGAACAAGAGTTCCATCTCTGTTTCGCTAGCGAAGAGAATATCGACCTGTGGGAGCAGCTCCAGATATGCGGCGCGGGCGGACTCCATCGGCCAGAGTCGTTCTCGATAGTTCACGTCGAATGAGACGAGAACGTTGGAGCGTCGAGCGATCTCGACGGCACGCTGGATTGTGGCGGCCATGGTGGCCGAGAGAGCGAGCGATATGCCCGTGATGTGCAGAAGGCTTGCTTCGCAGATGAGTCGCTCATCATCCAGTTGCTCGGGAGTCATGGCACCGCCGGCGTTGCCCGATCTGTAATACCAGACGCGCGTGTCGTCTGTTGTTCGCGATTCTTTGACCATCAGTGAAGTCGGCCGCTTAAGATCGATGTCTGCGACAACGGTCACTCTCTCGGCGCTGAGTTCGCGAAGAATCAGCTCGCCGAGCGAGTCGTCACCGACCCGGCCAACCCAGGTCACATCGATCCCAAGTCGACGAAGCCCAATGGCGACATTGCTTTCCGAGCCCGCGATTCCCAGCACCGTGTCCGGGCCGTGGGCGAGTCTCGTGCCCGTCCGGCTTCCGAAAACGGCCATCGTTTCGCCGATGGTGACGACCCGTGGCGGGCGCGTCATCACAGTCTCCTCAGATGAAGCGCCCACGATGTCGTGGCTGATCCGTCAAGGACCAGCCCTTCTTGCATGAGGATCCGACCCGACCGGGTGAGCGCGCCGTCGACGGAGTACCGAGCGTTTTCATCGAGCCCTCGGAGCCGAATTCGCAATACGTTCTCGCCGTACGCGAACCTCTGTGCCACGACGAAGATGACGGCTTCGTTCGCTCCGGAGTCGACATAGGCCAGCCCCAACGATTCGGCCGACACCTCCAGCCGGTAGACCGATCCGTTGGCAATGATGGCCCGGGTTGCCTTGTACTTCTCGATGAGCTCCGTCGCCTGAGCGAGCTCTGCGGCTGTCCACCGGGTTAGATCGGCACTCACACCGAGCACACCGTTCATTGCGGTGTGGAATCGAGTGGCTAGCGACTCGGTCTGCTGCAGCCTGTCCGACGTAGAATTTCGTGCAGGTAAATCGGTCAGCCAATGAACAAGAACACTCGGCGGCAGGACCTGCGACGCAGCTTGGACGATCCGCGCACGATCGTGAGCGTCGGTGTCGTCACTCGGCCAGGTCAAGCTCATCGAGGACAAGATCCCAAGATCAGCTCGACCACCGCCACCGGAGCACGCCTGCCAGACAACGCCGGGGTGCCGCTCTCGGAGCTCGTTAAGCACCTGCGCAAGACCTTCAGCGTGCGTGGGACTCTCGCCAGTACGCTTACGGCCGAGCGGGATCGGGCGGTTCATGTCCCACACAACGTAGGAGCATCGTGATTCGGAGACCGCTCGAGACACGTGCTCGACGACCCAGGCTCGAGCCTCGGGTATTGCCAAGTCGATGACGAACTGATTGCGGTGGGTTTGCCAGAACCGACCTGGTTCCCCCCGAATCCATTCCGGGTGCTCTTGGTACACCCGGCTATCGGGCGTGCACATCTCCGGTTCAACCCAGATGCCAAACTCCATCCCGAGCTCAGCCAACGCGGACTGTAAGGGAGCGAGGCCATCGGGGAACTTCGCACTATCGGGGGTCCATCGGCCGAGTCCATGGAAGTCGTCGTCGCGTCCTTCGAACCAGCCGTCATCGATGACGAAGAGTTCTACCCCAAGCCCCGCGGCAAGGCGCGCTTGCTCGAGCAGCGACGCCTTATCCATGGCGAACTGCAAGGAGAACCAAGAGTTGTACATCACCGGAAGCGGACGGACCAGTGTGGGTACGTGGGAGTTCACGTACTTGTGCCATTGATGGCTGAGGCGCGTAAATCCCTCATTGGAGTAGACGCCGATGCTGATCGGGGTAGTGACCTTCTCTCCTGCATCGAGAACCTGACGCATCTCCTCGTCTGCGATACCAGAGACGATATGGACACCATTGTCATCACTGGCTTGAGTGGTGATTTGCCAGGACCCGCTGTAGGCCAAGGCGACCGACCAGACGTCTCCGCCGGTTTCGGATGCGTCGTCGTGCAGAGCGATCCATGGCGTTCCGCGGTGCCCGCTGGTCCCCGTACGGGTTCCCAGAGAGCGGCGCCCGTGAGTGACTAGTGAGTTCTCGAGCTGGAATTCCCCTTGTACATGACCGAAGAAGTTTCGGGCCCGGAAAGTCCGCCCTGCTGGCAACGGCCAGGAGGCGGAGCACAAGCGGTCGATCACCAGAGGGTGCGACCCAATGTTCCGGAGGGTTATCCAGCGTTCGATACCTGGTGCGGAGTGAGAGACCCGGTAGTGAAGGTCGAGCTCGACGGCCGCCTGGTCATCGGCGAGGGTGACACACAGTTCGAGTTGTTCGCCAAGCTCAGAAATCACGTGCTTGCGATAGCAAAAAAGGAGCCCAGTGGTAGTCGGGGATTGGATTGCGACCGTCGCCTCGTCATAGCGGAACCCGCCTTGTGCGACGATCTCTTCCATGAAGGCCCTTGGTGTCGATTCAAAGCCCCGCCATGCAGCGCCAGGCTGGCGCATCACTCGCGTGTCGGGTGTATTGAGCCACCAGTCGCGCTGCTCAGCAGCCAGGTCTGAGACATCGTCGACCTCGATGGAAGCGCCCCAGTACAGGTGTTTCAGATGGAAGCCCTTGGCGTCGACGGCGAAGGCATATGACGTGCCGCCAGTCTCGATCAGCCACGCTCGTGCTTGGTCAATGTAACGGATGGATGGCCCCGCGTTCATGCCGGTCTCCTTCGTATCGCAGCTCACTTCATAACTTATACTATAAGTATGCTTGCCACTAACGTCACCCGCCATGTCTGCGAGGACATCGGGGCGATTCTGAAGGAATCGTCAATTTCTGACGTAGCCACCAGACTGTCTCCGCGGTCGAATGCGGGCTCGATCGCGAGAACTCGTTCCCGCGAGAATTGTTGATTGTCCCAGAGGACAGCGAGGTTGCGAACTGCACCACCTTCCCATCGCATCCGGAGCGTATTTTGCCCGTTTACGATCATTGCCGATTGGGCAGCCGCGGGTTGGTCCAACCAGACTTTCAGGTGGCTTCCGGGCAGCAGCGCTTCGCCAGCTTGAAGCAATTCGCTCCATCTCCGAGTGCCCGAGCCGATGCCCGTCGCCGTCACATCCGGCTTCGAGAATTCCAGCCGCAGTTGGGTATTCGAGGTGGCTGCGAACTGCGGATGGGCCGCCCATTGGGCGGGCAGCGCGGTCGCAGTGGCATTAGTCAGCCAATAGTCAAAAACCAAGCGAGTGTCGTCGGCCCACACTTCGCGCGTGAGAGTAAGCGGCATCGAGCGGAGTGCGCAACTCAGGCGGATACCCTCGGGGTGGCGAGCCGGAAGATCGGTCCATTCGACAGCCCAGACTTCGCCGTGGTCCGGAATTGCCGTTCCATCTAGCTCACAGGCGTCAAGGGTGGGCATCATTTCGTCCCAGCCGTGAATTGTGCGGTCGGTAAAAGTGTCCCCATAGGTCGATTGTTCCCGCGGCACCGGTGGCGGCACGAGCCACTCATATCCTGTCGCCGTGCTTACTATCGAGACAATGCGGGCTCCATGGTCCGGTTCAATCGTAGCTATGAGGGACCTCGACTCAACCGATCGGGGTGTCACGAACTCCGCCGTCTCGGTACATCGCTGCTTGGACCAGCTCAAGGTTGCGGAGGCTCTCTCGCGGCGGGACCTGCAGCGAGCTTCCCGTTCGAACCGCCGAGACAAAGTCGGCGAAAGCGCCGTCGAATCCGGTTTCGAAAGGTACGTGACTGTAATCCTCCTGGATAGGGAGGTGCCCTGTTTGTTCCCAGGTCACGCGCGCAGAGGGGAGCAACTCTAGGATGATTCGCCCGCCTGTTCCGTGGAGAGTGGTGGAGAGCTCCCATCCGTCTGGCCATACCACCTCGCCCGCAGACGCGTCGGAGTAACCGACCGCGACGGTGGCCACGCCCCCGTTCTCGAATTGAGCCTGACCGACGGCCGTGTCCTCACCTCCGATTCGGGTCTCCCCGCGAGCTGCGAATGCCGAGATCGCCGAGATGGGCCCAAGGAGGCTCTCCAGCAGATAGACCAGGTGAGGGGATCCATCGACCCATGCCCCACCGCCAGTTGCTGACTCATCCAGCCGGAAGTCCCCTGCTGGAAGATCAAGCCACCCCGACGACACAGCCGAGGCCCGGGTCGGTCTGCCCAGCACTCCGTCGTGAACCAACGTGCCGGCCCGCATGCTCGCCGGGTGGAAGAGCAGGTTGTGACAGATTGCCAGCACAACACCCTTGTTGTCGGCGGCTTCGCAGAGCTTGGCTGCGTCGGCCACGTTCGTCGCCAGCGGCTTGTCCATGAAAACGTGCACTCCGGCCTGGAGTGCCTCGAAGGCTAGAGAGTAATGAAGATTGTGCGGGACGATGATGTCGACTGCATCCACTGCCCCGGTAGCCAAAACCTCCTGGAGTCCTTCGTATGCTGGCACCTGAAGGTTGTCGGCAAGTCGTCGGGAAACATCGATCCGAGGATCGGCGACAGCGACGATTTCGACTCCCGGCGTTCTCTGAATCATCGCCACGTGAGTAGCCGCGACCCTCCCGGCGCCAATGAGGGCAATGCGCGTAGGTTCTTCAATCACGATGGAGATCCGTCCAATTTCGTCACACCGTTGATTGTACGAATCGCCGCGGCGAGGTCCGCACCGTCGAGGGCTGTCAACGACGTACCGACTCCGACCGCTACGGCCCCCGACTGCAGATAACTTCTCGCGTTCTCGGCGCTTACTCCCCCAGTAGGCACGAGCGCGAGCTCGGGGAACGGCTGGAGCAGAGCTTTGATGTGGCCCACCCCCCCGGTCGAGGCGGGGAAGACCTTGATCGCACTGGCGCCAGCTCGCATTCCTGCGAGGCACTCAGTGGCGGTGTGTCCCCCGGCGATGAATGGGACTCCGTGAGCCACCGACATGGCGATGAGGCCGGGGTCGATATTGGGAGATAGGAGGAACTGTGCCCCCGAGCCAACTGCTCTGCGCAGTGACGCTTCGCTGGTGATGGTTCCGGCACCAAGCGTGAGGTGCGGGTAGGTACCACGTGCTACCGCGATCGTCCGAGCTGAGTCGGGATGCCCCATTGCCACCTCGATACACCGGAGCCCAGCGTCGTTAAGCGCACCGATGCGTTCCATCGCATCCTGGTGGCAGTATCCACGAAGGATACCTATTATCCGACCATCGACTACTGCAGCCGGAAGCGGAAGGCTAACGGGACTCATGCGGAAAGTTCCTGAGCAAGAAGGTCAGGCGGGGTTCTTCCGAATTGTTTGCGAACTGCGAGGTGTGCGTTGATAACCCCGGGCACCAGAGTCAGCCCAAGCCCGGGAGATCCCCCCAGCACGACGGTACCTCCATGCGCTCGGGGTTCACCGTCGAAGAACCGTTGATAGAAGTTGTATCCGGCCTCGACGCCGGGTTCTGGAAACACTTCGATCAGGGGACTGGAGTAGTGGCTGGCGATTAGGTGCGCATTATGTGCTTGATTGGAGTGAGGGATGACGGGTATGTCGTACGCTTCGGCGAGAGCCCATACCTTGGCGGCTTCGGTGATGCCGCCCATGCGGTTGACATCAGGCTGCAAGATGTCGACCGCGCCCGCTTCGATCATGTCGCGGAAGCCGGTCAATCCGAACTCGTGCTCACCGCCGGATATCGGCACTCCTACCCTGCTTCGGACATAGGCATAGCTCTGGAGGTTGTCGGGCAGCACCGGCTCCTCAATCCAGGCTAGACCGTATTCGTCCAGAGAATTGATCATGCGGATCGCGTAAGCGGTGTCCCAGCCCATGTATGCCTCCGCGGCGATATCGACGTCATCGCCTACCGCCTCACGAACAGTTCGCACCAGGTCCTGGTTGGCTCTCATTCCGGCGCGGCCTTCCGCTGGCCCGTACCCAAACCGCATTTTCACTGCGCTGAAGCCAGCGTTCCTGAGCGCGGTGGCCTCTCGGTGCAGGGACTCGAGATCCTCACGGGCGTAGAGCTCGCTCGCATAGGCCCGGATCGTTTGCTTCACCCGCCCACCCAGCAGGTTGTAAACGGGCTGCCCAATCAGTTTCGCCTTCAGATCCCACAATGCGATGTCGATTGCGCTGATCGCCTCCATGACAATTCCCTTGCGGCCAAGAGCAATCGTGTTGCGGTGCATTGTGTTCCATGTCCGCTCCGTCTCGAACGCGTCGCTGCCGACGACGAGGTCGGCCAGGTGGTGGGAGATCACACTGATCGCCACCGGTGACCCGACGCCAACCGTGCCCAGCCCGTATGTTCCGTCCTCAGCGTGGATGACGACCACCACGTTTGAGATAGGCTCGCCTCTCTCTGCACCAGGCTGGCGACGCTGAAGGCGCGGCTCTGTAGGCTCGTGCAACACATCTAGGGGCGTCGTACTCCACCACGAGCGTGAGGTCGAGACTGGTTCCCGCAGGCCGAGCACTTCGAGGGATGTGATCTTCATGCTTGCTCCTTACCTAGGTTCCCTACTTAGATACTTATAGTATAGGATATCAAGAGTGATCATAGGAATAAACCATTGACAATTCGTGCACACCAACTGACTGATAGCCTCTGCCGACATGGCGAAGGCCCAGTGTGGTCGGATGACTGGGATGGGTTGCGCTGGGTCGACATGCTCGACGGCGACATCATGCACCTCAATCCGGTTTCGCATGCCGTCAGTCGGCGGAATATCGGAGACGTCGCTGCGGCGATCAGGCCTCGAACTGGTGGTGGTCTCGTGGCTGCCGGAGAGCGAGATTTCCTACTTTTCTCATCCGTCGAGAGTGGCGCTGAAACGGTTCTCCCGGCTATCCCACATCTGCGGCTCCGTTTCAACGATGGTGGCTGCGATCCATCTGGAGCGTTCCTCTGTGGATCAATGGCCTACGACGAATCGCCCGGAGCCGGCTCCCTGCTCAGGCTTGAGCCTGACGGTCAGATCTCGACAGTATTGCCAGCCGTGTCCATTTCGAACGGGCTTGCTTTTGGTCCACTCAATGATTCCGCCTTCTACGTCGACACGAGTACGCGACAAATCGACCTTTTCGACTGGACATCGGAATCCGGCCTCCATGAGCGACGCCCCTTCGTGAAGATTGACAGCGAGCTCGGGGCCCCCGATGGCCTGTGTGTAGACGAGGAAGGCGGCGTATGGGTTGCTCTTTGGGATGGAAGCGCTGTCCATCGATATGACGCAAGAGGCGCCCTCGATGCTGTGATCGCCTTGCCCGCAACTCGCGTGACGGCGTGCACATTTGGTGGAGTTGATCTGAGGGAGCTCTACATCACGACTTCACGGTATGGCCTTGATGCGGGATCGCAGCCAAAGGCAGGGGCGCTATTCGTCGCCTTGCCCGGAATCAAAGGAATCCCGGTACTCCCTTTCGCGGGATGATCGGCAATTCATCGCATTTAGTGATGGGACAGTGCCAAGCGAACATTCGACGAGAGGCGACAGGTTTCACCGACACTCCACGGGAGGCATTTATAATCCGGAAACTGGCTGCGGGTGTGAATCCTGACGTCAGTTGCTTGCCAATCCTACTTCGGACCGAGTTGGAAGGGTGCGTCGAGCTGGGGGAGTAAGTGTTTCTGGGCGAGTTCGTCCAGTTCTTTCAGCTGTCGGGAGGCATCGTCCGGCATCAGCGATAGAAGGCGTTGAGATGTGCAATCATCCTCGCTGAGCAGGAGGTCCAGGGGTGATCCGGGATACACCAACCCCCCCCATGTGGTAAACCTCTGCACATAAAGCCAACGCCCAGCAAGCACGGTCTAGATCGGCGGAATCCGCCCTTTTCTGAGCCGCTATTCCGGCTTCTTCAATGACTTCCTGGATAGCTTCTCTGTGGTCAGGAAGTGCCGCAATTGATCGGATCACTTCATCGGGTATATAAATCGGATCACTTCATCGGGTATATAAGAGGGATCAATCAAGAACCGCATACGAAGATCGAAGGCCCCTCCCAGCGTCCCGCCGTTCGCCCCGGCACCCCCCCCAGGAAGCGGATAAACACGAATCTCTCCTGTGCGAGATCGGAAATCCTTCTGGAGGGGGCGTACGTTCGGAAAGCGGAGATCTAGGTATTGGCGCAGGGGCGACGCCTTGTCTTTGACGGCGTTCGTTAGGCCGCGATAGGTGTATTTGCTTGTCTACGTGTTGAGCGACGAACCTATACCGGCACCCTCCCAACCCGCACAAGCCAACGCCGATAACGTCCCGTTCCGTCAACCGGAACGTAGAGCCTGCCATGGATTCCCGGTTTGTTGCGTATGGGTGAACTCGCTCGTGGCACGCATAAGTACCGCGTGCATCATGTGCGGGATTGCACGGTACCGTCTCATTTAGGCATGGGTGGGGCCTGCCGGGTTGGGCGGAACGACCTGGGTCAGTGGAACGTCGTTGGCGGTGGGCTCTGTTTCATGGTGTGTTTATCGAAGCTGGACTTCTGCCAAGGCCATTTTCCTGTGATCTCTAGTTCAAGCGAGAAGCTAAGGAAAGTTCGGATGAGGATAATTAGTGCGAGGATACCTACGGAGTAAAAGGTTGGGGTTACTGCGACCGTGCGAATAATGTCTCCGGCGACGAGGAACTCAAGACCGAGCAAGATCGACCGTCCCAAACGCCGTCGGTAGGTGTCATAGATGTCGCGCTCTTTTCGTTTCATTAGCGCCGCTGCCGCGAGCAATGTCGCCACGAGCATGCCCGCGACAATAACAATGACTCCCGCAACCTCGATGCCGGTACCGATGACTTCTACGACTTTCTGCAAATCCACCTGTTCCATCCATCTCTACCGCTCAAAGGTGCAGAACGGTCAACGACTTGCTTCACGATTTTATTCACCATGCAGACATTGAGTATGCGGCTTCAACTTGTGATCCGGGCTGGCGTGCAACCTGATTTCAACGTGCGGCGAGCTTGTCTGCGAGAACTAAAAGATCCTCGGCTTCGATGTCCGGTGGCGTGAAGTAGGAGGGGTAAGAAGCACCCGCACGGTTGACCCACGCGGTTTGCAATCCGGCGACATTCGCACCGTGTATGTCCCATGGGTGCACGGCAACGAGCAATAGTTGGTTCACTGATTGGTTGAGCTCACGGGCCGCATAGTCGTACGCCTCGCGCGCTGGCTTCCACCGGGGAGCCTCCTGGACACTGAGGAACCGGGAGAACTTGTCCTGAACGCCGCCCCGTTCCAGGAGTGCTTCCGCCACCGAGGTGGCACCGTTGCTGAGGGTAATCAGCTGGGTGATACGGCTGAGCGCCTTAATCCCGGGCGCGGCATCCGGATGCAGTGGGAGATTCTTGAAGACGCCCATGATCGCTTCGATCTGCTTTTGGTAGTCCCCTGGTCCTAAAGTTTGGGCTAGGAGGCGGGAAAGACTGTCGGTGGCAAGATCAGTGAACGCAGGATTGTTTCCGGCGGCGGTGAGGGCGAACCCGTCGCGGAGTACTTCCGTAAACCACAGTCGGGCAAGGGAAGCAGGTGCCGATGCGCGGGTGAATGCCTCCGCAAGAGGGCCCATGTCGGAGAGGGTTTCATTGACGTCGAAAACGATGACGGATGGTGTAGCGGTCATTCGGTTAGTCCTTTCGGGCTTCGGTAAGAAGCGAGTTGATGGCGGCGGAGATGACCTGCGGGTGGTCCTCAGGAGTGAAATGCTTCCCTCCTGGTATCCGGATAAGGTCCGCTCCGAGATCAGCGGCGAGCCGCTCCCCGTACCTGATCTTCTGGAACGCGTCGGCTTCACCCCACACCACCCGTGCCGGTAGATTCAGGGCCGCCAACCGATCGGCGATGTCTAGGGTGTCCTGAACGTTGAGGGCGGAGACTTGGCGCATCATGCTTCGCGCTGCACCGTGGGCTACATACGGTCCCCAGTGCTCCGCGAGGGATTCCAGGGCGATATTCCGGTCATCATGGCCGCGGTGGATCAACTGGACGAACGTCGGGTACATCAGCAGCTGGTGCAAAACCGCCAACACCGGTGCCACCCGCTGCATCGCCTTCACACTGGGGATGGGCCACGAATCGTAGGACACAGAATTGGTTAGGACCAGCCCTGCGAAGCGTTCCGCTGCCCGCACGGCGGCGATCTGCGCAACTCCTCCGCCGAGATCGTGGCCAACCAATATCGGTGGTTCCTTCAGGTCAAGGGATTCAATCCACTCCAGCAGGTATTCAGCCTGGGCTGTCAGACCGAGGTCGAGGTCTTTCCCGTCGGGGATGCTCGATCCGTAGCCGGGCATTTCCCATGCCAGTGTTCTGCCGTCGACCAGCGGCATGACGTGGCGCCAGAGCCGCGGCGAGGTAGGGATGCCGTGCACAAGAACGATGGGACTGCCCGTACCGTGCTCCGCCCATCGGGCGCGCCTGCCGTTAACCATTGTCGATCGTGTTTCCACGCACTTCTCCAATCACCATTGCAGGGCGTCGCTCTTCGATGACGGCGACGGAATAGGCCCACCCTGCCAGCTTAACCAGAACGACTGAACTGCTCTGGTGATTTCGGACAGCGGATCTGATGGTTTTCTTTGTGCTCCCATGGCTGGTTGCTGGTAACTCTAACGGGGTTCGTTGGGTCGGCAACGAAGGGCGGAGTGCTCGCGGCGGCTGTTGTAGAACCCTTCGACGTAGCGGAAAATTTCCCGCTTTGCTTGTAATTTGGGCGCGTAAACGGTGAGGTAGACCCGCTCGTTCTGTAGTCCTGCGAAGAAGCTCTCCGGCAAAATGAAAGTCCTAGCACACCCCGGTGCGTCCCATCGAGGAACGCAGGCTAGGACGGTCATCAAGTTCCTAAAACCGGCATAGGTATAGATGGTTCTACGGTCCGAGTAGAAGATCGCCACCCGCCTCTACCCGGGTGGTCCAGCCGGCGTTGTTCAGGGCATCCGAGACCAGCTCGGTGCGCATGTGATCAGCGATGAATCAATCGAGGACGTTTCGATTAGTACCCGATCACCGTGGCCAGGTCGACGAAACCCTGCCACGTGTGAATATAGGTGATATCGCCGATCAACTTAGCTCTCCCGAGGTGGTTCGCGATTAGGTCCAATACCGTTCAGTTAAGTGTTTGAATCTGGATGTGTGGGTCGTGTCGCGGTTGCGGCCAATTGGTGTGGTGCGCGCGTTTCGCCGCCCATTTGAGGACCTTGCGTTTGACCACGCGCGGGTTTGACCGCTTTCGGCGGGCGGGATTGGGACGATTGGCCAGCCTGCGGATCGCTTGACGCCAGGCAGTCTCTGCCCGGTCAGGGTGTTGAGGGGGAAAAAGCGCCCTGCGCGGTTGATCGGCGGGCGATGCGGAGGGCCGCGATGAAGGAAACCCGGT
>NZ_AZSC01000332.1 GCF_000520595.1 Arthrobacter sp. H5
CGCCAATACACCGGCTGGTACCGCCACATCACCCTCTCCATGTTCGCCCAGGCCTTCCTGACCGTGATCCGCTCCAAAAAAGGGGCCCTGCCCCCGCTGACGGCGTACTGATCCGGCTCTCACTGCCCGAAATCAGACGCCTGTTGGTCCGACTAGTCTGGCACCGGACCATCGCCCCCGAACAAGTCCTGGAACACTCAACCTGGCGTCGAAAACACCAGCACCGCGCCCGACATAGTCATTACAAAGCCCGCGGACACACCCCATAAACGCGACTGTAGTACTAGGGGGCGCTCGGCACGCTATCTGTGACCACTCGATGTATTTGCTCTAGCCGTTCGAAACTGTGAACGGTCCGGCCACACCTCCGTTGCTCGACTTTACATAGATTCTTCCCGGATTCTGTGTTGGCGCTGCCCCATTGCGCAGCCTGATGCTGAAGTCACCAATTCCTGGAGGGGCAGCAGCGGTTACAGTGGCAAGTGCGCCAGGGATTGCGGCCCCGATTGCACCGGTGCTCGTCACTCGGTGGACTGTGACAGTGGCGCCGACCATGGAGGCTGTGCCGACCACCCGGAACTCACCGGACTTCCATCTCGCGGAAGTGATGGTGAGCCGATCGGTAACCGGCTGGATGGTGGTGGTCACCTTCTGAGATTCAGCCCCGAATCCGGCCGCTGCCGTCTTCGCCTTGACGCTGAAACCGTAAGTGGAACCACCGGCCAGGCCCGTGATGGTTTGCGTTCTGGCAGTTGTCTCCGGGGGCTGGGCACTAAGCGGCAGCGCCGTCCCGTTAGTCCCGTTAGTCCCGTTAGTCCCGTACACGGTGACCTGGTATCCGGTTACCGATGGATCCGAAGCGTCCCAACGAAGCGTCGCGGACCCCTGTCCGGCCGTAGCGGCCAGACCCGTCGGAGCGGCTGGTGGAAGCGTAGAACCAGCAAGCGGCGCGTACTCACCCTCTATCAGCTGGAAGTTCCCCGCCTGGTCAAATGCTGCGACTTTCAGGGTGGTCGGTCCGGCGATGGGGACCGGACCAGTATAGAGCTGGGAGGTGTCTGACGGCAGGCCCCCACTGATCACGGGCGATCCGTCAGTAGTGAAGAAGTTCTGCCCGTCGCCGGTGACAGTCACTGAATTGGTCTTGGTGACAGCACCCGGTTCCGGCGCCGGTGTCAGCGCCAGCGTCGGCACCGTTGTGTCACCGGGCTGCGGCGCCGCGGCGGGTGCAACGGTGTACGCATCGCTCATGCGGGAACCGGCCAGTGAGCGGACCTCCACAGTATAGGTTGAGGCCGGGTTCAGATTGGTAATGGTGCTCTGAGCGGTGGAAGCGTTCGTCCGCGCGCCCAACTGAACCTGCTGGCCGTTCGTGACTGTCTGATCGATTGCAACCACGCTGTATCCGGTTACCGCTGCAGCACCTGGTTGTGATGCTGCGGCTGTCCACTTCACCTGCATGGAGGTCTTATCGACGGAATGTACCACCGAGGCGGCACCGGGAGAGGGCGCCGGTTGGTCACCCGGTCCGGCGGGGCATCCGCCCATTCCCGGACCGCCTAATTCCCCGAACTCGGCGATAGTCAATCCCTGTCGATTACCATCGGCGTCTTCCTGTTGCCACGCCATTGCTCGCTCACCCAGGTCTGCCGCTGCTGCGATTTGCGCAGTTGCCGGGTCGTTGAACTGATAGGTCGCCAGGAACGTTCCGTCGGTTGCAAATGTCAGACTTGAGGAATAGCCGCCCTTGGCCGCTGGTACCAGCGGACCCGGCAGCGCGCGGATATCGCGCCTGCCCACGTCGGTGGCTCCCAGATCGGGGTTGATGACCCGCTGTTCCATTTGCGCCCTGTTGACGTTCGGCCCTGTGCGTCCGAGCACAGTGAGGGTAGACCCTTCAAGGGTCATGTCCTGGGTGACCGCCGCATCTTGCGTGGTTGTTTCATCGCGGGTTCCGTCGGCGAAAGTAATGGAGACCGTATCGCCGGCGCGGATATCGGGGGTGACCTTTGCTGCAGTATCAGCCCCCCAGCAGACGCCGCCGGGGTGGTTGATTTCGAACGCAACGTCGGTTCCGGAGACAACGCTGCGGGCTGAGCCGACCGCTCCCGAGCCGGGCCGGGTGACCTCGACCAACGCTGTTTCGCCAGCATGGTCCTGGTAGCCCTCCACACTAACGAAATCGCGGTCGGGGAAGACCACGATGTTGTTGGGGAAGGCAGGGACAGCTGCCGACGCTTGTTGCGCAAACACCAGAGTGCCTGTCGATAAAGCTGTGGCGGTGATGACCACCAGCGCGAGGCGGGCTGGCGACCGACCCCGGCTGTAGTGGGCTGATTTCATTGTCTTACCTTTCGTTATGTCGTGGTTATTGTTGGCCTGCATGTAGGACAAATCCCGTGATGTCTTCCACCGGCAGTAGGCCGAAGTCCCTGGAGTCGATGGATCTTTCGCGGTTGTCCCCCATGACAAATACGGTGCCGGGCGGCACCTGAGTCTGTGGAAAATAGGTTCCGTCGATGCTCGCCCGGTCGACGTACGGCTCGAGAGCCGGGACATCGTCCAAATAGAGCTGCGCGTCCCTGATCTCGATCGTCTGACCTGCTTGTCCGACGACGCGTTTGATCATGGGGAGCCCGTCAGTTGGGGAGTCGAACACCACAAGGCCTCCCGTACTAATACTGGAAAGCGCCTGCGCGGGCTTCAGGATGAAGACAATGGTGCCGGGATTGATGGTGGGAGTCATGCTGTTTGACTCCACAACCATCGGTTCCAGAATCCAGATCCGCAATGCCAGCAAGAACATCAAAAGCGCAACTGCTATGACCGGCATCGGCCCGGCTCTTCTGTTCGGTGAGAGTCGGCGGGCAGGGAGGCTTAGGGTTCTTAGTGCCGTCATGTTGTCCTCAGTCCGTTTCAGGGTCCAGAGTCGGAGGCGCCGCGAGGATGGGATCGCAGTCGTCGATGTCTTTCTCGGCGAGACCGACCCGGAACTGGAACATCATCGAATGGTCTTCGTGGGGGAGGTTGTGGCAGTGAACCATGTAGCGGCCCTTGTGCGGACCGAACTTCATAATGACCTTCACCTTCTCGTTCTCGCCAATGTAAACAACGTCCTTGGGACCACGCTCCCAGGGAAAGGGCGCCTTCCCGTTTCGACTGAGAATTTGAAAGTCGATCAGATGAATGTGGACCGGGTGGAACCAGCCCCCCGATTTGTTTTCAATCTCCCAGACCTCAACGGCGTCCAGCCTTGGGTCTGCGCTGGCTAGCTTGAAGTTGCTGGCGATGACGTCCTCCCAAGTAACACCGTTGATGGTCCAAGGTTCAGCGAGACCACTCCGCTGGACGCGGAAGTTCCTCGTTTTCTCGGAATCTTTTTCCGTCAGGCTCATGACGTGGCTGCCGGCGAGCGACTGGGGGATTCGGTTCCACTGCGGGTCCAATTTCATGTGGCTTTCTTCGGCAGGGGTGAGCGCCGCAACGTCAAAGGCCATAATCTTGTTGGTGTCCGTGTAGTCCCGGTTGTTCGGGTTGGACAGGTTTCGAAGTTCTACACGGGTGCCCGCCTTGTACTTACTGAAGTCGATCAGCACCTCATACCGTTCAGCGGAGCCATGACGCCAGTTCGTGACCGCCTGCGACGCCGGCATCAGCCCACCATCTGTCGCAACGATATATACCGGATCACCGGTGCTCAGCGATGGACGGTAGGAGCGGGAAATGGAGGCATTAAGTACCCTGAATCTGTACACGCGGGGCTGGACCTTCATGACAGGCCACGCCCGGCCGTTGACAAGTACCACATCGCCCCATAGCCCGGAATGGTCCCGGTCATCGAAGCCAAGTGAACCGTCCGCGGCAAACATCGCGTCGCTGATGATCAGCGGCACGTCAAAGTCGCCTTGAGGAAGCAGCTTTTTTTCGATTGGATCATGCATGATGTACATTGCGGCAAGTCCCGAGTACACGTTTTGAGCGGTGAAATGGACTCCGTGGTCGTGATACCACAGCGTCCTCGCCGCCTGGAAATTGGGGTACTGGTAGTACTTGCAGAATCCGGGAGCCGTCACATCGCTGGCGTAACCGTCGAACTGCGGCAGCGAGGCGGATCCATGGAGGTGCGTGGAGGTGGCTAGAAGATGATGACCCCACTGCGGGTGACGCATCGGGAGCCTGTTGCGCATATCAATGACTGCCCGTGTTCCCTGATCGAGTTCGATCGTGGGACCGGGAAACGTTCCGTTGTAGCCCAGAATCCCTGTGCTTTGACGCGGTAGTATCTGAGCTGTGCCCTGACGCATGGCGATGTTGTAGTGGTTGACGAGCGAGCCGTCCGGGTCAACGGTTACTGACTGGGGCTGCAATTTGGGTGGGATGGTAAAGGCGCTCGTGTAGGGACGGGGCATGTCCCTCGCGCTGAGCTGGCTTGCTGATTTTGCGGATACTGTCGAAATGGGAACCGTAACGATTCCCGCTCCAATCAGCCCGAGTCCGCCTAATGCGAGGACTTCACGCCGGGATATGGACATGATGAATCACTTCCGTTTGACTGAATTTATGTGGGTTGCGCGATGGCGCGGACGCGTTTGGACGCACTACTTATCTGCGGGCATGGCAATGGCTGGGAAAGCTCGCTCTGGCGGGCTACGGTCCGCCGGTGTGATGCGTAGTACCCAGCGATAGACGGTAGCCGGAGTCATTTTCCAGGACGAGTTCGACGGCCCGGTCGGGGAGTTCAAAGACCAGCGTGGCGACGGCGAACTCGCCTTGGTCTATTTTTTCTTCCGTGGTTTCTGCCCAAAGAGGGCGCGGCTCGCCTGTTCCAAGGCCGTCAACAACAAACCCGGACGAATCGATGGACATGCCGTCAGGATCCAGTGCAGTGAACTGGACCACGATGCGAACCCGATGCGCACCTTCCATGGGTGCAACGTCCATCGCATCAGCAGACGCGGGCGGTCGCCAATTGTCCTTTTCCAAGGGGATGACACCGGAAATGGAAGCCAGTCCACCCGGAACCTCCGCTGATGCGCCAAGCTGAGTGCTTGGCTTGCCGGGAGAGGCGAAGACCAGAAGACCGAGGCAGATTCCAAGCAGACATAGAATACTCAGCGGGATGATCATCATCCGCCGGCGCCTCAATGGGAGGACAGCCTGTACGCCTGTCTGGGCTGACATAGCGTCAATATCCCATCAGCACCTTGGGGAAACCTCGTCTCTCGGGTGCCGCCGTGTTAACCGACGTGTACCCAAGGCCGTTTGGTCACATCCGGTTCGGCTTCCCGGAGTACTTCGCGGGTTACCGGCGCTATTTCTCCTTCCCCGGTAAAGAGGAACCTGAAGAGGTTGATCAGAGGGTCGCCCTCCGTCCAGCGGAAGTAAACGTGCGGCATCTGCCCTGTGACATCTCGGATGTGCAGCATGAGCGCTGCGATGGTATTTGGAATGTTTGAGCTGTGGACTTCGAGGATCTGATAGCCGTGGCGCTGGATGCCCTGTACTGAAAGTTCGGTTTCGAAATCTGAGGAATCATCGACAATTACCTCGATGAACAGAGGATTATCGGCTTCGTTCAAGTGGCTTACCGTGCAGGCATGCTGAAGTTTCCGACGGTATGCTCCCTCGGTGATTCGCGCGGGATCGTGAGCGATGAGGACGATCGGTCCTGAACCCTTGGATGAAACGAAGGAGAGGGCTTCGTCGTCGAACTGGATACTGGTGGCGCGGAGTTCGAAGGCTCGGCGGAAACGGGAGGCGAAGGAAACCACAATGATGCCGAGGATGAAAAACGCGGCGATTTTCAAGCCATCGGGCCTTTCAATCATGTTGATGACGGTGGTTATCATCAGGATGGCCGTCACCGCGCCGAAGCCAAGCGCGAGTGCTCCCTGGCCTTTGATCCGCGCTGAGAGCGTTACCGCCACGGCTGCCGAGGTAATAAGAACCAGAACGCCTGTGGCATACGCTCCGCCCTGCGCTTCGACGTCTGCTTCAAAGTAGTAGGTGAGCAAAAAGGCAATGACTGTGAAGACAATCACCAGTGGACGGGCGGTCTTTGCCCACGCCGGTGCCATCCCATAACGGGGCAGGTAGCGGGGAACCAGATTCAGCAGGCCCGTCATCGCCGATGCTCCAGCGAACCACAAAATTGCAATAGTGCTGATGTCATAAACAGTGCCGAACCCATCGCCGAGGTAGATATGCGCCAGGTACGCGAGCGCACGACCGTTTGCCTGGCCGCCCTCGCGGAATTCCTCCGGCGGAATGAGGATTGTCGTTGCAACGCTTGATGTGATGAGAAACCCGCTCATGATCAGTGCAGCCGAGGTAAGCAACTTGTGGGTGCCCTGAATCCGGCCTTCAGGTTTGGCAGCGGTGTCCCCTGGATTGCCCTTGATCAACGGCATCACAACGACGCCTGTCTCAAAACCGGACAAACCCAGCGCAAGGCGGGGAAAAACCAACAGGGCGGCCGCCACCATCATCACCGGGGAGCCGTGCTGTGTGTTCAGCGCCGTCCACCAATCATCGATCAGTTGCCTTTCACCAGCCACCTGGGCCAGTGACATTACAATGACAACAAGGTTGAGCAGCAGGAAAACCCCAACGAGCGCCACTGCGATACCGATCGCCGCGTGGAATCCTCGGAGGAAAACCGCCGAAAGAAGCCCCAGAAATACAAGCGTGACAATGACCTCCTGGCCATGTACCCAACTCGGGGCAAATGGGTTTTCGATCAAATGGGCGCTGGCATCTGCCGCCGAAAGGGTCATGGTAATCATGAAGCTGGTAGCGGCGAAGCCCAGCAGGACCAACACGAGGATCTTCCCCCTCCAATGTGGAAGCAACCGCTCAAGCATGGCGATTGAGCCTTCGCCGTTGGGGCTTTCGCGCGCAACCCTTTTGTAAACGGGCAGGGCTCCCAGAAGTGTGACTAAAACCAGAACTAAGGTTGCTAGGGGAGAGAGAAAGCCTGCGGCAACGGCTGCGATTGCGGGCTGGTAACCAAGTGTTGAGAAATAGTCCACACCAGTCAGGCACATTACCTGCCACCATAAATGCTTACGGGGGTTACCTGGCTTCCTTCGTCGCCGCTGGTTCTCATCGTCCAGGATCCAATACCCCAGACGGCGTGCCTTTCGGGACTGCCTGATGCCACGCAAAGTAGTTTTCACAACTGATTGTACGTCCACCAGTTGCGTCTATTCGTGAGGGCCTAGACAACCATTCTTCGCGTTCAGCAAGGACACCAATCAGAATGAGAAAGGAGACTGAATAATTTTGCTGAGGAAACGACGGGTTATCCCCCGACCTGATGAATTGTGAACGCAGTTAGGAAACCAATGGATGCGGTCAAGCCGGTGAAGTTGTGGTGCTCTTCAAAGGCTTCCGGGATCATCGTGTCAGCGACCATCGCGAGAATCCCGCCAGCTGCCACCGTCGTAATGAAAGCAATCACCCCACCCGAGGCGTTCTCCAGGGTGGCATAGCCGATCATGGAAGCGAGGCCGCAGAGCAGCGCGATTCCTCCCCAAAGGCCGAATACATAGCGGGCGCTTCTCCCAGCTTTTTTCATCCCGGCAGTGCCTGACAGACCTTCTGGAACATTGGAAAGGAACACTGCTGCCAGCATCGCAGGGCTCACCGATCCAGCCGTTACCAGGCCCACCCCGAGAACTATCGATTCGGGTATTCCGTCAAGAAGCGCGCCAAAGGCGATAGCGGTACCGCTGCCTGGGCTTTCCTGTTCAGATGGTTGCTGCCCTCTGGATCGCTTGCGATGTTTGGCTCCCGACCGAGCCAAGAGCATGTTCGCTCCGACATAAACAATCGATCCGGTAAGAAATCCGGTGACAGTCGGCCACAGTCCCCCTTCCTGCACCGCCTCATCAACAAGTTCAAAGGCCAAAGCCGAAATCAGCACTCCAGCCCCGAAGGACATGATCGATGACACCAGCTTCGCAGGGATCACCCAATTCCATGCCAGTGCGGAACCGAGCACCAATGCCGCCCCGGCAACTGTTCCCCATACCAACGCTTGAAGCCACATCGATATGCCCTCCACATCTCCAAGACCACGCTCATCCGCCATACCCGGCACAAAGCTCCGGACTCGAAACCATTCTGACGGGAAGATTCCTGTCAGGTACTGCCAACACTCCAAGCATGCGCTTTATCGCGGGGTTCGCAGGAGAGAATAAGCGCTCCCAACGACAGGGACTGTCACTCATCCTCACCTGCGAACCCCGTGATTTCGCGAGCGTTCCTCAAATGGATCAGCACCCGTCATTGTCCAGGAGCAGCGTCGCGCGTATCCTGACGACAACCAGCCCCCAACCAGCAAGGGAGTCGATCGTGTCTTTCCCACCACCGCCCGAGCCGCACCCGGATCCAACCGATCCGCAGCCGCACCCCTGGCCCGAACCCGGACCCGGCTCCCCCGACGTCCCGCAGGAACCAGACCCAGGGCCGTCCCCCGATCGCCCCTTCCCAGAGCCGGGGCCATTCGTTCCGCCGCTCTAAGCACCTGAAGTCCACCGACGGGACACAATGGATCTCACCACCATCGCGGCAGAGCTCTACGCGGAGCCGCTCGATGAGTTCACGGCTGCGCGCAATGAGCGGGCTAAAACCGTTGAGGACAAGGAACTGGCCGGTCAGGTCAGGAAACTGCAGAAGCCCTCCGCATCGGCTTGGCTGATCAACATGCTCGCCGGATACCGCGCGAAGGAGCTTCAAGGTGCTCTGGCATTGGGCGAGTCACTCCGCAAGGCGCAGGACGCCTTGGACCGCAAGCAACTCAAGGAACTGGGAACCAAGCGGCAGGCACTCCTCGCCGCAATGGTGAAGGACGGCGGGTTGCTAGGCGAGGAGTTTGGCCAGAAGATCAGCGCCTCCGTGGCAACCGAAGTGGAGCAAACGCTGCGTGCGGCCATGGCTGACGCCGGAGCAGCGGCTGCGGTGGCGAGCGGCCGTTTGATCCGGGCGCTCACGGCGAGCGGCTGGGAGCCGGTTGACCTCACGGGAGCTGTAGGCGGGCCTTTCGAGAGTCACACTGCGCACTCTGAAGGGGCCGGGGAGCCAGAGGATGACGCCGCGGCGCAGGCGCGGTCGGAGCTGGAGGACGCCGAGAGCCGCGCGGAACAAGCCGACGACGACGCCGAGCAGGCTGGCGCGCGGATCCAACAGTTAAAGGAGACACGGGAGAGCCTCGTGGCGCGGGTCAAGGAGCTGCGGAAACGCATCCGTGACCTTGAGTTGGACATCGACGGCATCGACGATGAAGCTGACGACGCCGCCCGTGAGCGGACAGGCGGACCGCTCAGCGAGGGAAACGAAGCGGGAGGTCGACCGTGCGCGAAAGCGATTCGACAAGATGACATAGGGCTTACCTGACTATTCGCAACTTACTCAACGTATAATGTAAGTCATGAAGGCTATATTGACAGTGAGTAGCAAGGGCCAGATCACGTTGCCGGTCGCAATGCGTGAGAGCCTTGGCCTGAAAAAGGGCGACCAGCTCGAGGCAACCATCGATCCGGCAGCACATCGCCTCACAATCTCACCGGTGATCTCTATCGAAGAACTGAGCGAGCGGGTTACAGGCTATGCGAAGAAGCGCGAACCGGTGACTGACGTGAACGGCTACTATCAGTCACACCGTTCCACGTGAGCACTGCAGGATCGCTCGATGCCAACATCCTGCTCCGCCTGCTGTTGCGGGATGTGCCTAAGCAGCATGACGCGGCCAAGGCGTTGCTCAATTCCGGTGGGCCGTTTCACATTTCAGATACGGCACTGATCGAGGTCATTTTCGTTTTGGGCCGGGCATACGGCTTATCCCGGGCTCAGCAGTGGGAAGCAATTGGCGGGCTTTTGAATCAACCGCAGATCGGCGGAAACGCCGACCTGTTCTCCGCGGCATTCGACCTCTACGTGAATCATCCAAAACTCTCCTTCGAGGACTGCTACCTGGTCACGGATGCGGAGGCCACCGACACATCGCTGCTCTGGACCTTCGACAGGAATCTGGCTCAGCAAACTTCGGCGAGATTATTGCCTGGCTGAGACCTTGCCCGGCATGGCGCCGTGGGCAAGACTGGCCATTGTCAGCATCCAAATGAAAGAGAAACCGTCATGCAGAAAATTAAGCCCTGCCTCTGGTTCGACAATCAGGCAGAAGAAGCCGTCAACTTGTACGTCTCCCTCTTCGACAACTCCCGAATCCTGAACACGTCCTATTACGGCGAAGGCAGCGGGCCTCAGGAAGGAACCGTGCTGACGGTGGAGTTTGAGCTCGATGGCGTGCAGCACCAAGCTCTGAACGGCGGACCCCAGTTCACGTTCTCGGAGGCGATCTCGCTCTCCGTCACCACCGAATCCCAGGAAGAAACCGACGAGTTGTGGACCAAGCTCACAGCCGATGGCGGCGAGGAATCAATGTGCGGCTGGCTCAAGGACAGGTTTGGCTTGTCCTGGCAGATAATGCCGCGCCAATTGGGCGAGATGATGGGTGATCCCGATCCCGACAAAGCAGGCCGCGTGATGCAGTCAATGCTGGGCATGCGCAAGATCAACATCAGTGAACTGCAAAAAGCGTCCGACGGCGTCTAGCGGGAGTTTCCGGGATTTTCTGATTTTTGGGCGTTTCGCCCAGTATTGGCGCGGTTTTTGTAGTATTACCTAGATATGACTTCGATTGTGGGCAAGAAGCAGGACGGCAAAACGTATTACTACGCAGTGGAGTCCGCCCGGGTTGACGGCAAGCCCCGCATCGTCTCCCAGCAGTACCTGGGTTCAGCAGAGGAGGTCATGGCCAAAATTGCAGGCGCCGGGCCCGGAGGTGCCCCGGTGCGCACCGCCCACCACA
>NZ_KI915031.1:0-4697 GCF_000520595.1 Arthrobacter sp. H5
GGTACGCGCACAGCTTGCCAGGCAGTCGGTGATTGTCCCGCCGCTTCGGGTTGCGCTGGCGCGGGAAGTACGACGACGACGCGCGGCGCGCGGGGAACCCAGGAACAGGACCAGTCCTCCACAATCCGATAGATAGCTGGAGTTATGCACATACGCGGACTGGGCCCCCGAGCTGACCGCACCAGGGGAGATGCTCGTAGGCATGAGCACACCGACACCTTTCAACGTGACATCGCCCGCCGATATTCTCAGCTACGTGCCGCATGTCCTGGGATTCCAACCCAAAGACAGCCTCGTTTTCCTGACGATGACAGGCAAACGCATCGGGGCCACCCTGAGGCTGGACCTGCCGGGTCCTGACACGGACCTGTTTGACTACGCTTCGGGGGCCGGCTCGTTCCTTCAATCGGACACAGGAGCCGACGGAGTCCTCATGGTGCTGTACACCGACCAGGAGTGGACGGATCCCGCAGAGCCGCCCTACCTGGAGCTGGTGCATTGCCTGGATCTGGTCCTTGACGCTTCCGGGCTGCAGCTCCGGGACGGCTGGCTGGTCGGCGGCAGCCATTGGCGGGAGTATTTCTGTGACGATGGGAGCTGCTGTCCCTGGCCCGGGCACCCACGCGGGACCATCACCGACAGCCGCCTCAATGCCGAAATGGTATATCAGGGAAGCAGCTATGCGGACTCTCTTGAAACAGCCGTAGGTAACCTGAGCCAGGAGAGCCACGAGGACATCAAGCGGCTCTGCGGTGACTACCAGGCTGCCTATTCCGCCGGGTGGGGATCCAAAGGCCTTGGGCGTGAGGCTCTTAGGGTGTGGGACGTCGTGATCTCAGCGACCAAGGGCAAGCCGGCAGCCAGCCCGACCGACACTCCCGAGGTAACGGCATTTCTCCTGGCTGGGCTTGCCGCCACACCGATTCGTGACTGCCTCCCGGTGCTGGCCGCGCTTGGACTGGACGCTGCTCTCAGCGGTGCAGCCGCGTCGGGTGCTTTCCGCGGCAAGAAAACGCATGTCGCCATTCCAGCCGAATGCACGGCAATGCTGAGTTCGCGTCCGGCTGCTGCGGACGCCGGCCCGCAGACCAGCTCCGCAGATGCAGCCTCTGCCTTCGGCGGGGTTTTTGTGGGTACCTATGCGGGTGCGCTGGACTGGGAGCGTCTGGACGCGCTGCATGCCGTTCTTCTGGCGCTTTCACCCCTGGCGTCCGGAAGTTCGCGAGCTGCACTTCTGACCATCCTCGCCTGGATCGAGTGGGCGCGCGGCAGGGGGTCGAGAGCACACCTCTACCTGCAGGAGTCCGTGCGGGTGGCCCCCGGGTACGCCCTGGCGCGCTTGCTCACGGAGCTGATTGGTTCCGGCGCGCTTGCATCATGGACCCGCCAGCGCGACCGCGCCTGGCAGAGCGAGTCGCCCCATGCTGCCTGAGGGAACCCGTCGGGAGGCCGGTCCAACCAACCGGGATGAAGGCCGTTGACGGCTATCTGTGATTCACGCGGTGCCCCGAAATCATGCGACAATGGGAACCGAGACCCGGTTGGGTTCGTGTTTCAAGTGGTGTCGCTGATACCTGTGGAAAGCTTCGGAGGAAACCTTCGAACGGACCGTGGCAGGGAATAGCGTAGCCAGCGGGATGGTTGCTGGAGTATAGGCGCATCCCGCCACTCCACTTGATTTCAATCACGGACTTGACAGGGTCATAGTGGTGTCGCCCCTTTGGCTGCACCACAGACCGCCCGTATGAAAGGTTCTCTGTGTCGGCCAAGAAGACAACAGCACCGGTGTTATCGGAACCCGGTACAACAACCACCAAGCGCAGGACTCCGGCCAAAAAAGCGGCCCCCAAAGTCACTGCAGCCGGTCCTGCGGTGAAACCGGCAACAGAGGCATCCACCACCGGTGCCAATGGTTCTGCCGCTGAGCAGGATGAAGCGACGGAAACCAGCGCTGGAGCCGGTGCGGACGCCGAAGGCACGGAGACCGAGACCAGTACAGGCACCGGATTTGTATACTCTGATGCCGATGATGACGATGCACCGGCACAGCAGGTTGTCTCAGCCGGAGCAACTGCGGACCCGGTCAAGGATTACCTCAAACAGATTGGCAAAGTTGCCCTGCTCAATGCGGAGCAGGAAGTTGACCTTGCACTCAGGATTGAGGCCGGGCTGTTCGCCGAGGAGAAGCTCGCCGCGGATGACTCAATCAATCCGAAACTGCGGCGTGAACTGGAATGGGTTATCCACGACGGAAAGCGCGCCAAGAACCACCTGCTCGAAGCAAACCTCCGCCTTGTGGTGTCCCTGGCCAAGCGCTACACGGGCCGCGGGATGCTCTTCCTGGACCTGATCCAGGAAGGCAATCTCGGACTCATCCGCGCTGTGGAGAAGTTTGACTACACCAAGGGCTTCAAATTCTCTACCTATGCAACCTGGTGGATCCGGCAGGCAATCACCAGGGCCATGGCCGATCAGGCCCGGACAATCCGCATCCCGGTACACATGGTGGAGGTCATTAACAAACTTGCCCGTGTCCAGCGCCAGATGCTTCAGGACCTTGGGCGGGAGCCCACTCCCGAGGAGCTAGCGCTCGAACTCGACATGACACCTGAAAAGGTTGTCGAGGTACAGAAGTACGGGCGGGAGCCGATTTCACTGCACACCCCGCTTGGTGAGGATGGGGACTCCGAGTTCGGCGACCTGATCGAGGACTCCGAAGCCGTTGTTCCAGCTGACGCTGTGAGCTTCACCTTGCTGCAGGAGCAACTCCACTCGGTGCTGGACACGCTTTCCGAGCGCGAAGCCGGGGTAGTGGCAATGCGCTTTGGCCTGACCGATGGGCAGCCCAAGACCTTAGACGAAATAGGAAAAGTCTACGGAGTCACGCGCGAACGGATCCGCCAGATCGAATCGAAGACCATGTCCAAGCTTCGCCATCCGTCCCGTTCGCAGGTGCTGCGCGACTATCTGGACTAAAGTCCTCGGCAGGACCCGATAACAGGTCAGTTAATAGTGAAGGACCCCTCTTCGACGAAGAGGGGTCCTTCACTATTAACTTCACTATTTATGTTTAACTGACCGTCCGGCCGACGGCCGGACGGTCAGCCACGTACTCAGTCGTCGATGGTCTGGTGAACCTTCTCATTCAGCCGCCCGGTTTCGTCCTGCCAGTCAGAGGTCAACGGCCTCAGCGTTGCCTCAACGGCCCGCGAGTGGTGACCACAGAAGAGGAGCTCTCCACCGGAGGACTGAAGAACCGCACGCACATATGCCTGCGCGCCGCAGCGGTCACAGCGGTCCAACGCCGTTAGTTCTCGCGTTGCTGTTGCTGTTGTCATGATTGCCTCCTTGTGTGGATCCAGTACTTCATATAACCACTATTCGTAGCCGTTTCTTCGCAAGCTGGGTCGTCTTTCGCTGAGCGCGTATCACGTCCCTGCCGGTAAAGCGGCGAATGATGCACCGCTTCGCCATGCCTGACGCTATCAAGCAGAACTGGGGAATATGCTGGAACGAGTGCGCCCGCTGCCAGGGCGCAACCGTCCGGTTCCCCCCAAGGAGTTCTCAGTAAACGTGGCCCCTCAAAGCACCGAATACAACGCGCGCCATCTTTCAGTACTTGAAGGGCTGGAGGCGGTCAGGAAACGTCCCGGCATGTACATCGGGTCCACGGACTCCCGTGGACTGATGCATTGCCTGTGGGAAATCATCGACAACTCGGTTGACGAAGCGCTTGCCGGCCACGGACAGAGTATTTCCGTTATTCTCCACCCGGACGGTTCGGTGGAAATCCACGACGACGGCAGGGGAATCCCCGTGGACGCCGAGCCCAAGACCGGTTTGAGCGGGGTGGAAGTGGTCTTTACCAAGCTCCATGCGGGTGGAAAATTTGGGGGCGGTTCCTACACCGCTTCGGGCGGCCTGCACGGCGTGGGTGCGAGCGTGGTCAATGCGCTCTCAGCCCGCCTGGACGTACAGGTGGACCGTGGGGGCAAGACCTACCAGATGTCCTTCCGCCGGGGGGAGCCCGGCAACTTCGAAGATACGCGCACCGTTTCGCCCACCGCCAAGTTCTCCCCCTTCCTGGAAAGCTCCCGCCTGGAGGTTGTCGGCTCCACTAAGCGCGGAGTGACGGGAACACGGGTCCGCTACTGGGCCGACCGCCAGATCTTCACCCCCGACGCCCGGTTCTCCTATGAGGAACTGCAGGCGCGTGCGCGACAGACCTCCTTCCTGGTGCCGGGCCTGCGGATCAAACTGCGTGACGAGCGCGGGCTGCCGGGCACCGACGGGCCGGTTGAGGAAGTCTTCCATCACGACGGCGGCATTTCCGAGTTCGCCGAGTTCCTCGCGGCAGACAGTGCCGTCACGGATGTTTGGCGGCTTCACGGGTCCGGACGGTTCAAGGAATCAGTTCCCGTGCTGGATGACCGCGGGCACAGCCAGATCACTGAAGTGGAGCGCGACTGCGAGGTGGACGTTGCACTGCGCTGGGGCATCGGGTATGATACCACCGTCAAGAGCTTCGTCAACATCATTTCAACGCCAAAGGGCGGAACGCATCAGAGTGGGTTTGAGCAGGCGCTGCTGAAAACATTCCGCAAGGTGATTGAGACCAACGCCCGAAAGCTCAAAGCGGGCAACGACAAGATCGAGAAGGACGACGTCTTCGCCGGCCTGACGGCCGTGTTGACTGT
>NZ_KI915031.1:4797-10231 GCF_000520595.1 Arthrobacter sp. H5
ACTGTGCGGCTTGCCGAGCCGCAGTTTGAGGGCCAGACCAAGGAAATCCTCGGCACCTCGGCTGTCCGCGCGATCGTGGCCAGGGTGGTGGAGAAGGAGATTTTGGCCAGGCTGACGTCGTCGGCCCGGGGTGATAAGGCACAGTCCGCCCTGCTGCTGGAAAAGGTGGTGGCGGAGATGAAATCCCGCATCTCCGCCCGGGTGCATAAGGAAACCCAGCGGAGAAAGAATGCGCTGGAAACATCCTCTATGCCGTCCAAGCTGGCTGACTGCCGCATTGACGACGTCACGCGTTCCGAGTTGTTCATCGTGGAGGGAGACAGCGCGCTGGGTACCGCCAAGCTTGCCCGTTCCTCGGACTACCAGGCGCTGCTTCCCATTCGGGGGAAGATCCTCAATGTGCAGAAGGCCTCGGTGGGGGACATGCTTTCCAACACGGAGTGTGCGGCTCTCATCCAGGTAGTGGGAGCAGGATCGGGCCGGAGCTTCCAACTTGATGCGGCACGCTACGGGAAGGTCATTCTCATGACCGACGCTGACGTTGACGGCGCGCACATCCGCACGCTCCTCCTGACGTTGTTCTTCCGGTATATGAGGCCGCTGGTGGACGCAGGTAAAGTGTATGCCGCCGTGCCACCCCTGCACCGCGTGGAGATCGTTGGCGCCGGGAGTAAAGCCAATGAGACCGTCTACACCTATTCGGAGCAGGAACTCCACCGCCTGCTTGCCGCACTGGAGAAGACGGGCAAGCGCTACAAGGAACCGATCCAGCGGTACAAGGGCCTGGGGGAGATGGACGCCGGGCAGTTGGCGGAAACCACCATGGATCCGCGGCACCGCACCCTTCGCCGCGTGCGCATCCAGGAGGCCGAGTCCGCCGAACGTGTCTTCGACCTGCTCATGGGCAGCGATGTTGCCCCCCGGAAAGATTTCATTGTTGCGGGGGCAGCCTCCCTGGACAGGGAACGGATTGACGCTTAGCGGTCCTAGCCGAAGAAACCGGGAGCCACCAGCAGCGCCGTTGGTGCGGCAAGCAACAGTGCGGATGCCGCGAGAGCAGCGGAAGTCTGGACCGCCGAGAGCGGTGGCAGTGGCTCAAGCAGCCTCCGCAGCCGGTGCACAGTGGACTGTTCGCCCGCTTCCCGGGTGATGGTTGACCGGGTGGAATCATCAGCCAGGCCGGAATCCCCGTGCGTGCCGGCGCCCGGTGCCGACCCGGTGGCAACGATGGCGATCGCCCTGACCAGCACTGGCTTGTCGACCTGCCTTAGTGCTTCGTCGTCAGCCAGCATCTCGATCAGCTCGTTGACGGCGCGCTGCGCCAGCTGCGAGGTGGGAAGCCAGGGCAGTGCGGAGCGCCAGGCGGCAAATGCCCACAGCAACAAGTGATGGCGTTGATGCAGGTGTGCCCGCTCGTGGATGAGCACCGCGTCGAGTTCCTCATCGGTCAGCAGGCCCATTAGCCCGTCGGAGAGCACCGTGACCGATCTCGCCCCTCCGGGAAGACAGTAGGCAACCGGGGACGGGTGGCTGATGACCAGTGTGGCCGGGTTGTCTGCCGCAGGCGAACTGAGCAGGTTGAGCATGTCGCGGTGGCGCCGCCGCTGCCCCCGGATCCTGACATAGGTGAGCAGCAGGGTGAAGACCAGGTGTGCGCCAAGCAGGCTGGCCGCACTCAGTGCGAACACATGGACCAGCCCCAGCGTGTCGGCCGGTTGGTTGTTGACGATCGTGGCCCACAACGCACCCATGGCTTCCAGAAGATTGTCCCCAAGTGGTTCCAGTCCCCAGACCAGCATGGCGCCTATCATCGACAGTCCGCCGGCAAGTGCAATGGCTTGCCAGAGAATCATCGCGGTGAAGGGGGATCGTGACGGCCAGCCGGCCCGGGAGAGGGCGATGGGTGCGGGCCAGGCCAGAACCACGGCGAGCGTCGCGAGGAAGTGGGCGGCCAGGAGCATGTGCGGGTCAGCTGCCGCCGAGCAGTTTGCGCAGTGCGCGCGCCTCGCTCTCGGATACGCTGCCAATGAACCGAGCGAGCACAGCCTCGCGGTCGGGTGCAGTGACCAGCACCTCATGCATCAGTTCCGCCGTGTGGTCCTCACGGCTGGTGATGGCACGGTAACGGTGCGGGCGGGTGTCACGCTCGCGTTCCACCAGCCCCTTCTTTTCCAGGCGTGAGAGGACGGTCAACACGGTGGTGACCGCCAGTTCCTTTCCCACCGTGGCGCCCGCTGGGACCAGGGCCAGCGCGTCGCGCAGGGAATTCGCCGTCATTGCCCCGGGTGTGGCCCACAGCAGGTCCATCACTGTGCGTTCGAGTTCTCCGAGGGTGGCCATTGAAGTCCTTTGTTGAGCTTGGAATTAGGGAAGAGCGCTGTCCGGCGGGCGGGATCCGCAGCCGGCTCTGATTGTGCTTTCCTCCTTCTAACTTACCCGCTTTTTGTGCAAGGTTCTACATCGCGTAGAACAATCCCAAAATTTGTTCTACGATCTGTAGAAAAACATATTTCTACGTGACGTAGAAATCATCTCGTACCCAGTCGAAGCAGAGATCCTAGAACCCATGGAAGCACTTGAAATTGCCCGCTGGCAGTTCGGCATCACCACCGTCTACCACTTCCTGATGGTGCCCCTGACCATTGGCCTGGGCCTGCTGGTCGCCACGATGCAGACACTGTGGTTCCGCACCGGCAGGGAGCACTACCTGCGTATGACAAAGTTCTGGGGCAAGCTCTTCCTCATCAACTTCATCATGGGAGTTGCCACCGGCCTTGTTCAGGAGTTCCAGTTTGGTCTGGCCTGGAGCGAGTACAGCAGGTTTGTCGGCGATGTCTTCGGGGCACCGCTTGCCATGGAGGCACTGCTCGCGTTCTTTGTTGAGTCCACGTTCCTAGGCCTGTGGATCTTTGGCTGGAAACAGCTTCCGCGCCTGATCCACCTGTGCTGCCTGTGGGCGGCCGTGCTCGCCTCGGTATTTTCGGCCTACTTCATCATTGTCGCGAACTCCTGGATGCAGCATCCGGTGGGTGCTGAACTGGTAGACGGCCGGGCCCGCATGGTTGACGCATGGGCCGTCTTCACCAACAACACCGCGCTGGTCGCCTTCACCCACACCATCTTCGGCGCGCTGGCAGTCGCAGGTGCCTTCCTGCTGGGCATTGGCTGGTACCACCTGTGGAAGCGCCGCGCCGACGGAATCGACCGCACCACCACCAGCGGTAAGGTCATCGCGGGCGGCGGGAAGGCTATACGGGGCCGCACCGACCACAGGGTGTGGCTCCGGTCGGCCCAGATTGGCGCCGTCGTTGCGCTGATTTCCTTTGCCGGAACCGCGCTCACCGGTGACCTGCAGGCGAAGCTCATGTTTGAACAGCAGCCCATGAAGATGGCCGCAGCCGAAGCCGCCTGCCACGACGGGACCGGGTTCTCCATCCTGTCCGTTGGGGATCTGTCGGCAGACAATCGCGACTCGCAGAACTGCGATGACATTGTGGCCGTGATCGAAATTCCAGGCATGTTGTCCTTCATGGCCAACGGAACCTTCGACACCGAGATCAAGGGTGTCAACACGCTGGTGCCTGAGTACCAGGAAAAGTACGGCACCACCATCCCGGATGATCCGGTGTACGGCGAGCGCGCAGGCACACAGGTTGATTACGTGCCGGTCATGGAGGTGACGTACTGGGGCTTCCGGATCATGATCGGTTTCGGCGCCCTCGCAGCCTTCGCCGCTTTCGTGGCCCTGTGGTTCCTGCGCAAAGGGACGGTGCCGCGGTCCCGCTGGGTGATGCGCCTCGCCGTCCTGGGCATCCTCGCACCGTTTGGCGCCAACTCGGCGGGCTGGATTTTCACGGAGATGGGACGGCAGCCCTTTGTGGTGGCGCCGAATCCTGATCCCAGCGGCATTGACGGTGTTTTCATGTTTACCGCGGCGGCCGTGTCGCCGGGGGTTTCCGTGGGCGAGCTGATCTTTTCCCTCGTTGCGCTCACCGTGGTCTATGCCGTCCTCCTGGTGGTCGAAGTCCGGCTGCTGGTCCGCTACGTGCGCGGCGGTGTTGCCTCCGCCATGCCCGAGCTGACTGAAGGGTCCAAGAACGACGGCGACGACGACGGCGTCAGCCGCGGGAAGGACGACGGCGATGTTCTGGCCTTCGCCTACTGACCGGATACCCGGAAATCGAGGAGTGCACTGATGACTGACCTGCTTCCCACCATCTGGTTCATCCTGATCGGCGTGCTGTGGACCGGCTACCTGTTCCTCGAAGGGTTCGACCTCGGAGTGGGCATGCTGATGAAGCTGTTTGCACGGAACGACACTCAGCGCCGCGTGCTGCTCAACACCGTGGGGCCGGTGTGGGACGGCAACGAGGTCTGGCTGGTGACGGCCGTGGGCGCCACCTTTGCCGCTTTTCCGCTCTGGTATGCATCGCTGCTCTCGGCTCTCTACTTGCCGCTGGTCATGGTGCTTCTGGGACTGATCTTCCGCGCCGTGGGCTTCGAGTACCGCGGCAAGGCCCGATCCGGGGCCTCCCGGAACCGCTGGGACTGGGCAATTGCACTGGGGTCCTTCACGGCGGCGTTCGGTATCGGCGCGGCGTTGGCCCTGACCACCACGGGCCTGCCCCTGAACGCCAACGGCGACCGCGTAGGCGGTCCCTGGGCGTGGTTCAACGGCTATGCGATGCTGGGGGGCGCCGCCGTCGTGCTGTTCTGTGTGATTCACGCGACCGGATTCCTGGTCCTCAAGACGGGCGGTCCCATCCGGGAGCGCGCGCTCGCCCTCTTTGTCCGGCTGCTGCCGGCAGCGGTCCTGCCGCTGCTGGTGTGGGCTGCGGTAGTCCAGGCACGCGGCGACGATGCCTGGACGCTGGCCATGCTGGCGGTTGCGGCAGCGGCGGCGGTGGCGTCGTGGCTGACAGCGCGCCGCGGATGCGACGGGGTCAGCTTCGCCGCAATGGGCCTGTTCCTCACCGCCGCGATGGCCTGCGTCTTTGGCTCTGCGTATCCGGTGGTGCTGCCCTCGACACTTGACGAGGCGTTCAATTTGACCGTGGGCAACGCGTCCTCGTCCCCTTACACCCTGGGGCTGATGAGCGTCATCGCCGCCTTTGGAGTGCCCCTGGTGTTGGCCTACCAGGGCTGGACTTACTGGGTATTCCGGAAACGCGTGACTGAGAAGAGCATTCCGCCGGCCCATTCGGTCAGTGCCCTGTGATTGAGCGTCTCATCGCCCGCGGGCCGGCAGGCGCCGCCGTGCCCGCCTCGGCCCTCTACCTGCTTGGACTGCTCGCCGCTCTCAAGGCGGCCGGGTTGGTGCTCGTGGCTGAATCCATTGCCCAGGGAATAGCCTCTCTCGCCGGTACGGCCAGCGTGCCGGACCCGGCTGGGCTTGTCTGGACCGGTGCCGCCGGAGTTCTGCTGCGCGCGGCGG
>NZ_KI915032.1:0-8724 GCF_000520595.1 Arthrobacter sp. H5
CATTGACCTGCCGACGCCGTCAGTAAAGGGCGTGGAAATCCTGCGCATACCGGACCACCAGGCTCGCTACCGCGCACACTGGTCGGAAGAGACTCTAGCTACATCCAAGGAAAGGGGCGCCCCAATGTCGCTCACGAATTCAACGAATCCGGCCCAAGAAATGGCGGCAACAGAAATAGCGACCCCGGACACCGGGCCAGCCCAACGTCCACCCTGGACGTTCCTGACCAATCACAGCCATGTGCTCCTGGCTGTCAACGAGAACTCCCGCGCGCGCGTGGACGACATAGCAGCGACTGTTGGCATCACGCCCAGGGCAACCCTGCACATTCTTGCGGACCTTGAGGAGGCAGGCTACCTGGAACGCCTCCGCGAAGGACGCCGCACTCGGTATGTGATCCAACCCCGCCAGCACTTCCGCCATCCCGCCGAAGCACATCAGGAAGTCGGTGCACTCCTGGCGATCTTCGCTCCCCACTAACGGACACCTACGAAAGGAATCATCATGAGAAGCAGAACCGCGGCCCTCCTGGGCTCCGCCTTTCTCCTGACCGGGGCCCTGTTCCTGACCGGTTGCGACGATACGCAACTCCCGCAAACACCGGGAGTGGAGGAAGAGGATGGTGCCCAGGACCAAGACGAAGGCAATGATCAGGAGAGCGAAAAGCAGGACGAGGACTAGAGGCAATCAGGCGGGCCTGAAGAGTGAGAGGCCGAGGAGGGCTCGGGGGAGACCATGACAAAGGAACATTGGGCCTTCAGGCACGGCCAACGCTGGTTTTCGCAGACATGTCCTACAGGAGGGCGGTGATGAGTCTTGATTATTGTTCTCGCGGGTATTGATGGGGCGGGTAAGACCACGGCAGGAAAACTGCTCACAGAGCGACTCTCCGCGGCGGCTTATCCTGCGACCTTCACCGCGAACCCATCCGGTCGGCGAAGCATGACCGCGTGGGGTACTCGGCGCAACATCCACCCACCGGCGGTTCTGTTGGATGCACTGGAAACCACGATCCGCTGCGTCAACGTGCTGATCTCCCACTTACGCGCGACGACCGGTTCTGGTGTTGTCATCATGGACAGACACCTCTACTGTCAGCTAGCGCTGAGGCGAGTGCGTGGCCTACGTCCAGGCTGGTTTCTTCCGCTGCTGCTGCGGGTCCTCCCCACCCCGGATATCGTTTTTTACTTCGATGTGCAGACGGATATTGCACACACCAGGGTCAATAGCCGAGCCGCGGACAGTGAGACCTTCGAGCATCTGGGTGCGTTCAACCAGGCCTATCGAGAACTCCAAGACTTCCCGTCCTTCATCACCATCGACGCGAGTCACACTTCGGAGCAAGTTGTTGACGACATGCTGCAGGAGCTCGGGATGTGCGGACTGGGGCTGCAACCGTGAGTTCAAAACGCGACACTCGGCCCGGGGCCAATATCAACAGTTACCGCCGCAGGCTGGTCACGAACAGCAATGTCGAGCTCATGGCCTGGCTGTTCATGCGATGGTCCGGTGCACTCCTCGTTGCACTGATCTTCGTGCACCTCTTCGTCAACCTTGTGCTCGGTGACGGTATCCAGCAGATTGACTTCGCCTTCGTCGCGGGGAAGTGGGCCAGCCCCTTCTGGCAGTGGTTCGACCTGATCATGCTCTGGCTCGCCATGCTTCACGGCACAAATGGCCTCCGCGTCATCATCAATGACTACACCGATACCTCCCGATCGCGCCTCATGCTCAAAACCGTCCTGCTCAGCTGTTCACTAAGTATCATCGCGCTCGGATCACTCGTCATCTTCACTTTCGACCCCTGCCCCGTCAACGCCTCCGCAGAATTGCTACCCGAATTCTGTCCCTAAGGTTTTCAAGCCTTCCAGTCACCTGTAGCCCCGGCGATGCCACAGCCATTAGCTGGGAAGGTACCGTCTTGTCACACCTGCCTGTTGCCTCGATGCAAGGGGCCGCCAAAGGTTCCCGGGCGAGGCCGGCCTTTCCATCCGCAGTGGCAAAGTAAATTGTGGATCCTGGGTATGGGCTTGGCACCATCACTGGAAGTACTCGGGTCTGCTGACGTACGTCTCGCCGACGAACATCACTCCGGATTGTCCGTCAAGCAGCACCCGGATCGCGTCGATCAGCGCGGGCGCGTTCTCGGGAGGCAAAACTGTGATGAGCATTGTAAGGGTGTCGTATTCGTTGAACAACAGAGCACCCGAATGCGCACCGTGGTGGCCGAGGCCGGATACACCTGACACTGCGGTGTATCCGGTTGCTCCAGCTGAGACGATCAGCTCGCGAACTGGAGGTGCGTCGCGATTCGAGATTACGACCTCGACTCGGGTCATCTTCGTCAAACCAGTCATGACGGTGTTCCTTCGCTGGTGGGGGTGGTGTTGTGGTGACTGGAGGACCATCCGTACCGACCGTACAAATACCACGGGGATGAGGCATCTTCGCGGGCGGTGAGGCTGATCCAATTGTTGTTGAAAAGGTTCTGCAGCACGGTGTTGCGTCCAATGATTTCGATAATGTGCTTCAGTGGTGCCTGCACAATTACTGCCAGCCGCATCGGTTCGTGCACGAGCCGGTCGCCTACGCCCAGTGACTGCCAGGGCAGTCCTCGCCGAAGATCGCCGCGCTGACCGCTCAGGACACCGAGCGTACCGATGGCGTTGTGGGTGGTTTTGGTTCCGGCGCCGAGCGTTTCGGGGTTCAAAGCTGAGAAGTAGTACTGGTGGTTGATCCACTGCGCTACCACCACGGGGGCGGTGAGGATCGTCTCCAGTGCTGCACCCTTCGGATCGAGCTCGGGCCGGTAGGAATGCAGGAAAACGCGGCGTTCCAAATCGAGTGCGCGGGTGAGCTCTCGTGGACCGATAATGAAGGCTGCGTTGCCGACGAGACCCCACTCGGGATAGACCTCGGCCCAATCATCAGCCCGCCGACGGGTCTTCTTGGTTGCGTGCCATGGTGAGGCACCTGGCAAGGATTGTGCTCGTTCGCGGATGAGTGCGTCCGACGCTGCCCCTTGAAGCCTGTCGAAGTCGTCCACGAGTTTGCGGTGGGTTTCGGGGATGAGGTGGGTGTCAAAGGTGGAGATCCGGTCTGTGACGGTGTCGTGCTCCGCTGCGAGGAAGAACGTGTCCACTGGGATGTTGAGTTCTTTTTCGCTCAGTAGAGCGCGGACGTCGGGATCATTCAAGATTGTTGCAGCTGCGCGCGCATTGACGTCTCCGCGGTTCCCTCCGCAGGCACCGCAATCCAGTGCCGACTTATAGAGGTTGTTGGCGCTGGTCGAACCGTGACCGGCGAGTACAACGAGCGGTGCGAAGCGATAGAGACCCATCATTCGTAGTGACGCCTCGGCCAGCCTGACGCGCTCCTGGAGGCTGAAGGCTTCGACGACGGTCACCGAGGACTCCAATGACGGTCTGGAGGTTAGCGTAGCAATCCATTTTGCTGCGGTAGTGGGGGCGAATGTTCGTAACGCTGTTGAGACCCCGAACAGCCAACCCGTTGCCTCAGCGAAGGCGAATGGGGACACCGTTGTTGATTCACCGGTGTGAATTCCTGCGGCGAAGGCTTGTCGTGTCCGCAGTCCCTTCGTGTAGGACGCAGCGTCACCTGCGTCTTGTGGAACCTCGGTTATATGGTGGTGCGCTGAAAGCAGTGCCGGCAGGGAGTCGATCGATGACGGTGAGTTGTACGTGGAGAATCGGACCGGCACACCGAAGAACCCTGCGAATCCGAAAGTCTCAATACGCGGATCCAGCCTTTCTAGGTGGCGACGAATGCCCTCAGACCGCGGATCGATGCACGCGACCAACTGCAGGTGTGGCAGCGAGTCAGCAGGCTCGCTATTGCCGAGCGGGAGCACCAGTGTTCGCGCGTAGTGCACTTCGTAGGCGCGCTGAAGAGTGTAAGGGTGGTCTCGGAGAGGATGGAAAGCAAGCACCCGTCCGATAATGGCGACAGTTTTGCGGTCGGTTCCGACGCCGAGGCGCTCGGCTACGCGGACGGCGCGCGGCCAGAGATCTCTCCGACCATCCGTCGCGACCTCTTCAGACGTCGAGAGGGCTGCGGAGCCGGAGGAGTGAGCCAGCAGCATTCGCAGGCTCAGCCGTACTGCAAGATAGTCCACCAGGTCTACGTCGCCGACGTGCTCCGATCTCCATTTGATATGGGCAGCCCAGCCCGGGAGGCCGGCGAGCTCCCTGCGCAGAATCGAGTCCTCGTCGCGGGCAGGAACCTCTAGACCGGTCATTGCAGAAGCGACGGCGTCCTCCGGGCGAGTGGGTAATCTTCGCGCAGTTCTTCGGGCGGCCCCGGGCAGATCGGGATCGTGCGTGGCAAGATGACGCCAGGCTGCGTAGAAACCGTCCCGGCGGCGCGGGATCCGCCACAACGGATCCGGGTCAAGGAACGCCGCGACCCACTTCGACGTGATGTCGTCGACGAGGTCGTGCTGTTCACTTGGAGTGGTCGGTGAGACCGTGGTCGGCGTCGGGTCGGTCAACTCTGCAACAAGGAGCTCCGCCGCGCTGATCGTTGCAGAGCCGACACTCACGGGGCGAGAGCGGAGCTCAGGAATACGTTCGTGCACCGCAGCCAGCAGATCTTCGGGTGTGATCCGACCCGAGTCGATGTCGGCGCGGTATGCAGTCAAGGGACGGGTCGTAACGACTCCTGGCACTTGAACACTCTCGAAGTCGGTGCTCTCATAGCCGCCCAACGGATTGACAGCGATGAAGGAGTTCAGCGGCCACTGGGGCACGATGTCTCGTGCGGCGCGCGCTATGTCAGCTCTGGTCTTAAGGCTCATGTCAGGTTCCTTTCAGCGAGTGGGTTTTGGGTGTTCCTGCCGCGAGACTGCGGGTATAGATGACCTCATGCAGTACGTTTCGGCGGTCGGAGTAATAGGCCACCCACTGGATGGCGATCAGCAGCACCGCTGGCAGGAGCACCCACCATGGCGAGACGGCAGCAGTGACCAGTATTTCGCCCAGGAGGTTATCGACTGCTGCGACGGAAGCCGTGTAGGCAAGGGCGAGTAGGGCGATGCCGAAGATGCTGACCACGCCGGTTGCGACCGACAGCCGCGACAGCAGGGTTGCACCCAACGTCACTGAGCCCGTGAGGACTACGAAGGCAAGCAGTGCCACGCTCGACCCGGAAACATCCTTGGCCAGCAGCGCCAACGACCCGACCACCGCGCTGAACGGAATAAAAACCGCCAGAACCATCACAATCCACAGGTGCTTTGGTGGCACCGGCTGGCGTTCGGGCCAGGCGCGCCGCACCTGGTCACGGTTCACCCCGGTGCTCGCTGACAGGAACAATGCGGACTTATACAGTCCATGGGCAACGAGGTGAAATACCGCTCCCGCAAAGGCGCCCAAGCCGCAGGCCATGACCATGAAACCCATCTGCGCCATCGTCGAAAACACGAGGCGCCCCTTCACATCGGGCTTGACCAACCGCACCACCGATGCATAAACCACGGTCGCAGCACCGGCGGCGAAAACCACTGCCATGACAACCGCCGATCCGGCGACCGCCGGCGAGAACCGGATGAGCAGAATCGCCCCGGCGTTGACCACTCCGGCGTGGAGCAGCGCCGACACCGGCGTCGGAGCCGCAAGTGTGGAAGGAAGCCATCCGTGGAAAGGAATCTGACTCGAACGTGCGAGTGCCGGCACGATCAGCAGTAGCCCGATGACGACGCCGAGCGGGACGGGCACCTCCTCGACCGCGCGACCGACGTCGGACAGGGCGAGATCGGCACCGCCGATACTGATCAGAATCAGCGCGGCTGCGAGCAGACATGCATCGCCAAGGACGAACCGCCGAAGGGTGCGTTGGACGCCGTCACGCGCTTGTCGGTCGTGGGAGTACATGTTCAGAACCAGCACCAGGCTGATACCGGCCGCGAGCCACCCCACCACAAACATCACCACGCTGCTCGCGCAAACCAAGACGATCGTAGAAGCTGTCAGCAGGTTGGCGACGCCGACGAACCAGCCCTGTCGGGCGTCGCCGCGCAGATACCTCACCGCGAATGACTGGGTGACGGTGCTCAGTCCCAGCACCATCACTATCATCACGATAGCCAGGGCGTCCAAGGTCAACGCGAACGCTCCATGACCCAGGGAGACGGCCTGCGTCTCGCTCACGGCGACGTCGATGGCGAGCCCCACAGCCGCAATGAAACCGATCCCGCTAATACTGGCCGCACCCATCGCAGCACCATCCCGGAGTCCCCTGACGGTTGCTCCAAAGCTCGCCGCACACCATGGGGCGACCAACGCCGCCACAGCAAACGCACTCGCACCCGCACTCATAGCCCTCCTCATCAACCTGTCTACCGCCATACAATACACGAACTACAGATCGCGTATTGTATGGCGCGATACTGATAGGACGAAAGGGAAGGCGTGGCACCCGATCCCGTCAAGGGAGAATATGTTCGTTCTCACGAATCATGCCCATGTGCTGATGCGCCTATCGGCGAACCCCAGAGCACGACTGCGGGACATCGCCGAGATCATGGGAATCGTCGAGCGCGCCGAACAACTGATCGTCGCCGAACTCGAAGTAGCTGGTTACCTCGACCGAGAGCGGGAGGGCCATCGCAACGTCCACCGCTTCAATGCCCCGATGCGAGAGCACAAAAGTAGTCATCTGATCGGACCACCCGGTTCGAGTAGGCTTTAGGCCTGCACTGCGTGAAGGGAGTCTTGCCGCTGTGACGTATGTTATCGCTCTTCCCTGCGTGGACGTGAAGGATCGGGCCTGCATCGAAGAATGCCCGGTCGACTGCATCTACGAGGGTGACCGGATGCTCTACATCCACCCGGATGAGTGCGTTGACTGCAATGCCTGTGTGCCCGTTTGCCCGGTCGAGGCAATCTACTACGAAGATGATGTGCCGCAGCAGTGGGCCGACTATTACAGGGCCAACGTCGAGTTCTTCGACGACATCGGATCCCCCGGCGGGGCCGCCAAAATGGGCGCATTTGCCAAGGATCACCCCCTGATCGCCGCGCTGCCGCCGCAGACTATCGTCTAAATTATCCCTAATCGAACGCGCGGGAGCGCATCGGCGGGGATACCTTCTTCGCCGCGACAACCTCGCTGAGGAGGGCGGTGGCCAGCCCGCACCTAGTCTCGATGACGCATTGCGTATCGTCAATCTCGCGCAGGTAGCCGAGCGCATCGATGAAGCCGCCCTCGATGCGCGAACGAACGACGAACTGGGTGCCGAGCGGAAAGTCGACGAGTAAGTTCACTAGCCTCGATCTTTCATGGGGTGGGGTTTCCGCGGGGTCAGGGCTTACTGGCTGCCTGATGTGATTGATTCTTGCATGCGGGTGTGACAGTGCGGCCGCTGACCGGTGGCGGGAGTCGTTGATGGTTCCACATCCATCGTGTTTGTGCGGGCTTTCCTGGTTTCCTGGGGTGGGCCTGTTTGCCACTATGGCGGGCTCAGTGCCCTGATCCTTTCCAGGCCTTTGATCAGCAGGCCTGTGTCGGGTGCTGCCGCGGCGAGGTGAAGGATGAGCTTGCGGGCGTGGGTGCTGATCTTCCCGGCGATTTCAAAGATCTTGGCCCTGATTTTCTTTGGTTCCCAGCGTCTGGCTTTGGTCCCGTGGAAGGCGAGCATTTGGGTCCAGGCGGCGAGCATGACCAGGTGGCACCAGAACGTGTTCGCGGCGAAGGAGTGCAGGGGAAGGTTCTGAAGGCCTGTGTCTTTGGCGTTACGGATCCGGTCCTCGCAGCGGGCCCGGAGCCGGTGGCGGACTTCCAGGTCCGCGAGCTGTCCGCGTTTCTGGTTGGTGGCGAACGCGGTGTAGCGCATTCCGTCAATGTCGGTGATCCGCAACTGCGCCCCTGGATGGGGCTCCTCTTTGCGCACGATGACGCGCATCCCGGCCGGCCAGGAGCCAAGGTCCAGCATCGCGGTGATGTCCGCTACCCAGGCGCCGTTGCGTTCGATCCCGTCGCTGTTATACGCTCGGGCCCAGGCCTTCTTCGGGATCCGGGGCAGGACTGCCTCGACGGCACCGTGGATGGGGAAGCCGACCGAGTAACCCAGGTTGCGGTGCCTAGCTGTGAGCCAGTTCAGGAACTCGTGGGTGCCGCCGGCGGAATCGGTGCGAATCATGACCTTCCGCCCCGACCGGTAACCCACCGGGAGTTGCTTCAGCGAGTCCCGCACCACGGTGATGTGATCCGCAGCGGTGTTCGACCCAGCATTGCCGGGTCGCTGCAGCACCGCCAGCAGTTCCCCGGTGCCCTCCGGACCGTGGTCCAGGAACGACGCCAGCGGGTGGAACCCGAACCCCTTCTTCCACGTGGGGCGGGCTTTTTCCTTCTCCGAATGCGAGTTCACTAAGGTGGCGTCGAGGTCCACGGTGAGCGGGTTCTCGGTGCTGACGCCGTGCAGTGGCGAGTGGTCCCCGGCCGCGGCCCAGACATGGGCGCGGGCTGCGGCCCTGGCCGCATTGACTGCCGACAGTACCTTGGCAGGTTTGATTGTCGAGACGGTGGTAACCAGCCGGCTGATGGTCGGATCAGAGGCAACTGGACCGTAGACATCCGGCTGCGCACGGAGCCTGTCAATGTCGGGAGATACAGTCACCGCCGGTGGCCAGCGACAGCGCCAGATCGGTGATGATCTTCGCGGGATCATGGCGGGCGAACGGTTTACGCCACGCCTCCAGACCCGC
>NZ_KI915032.1:8824-10154 GCF_000520595.1 Arthrobacter sp. H5
GTCTCCGCCAGGATCAGCCCGCCGGCCTGGGACACCACACCGTCTCCGGCGGAATCAACACGGACAGAGGGATAGAAACCGGTAGACTGACTCACCAGAAAGGTGCTCCTTTTGACGCGGTGGACATGATGCGTAGACAACACCATTTTCCCACGTCAGGAGCACTTTTCGTCGCTTAACACACCCCGCTGGGGCCACCTCCCATGAAATACCGAGGACGCCACGCCTCCAGACCCGCGGAAAGACCCGCCCCGATACCCGAGACGCGCACCGTCTCCGCCAGGATCAGCCCGCCGGCCTGGGACACCACACCGTCTCCGGCGGAATCAACACGGACAGAGGGATAGAAACCGGTAGACTGACTCACCAGAAAGGTGCTCCTTTTGACGCGGTGGACATGATGCGTAGACAACACCATTTTCCCACGTCAGGAGCACTTTTCGTCGCTTAACACACCCCGCTGGGGCCACCTCCCATGAAATACCGAGGCTAGGCCCAATGCCGTTTACTTAGGCTGTGATCTGTTAAACTTTTTGGCATGGCGCGTAGTGGTTGGGTGAAGCCCGAAAGTCCTGAACGGTTGAGCGATCATGTCTCGCTCGGTGTATTGACGCGGGTCTTTCCGCCGGCGGTCGTGGACCGGGTGATTGCCGGTGCCGGTGCCGGGCAGTTGAGGAACCGGCTGCTGCCCTCGCGGCTGATGGTGTATTACGTGATGGCGATGGCGTTGTTCGCGGCCGGATCCTACGAGGAGGTGATGCGGTCGCTGCTGGCCGGGCTCGATTGGATTACCGGGCGGTTCGGCGGCTGGCAGATGCCCACGAAGGCGGCGATCTTCAAGGCCCGCACACGGCTGGGCTCCACGGTAATGATCGAACTCTTCGCTGAGGCTGCCCAGCCGTTGGCGGCTCCCGGTGGTGCCGGCTTTTATAGATCCTGGCGGCTGGTCAGTGTTGACGGGACGACCCTGGATATCGCCGACACCCCGGCCAATGAGCGCGTTTACGGCCGTCCCGGTACCAATACCGAAGCGAAGAGCGCCTACCCGCAGGCGAGGCTCCTGGGACTGGTCGAATGCGGCACCCACGCGATCATCGGCGCCGTGACCGCCGGATATGACACCAGCGAGCACGACATGTATCCGGCACTGCACCACCGCCTGGATCCGGCGATGCTGCTCATGGCTGACCGCGGCTTCTTCAGCTACACGGCGTGGAAAGACAGCTCAGCAACCGGCGCGCAGCTTTTGTGGCGGATGCGCGCGAACAACATCCTGCCCGTGACCGAGGAACTGCCCGATGGCTCCTACCTCTCGGCCATCTACCCCGAC
>NZ_KI915033.1:0-7651 GCF_000520595.1 Arthrobacter sp. H5
TCAGTCGGCGTCGGATCAGGAGTTGGCGCAGGGTCAGTCGGCGTCGGATCGGGCGTCGGCGAAGGCGTTGGTTTATGCGTCGGCGCAGGGTCAGACGGCGTCGGCGAAGGCGTTGGTTTGTGCGTCGAGGTCGTGGCGCTGGGCTTCGATGTGGGCGAGGTCGTGGCGCTCGGCTTGTGGCTCGTGGTGGCTGGCGTGGGCTTGGCAACGGGCGTGTCCACGACCTCGTGTGCGTGACTGCCGAGCAGCGACACGGCCCATTCCTGGGTCCCTTCCGCCGGGCTGTTCTGCGACCCGGGAGCGAAGGTGTCCATTGCAGCCAGAGTGGCTTGAGACCGGTCTACTGAGACCAGAGTCCACTTCCGCGGATCAACATGTTCCCCGTTGAGGATGGTCTCGAAATGGAGGTGGCAGCCGGTTGACCATCCGGTTGTTCCAACCTTGGCAATGACCGCTCCGGGACCAACCACATCACCCTTGTCAACGCCGATCGCTTCAAGGTGGTTGTAGGTTGTGACCAGGCCGTTCCCGTGGTCCACTTCGACCCGGTTTCCGCCGCCCCATGGGTGCCAGCCTGCGGCGCGGACCACACCTGCATCCGCCGCGTACACGAGTGTCCCGCACGGGGCCGCGAAGTCCTGTCCGGTATGGAACTCGTCGGCTGCGCCCGTGATAGGGCTGGTCCGGAAGCCAAACGGTGAGCTTGGATTGAGCGACGCCAGCGGCGAAATCAACGTTCCTTCGGAGGGACGCTCAACGGATGAGCTGTCACCGATGTCTGCTGCTGACATACCCGCCACAGCGGGGGGAGTTGTCTCGGCTTTCGAGAGTGCATCCGCAATGAGCTTGGAAATGATTCTGGAGTTGGCTTTGGAAGAGGGCGACTCGCCGGCCACTCCCGGCAGAGCCAGGCTCTTTGGCTCGACAATGCCAGTGGGCCGGTCCTTGGTCTGTGTAGTGCCATTCGCCAGGAGCGTCTGGGAGGACGACGCTGTGAGCTGGCCCGCAGGCCCTGGGCTCTCGTAGCTGAAGGAGTACACGGCGGCAACGGCCAGGCAGATCCCAATCCCGGAACGGACCGCATTCCGCTTACTCGGTACTGGGTGGCGGGCAACCCTCTGCCTCGGCTCTTTCACAGGTGACTCCCCAAGCTATTTACTGTCAGTATCAGTTGATTCCGCACATGCCCCGCTAGGCGCGTACAGCAATGCTCGCTTTGGCCGGAGGGACCTCCCACGATCGTGTCCTGGACTGGTTACCAGAGAGAAAACGAGCCCGATACTTCCGGTGAACACCCCACTGTCACTGGTGATGTTCCTCACAAAGCCGGTGGAACCAGAGTACTAGAAGTTTCTCTAGAAGAAAGGGTGCCCGTGGTCTCTTGGAGAAACCTTAGGGAATCTCATGGTGAAACCTTAGAGAAGCAAACGGGGCGCCGTAATAAGCGCAATCAAGGGGCGCCAATAGCCGCCGTTGTTGCATCGATCAGCATGATCAGATCCATCGGAGCCAGCTCAATTTCCAAGCCCCGCTGTCCGCCGGAAACCAGCACTGCGGCGAAACCGAGCGCGGATTCGTCCACAACGGTGGGACAGGGATTCCGCTGCCCAATCGGTGAGATTCCCCCGAGCACGTAGCCGGTGCGGCGTTCAGCTGACGTGGGATCCGCCATCGCCGATTTCTTCCGTCCGCACGCTGCGGCGAACGCCTTTAGATTAAGGCTTCCGCTCACGGGCACGACGGCGGCGGCCAGGGTCCCTTCCATGTCCACCATCAGTGTCTTGAACACGCGGGTGGGTTCCACTCCTAGTGCAACGGCAGCTTCCATGCCAAAACTCGGTGCTGAGGGATTGTGATCATAGGTGAGCACAGCGAATTCGATTCCGGCCCTGGACAGTGCGGCAGTGGCGGGCGTCGACGGCGAAGAATTTTTCCGGCTCATGAAGCAGATGAATTCGAATTCACAACTAGTGCACTCTTCATGCCATTGACCTTAGCCGGATTGTTTGAGCCGAGCCCACCGAACCGCACTCCCAGTCAACCCGCGTAAGCTGGAGGGTGGAGCGGACGCAGTGTTGCCACATCTGGCATGGTCCGCGAGGAGGCAATTTTGGCACGACGCATGGCGGACCCCGCGTATCAAGCGCAGCAGTGGGAACGACGGTATGACCCGAACATTGAAGAAATCAACCGGATGTGCGATGCCCTCGCCGTCCAAAAACCAGGGCGGTCGCTGCCCTATATCGACCCCATCCATGATCTTGACGAGTGTCGGATTGTGAGCCTGTTCTCAAGTCCGGGACATGACCTTATCTCAGGTTTTGTGTCGTCGGAGAATGACGACCAGAGCGCCATCCGCACCGCCGAAATCTATGAGCATGTTGGACTTAGCCCTAAACACGTGATGCCTTGGAACGTCTACCCCTGGTATGTGGAAGAGCAGAAAGAGCGAGCTCTGACCACCGCCCAGATCGATGAGGGAGTTAAGCCGCTGTTGAACTTCCTGCAGCGGGTGTCGCGGGCGTCGGCTCTGGTGGCGCACGGTACGGATGCCCACAAGATCGCCCGGCGTCTTACCCAGCTGCAGCACCGCGCCATCGTGAGGCGCGGTTTCAAGATCTATCCGGTGCGGTCCGTGGGAGACCGCGCTTTTGCCGGCTCACCGGAAAAGCAGGAACTCTGGCTCCGCGAGATCCGGTCGGCCTACACCGACGCCATGGCGCGTGCCGGGATCAGCCGGTCAAGCTAGGCAAGGACAACCTGGACAAATGATGACGGCGGCACCCAGTTGGGTGCCGCCGTCATCATTTAACTAAGCCCGTGTTACTCGCTGCGCCGCCGGACCATGTAGGTCCCGCCTGCCGCTGCCACAAGGACAAAACCGCCGCCCAGTGCGAGCAGTCCGAGGTTCCCTCCGGCCGTCTGCTCGGCGCCGGTGTCCGCTCCTCCGACGGGCATCTGGCCCATCTGGTCCGTGCCGGTGTTGTCTCCGGCCTCGCCTGGGGCCGCAGCCCCGCTGTCGGCCTGGCCTGACGCTTCATCATCGCTGCTGTCATCTGACGATGCGGAGCCGCCCTCCTGCACCACAAGCGTCCCGGTCATGGTCGCGTGGAAAGTGCACGTGAAGTTGTATTCGCCCGGGCTGTTAGGGGCAACAAAAGTACCTGTTTCGCCGCCAGGGACCGAGCCACTATCGAAGCTTTGCCCGCTGCCAACGCCTGTGACGGTGTGAACTTCTACGTCATTGTTGACAACAGTAACTGTTGCGCCTGGTGCCACTGGGCCGGAAATGGTGTATTTGAAGTCGGTGATACTAATGGTGACAGGTGCGGCCTGCGTCATGGCTGGCAATGCAGTCGGCGCGTATGTGGCCGACGCCGCACCGGCGGAGCCGAACATAGCGCCACAGGCCAACGCGGCGGAAAAGCTGATGCTGAGGACTTTATTCTTGGTATTCATAGTCTGAAAGCCTTCCGGAGGATTTGACTAGGGGCCCACTCGAAGAGGCTCCACGGTGGCGTTCGAATGGGCACAGGCCCGCCACTATATGATATTCGTCACCCGATCGCTTGCGGATGGGTGCACAGTCGTCTAGCCATGGCCGGATGCGCAGAATACGATCAGCATCGGGCAGGCAAAGTGAGACGAGGGAGACGAATGAGGAATGCGGCGAGGGCAGGTACGGGACTGCGGTCACTACTGAGCGAACCTGTCCGGTGGCCCGCGGCGCCGCCTTTGGGATCGGCTGCCATCATGGACCAGTTCTGGGCCGATGCGGTCTTTCTGCATTGGCGGATTTCCGAGGCTTCGGCAGCGAGGTTCATGCCGCCGGGAACAGTGCCGGACTTGCACGACGGCGATGCCTGGGTTGGTCTCATCGGCTTCCGCATGCGCGGGGCGGGCTTTGGCACGGGCAGACCGGTCCCGTATTTTGGCTCGTTCAACGAGATCAATGTGAGGTTGTATTCGCGTGAACCCGACGGCACCCAGGCCGTGGTGTTCCTGACGCTTGATGCCTCGCGGCTTGCGGTGGTCCTGGCTGCGCGGGCAGCCGGTATCCCGTATGTCTGGTCCCGGTGCAGTTACGTACAGCCGGATAACTCGCACGGCTATGAGGTGCGCCGGTTCCGCGGTGGCGCACACTCACGCTTCGCCGTCGTGCCTGATCTGGATTTGCCCGCTGCTGATCCGCTGACACAGCACGTCACAGCCCGCTTTGGGTTGCATTCCCGGCTGGCCGGGCGCACCCTGCACATCCCGAACACCCATCAGCCCTGGCCACTCCACCATGCTGCGCTGCTGCACTGCGATGACGGCCTGGTCAGGGCTGCGGGGCTGGAGGTCACAGGGCCACCTGAATCGGTGCTCTACTCACCGGGAGTGCAAACCCAATTTGGATTAGCCCGGGTAGTCGCCCGGCCCACAGCCGGCTGACGTGACCGCTACTTCTTCTCTTCGAGCTTCAGCGCGATTCCGAGGGCAAAGAAGGTGGGCGCCCAATGTCCAATGAAGATTCCCCAGCGATCAGACTGCGCCTTGGAGTCCCCCTTCTTTCCGCGGCTGACCAACCAGGACGTCAGGGACAACCCTATTGAGGCGAAGCCCCCAATGTAGGCGTGCTCACTTCTAATGCCAGCTTCACTCAACTTCTCGATCACAGCATTCTCCTTAAATCGATGTGGCGTGTGGGGTTTCAACTTGACACAGGAAAGCACCCAAAGCAAGTAGGCTTATAAATTCTCGTTTGAGCAGGGCGTGTCAGTCAGTGCCGAATCCGGTGAGCCCGCCTTCGGCGCTGTCCGTGGACGCATGCACCTGATCCACCCGGCCAGGCGTGCGGTCAGAGCGGAGCCAGCGGAGCAACTGCTCCACCGACGACGACGGACCCTCCGCCACAACCCGCACCGAACCATCCCACCGGTTGGTAGCGGATCCCACCAGGCCAAGCTGCTCCGCCTGCTGCCTGGCCCGGTACCGGAATCCGACGCCCTGCACCTCGCCGGTGACTGTCGCAATGAGGCGGACGTTGCTCATGCCATGCCGGAGGGTCGGATATTCAGTGACTCCACGGCGGATTCGCGCGATGCGTCCACCGCGAGCCGCACGGCTTTGGCTACCTGCTGGGGGCGGATCCACTCCGTCGGTTCATAATCTTTGCCCTCGAAGCTGTGGAGTTCCCGCTGCATGTCGGTTGCCACCCGCCCGGGGTGGATTGAACACACCCGGACGCCGTTGGCGCGCTCCTCCTGCCGGAGCGCGTCCGTCAAAGCGCGCAACGCGAACTTGGTGCCGCTGTACACTGCGGATTCCGCCCCGGAAGCGTACCCTGAGCCCGAATTGATGGCAATCACCTGTCCCTTTGCTGCGCGGAGCGCCGGCAAAAGGAGTCGGGTCAGCCTGGCCACGGCAAAGACATTGACCTCGAAGCTGTCCTGCCAATCGTCGTCGTGCAGGTCCGCCACCGTGCCCATCCGCAGCACGCCTGCCGAGTGGACCAGAACGTCAAGGGAGCGGATGTCCGCAACGTCGCCGGCGGCCACGCCCCGCACGTCCACCGCGAACGGTTGGGCGGACGGGAACGACGACGCCAGCACCTCAAGCGCGGATGCATCCCTCCCGCCCAACAGCAGGTGATAGGTGGGCGCGAGCTCCTCAGCAATGGCACGGCCAATGCCGCGGGAGGCGCCGGTGATCAGGGCAACTGGTCGTAAAGTCATGATCAAAATCCTACGGTGTTGCGCGCTGTGCAGGCGGAAGCGGTGGACTCGCGGACCACCAGCTTGGTAGCCAGTTCACCATGATGGGCATCCAGTTCCTCCCCATCGTTGATGCGGTGGGCATGGAAGCCCCGGCACGTGCGGCGACGTGGGCCACGACCGGCCGCACCCGCTTGGAATTAGTAGCCACCGGTGCACACCTTTCGAAATATTTCGGAGTTCTAATTGTGACGATTGGGCAGCCCAGAATCGAGCAATTGTCAGTATGATGGCTGATCAAGCCATTGACGAATGACCCGCAACACGCTTGAGTTAAGGGTCACGCCACCACATAAGTCGCGAAATATTTCGAAGAGGAATTGCTCTTGTTTGATCAAAACGCCCCGGCCCTGCGTATTGGAATGGTGGGCTACGCCTTTATGGGCGCCGCGCACTCCCACGCCTGGCGGACCGCGCATCGGTTCTTCAACCTGCCGCGCACACCCGAGCTGACGGCCCTGGCCGGCCGAAACGCCGCCGCGGTTGAAGCCGCGGCCCAACAAATGGGATGGGCTTCAACGGAAACGGACTGGCACGAACTGGTGAAGCGCGACGACATCGACCTGGTGGATATATGCACACCCGGTAACACCCACGCTGAGATTGCAATCGCCGCGCTGCGTGCCGGCAAGCATGTCCTCTGCGAGAAGCCACTGGCCAACTCGGTGGAGGAGGCGGAGGAGATGGCGGCTGTGGCAGCGGAAGCCGCGAAATCGGGAGTCTTTGCGATGTGCGGGTATTCCTACCGCCGAACCCCAGCGCTTGCCTTGGCCAAGCAAATGGTGGAGGAGGGGCGGCTTGGCTCTATCCGGCAGATTCGCGCACAATACCTGCAGGACTGGCTCTCCGACGAGAACGCACCGCTCACCTGGCGGATGGACAAGACCAAGTCGGGAAGCGGTGCGCTCGGAGACATCGGCGCTCACAGCATTGATGCAACACAATTTGTTACCGGTCAGAAGGTCACCGGTGTTTCTGCGCTGATGGAAACCTTCACCAAAGAACGGCCGGTGGGAGGCGATCTGATCGGTCTGGGCGGACACGGCGCAGTGGGAGACGAGGTGGAGCGCGGCCCGGTGACGGTTGACGATGCGGTGATCTTCAGTGCCAGATTCGACGGCGGACCTATCGCCGTGTTCGAAGCAACCAGGGCCGCACTCGGCAGGAAGAACGCAATGCGGTTGGAGGTCAATGGCTCACTTGGGTCGCTGGCATTCGACTTCGAGGAGATGAATCATCTGCAGTTCTACGACGGCACTGATGATGCAGGTATGCGCGGGTTCCACCGGATTTCCGTCACCGAACCAGAGCACCCTTATGTGGGAAATTGGTGGCCGACCGGGCACGGACTGGGCTACGAACACGGTTTCACCCATCAGGTGGTGGACCTGGTGACTGCCATTGGAAGCGGGACCCAGCCCACGCCGTCGTTCGCGGATGCGCTGCAGGTACAGCGGGTGCTGGGCGCAGTCGAACACAGTGCAGGGAATGATAGTCGCTGGACCACTGTCGGCTGACACGGCGAACGTAACTCACCTACTTGATCCACCACTAGAAGGAGAACTCATGGCGGCCAAAAACGCCCTCGTGGTCCGCGGCGGCTGGGATGGTCACCAGCCCGTCGAGGCGACCAACCTTTTCATCCCGCATCTGGAGTGCAACGGCTACAGCGTGCGGGTCGAGGAAAACACATCCGTCTACGCTGATGCAGAATACCTGCGGACCGTTGACCTCATCATGCAATGCAACACCATGAACACCATCGAGAAAGCCGAGTTCACGGGACTGCGCGCAGCGGTGGAAGCAGGCACAGGCCTTGCTGGTTGGCACGGAGGCATCGCGGATTCCTACCGAAACACCTCGGACTATCTGCACCTGATCGGCGGGCAGTTCGC
>NZ_KI915033.1:7751-9291 GCF_000520595.1 Arthrobacter sp. H5
CCTGCCATCCGGGCAAGCCCGCTGACCAGCACGTTGGCGATGCGTCGGACAATTTCCTGACCTACACGGTGAACATGCTTCCGGCGGCCGCGGATCATCCCATTACCCGGGGGATCAGCGACTTTGATCTCCTGACGGAGCAGTACTGGGTGCTTGCCGATGATTACGTTGACGTACTGGCTACCACCACGCTTCCGGCCCGGGACTTCGATGCGTGGACCAGGCCGGTGGTCTCCCCGGCAATCTGGACCAGGCAGTGGGGGAAGGGGCGCATCTTCGTGGCAACCCCCGGCCACAGCGTCGATATCCTCCAGAACACCAACGTCAAGACCATCATCGAAAGGGGCCTCCTGTGGGCAAGCCGCTAAATGTCGGAATCATTGGCTGCGGAAATATTGCGGCCGCCTACCTCGAAACCTTTCCGCGGCTGGACGGCGTTCGGCTGGTTGCCGTCGCCGACCTGGATCTCTCCCGTGCCGAGGCGCTTGCCGCAGCGCAGGACGGCGTGCGTGCGCTGACAGTGGACGCTCTACTGCACGACGACGACGTCCACCTGGTGCTCAACCTCACCATTCCTGCCGCACATGCGGACGTTGCACTCAAGGCGATTGCCGCCGGCAAGGATGTGTACGGCGAGAAGCCCCTCGCCGCCATCAGCCGCGAGGCGCGTCTGGTGATGGACGCTGCGGCGGCTGCCGGCGTAGTTGTTGGTTGCGCACCCGACACAGTGCTGGGCACCGGAACGCAGACCGCCCGGCGGGCGATCGACGATGGATTGATAGGTGCTCCCATCTCAGCGACCGCGACGATGGTCACGCCGGGGCACGAACGGTGGCATCCCAACCCTGATTTCTACTACCTGCCGGGCGGTGGGCCCTTGCTGGACATGGGGCCCTATTACGTGTCCTCGCTGGTCACACTCCTGGGCCCTGTCGCCTCAGTGATCGGGGCGGCCAGCAATACCCGCTCCACCCGCACGATCGGATCAGGACCACGCCGAGGTGAGGTGGTTCCCGTTAAAACCCCCACGCACGTCACCGGTGTGCTGGTCCACGAGTCCGGCGCGCTGTCCACCCTGGTGATGAGCTTCGACGCCGTCGCCACGCAGGCGGCCCGGATTGAAATCCATGGAGAGTCCGGCTCCCTGATTGTGCCGGATCCCAACCGGTTCGACGGCGACGTGCTGCTACAACGGCTGGGAGACGGCGACTGGCAGACCCTGCCGGTGTCGGCCGGCTACGTGGACGCGTCCCGCGGCATAGGGCTGCAGGACCTTGCCTACACTGCAGCGGGCGAAACGCCGCGGACCAGCGGGGAGCTGGCCTTCCACGTCCTGGAGGTCATGGAGTCGGTGCTGCTCTCCGCTGATACCCACCAGGCGGTCGACGTTGCCAGCACCGCTCACCGGCCTGCACCGATTTCGTTGACGCCGGCCGCTGTTCAGCGGGTCGGTCTGTAACGCCTGACCTAACCTGCGCCGCGGAATGAACGCCCGCGGCGCAGGGCGCCCGGGCTAGGCTTCCCGCGTAGCCGGTGAGGT
>NZ_KI915034.1:0-24859 GCF_000520595.1 Arthrobacter sp. H5
TGACCACCGGGAGAGGGCTGGGGGGTGTTTGGTTGACCACCGGGAGAGGGTTCCCCCGCGTCTGGCCGGCTGGCTGTGGGTTCCTGGTGATTGACCGGGGCGGCTTGCGGCCGCGTGGAGATGGGGTCTGGTCGACCGTCGGAGGACGCCGACTGAACGGCCGCTGCCTCGGGCACACCCCCCGCGTAGTTCAGACGCCGTTCGATCCTGTCCACACGGGCAAGAGTGCCCTGCTCCGACTGATCGGCTGCGGGCAGCAGAATCCTGGCGCACAACAACTCAAGGTGCAGCCGCGGCGAGGTGGCGCCGGTCATTTCGGTGAGAGCGTCATTGGTGATGTCGGCTGCGCGGGACAGTTCCGCACGTCCAAGCTGCCCGGCCTGGGTTCGCATGCGGTTGAGTTGGTCCTCCGGCACACCCCGGAGAATGGCGGAAGCACTCTCCGGAACCGCGTTGACAATAATGAGGTCGCGGAACCGCTCCAGAAGATCCTCGACAAACCGCCGCGGGTCGTGCCCGGTTTGAATCACGCGGTCGATGGCGCCGAACACCGTGGAAGAGTCTCCGGCGGCGAAGGCGTCCACCACATCGTCAAGCAGCGAAGCGTGTGTGTAACCAAGCAGCGACACCGCGAGCTCGTAATCCAAACCGGCGGAGTCAGCGCCCGCCATCAGCTGATCCAACACGGAGAGCGAGTCACGGACCGATCCGCCGCCTGCCCGGATCACCAGGGACAACACTCCCGGGGCCACCGGTATGCCCTCCTGATTGCACAGCAGATCGAGGTATGCCATCAGAGGCTCAGGCGGAACAAGCCGGAAGGGGTAGTGGTGGGTGCGGGAGCGGATGGTGCCAATGACTTTGTCAGGCTCAGTCGTGGCAAAGATGAATTTGATGTGCTCCGGCGGCTCCTCCACGATCTTCAGCAGGGCATTGAACCCCGCGGAAGTGACCATATGTGCCTCGTCGATGATGAAGATCTTGTAGCGGTCCCGCACGGGCGCGAAGGTTGCGCGTTCCCGCAGGTCACGGGCGTCATCGACGCCGCCATGCGAAGCAGCGTCAATCTCGATCACATCCAGGCTGCCTGAGCCGCCTCGGGCAAGTTCCACACAGCTGTCGCAGGTTCCGCACGGCACAGGTGTTGGCCCCTGCGCGCAGTTCAGGCAGCGGGCAAGGATACGGGCGGAGGTGGTCTTACCGCAGCCGCGCGGACCGGAAAACAGGTAGGCGTGGTTGACCCGGCCTTTTTGAATGGCGGTCATGAGTGGTTCGGTTACATGCTCCTGGCCAATCACGTCCGCGAATGTTTCCGGGCGGTATCGGCGGTAAAGGGCTGTGCTCACAGAAGAACCCTATCTGTTGGGTGTGACGGTTGCATCCCCGGTGGAGGGCAGGTGGGAGGGCTCAACAATCCACGGCTCGCGAGGCACCCGCGAAACGTCGAAGACCTCCAGTGCATCGGTCAACGGGCCTTCGGGTAGCCCCAGTGATCGAAGGATCAGGTTCCGCACGGACACAGCGTCCCATCCCAGGCCGGAGAGTGACCCCAGGGTGACTGCGCCGTCCCGCTTGGCCAGCCGCCGTCGTTCTCTGTTCAGAGCCAGCGGAACGTGTGCGTACTCAACCCGTGGCACATCAAGCAGGGTGGCAAGATAGGCCTGGCGGGGCGCGGAACTGAGCAGATCATCGCCGCGGACTACCTGATCCACACCTTGGGAAGCATCGTCAACAACAACAGCAAGGTTGTATGCGGGCACACCGTCGTTGCGGACCACCACAAAGTCATCCACGGGCCCGGTGAATGAGCCATGCAGTGTATCGGTGACCGTCCACTCCTCCACGGCAGAGCGCAGACGCAGAGCCGCGGGACGTTCGGAACGCAGCCGGGACCGCTCGCTATCGGAAAGCGAGCGGCACGTGCCTGGGTAGTGGCCCGGGAGCAGGTGGGGTGCGGAGGCGGCTTCGGCTATGTCGCGCCGCGTGCAGAAGCACTCGAACAGGAGGCCGTTGCGCTGAAGGTGGGCGACGGCGTCGTCGTACACGGCTGTCCGTTCACTCTGGCGCACAATTGCACCGTCCCAAGCGAGCCCGACGGCGGCAAGTTCAGTCAGCTGCGCGGCTTCAGCTCCCGCGCGGACGCGGTCCAGGTCCTCGACCCGGAGCAGGAACCGGCGGCCCGTTGACCGGGCAAACAGCCACGCGAGGATGGCCGTGCGGAGGTTGCCCACATGCAGCTCGCCGGTGGGGCTTGGCGCAAAACGGCCGGCGTTCATTGCTCTCCTTCCGGGGGGATCTGGAAATGAGAAGACCCCCCATGCACCTGCCAGAGCCCGCTTACCCTTGCTACCTTCCGGTCCTGGGGGAGTTCAACAGGATGACACCACATGAGGGGCCGCGTAATAGTCTACAGGCTCCTAATCGAAGTGCTGAAACCCCGAACCGGGCACAGGATTCGGCGGTTCACGGTTGTATGGGTATTCTGGTATCTGCTCCAAATTAGGAGGATTCGCCTAGCGGCCTATGGCGCACGCCTGGAACGCGTGTTGGGTTAACGCCCTCGGGGGTTCAAATCCCCCATCCTCCGCCAAACAAGAATGGCCTTGACCCGTGTGGGTCGGGGCCATTCTTGTGTCCTTGGCGTGGCGGCGCAGAATCGCTGGCTTGTGGCAGGTTTCGCGGATCCCTGGCCACGCAGGCTGCTATAAGGCAACGAATCTGCGGGTTAGATGCTTGATTACCCCCGCAGCCGATCGTGCCTGCGCAGTGCCGCCATTTCCGTGGGCCCCCGCCGTCCCAGCCCCAGCTTGATGAACCCCAGTACCAGCATCACGGCAGGTTTCACCGGCAGCTTCAAGGGCCCCACATGGGGCACTGAAATGCCGAGCAGATCCCGCTGTCGCTGGGTGAGCGTGGCCACCGCACCCACAAACAGAATCCGGTAACCCAGTCGCTGCGAACGCGGCAGGGGCGGGTTGCGGATGTAGGCCAGCGCATCCTGGACCTGCGCGCTGTCCGTGAGCTCGCCGTCGTACTCCGCCAACTGATCCCGTAACTCACGCGCGCTGCGCGGTGGATCCGTCACGCCCATGAGTTCGCCGGCCCGCGCCCACTGCGCCACGTACTGGTCCGCGCCGCCCGGGAAGCGGAGGCCGTAGCTTTGGTGGGCTGCGAGGAACCCATCGGTGAAGGCCAAGTGAACCCACCGGAGCAGATGCGGCTCATTGGCTTGATAGACGTGTTCGACGCCGGCAGCATCCTCATACACGCCGGTCACCTTTTCATGGAGGCGCAGCACCCACGCCGAAGCACTCCGGGCGGCGTCAGTGGAGCCGTACGTGACAGTAAAGATCCAGCGGATGGTGTTGGCCAGCCTGCCGAGGGGGTCCTCCCGGAAGTTCGAATGGTGGTAGACGCCCGCCATCGCTCCCGGATGCAGCGCCTGCAACAGGAGTGCGCGGATCCCTCCCACGGTTGGCGTCATGGAACTGTGCACCGACCAGACGGCTGAACCGGGAGCGAAATAGCCGGTGTCATCGCCCTCCGCCAGTTCCTCGGTCCACCGCGGAGGCTCGGCCCCCGTCCCAGTGAAAGTATTCTTGAGTTCGATTCGAAGCCGGGTGAAAACAGACGCCATGACTCCAGTATGCGTCCAACCCATCTTGCGAATCACCGGTGACGAACCACTTCAAACACACATCTGAGGAGAGACATGCCAGCGAACAACCTTCACGAGATCTCCCTGACCATGAATGACGGCGCGTCAAAGTCCTTTGGGGACTTCAAGGGCAGGACGGTCTTGGTGGTTAATGTGGCTTCGCAGTGTGGGTTTACGCCGCAGTACGAGGGTTTGGAAAAGCTGTACCAAAAGTATTCGGATCAGGGATTTGTGGTGCTCGGCGTGCCCTGCAACCAGTTCATGGGCCAGGAGCCGGGAACAGATGAGGACATCCAGTCCTTTTGTTCAAGCAGCTTTGGGGTCTCCTTCCCGCTGACCAAGAAAGCCGATGTCCGCGGGCGGAATCAGCACCCGCTTTACTCCGAGCTGACCAAGTTCAAGAACGGTATTCTGCCGGGCCTGGTTAAATGGAACTTTGAGAAATTCTTGGTGAACGACGACGGCACGGTGGTTGCGCGGTTTGCCCCCACTATGGAACCTGAGTCGGAGGAAGTGGTTGCCGCCATCGAAAAGGCCCTGCAGTCCTAATCTCCTGCCATCGGGTCAACAGAAACGACTGGTCCGCGGGCGGATACTACGTTGATTCTGCTGACTCGATGACGGACCGGACGCAACGCGCCAGGAATGCCGCACCGGCGTCGTCGTTGGTCAGGTTATCCTCCGTGAGAACGGCGTAGGGCTTCTCCGGGACACCGTCCGCAGGGCGCACATCCACATGGGCCACGTCGAAGCCGTGCTGGTGCAGGTAGTCTGCCATTGCGTAATCGGTGCGGGAATCGCCCACGGTACGCCACCTGTGTGGAACGCTCGCGCCGAGCAGGCGCAGTGCCCGCTGTGCACCCAGGTCCTTGCCCAGCAGTACTGATTCAATGTCGGTGGAAATAATGGTCGGGTCGATCCTGTAGTCAATGTTGTCGTCGCTGTCCGGCGCATGATGCGCAAGCCGGCACACACCCATGTTGAACTGTTCCATGAGGCGAAGCGTGGCGGCGTCGAACTCGTCCTGCTCCGCCAGGTATGCCTGATTGTCCACATCGGTGCGCTGCTCCACCGACACCATCGCGTGCTTGGTTTCGTCGAAGAACATATGACCGGCGAATTTTTCCTCCACCAGTTCGCGGACGGCTGCCCCAAAGCGGTCCGGCAGGGCAAGGTCCTGATCAACATTGAGCTCCCCGGCGCCATCGGCGTCAAAGCTGAACCACACGGCACCCTTCTCGCAGATCGCGTGGAACGTCACACCGTCCGGGATTCCAGTCTCCAGCATGGGTATCATCACCTGTTCACGGATGAAGGAATCGGAGCGCCCGGTGTTGAAGACGATGGGCCAACCCGCCCGGGCCAACTCAATAAGATCTGCAATGATTCCGGATCGGACAGTGCGGGTCAGCGGGCTGGCGACGGGGCCGTCCACGTCGAGCAGCAGGCCAATCGGTGCGGGGGAGGTCATGGTTCATTATGGACACCGGACGGTCGGCCGCCGAATTTCAGGTCACATGATTTCTCCAAGGTAGTCGAACGAAAATTGCCTTCTGCAGCATCCACGGGAACTCTGCGAAGGCGGAAAATTGATGAAAACCATCGAGAAGACCGCGCTGGACTCGTCGAATGCGGTTGACCTATTGCCTGGGGAGGCGGCCGAGTCTTCGAACGGTCTGACGCGAAGAGTGTTTGGCGCATTAGTTGGTGCAGGTACGGCCGGAATTCTAGGCAGCTGGGCACTGATCACCGCAGGTGGGGAGCAAGACTGGGTTCCAACCTCATTTGGCGGGGTGCGCATCGCCGCGGCCGAACGGCAGGCGCGTCTGGGTGGGCGCGACACCCCTGCCACCCACTCAACCCACGGCGCCGCGGCCGGAGGAACCCAGCCGGCCAATCACACCTGGGGCGATCACCTGGTGGTGAAGCTTGAGGTCCGTAACGAAAGTGACAGGGACGTGCTCTTTGCTCCCGGACAGCTTAGGTTGCGAATCGGGGTCAACGGACCAAGCGTCACCAACCGGGGCGCGGATGTGGCCAAGGAGATTTTGGCCGCCGGCTCACGCCGCGCCTACTGGATCAGCTATCTGGTCCCGACCGGTGAGGCGGACATGAAGACCGAGTTCACAGATCCGTGGGGAAGAAGCCGGGCGCCGTTGGCGCTTGCCCTTCCCTCAGTGGTGAACCGCCCTGGATCGATGGAGGCAGGACATGAGTGAGACTGTTGGAAGAACCGACTTCCTCAAGCTGGGGGCTGCGGCGGGACTTGCTGCAGCAGCGTTGCCCCTGCTGCAGCAACCCTCCGCGCGGGCTCGGGTATCGGCCCGGCTGCCTCTCGCGCTGCAGTCGGTGCCGGGAGTGCTCGATCTGTACATCAACGAGGGCTACCTGAAAATGGTTGACGATTCGCTGGTCTATCACCGCGGATTTGGCGACCGGCCCACGGTGCTGCAGGATGCGAATCCGAGCCTGAGAACAGTCCCAAAGGTCTTCACGGTTGAGGGCGAAGTGGTGGAAAGCCGGAGCTACCCGCTGGATGCGGAATTGCCGCCGCGGGGGACGCCGCAACCAAAGTCGCCCGATCCCGCCAACCCTGGGCAGTTCTTCGTGCGCCGAAACTATTGGGCGAGTTATCTTCCCGAACGGACCATCGTGGCGGAGGTGGGCAGCACAGTGCGGTTCCGGGTGCAGAACCGGCTTGCAAAAACCCATGCGTTCACTGTTCACAAGGCCGGGCCGGGTGGAACCGACCTGACCACCGGGCCAATTGCACCTAATGCTGTCGCCACGCTTGAGTTTTCCTGCCCTCCTCCCGGCACATATATCTACTCGGACCCAACCAATACGCCGGTGGAACGCGTCCTGGGTTTGTTTGGTGTTCTGCTGGTTATGGACCCGGTAGCGCCCTGGGATATCGCCCCCGGTCTCGCCTCCTTTGAACGGCAGTGGGTGTGGATAACCCACGCCGTGGAATCCAACTGGGCGGAGCTGGAGGCCGCGGGCCACACCGTGAACCCTTTGCAGACTCCAGCTGAACCGAGGTACTTCACCCTCAATGGTCGAAGTGGCTTTGAGTCATTGGGAATCACCGAGGACAATGCGCTGAACCTGGCCAGTGAGGAGGAGACTCTGATCTCCGGTTTCCCTCGTCAGCTCGACGTCCGGCAGTTCGGTGAAGGCACAGAGTTGGGATCACTTCGCGGTGGCCAGCTGGTGCGCCTGATCAATCCTGGGATCTGCTTTCACCAGATGCACTTTCATGGCAATCACCTGTGGACGGTGAGGCGCAACAACGTTGACTGGCCCCGCCATGAGGGCTTCGTGGACCCCGACGGACATGTGGTCCTCCAGCAGTGGGAAGACGTTGTGGAGCTTGAGCCGATGGACGGCAAGGACTGCATCCTCCCCATCAAGCGTCCTCCGGACGCGATCGATCCAGTCTGGTTTGCCCGGACCACCGATTGGGTATATCCGATGCACTGCCACGCTGAACCGTCCCAGACCGCTGCCGGCGGGTTGTATCCCGGTGGCCTCGTGGGGCACTGGACACTGAAGAGCCCTAACACTGGAGGCACAGGATGAGTGCTTTAAACATTTTCCCGAAATCCACCTCGAAACGCCGCTCAAAGCGCGAGATTGAGAGGGAGCTGGAACTAAAGGCCCGACGTCGGGCAGACGAGGAACGACGCCGCGCTGAGGCACTGCGAAAGCAGGAAAGAGAGCGTGCGGAGAAGGCGCGGCGCAACGCTGAGAAGGCTGAACTAGCTCGCCGCGAGGCTGAGAAGCGAGCAAAGGAGCGGGCTGAGAAGGCGCGAAAGGAAGCCGCGGAGAAGCGCCGGCGGGAAGAAGCCCGTAAGAAGCCAACGCCGACCCCCAAGCCCACCTCAACGCCAACCCCCAAGCCCACCTCAACGCCGACCCCCAAGCACACCTCAACGCCAACCCCCAAGCCCACCTCAACGCCGACGTCGACGCAGACGGCTTCTCCCAAGCCGTCTCCGTCAGCATCGGCCAGCGCAACGGCCACGGCGATCCCCACCACTACGGCCACGGCGATCCCCACCACGCCGCCGCCGGCGCCTTTGCCACCTGATGACCAGACGCTGCACCACACGTTCCGCAGCCAGGTGGACTTCAGCTCCGAGCAGTTGGAGCTGGATCAGCCAGCCAGTGAATTTTTGCAGGTGCCCGGAACGTATGTGGAGCTTGAACTGTCGGGCCAGGATCTGCTGATGGATGACGGTGCCGAATTCGAGTTCTGGGTCTTCGATTCGCCGGACCTGGAACGCAGCCTCCCTTCGCCTACCCTTCGGCCGAGGGAAGGAGAGATATTCCAGGCGCGCGTTGAACCGAGCAAAGGGCCGCACACAATCCACTGGCACGGTATGGAACCCGATCCGCGCAATGACGGGGTTGGACATACGTCGTTTGAAATCGGCGACTTCTACACCTACCAGTGGCAACCCGAGGCCGGTCGGCCCGGGGACCCCAATTACGGTGCTGCGGGAACGTATTTTTACCATTGCCATGTCAATACGCCGCTTCATGCGCAGATGGGATTGTTCGGAGCGCTGGTCATTGATCCCGTGGTGCACCCAGACTACCCGGTGAGCGCAGGTGCCCGCAGACCTTTTGTCGATGGACCGGAATACGACATTGATACAGAAACTATCATCATTCCGTATTCGGTCGATCCGCGCTGGCACGAAATGGACCACGCGGCTGGCCTGTCGGGGGAGGATGTGGGGCTCAACCGGTATGAGCCGAAGCACTTCTACCTTTTGGGTGGCGAATTGGCCCGGCTCCCGGGCGGCAGGGAGAAAGTGTGGAACCTTCAATCCATTCGGGCCAATGTGGAGGGCGGCCCCCGCAAGCCGACACTGTTGAGGACGCTCAATGCGAATTACCTTCCCACGCACATGTACTTCACGGACCTGGACGGCGTGGAGCTCAAGATGGCTGAGCTGATTGCCCATGACGGTCGGGCATACCGCGACACGTCACATCCCGGCATGCCATCACCGCCATGTATTGACGCGGGTTATCCGTTAACCACGGGGAGGCTTGCATTTGGGGCTGCGGAACGGTATGATCTCCTGTTGCGTCCGCCGGCCCCCGGGCAGTACCTGCTCAGAGTGGAATGGGAGCACTGGATCACCGGAGAGATACTGGGCACCCGGACTATTCCGATTACTGCATCCTGACTGTCGTAACCATTTGGCCACGACATGAGGGCTTGCCGACGCATATATTCCCTTGCGTCACTATCTTGCCTAGTCTGTATTGGTGATCTTCAAAGCTGTGAGTGATGGACGCCCCTACCCCGACCATGGACATGTGACTCCAAAGGACTGGGCGGGCGTGGCTCCGCGCCAGGTGCGGCTGGACGAGTTGGTGACAACCAAGACCACCTTGGACCTTGAAGCGCTCCTGGCTGAAGATTCCACCTTTTTCGGCGACCTCTTTCCGCATGTTGTCCAGTGGAATCAGACCCTGTATCTGGAGGACGGCCTGCATCGCGCCGTGCGGACAGCCCTGCACCAGCGAACCATTCTGCACGCCCGCGTGCTGGTGATTGATGACTGACAAACGGCCGCCGGAGCTGCGACCCATCAAGTCGCGTAAGAACCCGATCGAATGGCATGGTCACCGGATCGTCACTGAGAACGATCTTGAGTCGGCTTTCGGGGATGACGGTAACGTGGAGCGTCCGCATGTTTACATGCGACGACTGCGCCACGGGATTGTGCTGGTGATTCTGGTGGGCTTAGTCACCGCCGCCGTGCTGGTTGCACTGGGAATCAGCCGGGGCAACATCCGCATCGCCGCTCTGGAGCCGGAACCGGTTCCCACCAAGCCCGGATGCCCGGCCGGACCGTTCGACTTACAGGACCCGGCCACGGTTGACGTCAATATATTCAACAGCACCAACATCACCGGGTTGGCAGGAACCGCCTCCGAGGTTCTCGCCGAGCGTGCTTTCGTGGTGGGTGAAGTGGGCAACCGGCCGGTGAATCGCACCGGTATGACGGCAATCGTGGTTTCAGGACCGAACGGCTACCCTCAGGCGTTTACGGTCCAGCGGAGCATTCCTGACACCGTATATGTTGAGGATGAACGCACGGATGCGTCGGTGGACGTTGTGGTCGGATCCGGCTTCAAAGCACTGTTGCCGGCCGAAAGCGTCGACGCGACGCCTGGGGGACTGGTTTGCATACCTGCCTCCGAGACCGCCTCGGCGGAACCCACATCTTAAGTAGAAACGCTCCCGCGATTTTCCGCGGGAGCGTTCCGGATGCTTTGCGGTCAGCAGCCGTTGGGACCGCAGGTTTCGCCGTCCTGTGAATGCCCGACGACGACCAACGGGTTCGCTTCCTGCCACGCCTTATCCAGTGCTTCCCTGAACAGCTCGGCTGGCTGGGCGCCGGAGATACCGTATTTGCGGTCGATCACGAAAAACGGAACGCCGCTGATTCCCAGGGTGCGTGCCTCCCTGATGTCGTGGCGGACATCATCGGCGAAGCGGCCGGTTGACATGGTGTCGCGAACGTCCTCTTCACTGATCCCCAGCCCAGCGCCCAGCTTCACCAGGAAATCGACGTCCGATGTGTCTTTGCCCTGCTCAAAGTGCGCCGACAGGATCGCCTCCTTGGCTGCGTCTGCCTTGCCCAGGGATTTCGCGAGATGTAGAAAGCGGTGAGCGCTGAAGCTGTTTCCAACCACTACGCTATGGAAGTCGAAGTTCAGCCCTTCGCCTGTTGCCTGGGCGGACAACTGCTCCCACATCTGCTGGACCTGTTCCGGTTCGATGCCCTTCCGCTCCGCCAGATACTGCTGTTCGGTGCCGTCATAGTGGTCCGGTAGATCGGGATCCAGCTGGTAGCTCTTCCATGTCACCTCGACCTGGTCACGGTGAGGGAATGTCTCCAGGGCCTTCTCGAACCGCCGTTTCCCCACAAAGCACCACGGGCATTTCACGTCTGACCAAATTTCAATCTGCATACTTCGCACAACGTGTCGGCGGCAGGGTGATATTCCCCGCCGCCGCGCGCGGAGATCCGGGACAGGCTAAACCGCGGCCAGTTCCCGGCTCTCATGAAGGTACCGGGCATACGCCGGGACCGTGAGGAATGCGGGGAACTCTGCGCCGAGGGCAACCTCCTCAAATATCTCCTTCGCGTCATCGAAACGGTCGCCGTCACGGCGCTCCATTGCGGCGAACTCTTCGTCGAGCAGTTCGGTGACCCATTCGCAGGTGATGATCTCGCCGTCGTCGGTCACTGCACTTGCGTTGATCCACTGCCAGATTTGTGAACGGGAGATCTCCGCCGTCGCCGCATCCTCCATCAGGTTGTTGATGGCGGCTGCGCCGTTGCCCCGCAGCCAGGATTCGATGTAGCGGATGCCTACCTCGAGGTTGTTCCGGATTCCCGTTTCCGTAATGAGGCCTGCGGTTCCGGCGATGTTCAAGAGGGCCTTGTCATCGGGTGTGACGTCTTCGCGCAGCCGTCCCAGCTGATGGGGCCGCTCGCCGAGCACTTCGTCAAAAACCTCCATGGCCACCGGCACCAGGTCCGGGTGGGCAACCCATGACCCATCAAAACCGTCAGCGGCTTCGCGCTGCTTGTCGGTGCGCACCTTTTCGAGCGCGACGGCGTTGGCCGCCTCGTCGCGGCGGCTGGGGATGAACGCAGCCATGCCTCCGATCGCGTGGGCGCCCCTGCGGTGGCAGGTGCGGACCAGCTGTTCGGTGTAAGCGCGCATGAACGGCGCCGTCATGGTGACCATGGTGCGGTCCGGCAGCACAAACCGTGGGCCGCGGGTCCGGAAGTTCTTGATCACGGAGAAGATGTAATCCCACCGCCCGGCGTTCAGCCCGGCCGCGTGCTCGCGCAATTCGTAGAGAATCTCCTCCATTTCGAACGCTGCTGTGATCGTCTCGATCAACACTGTGGCACGGATGGTGCCTTGAGGAATGCCGAGCAGCTGCTGCGCCTGGATGAAAATGTCGTTCCAGAGCCGGGCTTCCAGATGGTTTTCGATCTTCGGCAGGTAGAAGTAGGGTCCGCGGCCCTGCGTGATCAGGGTATGGGCGTTGTGGAAAAAGTACAGCCCGAAGTCCACCAGCCCACCGCTGATTGGCTTGTTGTTGACCAGCAAATGCTTCTCGGGCAGGTGCCAGCCGCGAGGCCGCACCACGATGGTGGGAGCCTGCTCCCCGAGCCGGTACTCCTTGCCCTCCGGTGAGGTGAAATCGATCCGGCGGGCCAGTGCGTCTTGGAGGTTCAGCTGCCCGTTGATCACATTGGACCAGCTGGGCGTGGAGGAGTCCTCCATATCCGCGAGCCACACTTTCGCGCCCGAGTTCATGGCGTTGATGGTCATCTTGCGGTCAACCGGCCCGGTGATTTCGACGCGGCGGTCCGCCAAACCGGGCGCTGTGGGCGCAACCCGCCAGCCGCCGTCGTTCCTGATGTGTGCCGTCTCCGGCAGGAAACGCGGATCAGTGCCGTTGGAAATGCGGGCGCGTGACTGCTCCCGGAGCTGGAGCAGCTCCTGGCGGCGGGTGGAGGTGGATTGGTGCAGCTTCCTCAGAAACTCAAGGGCCCCGGGAGTCAGGATCTCGTCCTGCCGCTGGATGACCGGAGGCGTCAGGGTGATGCCGTTCACGGTGATCGAGTCATTCATGGTGTGCTTCCTTCAGGTGGAGGTAATCGACTCTCCCCAAAGTGACGTTCCCAGGGCATTTTGGGGGGTGAGAACGTCACTTTGAGGAGAGTCGATGCGGGTTCTAGTGGAACTGCTGTGCCTCGGTGGACCCGGCCAGGGCAAGGGTGCTGCCGGTCGGGTTGAGGGCGGTGGCCACCTGATCGAAGTAGCCCGTTCCAACTTCACGCTGGTGTTTGGTTGCGGTGTAGCCCCGTTCCTCTGCAGCGAACTCGCGCTCCTGCAGATCCACGTAGGCGCTCATGCCGTCCCGGGCATAGCGGTGGGCCAGATCGAACATGGAGTAGTTGAGGGCATGGAATCCCGCCAGAGTGATGAACTGGAAGGTGAAGCCCATGGCGCCGAGTTCCCGTTGGAACTTGGCGATGGTCGCGTCATCCAGGTGCTTCTTCCAGTTGAACGACGGCGAGCAGTTGTAGGCGAGCATCTGGTCGGGGAACTCCGACTTGATGGCCTCAGCGAACTCCTTCGCCAGCGCCAGATCCGGCTTCCCAGTTTCCATCCAGAGCAGGTCGGCATATGGTGCGTAGGCGCGGCCGCGGGCTATGCACGCTTCGAGCCCGTTGCGTGTGGTGTAGAAGCCTTCGGGGGTGCGCTCGCCGGTGATGAAGGGCTGGTCCCGCTCGTCGACGTCGGACGTGATCAGCGTTGCCGCTTCGGCATCCGTTCGGGCAACAATCACGCTGGGAGTGCCGGCGACGTCGGCCGCGAGTCGCGCCGCGTTCAGCGTGCGGACGTGCTGCTGAGTGGGGATGAGCACCTTGCCGCCCAGATGGCCGCACTTCTTCTCCGATGCCAGTTGATCCTCCCAGTGAACTCCAGCGGCGCCCGCCTGGATCATGGACTTCATCAGCTCATAGGCGTTGAGGGGGCCGCCAAAGCCGGCTTCGGCGTCGGCAACGATCGGCACCAGCCAGTCATCCACCGTCGAGACGCCCTCGGCCCACTCAATCTGGTCCGCCCGGAGCAGCGCATTGTTGATCCGCCGCACAACCGTGGGTACGGAGTTTGCCGGGTACAGGGACTGGTCCGGGTAGGTGTGGCCGGAGTTGTTGGCGTCCGCCGCGACCTGCCAGCCCGAAAGGTAGATGGCCTTGAGCCCGGCTTTGACCTGCTGCACGGCCTGGTTGCCGGTGAGCGCACCAAGCGCATGGGTGTAATCGCCGGTCTGCGCCTGCTGGGTGAGCTGCTCCCACAGCTTCTCCGCGCCGCGGTGGGCGAGCGTGTGTTCCTCCTGCACGCTGCCACGAAGACGGACGACGTCGGCCGCCGTGTAATCGCGCTCGACACCTTCCCAGCGCGGATTGGCTGCCCACTCCAGTTCGAGTTCCCGAGCGTCGTTCCCGCTGTGGTTTCCATCCTGCGTCATAACGTCGTCTCCTTGTCAGGGGCATCTTCGCCCGGTGTGAAATCAACAATTCGCTAGTTCCTCCGAAGGCACCAGAGGTATCTCATGGAAAGAAACGCACTTCTTCGCGTATCCTCAAGAAATGATAACTCCAACCTGGAATCGCGCCCGGCCAACGCCCGAGGACGACGGTGCGCGCGACGCCCAGGACGCCATCAGTCTGGGACGGCGCATCCGCCATCTGCGCAAGGGCAAGGGCATGACGCTCGGCGACCTTGGTGCCGTAGTCGGTACCGCTCCGTCCCAGCTCTCGCTGATGGAGAACGGCAAGCGTGAACCCAAGCTGGGGATGCTGCAGGGGCTGGCCCGGGCGCTGGACGTCACCATTGACCAACTGTTGGGTTCGGAGCCGCCCACGCGACGCGCGGCCCTGGAGATCGAGCTGGAGCGGGCGCAGCGCGGGCCATTGTATGAGTCGCTTGGACTGCCGAAGGTGCGGATTTCCTCGCGCCTACCCACGGAGGTCCTGGAATCCTTGGTGGGCCTGCAAAATGAACTGGAACGCAGGCTCGACGAACAAGTGGCCACGCCGGAAGAGGCGCGTCGGGCAAACGCAGAACTTCGCGGGATCATGCGCAAACAGAACAACTACTTTTCGGAGATCGAGGCCGAGGCGCAGAAGGTCCTGGATTCGGTAGGACACACAAGCGGACCCATGTCCCAGCACATCATCGCGGACATTGCCGCCCACCTGGGTTTCACGCTGCATCATGTGGGTGATCTGCCCCATTCCACGCGTTCAGTGACGGATTTGAAGAACCGCAGGATTTACCTCACGCAGTCGCAGCGTACCGACCATGACCCGCGGTCAGTGCTGCTGCAGGCGCTTGGCCACTATGTGCTGCAGCACCAGACCCCGGAGAACTACCGGGAGTTCCTGCGTCAGCGTGTGGCCACCAACTACTTTGCCGCTGCACTGCTATTGCCGGAGCGGCCAGCCGTTGAATTCCTGCGGAAAGCGAAGGCGGCCAAGGAGATCGCCGTCGAGGATATCCGCGACGCCTTCGCCGTGTCCTACGAGACTGCCGCGCACCGGTTCACCAACCTGGCCACCGAGCATCTGGACATCCCGACCCACTTTCAGAAGACCCATGAAAGCGGCATTATCTACAAGGCCTACGAGAACGACGGCGTCACCTTCCCCCAGGATCACACGGGCGCCATCGAGGGCCAGCCGTCCTGCAAACGATGGACTTCCCGGGTGGTCTTTGAGGTGGCGGACAAGTTCCGCGCCTACAACCAATACACGGATACGCCCTCCGGAACGTACTGGTGCACCGCACGGACGGAACACTCCGCCGGCGGGGAATTTTCCCTCAGCATCGGCGTCCCGTACGCGCACGTGAAGTGGTTCCGGGGGAGGGATACCACCATCCGGGAGAAGTCGATGTGTCCGGACGAAGCGTGCTGCAGGCGGCCGCCGTCGTCGTTGGCTGATTCCTGGTCAGGCAACGCCTGGCCCAGCGCGCGGGCGCACTCACACCTGCTGGCCGCCATGCCGCCCGGGGCGTTCCCCGGTGTGGACGAGACCGAGGTGTACTCCTTCCTCGAAGCCCACTCCCGATAGTTGTACAGTGGACGCGTGAATGACAGGAGCCACAATGCTGTTTGCCAATGACACTGAGGATGCGCTGAGAACCGCCGCGGCGCTGATCAACACCGACGACGACGGCGAGGAGCACCTGCCCGACGTCGCGTCGCTTTCACGGTTCATCAATGAATGGAAGTGGACGGGGAATCTTGCGGTGGACCCTACGGAGCTGGAGGCGGTGCGGGCGCTGCGTCCACGGCTGCGTAGGGTGTGGGAGGGTGACGAAACCCAGGTTGTCGAAGTGTTGAACGGACTGCTCCGGGAGTTCAATGCGTTGCCGCAATTGGTCAAGCATGACGACTGGGATTACCACGTCCACGCGTCGCCTCCGGAGGCACGGATCTCCACCCGGATGGCCGTCGAAGCCGCGATGGCCTTTGTGGACCTGGTGCGAACAAAGGAACTGGGCCGACTGGGGCACTGTGAGTTTCCGGGCTGCAACAACGTGGTGATTGACCTGTCGAAGAACCGGTCCAAGCGGTTCTGCGACGCTGGCTGCGGGAACCGGGCCGCGGTAGCCGCGTACCGGGCGCGGCAAGCGGAAAAGACGGCCTAGATTAAAAAGTGGTGACCACCCGTTTCCGGATGGCCACCACTTAGTTAATGAGTGCTAGAACCTATGGGTTGCAGCCTCCATTTTCATCACGGTAGTCGAGCAAACGAACCATGAACGCGGCCATCTGCTCACGGGTTACGGCATCGTACGGGCGATAGGTAAATGTGCCGTCCGCTTCCTCCCAGCCGAGAGAGATTTCCGTGTCGCTCATCCACGAGACTTCCTTGTGGAACACGAAGTCAGGGTTGATGTCGGCAAACGGCTTGGTGGCCGGTGCTTCGTAGTCCGCAGCCGCTGCGATCATGCAGTACTCGCCGGCGAACCGGTACATGAATGCTGCCATCTGGTCACGGTTGACCGGTGCAAACGGGCGGTAGGTCGCGGAACCGTCAGGTTCTATCCAACCTTCCGATATGCCAGTTGCGTGCATCCACGTCATCTCCTTGTAGAAGTGCTCTGTGTTTGCACCGGGATCCCCGGGACCGTTCAAATCGGCAAACGGCGAAACGTCCGGAGTGTCGAACGTCGGTTCGCCGGCCAAACGGTACAGGAACGCCGCCATGACGTCTCTGTTGACCGAGATGAACGGACGGAACGTGTAGGTGCCGTCATCCTCAAGGTAGCCCTCCGTGATGCCGAGATCCGCGATCTGCTCAACGAACTTCTTGTGGTCAGCGTTTCCGATGTCCGTAAACACCCGCTTGCCTACCTGAATTGGAACGATTTCGTCCTTCAGATCGGTTGCATTGTGGTGGTGGAGGAACAGTGCGCTGGCAGCCTTGACGCCCTTCTGGCGGTTGACGTTCAGCGTGCTGCCGTCGGCCGAGAAGAACGACGCAGCGTCGGAGTCCGTTCCTTCAAACCACAAGGCCGGCTCGGTGACGTTGAAGTCGATCCAGTCGGTGGTGTCCACCGGTCCGCCTGAATTGCCGTCCTCATCAACGTTGAAGGCACTTGAGGTTGACACACGGTACTGGATCGGCGCGGAAGCATTCAAGGCTTCAGTACCCATTCCCAGTTCGCTCACGGGTACCGGCAGTGTGATCACGTTGGTGTCGAACGTGTTGGTGTCGGTGCTGCCATCAACGCCGTTGGCGAAATACAGTTCGCTTTCGAACAGTGGAGTGCCGTCATCCTGGATGGTCACAATCTCAAACAGGATCATGTCCAGGGTGGGGAGGCCGATGTCCGAAGGCCTCAGCGTCTGGACAACGTAGTCCACAGTGTCGTCACCGTCGGTGTCAATTTCTACCGCTACGCCGTTGTTGCCTGCAAGCTGAGGCCAGTTCTGCCACGTACTGACACCGAAGTTGAGTACGGCTGACGGTACTGCCGGATCTGCTTCCGCATCGCCTGCAGGATTGCCGCCAGCAGCCTTGACTGCAGGAACGGTGGACGCTGCGCCAACTGCGCGGAGGTCAAACGAATACAGGGATTCGAGTGGACGATCGTTGGTCCGCGGGCTTTCAGCACCGAGAACCAGAGGGGAAACGATCGAAGCATATGCGGATTCCGCACCCTCGTCGGTCACAATCCCCTGGGCAAGACCCCTGCCCTCGAAAGCAATCGTGGTCTCTGTTTCCGAAGCATTCTTGAATGGGATGGTAGGTCCGGCCGAGATGTCCGACGTAGGCTTCGGAGCCGAGTAAACCGGCACGCGAAGTTCCTGGTCGTCCGCCCCGAGCAATTGGACACGACCGGACACGTCAGCAAGGTACTGCCTCGGTATTCCGCCCAACTGAAATTCCTCAGCTGCGGGATCGATCGTTTTTGCCAGGGCGGCTGGATCGGCGATGCTCAACGTCACATCAAGCGTCGCTGCACCATTGGCTGGTACCTCGATCACCTCGGGTGAGACGGTGATCTCAGCGCCCGGCATGGTCGATGCCTCAAGGTAGCTCGCCTCGTAGGAGAGCACGCCGTCGGACTTGTTCTCCACGGTGACCTGCTTGGTGACAACAAGTGCCTCCGTACCCAGTTCCAAAACACCGAAGTTCACTGAGGTGAGCGCTGGCTGGTCCGCCGCGTAGGCAAGAACCCGGGTATCGAGTGCCTGGATGGCGTCCACGCGTCCCGAACCAACACGGTTCGGTGCGTAAGCGATTCCTCCCTCGGTCAGCAGATCATGCGTTGCCGTATTCATGATCATGCTCTTGATCTCATACGGGTTGAAATCTGTTGCAGAGAAGAGAAGCGCCGCGATACCGGCCGTGTGCGGGGCCGCCATTGACGTACCGCTCTTGACCGAAGCGCCGGTGCCGGTGCCAACCTGAACAGATCCAATGGAGACACCGGGTGCGGCTACGTCGGGCTTGACCACGCCGTTGGACCCGTGCACGCCGCGTGAAGAGAACGACGCGAGGGTGTCCAGTGCGTTGGAGGGGCCCGTTGCCGTTGCCTGGAACGCAGGATCGAGCTGTAGCACCAGCGTTCCTGCTTCTGCGGCGGGCATCAGCCTGGTGGTGTCCTGCGCCGTGAGCTGGATGCCGGGAATGGCTGCGTTGCCACCGATACCGGCGGGGAAAATGTCAAGCGTAGTGCCGATGACAACTCCGCCGTATCCTGCATTGGAGGCATTGTTCCAACGAGGGCCGGAGCCGCACTCACGGGTGGCATCATTGTCATCCCAGAACAGCCACACCCACTTGCCTGCGTTGACCCCGGCTGGTGGCAGTGCGGCGCACCCGTCATTGTTAGCACCATCCGGGCCCATCACCACTTCTCCGCGAAGCGTGTCTGGAGTGACTCCCTCAGCTGCGTAGTCGAAGTTCACGGTGTACTGTCCGGCCGCAGCTCCTGCCACGTCGTCCGGTGCAAGCACATCAACACGGTCCAGTGTGAGTTGCGAGCCAACGCTCGCTGCAACCGTCAGTGCGGATTCGGCACTTCCCGGGGAGCCGCCGATGTCATAGACATCCCCGTCATTACCGGAGGAGACAACCGAGAGTACCCCCTGCGCGGTCAGCGCGTTGACTATGTCGTTTTCGGGGTCGTCGTAGGCGGGGAACGAAGATCCCAGTGACATATTGACAACCTGTGCGCGGTCATCGAAGTTGCCGTCGCCGTTGGGGTCGAGCACAAAGTCCAGTGCCTGGCCAACAACGAGGCTGGAGCCCACGCAGCCAAACACGCGAAGGGCAACCAGCTGAGCTTCAGGTGCGGAGCCCGGTCCGATGCGCATTGCGTTCACGCCATCCGTGTCGAGTTCGCTGTAGTCGCCTTCGAAGGTGGTGCCGTCTGCGTTGACGCCGTACCCGGCGGCCGTGCCGGCGACGTGGGAGCCGTGGCTCTGGCAGTCGAGGGGGTTTAAGTCGGGCACGGGTTCGCGGTTAGCGGGATCCGGTGAACCAGCGTCGTAGTTGTCGCCCACCAGGTCATAACCGCCCACAAACTTGGCAGCATCAAACAGTGCCGGATCCGGTTCGGCGTCGGCCTTTGCCTGCTCGAATGCTTCTATGGTGCCGGGTCCGCCGAACCCTGAGTGTGTGTAGTCGAGGCCTGTGTCCAGGACCGCGATAGTGATTCCCTCGCCCGTGTTGTCCCGGCCCGTCCAGGCCTCAAGGGCACGGGTATCAATGTCCGCTCCCTTGTTCTCGACGGTCTTGGGCACAATGCCGGTGATCTTCACAACGTCGGGTCGTGCGGCGAGTGCCTTGATCGCCTCGGCATCACCCTGGATCGTAACACCGGGAATTGTGTTGGTGGTGGTGTAAAGCTGGGAAGCGGAGGCTTCGGCAGCCACTGCCTCAGCCTGGGCTTCAATCGATGCGCGGATGTTCCTCACATCGTTCGCCCGGTTTACCGGAGCCTGGAGTCCATTTCGCACGGCGGCGGGCTGAGTCTGTTCGAAGGCACCTTTGCCCGCAAACTGAACGTAGGCTGCGGTTGGTCCGGTCTGATCCTTGAACTCGCGGCTGATCTTGAGATCGGGCACCGTCTGATAGTTGAGTCCTTCAGCGGTGGGACTGTCCGAATCAGGCGCCTCCACTGCTGAGGCGGGCGCCCACATACTGGAAGCCAGAACAAGGCCGGTTAGCGATGCCAACACAGCCTTCCCCGTATTCCGGTGGTATGACTTGCTCATACTTCTCCTTAGTAAGGATCAGTCAGGGCCATCCCGCCGAGTTCTGATGAGTTCCCCGCAGTACTGCTGACACAGGCCTTGACAGATGTGAGTGACGATTTCCCGAGAGTTCGAAAGAGTGCCAGCAGTATTGTTTGTGCATTGCCCCCAGCGAACCGGACCCCGCACGCTTAACAGCTTTCTGTGTGTTGGGTCACAAGTCAACGGTCCACACATTAATAACTTTGTTAATTCAGGCAATAAGCTGTGAATCACCTGAACGCCGATGCGTCAAGGGGAAGTTTTCGCTCGAAACATGCCCGGGCCTGCAGCGAACATCCCGATCTAACAGCTTGAAGAACGCTGTAAGATCCCTGAGTGTGAAGCGACCACTTTTCTACTTAGTCTCCTGCGCTGGACACCCTAACTACGGGGATGAAATCATCGCTGCAGGCTGGCTGCGGTTCCTGGCCGAGCGGCATCCCGAGGCCGACATCTGGTTGGACTGCCCCAACCCCGGCACTGCGTCTCTTCTCTTCGAGGGCATCCATCCCAGGCTGAACGTCACCAACACGCTGTGGAGGGCGTGTTGGGATGCCGGTACGCACTCCCCGGATGACATTGCGGCACATGTGACCAAGCTGGTGCGGGACTACGGTTCCCCGCTCTTCGATCTGGGGCTGGAGAAACTTCGTCAGGCCGACAGCCTGCACCTGCTGGGCGGCGGTTACCTCAACGCAATCTGGCCCCACAACGCGGGTCTGCCGGTAGCGATGACCGCAGTGCGTGAGATCACCGGCTGCAGACTTTACGGCACAGGTCTCAGTCTGGTCCCCTTCAACGAGGACTCCGCGTACCTCGCGGAGGCGCTCGCGGAGTTTGACCAGGTGAGCGCGCGCGACGCACCCAGTGCGGAACGCTACTCGGTGACTCACGGCGTGGATGACGCCTTCCTTGCCGTTGACCACGAGCTGGCCCGCGGACTTGCCCGCGGAGACAACGCCGACGTGGTGATCAGCGTCCAAAGCGATCAGACCTCTGCGGACATTTTTGATGACGCCGTAGCGAAGGCCCGCGAAGTGGTGGGCCGTGTCCGTGAAGCCGGCAAGGTTGTGAAGTATGTCGAAGCCATACCTGGCACCGACTATGCAGGGTACGAGGCGCTTTCCGACCTGATTCCGCAGGAGAACTTCGTTTCGTTCAGCTCCGTCTGGAAGGACGGGCTGCCCCTGCGGGAAGGTCAGACGTGGTTCACCACCAGATTCCATCTGCACTTCATCGCGGCCGCGGCGGGAGCCGAAGGCGTGGCAATAGGGATCAAGGAAGGCTACTACGACATCAAGCACGGCACGCTGCTTGAGCAGGGAACCGGGTGGGCTTACGGCACCCGGGAATCCCCTCCCGGCGAGCCATCCAGGGACAGGACGTTTCAGAACGCCTTGAAGGCACGGGTGACAACCAAGTGGGCTGAAGCGGACGGCATCTATCCCGTCAGCAAGGAGACGGAGAGTGCGGACGTCCCGGTCAAGGACGGTTGGCTTTCGAGACGTCGACGGCCCTGACGGTCTACGCCCGCGCGGTCGCCGCTCCACCCTGCCAGACGGCGTCGAACGGGGCGTTGGACGCTACTCTGTTGCGAATCCCTTCAGTAACAAAAGCCTTTGCGGTGCGCGCAGCCTCGAGGGGTGTGGCGCCCTTGGCGAGCTCAGCTGTTACCGCCGCAGCCAGCGTGCACCCCGCACCGCTGACGGCAACCTCGCCCACCTTAGGTACGCTGAGCACCTCCAGGGACACGCCGTCGTAATAGACGTCAACGGCGTCCGCACCTTCCAGCCGCACTCCGCCCTTCGCGAGGACGACGGCGCCGCTCATCTCGTGGATCCGCTTCGCGGCCTCCTTGAGATCCTCCATCGTGTGGATTTCCATGCCGGAGAGAGACTCGGCTTCGAAATGGTTTGGTGTAACGAAGGTGGCGAGGGGAAGGATCTGCGTCTTCAATGCTTGGTCCGTGTCCAGCGCGGCACCAGGTTCCTGGCCCTTGCAGATGAGCACCGGATCCAGCATAATATTTCGCCAAGGCTGGCTTTTCAGCGCTTTGGCCACGGTGTCGATTGTTTGGGGCGTCCCGAGCATGCCGATCTTGACGGTGTCCAGCTCATGGCAGGCCAGGATGGCTTCAAGCTGGTCGGCGATCACCTGTGCGTCCACGGGGACAAATCGGTGGTTCCAGTTGTCTTCGGGGTTGAAGGAAACAATGCAGGTCACCGCTGCTACACCGTAGGTGCCGAGCTCCTGGAACGTTCTGAGATCGGCCTGAGCGCCCGCGCCGCCGGTTGCTTCCGTTCCGGCGATGGTCAGGGTGATTCCGGGTGTTCTCTTATCCATCCTCCCAGTCTGCCCGACGGTGAAGGATCTGTGCCAATGCCTGGGGAGGGGCCGGGCAACGCCCTGGACCTTCTCCGAGGACCGGTGAGTGAACCCGCGTGGATCCCGCAATGACGGCTGTCATGTGGCTCTCACCAGTTGGGCGCCGTCGTCGTAGTTTCCGTCCTTCACCCTTTTGCCCCTTTGATGAGACCGACAATGTCTTCCACGATCTTTCGCACCACAGGCAACCTCGAAAGGATGACGAGCTAGGAAATGAGGGAAGCCGCATTGCCGATGAGGCGGCGCGTGCGCTGCTGATGAGGAGATCTGTCGCAGCCCCACAACAAGGTGACGCCCATGTAGGCAAGCCACAGCACTTTGGGCAGGTCGTCGTGGATTGCCAATGGGGGCTGCGGGCGCGCGCTGGTGACGGCCTGTTTGAAGAGCGCGATCGACTTCCCGCGTGCGATGGCGGATTCCTCGCTGAAAGGGCTGACGTTGGACGTCGGCTGGATTGCGACGGCAATGAAGTTGGAACCGAAGGATTTTGAACGCGTTCAAAACGTGGAACGGCTGGTCGTGGCAGAATTGTTGTGCCCGGGGGCAGCCGGGCGTCAGTGCTAATACAGCGCGCCTCAGCGGTGCGCAAACCACTTCGATGAATGAGAAAACAATGACTCAGCTGCAGGAGCGCGCCCGCGCGAAGTTCGCCAAATCTGGAAGCACGTACTTCGCCATCATGCTGGCGGTGCTTGCCGTCGTCGTCATCCTGTCCAACATCGGCGCGTCAAAGGGCGTCCTTTTTGGCCCAATCATCACAGACGGCGGCTTCTTCCTCTTCCCGCTCGCATACATCCTCGGTGACGTGATCAGTGAGGTGTATGGATTCAAGGCCGCGCGCCTGGCGATTATTGTGACGTTTGCGCTTTCCGCCTTTGCCTCGCTGTGCTATGTGATCATCATTGCGCTGCCAGGCTTCGACGACGACTTCGGCGCGTCCAAGCAGGCCGCACTTGAGGGTGCGCTGGGGCCGGTTCCGTTGATTGTCCTGGCTTCGCTCCTCGCGTTCCTCGTAGGGCAGACGCTGAACTCGTGGGTGCTTGTCCGCATGAAGGCGCGATTCGGTGAACGGCGGCTATGGGCACGGTTAATCGGGTCAACCGGAGTGGGCGAATTCGCCGACACCCTGATCTTCTGTGCCATTGCGGCCTCCGTCATAGGGATCACTTCGTTTGGCGGGTTCCTCAACTACCTGGTCTTCGGTTTCCTGTACAAGACTCTTGTTGAGGTTCTGCTCCTGCCCGCTACCTCGCTGGTGATCCGTTGGGTCAAGAAGCGGGAGCCCAGCTACGCGGCTTAGACTGCCGTCGGGCTGCAGCATCGTCGGTTTAGCGCGGGTTCGTTGGGAAGTCCCGTCGAACCTGCGCCTAACCGACGAGTTTCCGTTGAGCGGACCATGCCCGGAGGATCCGCCCCCGAAGCGCCGCTTCGTCGAAGAGATCCTTCCACTCGATGCGGATGAACGTCCAACCCTCTTCCATCAATGCCTTCTCGCGTCTGCGCTCCTGATAGAGGACCTCCCGCGTGGGGGCATAATCGAAATACTTGGTCTTGCCGTCGAACTCGAGTGCGAGCTTGAGGTCCTTCCACGCGAAGTCCAACCGATGTTCGCCGTGGCGAGTATGAACAACCACCTGCTGTTGTGGCAGCGGGATGGACAGCCCCTGAATGATGGCCCGCGAGAGAGACTCGCCTGGCGATTCCGACAGCGCGCTGGCGTTCTCCACCACGCGACGGGCGAGCTGGATGCCTTTATGGCCGGAAAGTCGATTGACGATTTTTTGGAGTTCCTGCCGGGTGGTTCCCATCCGCATGCCGTGGTCGGCCACAATCAGGCCCTGCTTGTAAGAGAGAATTCTGGCGCAGTCCACCACCGTACGGGCCAGTGACGTCACCTGGACCCCGCAGCGAAGTGCGGTTTCACCTTCCCGAAGGTGCGAAAAATGACGTACAACGTGGGCAGCGCGGTCCCGTGAGGCGCCAGCGAAGGATTGAGTGAGGTGGATCCTGTCGTCAACGTCCCATAGATGCAGGCCGAATATTCGAGCGGCTGACGTGTGGCTGTAGCTGACGGGCACAGAAGACGAGGCAACTATCGTTCGGTTGTGCGCATGGACTCGTTGGAGGGCGCGCTCGGACTCGGAGAGTTGACGCCAGGGATTTCCGGCCGCGTAGCACCCCCATTGAACGCGCACGAGCTCCCGAGACTTTACCAGTGTGCCTATCCGCCGTTTGTTCAGACCCGCTTCAATCAGGTCGGATGTTCGCCAGAGGCCGCTCGATCCCTGCAGCCACTGTGGAATGTGTTGACTCATGACCACAGTCTCGCGCCCGACGCGGCTCCCCGGGCGTCCATTTGCTGCTATGTGGAAAAGCCCGGCTGCGGCGTTCGTCGGTTGGTGGCAGGTTCGTCGGGAAGTCCCGGTGAA
>NZ_KI915034.1:24959-31137 GCF_000520595.1 Arthrobacter sp. H5
GGAAGTCCCGGTGAACCTGCCACCAACCGACGATTCTGGCGCGGGGAGCGCCAGGCGTAGTAGCGGCCCAGCACCTCAGTCTTCAACTCGAAGTACGATCCGTCCTCGATCGCCTCCCGTGCCTGGTCCACCATCCGGATGACAAACCGCTCGTTGTGGATCGAGATCAGGGTGGCGGAAACCATCTCCTTGGCCTTGAAGAGGTGATGGATGTACGCGCGGGTGTAGTTGAGGCAGGTGTAGCAGTCGCAGCCATCCGCCAACGGTGTGAAGTCCTTCTTGAACCGGGCATTGGAAAGATTCCACCGGCCGTCCGGTGTATAGAAGGCGGAGTTACGGGCAACACGGGTGGGAGAGACGCAGTCAAACGTGTCGGCTCCGTTTTCAATGCCGGTGAACAGGTCATCGGGTTCGGAGATACCCAACAGGTGGCGTGGCTTGGCCTCCGGCAGCTCCGAGGCGCACCAGCCCAGAATCGTGCCCAGATTCTCCTTTTCCAGGGCGCCGCCCACACCAAAGCCGTCAAAGTCCATGGCACCCAGATCCTGTGAAGCCTTGCGTCTCAGATCCTCGTACTGTGCGCCCTGAATGACGCCGAACAACGCCTGGTACGGCTTGGACGCACGCTCGATGGTGAGCCGCTCATGCTCCACAATGCACCGCTGCGCCCAAAGCCGGGTCCGCTCGAGCGACTCTTCCTGGTAGCCGCGGGAATTCATCAAGGTGGTGAGCTCGTCGAACGCGAACATGATGTCCGCCCCGAGCTGGTGCTGCACCTGCATCGAGATTTCAGGAGTAAACCGGTGCCGGTCACCGTTCAGATGCGACTTGAACCAGACGCCGTCGTCGTCAATATGCGCCAGCCGCTCCTTGCCCGGCGCAACGCGGTCATCCGACCCGGCCAGGGAAGCTGATGCGGACATTTCAATGACCTTCTTGAAGCCCGAGCCCAGGCTCATCACCTGAAAACCGCCGGAGTCCGTGAAGGTGGGGCCGGGCCAGTTCATGAACCGGCCCAGGCCGCCGGCCTCATCCAGGACATCGGCTCCGGGTTGCAGATACAGGTGATAGGCGTTTGCAAGGAGTGCCTGCGCGCCAAGCTCCTTCATCGACTCCGGCAGTACCGATTTCACCGTGGCCTTGGTCCCAACGGCAATGAACGCAGGCGTGCGAATCTCACCGTGCGGCGTGTGGATAGTGCCGCTCCGCCCGTGGAGGCCTTCCGTGGAAGGAACAGTTTCGCTCAGTCGTTTGCCGACGGTGAAGGAAAAACCGGCCTGCTTGGGATCTGATTGCGGAAGAGATTGCACCAGCCCATTTTGCCAGCAATGCGCGGCGCTCTGCGCCAGTCCTACGCCAGCTTGGAGGTCACCAGCGGATCTGACGATGGGTAGTGCCGGGCGCGGAATTCATCCCAGGCGCCCCAGATCTCCCGGAGCGAGTGGGCTCCGAGGCCGTAGGTGGTAGCGATCATCAGAGCGCCCGGTTTGTCCCGGGTGCCTTTGATCACCGGCTGGTCTGCGAGGATCAGGAGGCCGTCCCCGTGCTCGGCATACTGTTCGACGGTGAGCCCCACCTGCTTGTCGGAGCGGAACCATACCCTGCCGCTCAGGTCCTGACCGTTGGGAAGTGTCAGCGAATACTTCTCGCCGGGCTGCCCAAGCTGCTCAGCGTTGAGCTTGCCAAGGATTGACGTCCCGTCCGAAGACTCCCCGGAAAAGAACGCAGTGCGGCGCGTGCCGTTCGGGTGCCTTTCCAGCGCGAAACGGAGCTGCTGGAGGAAGGAGATCCAGCCCTCCGTGATGTCTTCATCCAAGCCAGCCTCGTCCGAACCCGTGTCCGGCCTGCCCCGCTCCATGGTGAGGACAGTGCCGTCCTGCGCAGGCTCGATGCGGAAGACGTCTCCGCCGTCAAGGGTCAGTGACTTATGGTCAGGGCCCTCAACCACGGCGGAAAAAAAGATCAGCCGGATTTCCGCATCCAGGCCGTCGTAGTCCCAGCCATGCCACTGCTTGACCTTGGCAGGTTCGCGGAGCATGGTCCACACCTGCCGCGCGTCGGCGTTGATATGCGCACTGAGGGGATTGGATTCCGCGTTCATGCGGGCCACTCTACTCCGGGGCCGTACGCCTATCCAGAGCCACCGAGCCGAGCTTTCAGCGATCGGATGGCGAGGAGCTCGTTGGCGACCCGGCGGTCCAGGACATCAGCTGCGAGGGTCTCTGATCCACCGTGCGCCCTGAGGTGCAGCAGGGTTACCAGTCGAAGGGTCCGCCACTCCTTCTCGGCGGTGGCGGTGCCCGCGCCGGCCGATCTGGCGATTTCGGGATCATACAGGTTTGGCTCGTTCAGCTGCCGCTGCCGCATCGCCGCGGCCAGCTTGTTCCTGAGCGGATCCAATTCCGCGTGGTCCGCCGCTCGCAGCGACGCAACGTACGCTTCCGAGCGGGAGGGATCGGCGTCGTCGTACGTCAGATGCGCCGCCAGCGCCAGGCACCCTTCAATCCACTTCCAGCGGCCAAAGTTCCCGTCAAACGGCAGATCGGTGAGGAGGTTGCAGATCCTGAGCGCGTTTCCGGCATCTGCGAGGTCCACGAACAGCGTCAACGCCAGATCGCGGATGTCCTGGAGGTTGCTGCCTGACTTGAAATTCACGCCTTTGGCAAGGCGGTCGGCGAGCTCGTGCACCCGCGGACTTTCCGGATGCACCGCCGCAGCCTGCGCGATCAAAGCCTCAGGCGAACCGACGTCGGCCGTGGACACGGCATGATTTTCCGGCAGTGCTGCCTGCACGGTGGATCCGGCGGCAATACGCACTGTTTCACCCGTCTCGAGGGTGGCCAGCACCAGTGCGGGAACCCCAAAGTCATCGTGCTCGACGGCGGTTTCCACCACTTCCGTGGGCTCCGTCCGTCCCGGCACGATCAGTTTCTGACCGGAGCTGACGGCTTCCGCGGCCAAAGGTTGAAGCGTCCCCGGATTGGTGGACACGCCGCTGTCGATCATTCAGTGAATCCTTGCATGCCCTGCAGTATATAAAGAAAAGGTAACGACTCAGCGTCCCCAGCCGGCATGTGCCAGCGCCTGACGCAACAGATCGGCGCGACCGCCCGAGAATTCCGCGCTGATTCCAGGGCTGAGCGCTTCCTCCGGTGTCAGCCAGGTAAGTTCCAGCGCATCCTGCCTGGGCTCGCATTCACCGGTCACCGGAATCAGGTAGGCGAGCGCGACGGCGTGCTGCCGGTCATCGGTCAGTCCGGTTTCGGACGGGGAGGGAAAGTACTCGGCGATGGTGAAGGGCGCCGGGCAGGGTGGCAGCTGGGGGAGCGCAAACGGGCCCAGATCCTTTTCCAGATGACGCACCAGTGCTGCCCGGATGGTCTCCCGGTACATGACGCGGCCCGAGACGAAAGTCCGCACCATTTCGCCTTGATCGTTGGCCTGCAGCAGGAGTCCCACTTCGGTGACGTAGCCCAGTGTGTCGCAGCGCACCGGGATCGCTTCGACGTAGACCATGGGGAGGCGGCGGCGTGCCTCGTACAGGTCGTCTTCCGAGAGCCAGCCGGGATTGGGGTCTGGTGTGCGCAGGTTCATACCTTTGTTTTATAGCAGACCGGCGCGTGAGGTGTACTCGGAGGCGGGGCTTTGGCCATCGGCTGAATTCCGGGCGGCTCACGCCACACCTAAGTTCCTGTTCCCGGCGGGCGCGCATGAAAACGGCAGGCGCACTCGAAATGTCGGGGGCGACGGCCGGTTTTGGGTGCGGTCGCCGGTCCCGGATGCGATGGACGAATTGGGCCGCGCTGTCAGCGGCCGGGGAGCGTCAGCCGGCGCTGTGTTCCGTGTACCCATAGAGGTCCTGCTGGCGTTCATTGACCCAGATATCCTTGCCGTCCGGGTTGGGCAGGCGCAGGGAGCGGCCGCAGTTTTCGTCGATCAGGACGGCCCAGATGCCAGCCTGTCTCAACCGCTGCTGAACTGCCTCCACGTTGCCGTTGTACTCGAACGCCAACTCGATGCCCGTTTCCCCGGCAGCGTGCACGGCCAGGAGTCCACCGTTCTTTGCCGTGAAGTCAGTCCAGTTGCCCGAGTCGGAGCTGAGCCGTTTGCGGGCGCCCATATCCGTGAAAACCTTGACGCCGGCCGCGGCATCGGTCACGTACCAGAGAGGCATGACGGCAAGGGCCGGGTCGGCTCCGGCATTGGATATCCCTCGCTGGCCCAGGTGCGCCGTGAACACCATGCCGCCCGATCCCTGGACGTGGGCAGTCCGCCCGTCATTGGTGTCGAGCGCCTCGGCTGCGGTCCCGGCCTCCACCGTCCGGCGGACAAACTCGTGCACGTCGCCCACCTCGAGACCGAGCTCAACTGAGGGAGCCTCCGCAACGTGCAGCGCCACCCTGCCACTGCCGGCATCGAAAACCAGCCAGCCGTCGTCGTCGTTGGCCAGATCCAGGCCGAGCGCCGCGAACAAGGCCGCGAACTCGTCAATATTCGGAGTGAAAACTATCGGTCGCACTCTGAGCATTACTTCTCCTCCACATACTCGCGAAGTACCTTTTCGACGAGGGCGGACAGGCTTTGCCCCTCGTCGATACTTCTGTGTTTGATTGCGCGGACCAGGTCCGGCGGCAAGTAGACGTTGAACTGGACCTTCGGTTCCACAGGCATGGCTAAAATGCTAGCAAACTAGATTGGAGTAGTCCAGTATTCTCTACCCATGGCCGTCGAACTCTCGGAACTGCTGGTGTCCAATGCCGTCGCATGGCGGGAGTGGCTGGAGTCCAATCACTCCTCCTCCCCAGGCGTATGGTTGATCCTCCACAAGAAGGGCGGCGCGGTGACCGAGTTGACCTACGCCGCGGCACTCGAGGATGCGCTGTGCTTTGGCTGGATTGACGGGCAGGCCCGCCGGCGCGACGACGGAAGCACTTTCCAGCGGTTCAGTCCGCGGGGCCCGCGGAGCATCTGGTCCCTTCGGAACGTCGGGTACATCGAGCGGCTGGAAGCCGAAGGGAAGATGCACGACGCCGGACGTACCGCCGTCGCGCTCGCCAAGCAGGATGGGCGCTGGGAGCGTGCCTATGCGGGGCCGGCCACTGCCGTGGCGCCGGATGATCTGGCGGCAGCAATCGCCGCAGTGCCCAAGTAGTACTTAGTTAGGTCGGCGTGGCGGCTTTTAATCCTTGACCGATCCTGTTAATTTTCGAGCATGAAACCGGATGAGCTTGCCGAGACCAGAGCGGAACTGGAAGCGTTCGTTCAGGATGTGTTCGCGTCGCTTCCGCGTAAGGATCAGCGGAAGAAGGGGAACCTGTATCTGCACGGTCTGATACTGGACGGGCGGCGGAAATCGATGCAGCCGATGGGCGAACGGCTCGGGGTCGATTACCAGCAGCTGCAGCAGTTCGTCTCGTCCTCGTCGTGGAAGCCCGAGCCGGTACGCCGGGTCCTGGTGCGCAGGGCCGTCGAGGTGATCGGCCCCGACGCGTGGGTTGTCGACGATACCGGGTTCAAGAAGGACGGCGGCTCCTCTCCCGGTGTTGCGCGGCAGTATTCGGGTACGTTGGGCAAGATCGGCAACTGCCAGATCGCCGTCAGCATCCACGCGGCCACCGACCAGGCGTCCTGCCCGCTGGACTGGCGCCTCTATGTGCCCGAAGCCTGGGATGACACCTCCGCAGAGACGAACGCGCACGCCGAAATGATCGCCGCCCGCCGGGCTAAGGCGCAGATCCCCGAGGTCCAGCGCCATCGTACGAAGTGGGCGATGGCGCTGGAGATGATCGACGAACTCGGCGCCTGGGGCTACCGACCCCCGGTTATGGTCGGGGACGCCGGCTATGGGGAGATCACCGCGTTCCGGTCCGGGCTCAGCGAACGGGCGATCCCCTACATGGTCGCCGTCAAGCACTCGACGACCGCGCACCTCCAAGACACACCCATCGACGTGGCCGAGTACGCCGGCAAAGGCCCACGCTCACACCAGCGCCGCTACCTCGAGAACCCGCAGTCACTGAAAGACCTCGTCATGGACGCGGGCCGCCGGAAGCTACATCAGGTCACCTGGAGACACGGCACCAAGTCCACCACCAGCAACAAACACGCCTCGATGACCTCACGGTTCATCGCACTGCGGGTCCGGGCAGCCAACCGCGACATCCCCCGCGCCAAGGAC
>NZ_KI915034.1:31237-45667 GCF_000520595.1 Arthrobacter sp. H5
CATCCCCCGCGCCAAGGACGGGTCCCTCCCCGCCGAGTGGCTGCTCGCCGAATGGCCCAAAGGCGCACCCGCACCCACCGACTACTGGCTCTCCACCCTGCCGGAGACGACACCGCTGAAGGAACTCGTCCGGATCGCCAAAATCCGGTGGCGCATCGAGCACGACTACCGCGAACTGAAAACCGGGCTCGGCCTCGACCACTTCGAAGGCCGCACCTGGCTCGGCTGGCACCACCACGCCACGCTCGTCACCGCCGCCCATTTATTCATCACCACACTGCGCCTGACACGCCCAAAAGCGCCTGGGGCAGCCTGAGTCTCTACGGCATCCTCCGCGAGCTTCAACACCTCGTCGCCGTCCGGACCGGATACTGCCCCTACTGCCAACCGCGAGCTCCGACCTAACTAAGTACTACAAGGCGCAGGCAATGTTTGATGTGCTGACATCCCAGAACCGGTTCGCCCTGATCTTTAGGATGAGCCAACTGAAAACCCAGGCAGGCCGCGAGAAAAGGATTGAGGCATTCGTGGAAATGCTTGCCCGGTATGAGGCGCCGTACCCGCAGAAACGGGCGCCCAGGTGACAGCGGCAAGGCAAGTGACGTAATTACGTCACATTTGTATGTTGCAATCAACATCACCGGTGTAAGGTAAGGCTGTCCTTTACTTCTCAGCTCGACCTCGTGGAGACCACCAATGCCAGCACCACACAGACTCGCGGCACTCGCCGCCACCACCGCGCTTATCCTCACCGGATGCGGCGCAGCATCGGAGCCTTCAGCAGAGCAGGAACCCGTAGAGTCCGCCTCCATGGAAAGCGATGACGCGCTCACCGTCTATTCGGGCCGGGATGAGGATCTGGTACAGCCGCTCATCGACATGTTTGAGGAACAGAGCGGTATCGAAGTTGAGGTCCGGTACGCCAACACCCCAGAGCTCGGCGCGCTGCTCCTCGAAGAGGGCGAGCAGAGCCCGGCACAGGTGTTCCTGTCCCAGGACGCCGGCGCTCTCGGAGCGCTCAGCACGGCCGGCCTGTTCAGCACCCTGCCCGAGGAGATCACGGGCACCGTCCCCGCCGGCTTTACGTCCGCGGATGACACCTGGGTAGGAGTCACGGGACGCGCCCGCGTCATTGTGTACGACGGCGAGAGCCTGGCCGACGACGAAGTGCCCACCTCAGTGGACACGCTGACCGAGCCCGAATGGTCCGGCCGCGTGGGGATCGCACCCTCCAATGCCAGTTTCCAGGCCTTCATTACGGCCTACCGTGTGCTCAATGGCGAAGAGGCGGCCGACGAATGGGTTGCCGGCCTGGCGGCCAACGATCCGCAGATCTTCGAGAACAACGGTGCGGTGCTGGCCGCGGTCAACGAAGGTGTTGTGGACACCGGCCTCATCAACCATTACTACTGGTTTGCGCAGGCGGCCGAGGTGGGCGAGGAAAACATGCGGGCACAGCTCTCCTACCCCGAAGCAGGGGACGCCGGATCCATCGTGAACGTCACCGGGGCCGGGGTGCTGACGGCCGGCGCCGAGGACGCGGAGGCGTACGAGTTTGTGAAGTTCCTCGTCTCCGAGGAGGCGCAGCAGTACTTCGTCGAAGAGACGTTTGAATACCCACTGCTTGAGGGTGTCGAATCACCCGAGGGGCTTCCCGGCCTTGACACGCTGGTGAACCCAGAGCTGGATCTATCGGACCTGGAGTCCCTTGAGGTGACTCAGGAACTGCTCAGCAAGCATGGGCTGATTTAGGAACACCGACGATGCAACCATGAGTCCGGAGACCCGCACGAAGGGACGCGACCGCACACGGCGGACGCGTCCCTTCGGCGCGCCGGTGTGGCTCGTAGTGGTTGCAGCGGGATGCGCCGCGGTGGCTGCCATTCCGTTGGCCTACCTGGTTGCACGCGCGGCCGAGGTGGACGCGGCCGATATTGCTGAAACGCTGCTCCGCCCCCAGGTACTTCGGCTCACGCTTAACTCAGTGCTGCTCGCGGCAGCCGTCACGGTTGCGTGTTTGGTGCTGGGCACGGCCAGCGCCTGGGTACTCACCCGGGTCAAGCTGCCCGCGCCGCGCGGAATGCTCCTGATTTCGGCTCTCCCGCTGGCGGTCCCGTCCTATCTGGCGTCCTACGGCTGGCTGGTGTGGTTCCCCACGCTCAACGGATTTTGGGCGAGCTGGCTGATTATGACGGCGGTCTGCACGCCGTACGTCACGCTTCCCATCGCAGCCGCATTGCGCAGTGGTTCGGGCGATTTGGAAGCCGTTGCACGCACCCTGGGGCGGGGTCCGCTCAGCGCGTTTCGTGCGGCGGTCTGGCCGCAGATCCGTCCCGCCGCCGTTGCCGGTGCCCTCCTTGTGTGCCTGTACACGCTGTCCGACTTTGGGCTCGTGTCCATGCTGCGATATCAGACGCTGACCTGGGGCATCAATTCTGCCTACGCGGCCAGTTTCAACCGTAACCAAGCTGCACTGCTCGCCATGGTCCTGGTGGTCCTGGCACTGGGGATTGTGACGGCGGAAAACCGCTTCCGCGGGAACGCCAAGATTGCAGGCGGGAAGAACGGCAGGAAAAACGGCGGAAACGGCAGCGGCCGATCCATCCGTCAACAGGGTCGGGGCCGGGCCGCGTTGCGCGATGCCGGGCGATGGAAAGCCGCACTGACCGTACTGGTCCTGTCGGTGCCGCTGATCGGCGTCGTCATCCCCGTGGCTGGGCTGACCTCCCGCCTGCTCCAGGCCGCGACGCTTCGTGAGCTCGACATTACGCGGCTCCTCGAGGCAATTGGCGCCACACTGGGTCTTGCCGTAGCCGGAGCAGTCGGCGCCGTACTGCTGGCCTTGCCCATCGCCGCGTTGGCTGCGCGGTACCGCGGTCGCCTCGTTGCCGCTGTTGAAGCCGTGGGGTTCCTTGGGCACGCGCTGCCTGGCATTGTGGTGGGTCTCTCCCTGGTGTTTTTCGCGCTGGCTGCTGTGCCCGCGCTCTATCAGAGCGCCGTCGTGCTGGTCTTCGCCTACGTGGTGCTGTTCATGCCCAAGGCCATCGGCACCATGCGCGGCGGTATTGCCGCGGTCCCCGGCGACCTGCTGGATGTGTCGCGGAGTCTTGGTCTGTCACCATGGAAAACCTGGTGGTATGTCACCGCGCGGCTTGCGCTGCCCGGCATCGGCGTAGGTGCATTGCTGGTTGCCATCTCTGTCATGAAAGAATTGCCGGCAACCCTGTTGCTGCGGCCCACAGGTATTTCCACCCTGGCTACTGAATTATGGTCTCGAACCACTGTGCTCGAGTTCGGGGCGGCAGCACCGTATGCTGCGGCGCTGGTAGTGCTGGCTGCGGTCCCGGCAGTGGTGCTCTCTGGAATCCGTGGCGTTGCGAAGGAGGAATTGTGAGCTGGGTGGCAATCGATGGGCTGCATGTGGCGTACGGCGAGACAGCAGTGCTCGACGGCGTCCAGCTGGACATCCCGCGCGGAAGCCTCACTGCAGTGCTGGGTCCGAGCGGCTGCGGCAAGACAACGCTCCTGCGGGCGATCGCCGGGTTGCTGCCCGCGACCGGCGGCACCATCCGCGTCGGTGAAAGACTGCTCTCCTCGCCAACCAGGCAGCTCGCGCCCGAGAAACGGGGTGTTGGGTGGGTGCCGCAGGACGCCTCGCTTTTTCCGCACCTCACGGTCGGGGAGAATATCGCCTTTGGGCTGACCGGGCGTTCTGCGCGGAGGGCCGGACTCGGTGCTGGTCAGTGTGGGCAAATGGACACCCGGCGAGGAGCGGGCCTGCGTGGAGGCGTGGAGCGGCAACGGCTGGACCGCAAAGCCAGGGTTGCGGAACTGGCGGAGCTGGTTGGGCTGACAGCGTTCATTGACCGTGCGCCGTCGCAGCTCTCGGGCGGCCAGGCCCAGCGCGTTGCACTGGCGCGTGCGCTTGCGCCGCGGCCGGACCTGGTGCTCCTCGATGAGCCGTTCGCCGCGCTTGATCCGCAGCTTCGCGCATCATTGCGCCGCGAGGTGGCCGATCTCCTGCGGGCACAATCCAACACCAGCATCCTCGTCACCCATGACCAGGAGGAAGCTCTGTCCCTGGCCGATTACGTGGCCGTGATGCGCGACGGACGCATTCTCCAATGGGGTACTCCGTGGGAGGTATATGAGCGGCCCGTCAGCCGGTGGGTGGCCGCCTTTGTTGGCGACACCGTCGAACTGGACGGCCGGTGGGCGGATGGCCGCGTTGACTGCCCCCTGGGTTCCATCGATGCCGAGGCATCGGACGGCGCGCTCGCTTCCGAGGGACAACCGGTGCGCCTGATGTTGCGGCCTGAATGGTTGGAGGTGGCGCCCGGCGGTGACTCCCTGGTGACCTCCGTTGCCTATGCAGGCCATGATGCGCTGGTCAGCGTCTCTCTGCCTAACGGCACGTCGGTGCGTGCGCGGGTGGCCGCCCCGATACTGCCTCAGCGCGGCGATCGGGTGCGGGTAAGCGTGCGGCACCGCGCGCTGGCTTACCCGGTGGGCGCCGCGACGGTGGGCGTCTCCGTTTAACAAGACCGTCTGACAAGACCGGAATCGTGGCAGCGTCAGCGGGCCAGCCTGCTTCGGAAGAGCAGGTACACGAAGTAGGGCGTCCCGAGCAGCGCGGTGAGCAGCCCCGCCGGCAGTTGCGCCGGGGCGATCATGGTCCGGCCCAGCAGATCGCCCGCGCAGACCAGCAGCGCACCCAGCAGCATGGCAGTGGGAAGCGCCAGCTTGTGCCGCGCGCCCACCAGTGCGCGTGCTGCGTGAGGTGCCACGAGTCCAACGAACCCGATCACGCCAATTCCCGCCACGGCGGACCCCGTGAGCATCACCGCGCATACCAACAGCACCAGCCGCGACCGCGGAACCGCAATCCCAAGCAACCTGGGCGTGTCCTCATCCAACGAGAGCAGATCCTGCGTGCGATGCAGCGAAGCAATGACCGGCACCGTCAGCAGCAAGGCAACAGTCATCGGTATGAGGTGCTGCATTGACCGGCCATACGTGGAACCGGACAGCCAGGTCAGGGCCTTGGCCTCGTTCCACGGGTCGGTCAGCACAATGAGCAGCGTTATGCCGGCCATCGCGGCCGCTGACACACCGATTCCCACCAGCACAAACCGGTCCGTCTGCATACCGCCCCGGAGCGCCAGCCCAAACACAATGAGTGACGCCACGGCCGCTCCCACACCCGCAGCCGCGCCAACAGCCCAAAACCCTGCCAGCGGTACAAAGGTGATGACCGCAATCGCACCAAGCCCGGCCCCGCCGGAGACACCAATGATTGACGGCTCCGCCAGCGGGTTTCGCGACACCGCTTGGATGGCGGTCCCCGCCAACGCCAGCGACGCACCCGCCAGCAGCGCTGCTGCTACCCGTGGGAACCGCGCATCCATCACGCTCGATACCACTGGTCCGGCCTGCCCGGACACCCAGTTGGCAACGTCGCCCAGCAGTAACTTCGCGTCGCCCAGCAACAGGCCGGCAATGGACCCGGCCACCATGAGCAGGGCAAGAACAATAATGACGACGACGCCGGCCCGCCCCGAGCGCGCGGACCGCAAGGACACTGAACGCGCCTCGCGCGTGGGGCCCGATGTTCGCATCCGGTGTGCGAGGACCACCAGGAAGATAGCCCCGAAAATGGTGGTGACTACACCGGTAGGAACCTCCACGGCCGCCTCGGCACCCACCAGCGCTCGCAGCAGCACGTCGGCTCCAAGCACCAGGAATATCCCCATCAGCGCCGAGGCCACGATCAGCGGCACGTGCCGGTGTAACCCGGGAACTTTTGCTGCGGCGAGGCGGACAACGGCGGGTGCCGCGAGCCCAACAAAGCCAATGGGCCCGGCGATGGTCACCGCTGCGGCCGCAAGCAGCACGGCCAGCACCACCGCAAGGATCTGTGTGCCCCTCACCTTGATGCCGAGCACCCGCGCCTGATCATCGCCCAGCGTGAGCAGGTCAAGGGAACGGGATTTTGCGAGCAGAACGGCGAGCACCACGCCAATGAGCGGAGCCAGCAGCACAAACTTATCCATCCCGCTCTGCCCCAGGGACCCCGAGCCCCACGCAAACAAGCCACGGGTTTCCTGTGCGAAAAGAATCAGGAGCGTGTGGGTCAGGGCGCTGAACGCCAGCGCAATCGCCGAGCCCGCCAGCACCAGCCGGACGCTGGTCGACTGACCGGTGCCGGAGAGCGCCAGCACCAACGCAGCCGCACCGAGCCCGCCCACAAAGGCAACACCCACCGCGCCGAGCAACGGCATCTGCAGTCCAATCGCTGCCACGGCGACAATCGCCAGGTGCGCGCCGGCGTTGACCGCCAAGGTGTCCGGCGAGGCCAATGCGTTCCGCGACACCGACTGCATGACTGCGCCGGCCGCCCCCAGCGCCACACCCACCAGGACGCCCGCAACCAGACGCGGCACCCGGCTGGCGGCGACGACGGCGGCCGTGTCGCCGTCGTCGTTGGTTCCGAAAACCAGGCCCAGAATGTCCCCGGCGTTCACGGTCGAGGTGCCCTGCGTAATGTGGACGAGGGCAAGAATAATGGTCGCGGCGAGGAGCAAGCCGCCAACGGCCACAAGCCGGACACCTGGCTCAGCGAGCTGCGCGGACGGGGAATCCGGCGTGGTACGCGGCCCGCTGGTGAGGGTGCCCGGTGTCATGGCTATTCGGTGACGGCAGCGACTGCCGCGTCGATGAGCTGCTCCATGGAGGTTGGCCCGCCGAACATCCAGATGGAATCGGGAAAGCGGTGCACGTTGCCGGATTCGACGAACGGCAGCGATGTCCAGATGGCATTTTCCGCAAGCTCATCCTGGAACGGGTCACCGAACGCGTCATTGGCGATGTACCAGAAGCGTGTGTCTTCACTGAGCGCAGTGAGGCCTTCGACGTCGGTCTGAGCCAGGCCGTAGGCGGGGTCGCCTTCCTGGGACCAGCCGTTGCTGATGCCGAGTTCTTCGAAGACATCGGACGCCAATGAACCTTGCGCAAAAGGGCGGATGGAGACGCTGCCGGCGTCCACATAGGCGTCGGAGAACGCCACGGTGGCCCCCGCCGCACCAGCTTCTTCAATGGCGGCCTTCCCCTCCTCAACCTTGGAATCAAAGCTGGCCTTCAGTTCGGCGGCCTGATCCTCGGTGCCGGTGATCTTCGCGATCAGGTCCAGGTTTTTGAACATCTGCCCTATGTTGTCCTGCGAGTCGCCTCCCGGGATAACGATCACGGGCACCGTCTTCTCGATCTGCTCAATAGCGCCTTCCACGAGCTGATCCGTCACCAGAACAACGTCCGGCTCCAGGGAAACAAGGGTGTCGATGCTCGGCTCCCCGCGCAGGCCAATGTCCGTCACCGTGTCATCCAGCGGGGCGGAGCTGACCCACGTGTTGTAGCCCTCAATATCGGCGACTCCTACCGGCATGACGCCCAGCGAGACGGCGTTTTCCACCACGTTCCACTCGGTGCCTGCAACACGCTCGGCTGGCCCTTCCAGGGTGATCTCCTTGCCGCGGGCGTCGGTGACCGTAATGGTTTCACCGGCCGCTGGGGTGGGCTCCTGCCCGGTTCCGGCGGCGTCCTCGGTAGTGCCGCAGGCGGTAAGCGCCAGGAGGGTTGCCGCTGCCAGGGCAGCGAGGATCTTGGGTTGTTTCATTGGTTGTTCTTTTCCTAGGGATGGACGGCTCAGGAAGCGCGGAGGACGAGTTTCTCTGCGGTGTTGCCGTTGGTTGTGGCGGCCCACCGCCCGCGTGTGCATCTGGCCGTCGAGATCCACGCTGACCTCGATCCGGACGCCGTATGCGTGGGAAAGATTCTCGCCAGTGAGAACGGTCTGCGGTGCGCCCTGGGCCATGATTCGCCCTGCATCGAGAAGAACCACGTGATCCGCGATTGCCGCGGCCTGGTCCAGATCATGCAGCACGACGCCGACGGTGACCCCGTGGTCCACCGCCAAATCGCGGATCACGTCGAGGATCTCCACCTGGTAGTGCAGGTCCAGGTAGGTGGTTGGCTCGTCAAGCAGTAGTACGCCAGTGTCTTGCGCCAGGCAGGTGGCCAGCCAGACACGCTGGAGTTGTCCGCCGGAGAGGGCCGTCACGGGGCGGTCTGCCAGTTCGGCGGTTCGGGTGAGGTTCATGGCGTGCTCGACGACGGCGCTTCCTCCGGCGTCGCGGGCGGTCCAGCGGGCGCGGTGTGGGTGGCGTCCAAACTCAACCACTTCCTTGACGGAAATACCGGCCGGGACGGGTCTGCTCTGGGCGAGCAGCGTGACGGTGCGGGCAAAGCCTTTGGGGGAGAGGCTGAAGATGTCCGCCCCTCCGGTCAGGGTGACGCTGCCGGAATCGGCGCGGTGCAACCGGGCGATAGTCCGCAGCAGGGTGGACTTGCCGCTGCCGTTGGGCCCGATCAGGGCGGTGACGCGTCCCGGTTGCAGCTCGAAGGAGGCAGCGCTGACAGCGGGTTCTTTCCCGTAGGAAATGGTCAGTTCGCTTGCCTGCAGTCCCAGGCCCGGCGCGGAATCGATGAGAGTCACAGAGCTAAGGGAAGGCAACCCTTAGCTTTCTGGCAAACATTACGTCACAGATGTGTAGCCTAATTTTCCACTCCGCGGGTGGGGTGCATCACTTAGCGGCCAAAACCACAGCGCCGGCAGATCCGCTGCGGTTTAATGGAATTGCGGATGATCGCCGCTAAACCACCAACATCGTCGTCGGGCAAGACAACCTTGAGCTCCGGCGCCTGAGAGGAAACTGTCGTGCATCACGACCCAACGGAGTGTCTTGATACGTGGATGAGCCGGGAGTCCCTGGCTGAGGGGATGATTCCCGTGATCGGCCGGCTGTACCGCGAGAACAACGTGGTGACCAGCATTCATGGCCGCAGCCTGATCAATAAGTCCACTATGAACATCCTCAAGGCGCACCGCTTTGCCCGCCGCATGAGCAAAGAGGAACTGCTGCTCGAGGAGACCGCACCCCTGCTGCGTGCGCTGGCGGAACTGAACCCCGGTGCGGCGGCCATCGACATCGCGCGCCTCAACCAGAAATTCAAGGCCGAAGCGAACGGCGCCTCCCTGGACGAATTCCTGCGCGCTGAGCTTGCCGGGATTGTTGGACGCGGCGGCGCGGATGAGCGGACCAGCACTGACGTCGTTCTCTATGGATTTGGGCGCATTGGCCGCCTGGTTGCCCGCCTCCTGATCGAGAAGGCGGGAGGGGGTCACGGGCTGCGCCTGCGCGCCATCGTTGTCCGCCGCGGCGCGGAGAAGGATCTGGCGAAGCGGGCAAGCCTGCTCCGCCGCGATTCCGTGCATGGTCCCTTTGAAGGAACCATCCGGATCGATGAGGAGACGAACACCATCACGGCAAACGGTGTGCGGATCCAGGTCATCTACTCGGACAACCCGGCCACCATCGACTACACCTCGTACGGAATCCAGAACGCGCTGGTGGTGGATAACACCGGCCGCTGGCGCGACCAGGAGGGCCTGTCGCAGCACCTGCAGAGCAACGGGGTTGCCCGGGTGCTGCTGACGGCTCCCGGCAAGGGCGTGTTGAAGAATATTGTCCACGGCATCAACCACCGTGACATAACGCCTGCGGACCCCATCATCACCGCCGCTTCCTGCACCACCAACGCAATCACCCCGGTGCTGAAAGCCGTCAATGACAAGTACGGCGTGGTGCACGGTCACGTGGAAACCGTGCACTCCTTCACCAATGATCAGAACCTCATTGACAACTTCCACAAGGGCGACCGCCGCGGCCGCTCCGCCGCACTCAACATGGTGATCACCGAAACCGGCGCCGCCAAGGCCGTGGCCAAGGCACTGCCCCAGCTCGAGGGCAAACTAACCGGCAGTTCCATCCGGGTTCCCACCCCGGATGTGTCCATCGCCATCCTGAACCTGACCCTCGAAACAGGCACCACCAAGGACGAGGTCAACAACTACCTCCGCGAAATGTCCTTGCACTCGGACCTGCGCAAGCAGCTCGACTACATCGATTCACCCGACGTTGTGTCGACGGACTTTGTGGGATCGCGGCGCTCAGGCACAGTAGACGGCCTGGCAACGGTCTCCACCGACAAAAATCTGGTCCTCTATGTCTGGTATGACAACGAATTCGGCTACAGCTGCCAGGTTGTCCGGGTCATGGAGGAGATGGCCGGGGTGAATCCGCCGTCGTTCCCCACGCCGGAGCCGGTGCACGCCTAACCCCCTGTCATCGACTCTCCCCAAAATGACCTTCTCAGCCCGTTTTTATGGTTGAAACGGTCACTTTGGGGAGAGTCGATTCAGGAGACGCGGGCGGCTGCCTCAAAAATCATCCACGCCTGCAGCTGCGTGGAGAGCTGGACGGTCCCGGCTGCGGTCGGGTACTCGGTCACGTCTTCGGCTGAGGACGGGAAAACCAGGAACGTACGACGGCGGCTTCCGGGCCGGGTGCCGGCGCCGGCCAGCATGCGGGCAGGTGTCCAGCCGGGGTTGATGTCGAGCGTACGCTCGGTGCGTCCGGCCCAGAGGGCATCCGCCGTGGTCGTGATCATGCTCCGGGCTGTTCCGCGCACACTATCCGGAAGGTCCGCCCCGGCAGCCAGCGCCAGATAGCGGGCCAGGATTCCGGTGAAGAGCCCGCCGTCGCCGGCGCCGTGGGTTCGAAGCGCGCCCCCCGGCAGGGTCAGACCATCCGAGACGGCGCCAACGAGGTCAGCGGCACGGCGCAGGTTCTGTTCGCCGCCGAGGCTGAGCAGCGCACCCAGGACCGGGCCCTGGTTGTAGCTGTAGATGGTCCGTTCCACAACCTCACGACCGTCGCGCAGCCGGATTCCGTCGAGGAACAGGCCGGATTCCGCATCCCACAGCCGGGCGTACAACCATTCGACCAACTGCTGCGCCCGGTCGCGCTGACCATGCCGGGCGAAGAACAATGCGGCGGGTGCGGTGGCCGGCGTGTTCTTGAAGTCACGCGCAGTGTTCCAGAACAGGCCCCCGCCTAGGTCTGCGGTGTGCGCGGACTCCAGTGCGCGGCCCAGGGAAGCCGGGGCGCTACCCAGCCGGGCGGCAGCGAGAGCCAGCCAGGCCATGTCGTCGTAGTAGGAGTTGGTCCAACGGAACCCGTTGCGGAGCCAGATGCCGCGCAGCAGGCGGCGTGCGCGCCGGCGATGGGCGCCGTCGTCGTCCCCATCCTTCCGGGCCGCCGCATCCACGAGGCAATCCAGGTAGTGGGCTTGCCACCAGTAGTGCCAGCCCCCGCCGGGTGCGCCCGGCAGGGCCGTGGACGCAAGTTGCGTCCCGGGCAGGCCCAGCAGCCCGCGGCCGAATGCGGTTGTCACTGATTCGGACGCCAGCCGTGCCCGGACGTTGGGAGGAGTGAGCATATGAACACCCTAGTCGTGCAATACCTGACGGCGATTGAGCATTTTGCGCAGTCGGGCACGCCCCGGATGCCTGGTGGGCTGGGTCACAGTAGGCTCAGGTTGGCAGTTGTGAACCCAGAAGGAGGATCTGATGGACATTTCCGGTTCAGTTGCGCTTGTGACCGGCGGTGCGTCCGGTTTGGGCCGGGCCACCGCTCAAAGACTGTACGACGACGGCGCCTACGTAGTTCTGCTCGACCTCCCGCAGTCGGACGGGGAAAGCGTCGCTGCCGGGCTGGGGGACAGGGCGCGGTTTATGGCCGCTGACGTTACCGCTCCGGACCAGGTGCAGGCTGCCATTGACGCTGCCATGGAGTTGGGCCCACTGCGTGTGGCCGTTAATTGCGCCGGCGTTGCCACACCCGGCAAGGTGCTGGGGCGTGACGGCGTACTGCCGCTGGAGCAGTTTGCCAAGGTCATCAACATCAACCTCATCGGCACGTTCAACGTGATCCGGCTGGCTGCGGCGGCCATTGCGTCCACGGAGCCGGTGGCCGGCGAATCCCCGGAACGCGGCGTCATCGTCAACACCGCGTCGGTGGCGGCGTTTGACGGGCAAATTGGGCAGCCCGCCTATGCTGCGTCAAAAGGAGCGGTGGCCGCGATGACCCTTCCGATTGCGCGTGAACTGGCCCGCTCCCTGATCCGTGTGGTGACGATCGCTCCCGGCATCTTCGAGACACCCATGATGGCCGGGCTGCCACAGGAAGCGCAGGACTCGCTCGGAGCCCAGGTTCCGCATCCGTCGCGTTTGGGGAAGCCGTTCGAGTACGCGGCATTGGTATCCCACATTGTTCAGAACCAGATGCTCAATGGCGAAACCATTCGCCTGGACGGCGCCATCCGCATGGCGCCGAAGTGAAACCCAACTACCCGAAAGGACGGCTCAATGGAGAGCAGTCTCCCGTCCGCTGACTTCTTCGGATTCGAAGCGCTACTCAGTGCTGCCGAACAGGCCAAGCTGCAGGATGTTCGCGACTTCCTCGCCAAGGACGTGGCACCCTATGCCGCCGACTGGTGGAACCGGGCCGAATTCCCCACCGACGTGCTGCCGAAACTGGCCGCACTCAACCTGAGCACGCCGGCGCAGCAGGGCTACAGTCATCTGTTCAGTGGGATGGTCATCGCCGAGCTGACCCGCGCCGACACCTCGCTGGCCACGTTCTTCATGGTGCACCACGATCTGTTTGTGGAAGCGCTGCACCAGTTTGGATCCGCCGACCAACAGGACCGACTCCTGCAGGACGCCATGGACCTGCGAATCACCGGAGCATTTGCGCTCACCGAACCGCAGCACGGCTCGGATGTTGCTGGTGGGATGGCAACCACGGCCACCAGGACGGGCGATACGTGGGTGCTCAACGGGGCCAAACGCTGGATTGGAAACGGGACCTTCTGCGATTACATGCTGCTGTGGGCACGGGACACCACGGACGGTGCAGTACGCGGATTCATCCTCGAGGCGACGCTGCCCGGCGTCACCCGGACAGTCATCGGGAACAAGATCGCCCTGCGGACAGTCCAGAACGCTGACATTGTGCTGGACAACGTCCGCGTGGCCGAGGCTGATCGCTTTGCCGGAATTAACAGCTTCAATGACACCAAGAAGCTGCTGCAGGGTTCCCGGATCCTGGTTGGTTGGCAGGCTGTGGGCCAGCAACTGGCAGCGTTCGACGTCGCGCGGCAGTATGCGGTGGAGCGTCACCAGTTCGGCAAGCCGCTGGCGTCCTTCCAGCTGGTGCAGGACCAGTTGGTGCGGATGCTCGGAAACGCCACTGCCAGCATGGCCATGATGGCGCAGGTTGCACAGCTTCAGTCCGCGCGGGAGGGCGCCAACATGGCTCAGGCCGCGCTCGCCAAGGCCCACACCTCGGCCCTGATGCGCGACACCGTGTCTATGGGCCGCTCCATCCTGGGCGGCAACGGCATTGTCACGGACTACGGTATGGCCAAGATTTTTGCCGACGCCGAAGCCATCTATACGTACGAGGGGTCCTTTGAAATCAACTCCCTCATAGTGGGGCGGGCGATCACCGGGATCTCTGCGATTCTCTAGTACTTTGGGCGTCTGCGCGGTCCCGCGGGTATAGCGTGGGAGAACGCCCCCGAGATTGGAGCATCATGCCTGTTGCTGTATCCGACTTTGCCCACGTCCGCCTCACGGTGACAGACATCGATCGATCGCGTGAGTTCTGCGACGCCGTCTTCGGCTTCGATGTGGCGTTCGAAGCGCCGCCCGCTGATGCCGATCAGGAAACCAAGGACCAGCTCGCGTTCCTGTTCGGAGGAGTGATCTACAGCTTCGGTGGAGGGCTGCTTGGCCTTCGCCCCGTCGCTTCCGGCGGTGATCGCCATAACGAGGACAAGGTTGGCCTGGACCACCTGAGCCTCGCCATGCCGGGCCGGGCTGATCTGGAGTCCGCAGTGACGCTCCTTGACGGGCTCGGTGTTACCCATGGGGGCATCAAGGACATCGGAGCGGGTTTCATCCTGGAATTCCGGGATCCGGACAACGTGGCGCTCGAACTGTTCGCTTCCGCGTAACCCACCGCGTCACCCGTGCCGTCTTTCCGCGCCCAACTGGACATCACCGGTCTGCGTGCAGGTCAGGTGCCCGAGGCCGTCATGAAATCAGCGATCGCAGCGGTTGGTTCCGGCCACAATGTCGAAGCGAACCAGTTGGACATTGTGGCCGGCGTGCCCCGCATCACCGTACGCTTCACGGTGGAAGAAGCAATGTACGACGACGGCAATCACCAGGCGCTGCGCGCCGCGGCGAACATGCGTCATGCGGTGGAGGAGGTTGCCGTGGTTCGGAGGCCGCTGGTTCTGCGGCTGCACCGCGGGAAATGGGTGAAAGTGTAACGGCGGGGAAATGGGTGAAGGTGTAATGGCGCCGGCGCGGCAGTTCACGTCTCGGGATCCAGATGCGGTCTGGGGACCTAGGCACAAGTGTGGCGCCGGGACGCAGGCGCCGCCGTCGTCGTCATGTGA
>NZ_KI915034.1:45767-47703 GCF_000520595.1 Arthrobacter sp. H5
CGCCATACGCCGGGCAAATCGAATCAGCGTTCGTCGTCCCAGGGGTCCTCGTCTTCAGCGAGATCGAGGGGTGGAAGTGCGGCCGTCTGCCGGGCGCGCAGGGCACGGCGGTAACTGTGATCGATCCGGTGCCGCCGGGACCCGGCCGTGATCAGCACCAGGAACCCTGCGAGAGCTGTAACGGCAGCCGCGGGCAAGGACATGGGCTGCCCAATCAAGCGCTCGATGAGGATGAACCCAAGACCCCACACGATGGCGAGGGCCACGGCAATGCGTCCGCGGTCGGTCGAACATACAACACATCCGCCGATGACCAGGACTCCGAGGCCCACCAGCGCCCACACAAATCCACCTGCGCCCAGCCAGTCAATGGATTGTTCGCTCAGCACGGCGGCGGTGTGGGTCAGGGCGGTGAACCCTGTCCAGCCCAGGAACAGTCCGAGTGGTGTGTCCACCAGCGTGCCCTCGAGCCGGGTGGCGGCGGACCAATGGTTAAGCCAGCGCAGGGAGAGCAGAAGCACTCCGAGCAGGAGGCCCAGTAGCACCAGGCTGAGCGCCAGCTCCGAGGACTGCACGCTGAGTGCCAGTCCAAGCGTCAGCAGCATTGCGGCGGTGACAATCCAGCCCAAACCACGATGCCGGGGGCTGTCCTGTTGCGACGGGAGCCACTGGTGCACCGTGTAGCCAATGAGTCCCAGGTAGATAGGCGCCCACAGGAAGATGGAGTAGGAGCCCGGGGAAACCAGGCTCCTATCGGGTGCCATGATTGCCTGATCGCGGATGTCGGGGCCGCCGAACACTCCGACCACCGATGCGGTTGCAACCAGGCAACCGATCAGGGCAAGCGTCACCACATTCCGCCGGATCTGGTCGACACGCCAGGAACGCACGTTGGCTGCGGCGCCCTTCGTGGCTGACACGGTGCGGGACGCGGCCTGTTTGCCCGACCGCGCCGTCCACCCTCCCGCCGCCATACGCCGGGCAAATCGAATCAGCGTTCGTCGTCCCAGGGGTCCTCGTCTTCAGCGAGATCGAGGGGTGGAAGTGCGGCCGTCTGCCGGGCGCGCAGGGCACGGCGGTAACTGTGATCGATCCGGTGCCGCCGGGACCCGGCCGTGATCAGCACCAGGAACCCTGCGAGAGCTGTAACGGCAGCCGCGGGCAAGGACATGGGCTGCCCAATCAAGCGCTCGATGAGGATGAACCCAAGACCCCACACGATGGCGAGGGCCACGGCAATGCGTCCGCGGTCGGTCGAACATACAACACATCCGCCGATGACCAGGACTCCGAGGCCCACCAGCGCCCACACAAATCCACCTGCGCCCAGCCAGTCAATGGATTGTTCGCTCAGCACGGCGGCGGTGTGGGTCAGGGCGGTGAACCCTGTCCAGCCCAGGAACAGTCCGAGTGGTGTGTCCACCAGCGTGCCCTCGAGCCGGGTGGCGGCGGACCAATGGTTAAGCCAGCGCAGGGAGAGCAGAAGCACTCCGAGCAGGAGGCCCAGTAGCACCAGGCTGAGCGCCAGCTCCGAGGACTGCACGCTGAGTGCCAGTCCAAGCGTCAGCAGCATTGCGGCGGTGACAATCCAGCCCAAACCACGATGCCGGGGGCTGTCCTGTTGCGACGGGAGCCACTGGTGCACCGTGTAGCCAATGAGTCCCAGGTAGATAGGCGCCCACAGGAAGATGGAGTAGGAGCCCGGGGAAACCAGGCTCCTATCGGGTGCCATGATTGCCTGATCGCGGATGTCGGGGCCGCCGAACACTCCGACCACCGATGCGGTTGCAACCAGGCAACCGATCAGGGCAAGCGTCACCACATTCCGCCGGATCTGGTCGACACGCCAGGAACGCACGTTGGCTGCGGCGCCCTTCGTGGCTGACACGGTGCGGGACGCGGCCTGTTTGCCCGACCGCGCCGTCCACCCTGCCGC
>NZ_KI915034.1:47803-81605 GCF_000520595.1 Arthrobacter sp. H5
GGTCGGCAGGCACCGACCGCGCAGGCGAGGCGGGCGTCGTCGTTGGGTTGTCCTCCTGATCGCGGTCGGGGAGGGTGGCCGTGTTGCGGGGTTGCGCCGCCTTCAGCCGGTCAAGCACGCTGGACTGGCCGGTGCCGGGTTCACCGCTCGTCCGGGGTGGCCTTGCTGGTGGTTGGGGCAGCCGAGGGCTGGACGGAGTCGGCAGGCTCATGTGTTCGTTGGACCTCTCGGCGTTGCTTGAGCGCGAAGAACGCGGCAATAATCAGTCCCACCAGCGTACCCACTCCCATGCCAAGGAGTGCGCTCGCCCACATTGGGAAGCCCGTTGTTGCATCGGTGACATACCCAAGTCCCACCAGCCAGCAGGACCACAGGAAGCCGCCGATTGCCGCGAATCCGAGGAACGGTCTCAACGGAAGGTTGGCGATTCCCGCAGCGGCAACGCCCGCTGTCCGTCCTCCGGGAAGGAACCTCAGTGCAACCAACCCGGCGTAAGTGGGGGACTTCCCAGCCTTCTCAACTGTGTTCCGGATACCCCGGTGGATGGACCTGCCCCAGCGGAAGCGGTCCAGCCAATTAGTCAAGCGTTTGCGGAACAGGAGGTACAGGACAATGTCGCCGAGCCAACTGCCCAGGGTGGCTGTGAGCAGGGAAACCGGAAGGAGCAGGCTTCCCTCCGATGAGAGCGTGCCGGACGCGATCACCAGGAATTCCGATGGCATGATGGGCGCGAAAACGTCGGCCATCACCACCACGAGTGTCACGGGGTGGAGCAGCAGCGACCATTCCGCAAGTGCTGTGAGGTCCACGCCTTCCAACCTACCGTAGGGGTGCCGTTGCGGTTTCTGCGAAAGAGGACAATTCAAGTCCGCTGGTAAAGCCCGCTTGCGCACCGCTGAGCGGATCGGTGAACTCGATGCTCCGTGCAAGCAACTGGAGGGGTCTGCTGTAGTTGTCCACCTGCTGGGGCTGAAGCACCGGGTAGAACGGATCATTGACGATGCCCAAGCCCAGGCCGGCCATGTGCAGTCTGAGCTGGTGGGTCTTGCCGGTGTGGGGCTCCAACCGGTAGCGGCCGGTCTCTCCCCGCGTTCCGATGAGGCTGATGCGGGTTTCGGCGTTCGGTTCGCCGTCAACTTCCTGTGCAAGCAGGTAGGTGCGCGACTTGACGATGCGGCTGCGCACAATCCTCGGGACCTCTGCCAGCGTCGGATCGATGGCTGCCGCCGCCTCGTATTCCTTGCGGATCTGACGGTTCTCGAACAAAAGCTGGTACTTGCCGCGGGTGGATGAGTTGGTGGAGAACATGAGTATGCCCGCAGTCATGCGGTCAAGGCGGTGCATGGGAATGAGGTGGGGAATGTCCAGGTGCACCCGCAGCCGGACCAACGCCGACTCGGCGACGTACATGCCGCCGGGCGTTGTGGGCAGAAAATGGGGCTTATCAACCACCAGCAGGTCCTCATCCTGGTGCAGGATATTGATGTCCACCGGAATCCGCTGCTCAACAGGCAGCTCGCGGTAATACCAGACGAAGGTGTGCTGGTTCAGTGGAGTAGTGCGCGTCAGGCGCTCGCCGCCAAGAGCCACAACCTCGCCGCGGTCAAACCGTTCGGCGATTCCCTCCGGATTCACGTGGTCCCAGCGGTCCAGGATGTATTCCAGTGCTGTTACCCACGGGCCGTCCTCGGGCAGCCGTAAGCGCGTGGCATTGACACCATTGCGGACGGGGAGCGGGGATTGCATCACTGTTTAAGGGTACGCGCGTATCCAGGAGCGGAAGTTTTGTGCCTTGACCGGTTTCCCACCTGGCGGGCCACATCAGGTGCACGAAAGCTCCCGGTTCAGCACCCGGTAATCCGGTATAAGCGGGCCTCGCCCTCGCTGTCCACCAGCTCAAATCCATTCTCAACCGTGAGTTCCTGCAGCCCAGGATCCACAACCCGCTCTCCCGGATGAACCGAGCTGTTCCCGAAATCAAGGACGTAGTCGACACTGAGCGCGGCCGCGGCGTCACACACAGCGGGGTTGTCCAGCAGCTCATCCAATTCGGCAAAGAGCAGTTTCCCCTCGTCCGAGGCCGCAGTGGTCCCGTACGGCAGCACCGTTGCCAGCCCAGTGTACGAATAGGACAGCGCCGCCCCCGTCAACGGGCTTCCAATCAGTACCGCTTCAGGCTCCACGTTCTCCGGCAGGCGCCTGATCAGTTCAAGCTCGTCCAGGGTCAGCAAGTGTGAATCCTCAGTGAACCGGTACTTGACGGCGGCCTCCTGAATGGCCTGCCGTGCAGCAAAGATCGGCGCCACGACTAGACCGGCAACAACCAGTACGACGGCGGCCGCTGGTCCGATCCACGCGGGCGCACCCTTCCAGCGGCCCAGGACACGGGGGCCCCGCACACGCTCGACAAGCGCGACTCCACCGATTGAAGCAAGGATGATCCCCGCGACCGGAAGCAGGGCGCTGATCCGGAAAAAGTCGTTGTACCAGATGCCGGTCAGTGCCCACCGAAGTTCCGGAGCCTCCTTCCAATTGCCCACCACAAACAGCAGCGCCGCCACCCCATACAGCGGGATGGTCCAGCGGTGTTTGCGACGGCGCAGCACGACGACGGCGCCGATCACCGTGAGCACAGCTGCCAGGGCAGCCGCCGGGCGGCCGAGCGGAGATTGGAACAGCACGCCGATCAGTGCAGACTGGACGTCGCCGAGCTCGTCCCAGTTAGTGTTGCGTCCCGGCCGCAGTTGCCACCACGCCACAACGACGACGGCGAGGTAGGCGATGGTGCCTAGCAAAACCGTGCGCCGTCGTCGGCCATGATGCCTGCGGAATGCCGCAGCCAGTACAAGTGGCACGCTGAGTCCTAAGGAACCAACAACTGCGGACGGATGGACAAGCGCAAGGCCGGGAAGGATGCCGATCAGCAGCACCGCGTTGCCGGTCGCCGTCAGCGGTGTTGGCTTGCCGAGGCGCAGGAGCTGAATCACTAGCCCGAGGACCGCAGGAAGCATCGCGATGGAGAGCATGAACGGATAGACAACGCCGAATTCCAACAGCAGGTACGGAAACGTGCTGTAGGCGGTGGACATCACCGCGGCGACCAGCAGCGCGGTCCGCCTTTCGCCCGTGACCCGGCTGACCAGGAAGAGGCACCCCACGCTCCAGATTCCGGTAATCAGCACAAGGTTGACCACGTTGATCGCCGCGGGAATCGACAGGCCGGTTGCAGACATGACTACCGAAACGACGGCGTGCCACCCGGCCGGGTAGAAGACACCGGAACGTGTGCCAAGGTATCCCAGCGTGAGCGATGAGGAGTTTGCTGTTTCGGAAATATAACGCAGAGCGTTCAGATGGAAGACATTGTCATGGGAGTGTGCAATGTTTTCGGGGCTGCCGAAGATCCACAGCAGGTACCCTGCGGTGGGAACTGCGGCGACAGCCCAGGCTGCGATGAACCAGCGGCTGTGGCCGGGCTCTCCGGTTGAAAGGTACTTGCCCCATGAGCGGCGGACCAGCCAAAGCAGCAAGCCCACAAGGATTGTCACTGCCACCACGGGGAGAACCGACCAGCTCACTCCGGTAATTGCCGCGAGCTCCGCCGCAACCACCACGGCAGTCACGCTGAAGGGTCCGGCGAGAGCGCAGAGGGTTAACCTGCGCAGACCGAGCACATATCCCCAGGCGAGCCCCGGCACAAATACCACCAGAACGGTGACAATCAGGGCCGGGATGGTTTGATCCCAGCTCATGGTCCTCCCGTGTTGACAGCAGCCTCCATCATAACGGCGGCTGGCAGTGGGGGCAGAAGTACAGTACGCGCAGCTCCAATTCGGAGTCGCCGGTCTCGGTCCGCACCACCGGCGTTCCGCAGCGCAGGCAGCCTCGCCGGGTGCGGCCATAGACCCAGAGCTGATCACCGCGCAGGTTGCCCGTGGTAGCCCGCTGGGAGCGGAACTTGTTGGCCTCCAGCAGCTTCTTTGACAGCTCAACCATGCGCACCAGATTGGTGACACGGGACACCGGCGTCAGCGGGTGCACTCCGGCGAGGAAGCACAGCTCGCAGCGATAAACGTTGCCGATCCCGGCGAGGTTGCGCTGATCCAGCAGCGCGAGGCCGATGGGCCGGTACGGATCAGCCCGCAGCCGGACGAGCGCCTCCTCAGCGTCCCAGTCCGGGCCCAGCAGATCGGGTCCAAGGTATCCGACGGCGTCGTCCTCTTCGGCCTGGCGGATGACGCGGAGGAAGCCCAGCTCAAAACCGACGGCAATGGAATCAGCGGTGCCGAGAATGCACCGCGCCTTGAACGCGGGACGCCGCCATTTGCCATGTGGTGGGTAGACGTGCCAGAGGCCCTCCATCTTGAGGTGTGAATGGATACTCCACTCCGTGCCTACCCGGATGAGGAGGTGTTTGCCGCGGGAAACCACGTTCTGCACGGTTTCCCCGGTGAAATCCACTGTGGCGTAGCGGGGGACGCGGACGTCGCACCGGGTCAGGACCTTGTCCTGGAGTGCTTTGTTGAGCTCACGCGCCGCCCGCCAGACGGTATCGCCTTCAGGCACGGATCCGCAGCCCGCGGGGAGTGGTGTAGAAGCCGGCCATTGCAAGGGCCCGGCCTACCTCCGACTCGAGGGCCGACTCACCATTGACCTTCTCGACAGCCATCTTGTCCGTGGCCCCGCGGCGGATCGCGGCGACCAAGGCCTGCGCGGACGCCTCCAGGCTGGGTGCATCATCGGTGTAGGTGAGCATGGTTTTCCCGCCGCGCTCCACATACAGGGCAAGCTCCCCGTCCACCAGCACCACCAATGCGCCGGCTTTGCGTCCGGGCCGGTGCCCGCCGTCGTGAGCGGGCCACGCGAGCGCGGCGCCGAAGGGATTTGCCGGGTCAGTGGCGGCAAGCGCGACGGCGGCGGGTGGCGCCTGCTGCAGCGATTCCGCACGGGCGTCGGCGCTGAAGGACCTGAGCCGGTCCACCGTCGACGGCACAGCAAACTGGGCAGCACCCAGATGCTCAATGAAGTAGCCCCGCCGACACCGCCCCATTTCCTCCAGCCGGGACAGCACTTTGTACATCAGCCCAAACCCGCCGGGGATACCTTCGCTGGCCACTGCTCCGCGGGTCAACACGCCGTAGCGGTCCAGTAGCAGCTCCGCTGTGGCATGCGCATGAACGGTCGTTTCGCTCTCAACGGCGGGAAGCAGGGTCCACCGCCCGGCCACCTGGGGCGGTGTGCTGCGCTGGTAGCTGCCGGCGCCGTCGTCGTTCCTTGACACGAACCGCATGCTGCTGCCCGTGAGGGACGCTCCGGGAGCTCGGCCAAGCCTGCCCAGCCGGGCGGAGCGCGCGCGGGGTGCCGGCGGGCGCTGCTTGTGCGCGGTCTTGCCACCGGCGAGGAGGGCGCGCACCGGGGTGAACGTATCATTGCCGATCCGGCCTGCCCAGACCAGGTCCCACAGAGCGTTGGTGACGGCGGAGTCGGCGGGTTGCGTATCCGACGTCAGGGATTGGACCAGCTGCCGGAAGAAGTATGCGCCGCCACCGGAGAGCAGTTCAAGCAGTTCCGCCTGCAGGGCGGAAGGTTCAAACGCCGGGTCGGGGCGCAGCGTGAGCGGTGCATTTTCGGCGAGGTGGAGCGCAATCCAGCCGTCGTTGCCGGGCAGGCTGCCGGCGCCGGACCACACCACTTCGCCGGCGGCAGTGAGTTCGTCGAGCATCGCGGGAGAATAGTTGGCCACCCGCGATCCGAGGATCAGCGGCTCCCAGGCTGACGCCGGGATCGGCACTCCCGAGAGCTGGTCAACCACCGTTGCAACGCCGTCGAGCCCGCGAAGCCCCGAACCCACATGCTGCCAGATCGGCAGGAAGCGGCCGAATGCAGCCGGATCCACTGGTTCCACCTCGTGCCGCAGCGCGGCCAGCGAGCGGCGGCGGAGCCGGCGCAGCACCTCCACATCGCACCATTCGCTGGGTGCGTGCGGGCCTATGGTTGCAGGGCGGGTGCCGTTGGGGTCCGCCGGTGCGGCTTCCGCCGGCCGGAACTCGCCCTCCACCACGCGCCCGTCGGAGGAGAGCCGCTGCAATGCGGTCACGACGACGGCGACCCCCAGTCCCAGGCGCACTGCGGCTTCGGCGGCGGTGAAGGGCCCGTGGGTTCGGGCATACCGGCTCACGAGGTCGCCCAACGGATCGGCAACGGGTTCGATGAACGCCAGCGGCACACCCATGGGCAGTGGAACGCCAAGAGCATCCCGGAGCCGTGCGGCATCCTCAATCGCGGCGTACCGCTCTTCCCCGGCGACGTTGACGCGCAGGGCGCGGTTGGACTTGATGAGCGTGGCAGCGAGGGTCTCCGCGTGCTCCTTCGTCGCTTGGTCGACCACCGGTGAGGCCACCGGTGATCGACCAAGGCCGTGTTCGGCCGCGTGGAGATCCGGTTCCGCGACCTCCAGCCGCTCGCCGATTTCGACGGCGGTGAGCGGCCCGAGCAGCCGCAGCAGGTCAGCGACGCCCTCGATGCCTTTTGCCTTACGGTCCGGTGCGAGCCGCTGCAGTTCCCGCTCAGTGTCGGCGATGACCTGGGCATCGAGCAGTTCCCGCAGCTCAGCGCGGCCCAGCAGCTCATTCAGGAGTGTGGGGTCAAGCGATAGGGCCGCCGCGCGGCGCTCGGCCAGGGGTGAGTCACCCTCGTAGAGGAAGGATGCAACGTAACCGAACAGCATGGAGCGGGCAAAGGGCGAGGGCTGCTGGGTGGTAATTTCCACCATGCGCACCTCGCGGCGGTCAATCTGCCCGGCGATGTCTTTCAGGGCGGGCAGATCATAGACATCCTGCAGGCATTCGCGGACGGTCTCCAGAATGATGGGAAAGGTTGGGAACTTACGGGCCACGTCCAGCAGCTGGGCGGAACGTTGCCGCTGTTGCCACAGCGGACTCCGTTTCGTGGGATTCTGGCGCGGCAACAGCAGCGCACGGGCAGCACACTCACGGAACCGTGATGCAAACAGGGCTGAGGACCCCACCTGGGCGGTCACAATACCGTCAAGTTCCTCGGCGTCGAACAGGAAGAGTTCCGCGCCGGGAGGCTCATCCTCCATGAGGGGTACGCGGAGCACTATGCCGTCGTCGGAGGCCATCGCGGAGCCGTCCATCCCGTACCGCTGCTCAAGCCTTGCCCCTACTGCCAAAGCCCAGGGCGCGTGGACGGGCATGCCGAACGGGCTGTGGAGGACAACCCGCCAGTCGCCCAGCTCGTCATGGAACCGCTCGATCACCAGCGTTCGGTCGTTGGGCACAATCTCGGTGGCCTGCTGCTGGTCCCGAAGATAGGCAAGGAGGTTACCAGCAGCCCAGTCATCCAGTCCGCTCGCACGGCACCGTGCCGTTGCATCCTCGTCAGAGGCGTTGGAGAGCTCCCGGACAAAAGCGCCCACCGCCCTACCCAGTTCCACGGGCCTGCCCAGCGAATCCCCCTTCCAGAAGGGCAGCTTGCCGGGTTGTCCAAAGGCGGGGGACACCAGGACGCGGTCGTGGGTGATGTCCTCAATCCGCCAACTGGTGGCGCCGAGGGCAAAAACGTCACCCACCCGCGATTCGTAAACCATTTCCTCATCGAGTTCGCCGACCCGCCTACCGCCCGCCCGTGCGTCCGTCCCGGTGGCTTCCGACCCCACCAGGAACACTCCAAACAACCCGCGGTCCGGAATGGTGCCACCGGAGGTGACCGCCAGACGTTGCGCGCCGGGCCTGCCGGTGATGGTGCCCTCGACCCGATCCCAGATGATCCGCGGCCGAAGTTCCGCGAATTCGTCTGACGGGTACCGGCCCGCCAGCAGATCCAAGGTCGCCTCGAAGGCCGAACGGGGGAGTGTGGCAAAGGGGGCCGACCGCCGCACGATGTCGAACCACTCCTCCACATCGATCGTCTCCAGTGCGACGGCCGCAACCGTTTGCTGCGCCAGAATGTCCAGCGGATTGGCTGGTATGTAGAGCGGCTCGATCTTTCCCGCAAGCATCCGCTCCACGGTCACCGCGGTGTTCACCAGGTCGCCGCGATGCTTGGGGAACAGGACACCCTGCGACACCTCGCCTACCTGATGTCCGGCCCGCCCCACCCGCTGCAGGCCGCTCGCCACCGACTGCGGCGCCTCCACCTGGACTACCAGGTCCACCGCGCCCATGTCGATACCCAATTCCAACGACGACGTCGCCACCACACAGCGCAGACGGCCGGATTTCAGGTCATCCTCGATCAGGGCACGCTGGTCTTTGGAGACGGACCCATGATGGGCTCTCGCCAGAAGCGGCTCGGCGCCTTGGGTTTGGCCCGCCTGCGCCATCATTTCGGCGGGGGTTCTTTGGGGTGGCGCGCCTGCGGTGGCCCGGAACGGCGGCAACGAAATTCCGTTGGGCCTGGCGGCCCTAGGAACATTAAAGCCGCCTTCCTTCGGGACACCTCCGGTGCGCCCGCTCATGCCGCCTGCCGAGTCACTGGCGTTATCCGCGGCAATCCCACCGGGTCCGAAGGCTTCTTGCTCGTTGTCCGGGGAAGACCAGAGGGTTGCTGCTTCCCCGCGGTCCGCGTGGATCTCGTTGAGGCGGGCGGTCAGGCGTTCTGCAAGGCGGCGGGAGTTCGCAAAGACGATTGTGGAGTGGTTGGCCTCAATGAGGTCGACTATCTTCTCCTCCACATGCGGCCAGATGCTCGCCTGCGGAACCGGACCGCCGTCGTCGTCCGTTGCCGCCGTGCCGCCCAGCTCCGTCATGTCCTCCACCGGAACGGTGACCGTAATATCCCAGGACTTCTTCGACGGAGGAGCAACAATCTCCACCGGCGCGTTCCCGGCAAGGAAACGCGCAACCGTGTCCTTTGGCTCCACGGTGGCGGACAGCCCGATGCGCTGGACGGGCTTGTCCAACAAAGCATCCAGCCGGGCCAGCGACACCGCCAAGTGGGCGCCGCGTTTGGTTCCTGCAACAGCGTGGACCTCATCGACAATCACTGTGTCCACGTTGGTGAGGGTTTCCCTCGCTTTGGACGTGAGCATGAGGAACAGGGACTCGGGGGTGGTGATCAGGATGTCCGGAGGACGGCTGAGGAGAGCCCGCCGCTCGGCCTGCGATGTATCGCCCGAGCGCACTCCCACGGTGATGGATGGCGCGGGAAGATCCAACCGTTTGGCCGTTTGGGTGATACCGATCAACGGCGAGCGCAGGTTCCGCTCCACATCAACACCGAGTGCCTTGAGCGGGGAAATGTACAGCACCCGGGTGGTCCGCTTGTCCTCTACGGGTTTGGCGATGAACCCGTCCAGCGCCCACAGGAACGCTGCAAGGGTTTTACCCGAACCGGTGGGAGCAACAACCAGCGCATTGGAGCCCGCGGCAATCGCGTTCCAGGCGCCTTCCTGCGCAGGTGTGGGCGCGCTGAATGCACCCGCGAACCATTCATGGGTGGCGGGCGTGAATTTCTCCAGCACCGACGTCATCAATTCATCATCTCGCACCGTTCTGACATTTTCTCAGGGCACCCTTAATGCGCGGGACAGAAACTGCCCTGGACCTCAGGATCGCTGTTTCGAACCGGCGATCCTAAACCTTAGGGAAGTTTTGATGGAGGGAACCCGGCGGCGCGGGACCGTCGAGGCCACCGCGCCGCGGATTCGCACGCGGGCTGCGGTACTTTCGAACCATGAGCGGCCATGTGAGCAACAACTGGGTACCGATGGCAGGCGTCGCCGTTCTGTTCACTGGAGGCGCGGTGGCGAGCCTCATCGCCGGTGAGAACACGGGCGCAGTCGCCGTGTACTTTGTGGTCAGCACTCTGGTGCTCGTGTTGCTCGCTGCGCCCTGGCTGGTGCGCAATCCGCCGGCAATCAACGCGAACACGGGCACCTACCTTGTTCTCGCCGTCGTACTGGAGCTTGGGTCGCTGCTGGGTGGTGCCATCGAATCCCTGCGCGGGCTGGGCGCCTGGGTGGTTCTGGGCATTGCCCTTGCGGTTTATGGCTGGCTTGAGCGGGGGCGTGTGATCATCACCTCGGGAGTGGTTGCGGCGATCGCCGGGGTGGGAGCCATCGCTGCGGGCCAACCGTGGCTCACTATTTCGCTTCAGCTATTTACTGCGGCGGTTTTTGCCACGGCCGCAGTCCGGTTGCGGGTGATGAGAGTCAGGCCGAAGGCTGCATCGCGCTGACGGTCATCAACACGATGCTTTCCGACGCGCAGGCCATTGATTCCTGCGCCACAATCAGCGAGTCCGTGGCTTCCGGGGGGTAGATCCGGAGCCCGGTTGCCGCTGTCAGCGAGCAGTCCCCACCGTAATTTTCCGCCCGCGTCTGCTTGAGCTCGGCAATGGCTGAGGCGCCGGGGGCGAGGAGGACCTCGGCGCCGGTATCTCCGCGGTCGGCGGGCGCCCCTACTTGGGTACCGGAGGCATCCACAGAGGACACACCGGGGAAGCCGGACATGATGCACTTTTCGTCGGAGATGTTGGTCAGGATGAGGTTGCGGTAAACACTTCCGGCGGCCCCGCCTCCTATGGGAGATTCGACCGCACCCTCAAGCATGGCAGCGGTGCAGACGCCGTCTGCTGGCTCAGGGGTGGGTACGGGCTCGCTGGACGCGGACTCCGATGGTTCGGGTGCAGCTTCGGGCACAGCTTCGGAGGTAGGGGAAGGAGAAGGAGACGATGACGGCGGCGCGGACAATTCACCGGACGTCGACTCCGATGGTTCCTCGGCAGATTCGGTACCCGCACCGGTTGAGCCGCACGCGGACAGGAAGACGACCGATCCGGCAAGAGCAGCGGCGGCAATCCAACGGGGCGTCTTTACACGGGGTGTCATAGCAACACCCTTACCCGAGGGCATCCCTGCGTCAATCAGCCCGCGCGGCGAGTAGCGGATTGACGCAGGGATTGTTACCTGGTTACGCCTTGATCTTGCGGGTGCGGAGCAGTGCAACTACGCCCGCGGCAAGACCAAGAAGGCCGGCGCCGAGCCCAACGTAACCGGCGGTTGCCGCGCCCGAAGTGTCTGTGCTCGCCGAAGCGTTCTCCAGGTCCGCAGCCTCGGCTTCGGGCTCAGCCTCAGCGCCGTGACCGCCTTCTGTATCTGCGGCCGTCAGTTCAAAGGAGGGAGCCGGTGCGTCCAGGCTGTGCGGGTCTTCGCCGCCGGCAGCAATCTCGGACCAATCGGTCTCGCCCTCCACACAGGACTGCAGGACCGGGAAGGCGAGAGTTTCCCCGGCGCCCTCGGGAAGCTGCACTGAAAGGTCAAACTGCTGCAGGTAGCCGTCCTCCATAGGCGTTTCGGCCGTGTAGACGATCTGGCCGACGCGCTCGGTGACACTCGATCCGTTATCGAGTGTCATGGGCTCATCCAGTGTCTCGGTGACCTTCTCCACGTTCCAGCCTGGAACAATCTCAGGTTTGGCATCGATCATGCCGTCGGGCAGGGAGATGGTGATCTTGTTGGTGGGCGAACCGTCACAGTCATGAGAAAAGCCGAAGGTCAGCAAGGAGAACGCACCTTCGGCCGTGGTGTCCGGTTTGACTGTGACGTGCGCTGCCGCTCCGGCCAGACCAAGTCCCATCAGACCGGTGGTCGCTGCGGCTACGGTCAAGGTGCGGCGAACTGAGTTTTTCATGGTGATTTCTTACCTCTCAAAGGTGCTGCCGCTTGGGCAGCAGAAATACGGGAGCGCGGAAGAGCGCATGGCGGGATGCCGGGGGATTGTGTCAGAGAGAGGCTGTAGCGGGCGGACCGCGGAGGGTGGGCACCACCAGGACAGGATGCCGGTAACTGGGCCGTGAAATCGTGCGAAAACGAGGGAGTGGTGTCTGCGGGAACTGGGCAGCGAGCCCTGGCAGCGCGAAGAGCGGACGCAGCCACTGAACTGTCAGGACCAGAGCCGCTTCACCCCGGTGAAGCATGAGGGCGGTGATAACGACGGCGGCAGCATGGGCTGCGAGCATCAGCGCACCGTCGGGTGCCGCACCAGCATGTGCATGCTCCAAACCCGTGGGAGCGCAGTGAACCTGTTGCATGCCGTAGTGGCCACCCGGTGCCGGGAGGCAGGCCGTCGTCGTCGTGAGTGTGTTGAAGGCCTGGTGGAGAACAAATTGACCGATCCCGAGGATGCCCAGCACAGCGGGGAGGGAGAGCTTCCGCTGGGCCGCAACAGTGACCGCTAGGAGGGTCGCCGCGGCGAGCGCGGCGAGAATCAGCAGGCCGGGCAACTGGCCTCCACCGGCAAGGTGGGCGCCGGTTGCGAGGGACAGCACGACGACGGCGGTGGCGGACGCGCGGAGTATCCGCGCAGTCGTTCCCAAACCGGTCATCATTTCTCCTCCACCCGCGCGTGATCTCCACCAAGTGTAGAGAATCCACAACGCTCACACTGTATTCGCAGCCGGCCGTGCTTCGGCTCGGTCTGCTCACTCGTGATGATAGGGGCGGTGCCCTGCAATTTCCTGGGAGCGGTACAGCTGTTCGGCCAGAATGAGGCGCACCAGTTGGTGGGGAAAGACAAGCGGAGAGAGGGACCAGACCAGGTCCGCCCGTGCGTGGACTGCCTGGTTGACGCCGTAGGCGCCGCCGATGATCACCGTGATGGTTCTGGCGCTATCCAGCGGCTGCTGCAGCTTTGCGGCGAGACCCGGTGAGTCGAGGGCTTTGCCCCGCTCATCAAGCAGGATGACGTAATCATTGCCGTGCTTACCCGCCAGCCGGTCGAGGAGGCGGCCGGATTCCTCGTCCCGCGCAGCGTCTCCCTCGCGGGCGGAATGGGCGATCAGCTGCCAGGAGAGGTCAAACGGCTTCTTGAGCCGCTTCTCGTAGCGGGCAATGCCCTCGGCCACCCAGGATTCGTGCTTTCTTCCGACAGCCAGCGCTCGCAATGCCATCCGGCAAGGCTATCGGGTTGCGCTGGGTCTCCACGCGCTCGTTCCTCGCTTGGTCGACCACCGCCAACCTCCCGGTGGTCGACCAAGGCCCGCCAGGGCCGCGTGGAGACCAGCCTACGCCCCCAGTTGCTTGAGCAGGCCTGCCTCGTCCGTGGAGCCCCAACGTTCGACGATGAGCCCGTTTTCGAAGCGCGCCACCTGAATGCCGCGCACAGCAATCCGCGTGCCCGTGGGTTCGATGCTCTGGAACTCGCCATCGTGGGTGCCGGTGATGGTGAGTACCACGGTGACGTGCTCATCATCTGCCACCAGGGCCTCGGTATTCAGTGCCGCATCGGGGAAACCGGCAAGGAACTGCACCCAGAAATCCTGAATGCCGCGGACACCCGGTGCCTGGGCTGGTGCTGGATCATGATCAACCACGTCTTCGGCGAAGACCTCGCCGAAGCGATCCACTTCGCGGTCTGCAATCAGCTGACCGAGCTTTTCCTGAGCCTGCATGTTCTGTTCGCGTGACATCGATGAACTCCCTGTGATTGATCAGTGTACTTATCAATCACCTTACGGAGCTTTATGGCTGATGCAAACCCAGTGGTAGTTGCCCGCAGAAGCCGCAACTACTGAGCGCCGCAGTCAACAGCAGTGCTCAGGTTAACGAGAAGAACCCCGTTAGCCCCACTCAAGGAGAGGAACTAACGGGGTTCTTTATTGGCGGTGACGGTGGGATTTGAACCCACGTTGGCTTTCACCAAACAACATTTCGAGTGTTGCACCTTCGGCCGCTCGGACACGTCACCAACGCAGCCACTTTACCGGCTGCGGGCGGACAAGCCCAAAACGGCTTTCGGTGCGAGCGAAGCCGCTAGAGGTCTATGACCTCATTGGTCCCGGGATCCGGCCGGTTGCCCGTCACCAAGCCCTTGGCAATCTTGAATGCGGCCACAACCCGAGGCGAGTCCAGAGACCAGTATTCGGCGGTGTCCGCGTCAACTTTGATCAGCGCCACAGAAGGATCATCCTTGCCGTTCTCAAACCACGGCTCCACCGATGCGCTCCAGAGTTCATCGATCTTTGCGCGGTCCTTGGTTACTGACGCCGTGCCCGTGACCGACAGGTAACCCTTGCCGCTGCTCACGGAAACGTTGACCTGCGGATTGCTGCGGACCTCATCAGTCTTCGGGGAGGGATCGTCAGTGAAGAACCACAGGTCGCCGTCGAACTCTGTATTTTGAACCGCCAGCGGCCTGCTCACCAGCTGCCCCTGCATGTTGACAGTGGTCAACACTGCAATATCGGCGTCCTTGAGAATCTTGTGAATTTCCTTCATGCCATCCTGCTGTGAGGTCACAGTGCACACTCCTTCGCTCATTGACGATCCAAATTAGTAAGCCTACGCACTATTTGGAGAGGATCAAAAGGCGCGGCTACTTCTTCACCAACGGATTGGGGGATGGTGAAGATGCTCCCGAGGCTAGGCTCACGCCGTGAACGGCACGTCCGCTGGAACGGGCGCTGAACCGTCAGCCGTGTCGCTGTTTCAGGAAGAAGTCCTGAAGGAGTGCCGCGCATTCCGGTTCGCGCACGCCTGGAAATACCTCGGTCCAATGGTTCAGACGCCGCTCCCGCAGTACGTCGAAGACCGAACCCGCCGCGCCCGCCTTCGGATCCCAGGCTCCGAACACCACCCTGGGTACCCTTGCCAGCACAACCGCACCGGCACACATGGCGCACGGTTCCAGGGTGACAGCCAGCGTGCACCCGTCCAGCCTCCACGTCCCGAGGGCCCCGGCTGCCTGGCGAATGGCCAGCACTTCCGCATGGGCGGTGGGGTCGCCGTCCGCTTCGCGCGCGTTCCAACCCGTGCCCAGCACCGCGCCGTCCGAACCAACGACGACGGCGCCAACCGGCACATCCGCCGTCTCAAGTGCGCGGCGGGCCGCGTCCAATGCAAGGTCCATCCAACGGGTATGCAACGGCGTGTTGGCGTGGGGAAGGGCGGGCATGATGCCAATGATACTTTTGTCCAATGCGCGTATTGGTAGTCGACCATCCCCTGGTGGCCCACAAACTGACCGTCCTCCGGGACAAGAACACTCCATCCCCGGTGTTCCGGCAGTTGACCGAGGAACTGGTGACGCTGCTCGCCTACGAGGCCACCCGGGAGGTCAGGGTCCAGCCGGTGGAGATCGAGACCCCGGTCACCACCGCCACAGGAACTGGACTGGTCAAACCCACTCCGCTGGTTGTCCCAATTCTTCGCGCCGGCCTCGGCATGCTTGAGGGCATGACCCGGCTGGTGCCAACTGCCGAGGTGGGCTTCCTGGGGATGGCCCGCAACGAGGAGACACTGGAGGCCATCACTTACGCCGAACGCCTGCCCGATGACCTGACCGGACGCCAGGTGTTTGTGCTGGACCCCATGCTCGCCACCGGGGGAACACTCCGGGAGGCGATCAAGTTCCTGTTCAAGCGGGGAGCCGCGGACGTCACCTGCATCTGCCTGCTGGCCGCTCCGGAGGGACTGACCGCCCTGAAGCTCGAGCTTGAGGACGCAAACGTGACGATCGTGCTTGCTTCCATCGATGAGAAGCTCAATGAGAACGCGTATATTGTGCCAGGGCTGGGCGACGCCGGTGACAGGCTCTACGGCGTAGTGGGTTAACAGCCCCTAGCTGGGCTTCAAACCAGGCGTCCGCGATGTGGACTCTTTACCATTGTTACTTGCGCGTAAAGGATTGTTACGTGCAATAATTCCTTGTGTGAACATCCACGCAACAGCATCTGCAGCCGCAGCAACAGCCACGGACACCATGTCCGTCACGGCATCACGCTGTTGTCGAATGCACGCGTAACGGCCTACCCCAACCCCTTACGCATTTCCTAGCCCAACGGCGGGCTCCACTGAAGCTCCATCTAAGGCCGGGCACACCCCAGCATTCGCGCCGTGATGTCGGCACTCACCATGAGGTTGTTTAACATGACCGTTTCATCTGGATACGTCCACATTTCCCTTCGCACTTCCCAGAACCGCGCCGGCGCCCAGCGCCCGTCCTATGGGCAGGGTCCCGCCTTTGCTCAGTACGGCCAGGTTCCGGCCAGCCAGTCCTATTCATCCAATCCGCTGCGGCAACTGCAGGCCGTGCCCACCCCGGGTGATCACCAGCCGGTTACAGCCCCGGTTGCCGTGGTCACGCCGAACGGCCTTCCCGGCCCGCAGGCAGTTTCCGGAGACACCACCGCCCGGGGGTTTGTCCTCTACGTGGCGCTGGACGAGGAAACAGCCGCTGAGCACGGCACCACGCTCAGCCGGCTGGCACAGGAAGTCCGCGCACATGTCCGGTCACTTGTTCCCGGTGCGCAAAGCCATGCCGCCGTCGCGCTGGCTCCGGCAGACGCCGTCGGCGCCGATATCGACGTCGTGCGCCAGGCACTCGGTGACCCGACCGTCAGCCGCAGGCCGCGCCCTGAGCAGGCCAGCCCAGCTCCAGCACTCCGGCCAACCGGTGTGCTTATCGACCTCTCGCGCAGGGAAGTCCACCTCGACGGCGAAACACTGAACTTGACCTTCAAAGAGTTCGAACTTCTGAACTACCTGGTTGAAAACGCCTCCCGCACGGTCGGCCGCGAAGAACTGCTCAGCGGCCTCTGGCGCAATGCGGACGAAGTCCCCAACGAGCGCACCATAGACGTACACATCCGACGCCTGCGTTCAAAGCTCGGCCGGCTCGCCAACACGGTACGCACGGTGCGCGGGCAGGGCTACCGTTTCTACGAGCACCCGGAGGTTGTTGTCTGGGCAGCGCCGGAGTACTCCATCTAGCCAGCGTCCTTTTGTGGGCCGCCCCTGTCTGGACTGTAAATGCTGCTGTGGCCACCTGCCTCCAGGCTGCTGTGGGTCACAGCCGGTTTCGGAAGGCCGCGGCGCCGGCGAAGGCCGCTCTTTTCAGGGCCAGGACAAAGGTTTGGCCCTGAGGTGATGGGCGAGCTTTGCGCCGGGCAGCTATTGGTTGGTGAATACTCTTGATCTGCACCACCTCACCCGGGGTCTTCATGCATGCGGCCACGCTGAACGTCACCAGACTTCGTGGCTGATGCAGCTAGTTCCCGGTCTGCCTCGCTGCAGTGTGTAGGAGCGACCCTCATCGAGGGACGCTCCTACACTGATTCAGCAGTCGAGCGAAGCGCTCACCGCAGGCGCGGTGTTCTACCGCTTAGGTCCTCCCTTTCCACCATGCTCTGCGTCGGCTTGCTCGGTCCAACGCTGGTACATGGCCAGATCACGGATTAGCCTGGCAGCGAAGTTCAGCTGAATCTCACTGGAGCCACGGACGATTTCAGCGGCTTTGCCGTATGCCTTCACCGCCTGATCCGTTTTGCCTTCCTCAAGGAAACGGTCCGCGCCCGCGAGTTCCTTTTCCAATTTTTTGGCTGTCTTCTCCGGTATGCAGGTACCGGTTGCGCTGCTGACGTTCCCGGAGGTCCATTGGCCGGCCTCCCGGGCGGCTGTCACCAGGTCGCTGTGCGGTGTGCGTGCCTCGGCGCGGAACACGCCTTCTTCCAGTGCCGTCGCCTGCGCAGCGGAGAGCTGGTTGTAGGCGAAAAGCGCTGCGCCGTCGGAACCCGCATCCCTGACTGCCTGGGTCTGCTCGATCAGCACGTCAGGGGTCGAGCCGCGGAACGGACCGTAAGTCGCGGTGTAGAGAAGGTTCTCATCCCCCACCGACTCGCGCATTAGTTCGGTGTCACGGGCCACGGAGGCTGCAGAGGTACCGAACGACATACCTGTGAGGACGTCGACGTACCCCCTGTCAGCCCAGTCAGCCCAGTTTTGGAACTTCTTGGCCAGACCGTCGCTTGGGTCGGGGAACACTGCTGCAGACATCTGAATTTCCGGTGCCACTTCCAGCTGCATGTCCCGGACCTCGGCGACGAATGACGTCACCTTTTCCTCACGCCAGGCGTTCCACGTCTCCCACAGTGCATCGTCCGGAGTGAGCGTGTAGGGGTCGGTGCCGTGCTCACTGGCAAATGCATCGCGGGCGTAGTCGCTGTAGGAGAACGAGGCGGTTTCCCACGGCTGTGAGACAGGGTAACGGATGTAGTCCAGGTGTAGACCGTCAACCTCGTATTTCGTCAGGATCTCTGTGAAGACAGACTTCACATACTCGCGGGGTTCGGGCATTGCCGGGTCCACGAAGTAGTAGCCGGGCTCTTGGGAGGACGGCTGCGGGCCGGTCTTGCCCACGTCCTCACGTTCCACTGCTGCCCATTCCGGATGTGCCTCAAGTACGGGGCCAACACCGCCGTTTTCGTTGACGGACTGCGCGCCGACAAAGAAGGTGTGGACCCAGGGGTGCAGTTCGATGCCACGCGCATGCGCTTCATCGATCCAGACCTGCAGCGGGTCAAACCCAGCCATTTCAGGCCGTTGAGGTGCGATACCGTACTCGGTGGCTACAGCGCTGGGGTAGATGGTGTAACCCTGGAAGACGGTCTCCAGGAAGACCATGTTCACGCCTGCGGCATCGAGCTGGTCCAGGGTTGTCTCGATCTGGGCGGGTGTGGTTTCGGTGGGGCGTACCCACATGCCGCGTCCCTCCACGGGACGTGATTCGGCGGTGCGGTACCAGGCAAGTTCGGCGCTTTCGCGGGACTGTTCGGCCAGCGTGACGGACCCGTCGACATTCCCGGCGGCCGAGGCCTCTGCGGCCTGGTTCAACAGTGAGCGCGATTCCGCTGCTGCGGTAGCGGCGCCCTGCTGATCGACGATCAGGCAGCTTTCCGCGGCGGCTGTCATTGACTGTTCCGCGCGTGCCAGGGCCTGCTCCGCGCCGTACATGTAGGTGCTTTCATCGATGGTCACAGTGACGGTTGATCCATCGACGGCCACCTTCGCTCCGAGGACTGCGTTGCTGGAGAGCCAAGCCCCGCGGCCGCCGTGTCCGGAAATAACCAGTCCGTCTGCGGGAATTTCCCTGTTGTTGCCGCCGCGTGCGGTGACGCGGCCATCTATGACGGTTACTTCGTAGCCGAAATCATTGGTTTCGGTTGTGGGACGGCCCGAAGCAGTGGTATACACGATTAGTTGTTCGCCGCCACGGCAGCCGGGGAAGCACTTCCCGGAGGCAGGGTCCACTCCTGCAGGGTGGGTTTCGACGGTGGGATCGGTGGCGTCGATTGTCTCTGTCACGGTGCGGACCGTGAGGTCATCCAGGGTGATCAACTCCCCGGCGCGAACGTGGTCCCGGAGGAAAGTGCGCACGTCGGGTGTGCCCCCTGGTGAGGCAGACAGCACCACTCCGTCTTCCGGGATTGCGTTATCGCCCGGGTTGGAGCAGTTGGTGAAGACGGTGCAGACGTCCAGCACCTCGTAGCTGCCTGGGTTGCCGGTCTCACGCAGCACCGCCTCGCCGCCGAACTTGTTGGTCTTCGTTGAAGGGCCGAAGTCCGGGGTGTAGAGGGCGAACATGCCGGCAGTGCGGCTGGAGGGGTTAATGGCGTCTATCGTCTGCACTGTGCCGTCTGCGGCGACCACGCGTGGTCCGGCAGGTTCCTCTGGCGGGGCCGCGACTGTGCCCGGGGCGGTCACGATCGAGGCGAGCAGGGCGGCGGTAAGGGTGATAACGAGTGGCCACCGACGGCGGCGGTCTGATCTTTTTCGCATGGGACCTCCTAAGGTCACTATCATCCTGGACCTACTGGTCCGGACAAGTCAAGGAAAACTGTGGTCCATCTCACCTTTAATTTGCCAAGATTTCTGCTCAAACCGTCCAATTGGTTCGTACCTCTGCGAGAAGCAGGCACGCCAAGCAGCCGCGGGATGAACCGCGGCTGGTTGTGCTGGGTGAGACTAACGGAGGATGAGGGTTTCCAGACCGTACGGCGGAAGGTCTATGTGCACGCGGCGCTCCTGTCCGATGGTTAGCGGCTTCATGATGGTTTCATCGATGCGTGCACTGTCGACCGACGTGGTCTGCTCCGGCAGCCGGACAACAGCCGACACGGCGCGCGCCGTGGGATTGGAGATCCTGAGCACCGATCCGCCGCGCGAAGGGTTCTCTTCGACCGGTTTCCAGGCCGACACGAGAGCACCCACTACTTCTGGCGCGGACTGCCGCGCGGTCTGTCCCGCGGGTGGCGGACACCCCGGTCGCAGTGCGAACGTCCGAAGCGGCGATTGGTGAAGTGCTGCGGACGCCACAAAGTCCATGGAATCCGGCCGAACGCTTTCACCAAACACCGCTGCGACATTGACGCCGATAGGGCCGATGCACTGGGCCTCGGGGACTGCCATCATGGGGCCGGCTCCCGTGGTACGGGTGCGCAGGTCAAAGCGCGAGAGCCAACCAACGGCGCGCAGCACCGTCACGGACAGGACGGCGGAATCGGGTCGCCGGATCGCCTGGACCTCGGGCAGGCCGCGCGTCAGGAGCGCGACGGCGGAGGGTCCAGTGCCGGCGCATGCCCAGGAACTCACTGGGGCAACCGGGTGTTCTGCTTCAAACGCCGCTTCCGTTGGGAGCACTCCCAGTTCTGGACCAACAGGCCGTTCAATCGTCGACCAGTGTTGATCGGCTGTCCACGAGACTGCTTGGACGTCGATGGGGACTTCGAAGCGCAGTCGATGATCGCGCGCCCGGTTGTCGAGCGAGATGGACCATTCGAGGCGGTCGGTGCCGGCCCATTGGGTGACCGTGATAGACAGTGGAGAATCAACAGTAGTATCGCTGCGGCTGTTGCGGTTGTCCTGAATTCCTTCTGGCAAGGTGATTGTTGCTTCAATGTTTATGCGGGTACGCAGTGCGGTGCTGGACGCCTCCACCTGGGTGACCCGGGGCTCAATAGCCACGCCCCCGGGAATCGGATCAAAATTGTAGGTGTCGCCACGGTCGCCGTCGGAGGCAAGACGGCCAACGCCGTCGTGCATTCGTCCCGTCTCAGTGTCGTGAACACGCAGCGACGCGTTGTCGAGCACCTCGATGACAAAGCGCCCAGTGTCAATCCTCCTCGAGGGTGTCCGCTGTGGTGGCGACGCCGGTCCATCCGACAGTTCCACGCGGAATGCTTTCCACCCGAACGCCGGTACCGCGTCGGCCGCGAACGCGATGGTGTGGATGTCCGTTTCGCGGGTATCGGGGAGAAGATCGAGATCGGCCTCAAACACCTTCTCGCGGCGGGTTGACTCCAGTTCGAATGGCACATCCCGGCCGCCGTGGTCCTTCACCCGCGTCACCACGCGGCCGGGCTCGGTCACGGCGTCCAAGGTTGCGTGCCCGCTTACGGTTGTGCCCTGGCCCGAGAGCACCACGACGTCGACCTGGTCGCGTGCCGGGTCGCCGTGCTGGCGGGTGTCCACGCCCTCGGCGAGGAGGAGCCTGCGTACCAGCAGCTCCCCTGTTTCTATGGCGCGTTCAGCCCGGACGGTCGTCTGGCGGTGCACCTCGTCAGTGCTGCAGCCGCAGATCGAATCATGAGGCGCGTTCTTGATGACAAGGTCCCAGGCATGATCCAGCAGCTCAGCGTGGGATGCAGGGGAGGTAGCCGGCCGCATCAGGTGCCGCACCAGCTGAGGTTCCGCGTAGCGTTCCAGGAGGGTCTGCGCCCTGCTGTTGGCGAGTTTGACGTACGTGCGCGCCGACAACGTTCCCGGGAGCAGGAATGTAAGGCGGTTGCCCAGCGTCCGCAGCTCGCCGCGCACCACGGGAAGCTCCCCGTCGGCCTCGCGGGCCACAGTGAAAAACTCACCCAATGTGGTCTCAACCAGGCCCACCCCAGCATCGGCTGCTGCAGCCGTACGTTCAGCCGGCGGGCGGGGCACAACGTGGTCACCGCCGTTCAGCAGCAGGAGTGGACCGTCGGGCAGCCGCTGCCGTTCGGCTTGGACGAACTGCTTGAGCTGTACGCCGCTGGTAACGGAATCCCACAGGGTTTCCGTCTGGTGGTAGCCCTGGTTGACTGTGAACACCTCGCTGCCATCCGGGGAAATCCAGCGGAAACGTGCATGTTCCGGCGGTGCGCCGCGCCAGACCAGGGCGGTGTCCATCCCGAATCCGTTCAGCAGCCGCGGCAGGTCCGCTGGATGACCAAAGGCATCCGGAGAGTAGCCTACGGTGGAGAGTCTGCCCATCCTGTTGCCCCAGCGGCGGGCACGAAGCAGGTTCCTGACAAGATTCTCGACCGATACCAGCTGGTTGTCCGCGAGAACATGCCACGGTCCGACGGTCAGCCGGCCGGAGTTGATGTGGCCGGAGATCCGCGCTTCGAGGTCAGGGCGCACCTCCAGCACATCGGCGAGAATGACAGTCTGGCCATCCAGGTGGAACGATGCGTAGTGTCCCTGTTCCAGGGATCCGCATACGCGCTCCACCAGGTCAACGAGCCGGCCGCGGTAGCCGTCGAACCCGCGGTACCACTCGCGGTCCCAATGGACATGGGAAATGACATGGCAGGTTTTAAGCAGTTCAGACACGGATGTTGTCCTCTGTGGGCGTGACGACCGATGTGCTGTGCACGAAACGGGCGGTGATGGACTGTGGGTGCGTAATTGCTGAGCCGACGACGACGGCGGTTGCCCCCAGCTGGAGGGCGGCGGCGGCGACATCGGGGGTGGCGATGCGGCCTTCAGCGAAAACGGGCACAGTGACAGCCCCTGCGAGTTCCGTGATGAGTTGAAGATCCGGCGCAGGTCCGGGACGGCTGTACGGCGTGTAACCGGCGAGCGTGGTGGAGACAATATCGGCGCCCGCTTCCGCCGCAGCGATTCCTTCCTCCGCCGTGGAGACATCCGCCATCACCAGTACCGGCGAGGTGGCCTTGAGCCGTTGAATGGTTTCCGCCAGGGTGAGACCGTCGGGACGGGACCGGCCCGTTCCGTCCAGGGCAACCACATCCGCCCCCGCCCGCGCCACTTCCTCGGCGGCAGAGAGTGTGGGAGTGATGTAGACGCCGTTGTCGCCGACCTTCCAGAGGCCAATGATTGGGGCTGGAGTGGCGGCCCGCACGGCACGGATGTCGTCAAGGCCCTCAAGGCGCACCCCTGCCGCTCCGCCCGCGAGAACGCTGAGTGCGATTGCCACCATATGAATGGATCCGCGCAGTGGCTCGCCCGGGTAGGCCTGACAGGAAACTATGAGTTGACCCCTCAGACGGTCCAGGATGGAGGCTTGCAAATTGACCGCTGAGGATGGGTCAGACATGGTGTTTCTCCGTAACGGTGGATTCTGTATTGATACTGTTCAGGGCACCTTCCGGCCAGGCCAGGGGAGCTCCGCGGGCGGTCAGCCGGATCCGTACCTCTTCCAGGAGGTTCACGGTTTCAACTACGCGGCGGGGTGTGGCCCCGGTACCGATGCTCACTGAGGCGATGATGCCGGCCGCCTCTCCGATGGCCCATTCACCGGGCTGCAGCCGGTAAGCGGCGGCAGCGACCTGCGTCGCAGCCAAGTTCTTTGCACCCATCACAAGGTTTTCCGGGCCCACCCCGGCAACCGGGACCAGTGCGCTGGCGGGAATCTGGAAGGGTGCCGTTTCGCTGAACACGGTCGCGGTGTAGCCGACGCGTGGGTGCAGATCCGTGTGATACCAAGCGATACCCACGGAGTCCGGTATTGACGGTGCGAAACCATCAGGACCAGGCCGCAGGTCATGCCAAGTCACCGGTTGTGGGTTTGCCAGACGCCTGGATTCGCGCACATACGGTGTCTCCGCCAGCCCGTCCGGGGTGCCGCTGATTTCGGGGGCAAGCCGGAGTTCTGGGTACCCACAGCTGCCCCCCAGCGGTCCGGGTCCGTCTTCCGGGTCTCGCGGGACCTCGGTACGCAACCAGTGAACGAAGGCCAGAGTAAGGTCCCTTGCTTCCTGTTTGGCGCGCACGGGGTCTGCCACGAGTCCACGGCGGCGGTAGTCATTGCCCGCCCAATTGATGATGGCCGCCTCCGGTTTCCCTGATGCCGCCGTGCGGATTCGCCGGTACTCCCAGAACGGCGGCTTACCGTCGGGTCCGTCCCGGAAGAACCGGTAGCGATGGATCTGCCCGTCCCAGCCGTCAAGATCCAGGGAAAATGGCTGCCAATCCCTCATCTGGTCATAGCCTTCCGGCGCTTCCCCCAAGGGCAAGGGCTGTGCTTCACGGACCACCGCTGCTACCCAGGTGAACGACTGCTCAGCTCCCCGATCCGGGCGTCCTGGAACGGCATCCGGCTCACCATAGGCGTCAGAGCCCTCCGATCCGATGATCCACCTGGTATCCGTCAGTGGCAGAAGATCGCCGAGGTCGGTGGCGTCAATGTAGACGGCCGCGGTGACGCGCAGCAGCGCCCCGTCAATGGTCTGCAGCGAAACGGCCTCGATCCGTGAACCGCTCTGCTCAGATTTCACCGGCGTGTGTTGGAGCCGGATCTGGATCCGCCCGGAGTCGACGTGTTCCTGAAGCATGCCCTGGAGCACCTGCAGTCCCACGAGCGGTTCGAAACAGACTCTGCTGACCCAGCCCTCTCCGGGATTGGCGGTGCCGCCGGAGGATTCACGGACCAGATCCCGGAAACTGCGGTAGCTGGCTGTCACGCCGGTTGATTCCACCAGTGGGTGCTCATCGAGCGGAGAGGTGAGCTGAGAGCTCACCTGCCCTCCGATCATTGATTCTTCGGCCGTGAGGATCACCGACCTGCCAGCGTCCGCGGCGGCCAGCGCCGCGGCGATACCACCCAATCCACCACCTATCACGGCCACATCTGCTGAAAGTTCGACTGGCGTCATGGGTGTTTCTCCAGAGTAAGTTCGATTTCGAAAGTTCTTCGCCAGGGCAGGACCAGGCTCTCCGGGGCGATCCTGATTCCCTCTAATCCGGGCCGTTCGAGCACACGGCTGAGCCGTTCCTCGGCTCGTTGCAGTACAGGGTTCCGGGTGTCATGTGGGGAAACGGAATCATGCAGCGTCGGGTCGGATCCCAGTTCCGCCCGCACGCGGGCACGTTCCACTGACATCCAGCCGTAGTCCTCCACCACCCTCCGCGCCATGGCGAGCGATGCCTCGTCCGGGTTGTAGGTTCCGGCGCTGCGACCAGCCCAAGCAGCGGTCAACTGTGCGGCGACCGTGCCGACGGTGTTCCCCGCGGTATTCCAGGCCGCGAAGCTGCTCAGCAAGGGCCACGCAACCGCGGTATCGAGCGCGCTGATCAGTGCGGGATCCGCGCCGTTGGGGCGGTGAACGTCTGCCAAGCCGACGACGACAGCTTGGTCCGCGGCGTCTATCACCAGTTTCGCCGTGGCGGCCGCGAAAGCGTGGTCGAGGTGATGATCCGGCGCCACGGCCCAGTCCGCGTGTGGGGTGCGCGCCGCTTCCGGAGGATGAATAACCATCACGGCGTCCCAACGTCCGGCGTTGACCTGCCCGAAGTCGGCGTGCCCGCCGGCGGATTCGATCTGCCGACGGATTGTTTCGTAAACCGGGGCCGATTCGTAGGGTGCTACCCGGTTAAGGGCTTCAGGGTCCGCGCAGAGCACTCCAATGCGCGGAGCGCTGGCGGAGAGGATTTTCAGGCAGGTTCTGGCCACGAGTACAGCGCCGATTTCGTCAGCGCCCGGTTGTACCCGCGCGCGGTCCCCGAGCTCGAGCCTCGCTACCCAGGCTTCCAAGGCGTGCTGATCAGTTGCGGACAGGGACTGCTCGGCGGCGTCGTCGATGCCAATGACCAGCCGGTCGATCACCTTCCTGCCCGCCAGATCGATGGCCGCGAGGGCCAGGGTGTGCTGGCGCATCCTGCGCGCCAGCCAGTCGCGCCGGACATCTTCTGGCACTGCTTCGCGGGCGTGCTCCACACCGACTCCAGTGCAGAGGGCAGCCGAGAGGTGGTGCAGGGCCGGGCCGTGGGGATTCCAGTAGTCAGGTTCTTCCATGGCGTCCAAGGAATCCGGCGTCCGCGGAACGAGCATGAAAGCGTACACGGATGCACCGGGTCGTTCCAACGCCGACCATCGTCGCAGAACCTCGGGGATGGACTCCTGGCCGATCCGCGAAGGGATCAGCCCGCCGAACCCCAGGCCTTCAAGCGAAACCACGAGATGGGATGATTCACTTTCCTGGGTATCCAGCCAGTCCATCAGCGCTTGGGCGTTACCGGGCTGTCGGACCTGCGGCAGAGCGGTCGCGGGCGGCAGAACACATTCCAGGCCAGCGATGCGGGCAATGCCTGCCGCAAGCTGAGTGCAGACCGGTCGTTCATCGAGCGGTACGAGTGCGATTCTCATCGATGCCCTTCTGCGGCAAGAGGCGCGTTCATGCGCGGGCCGCGGCCGCGTGCGGTGCAGCTGGCACCTACCGCGACCGCTGCGTTTCCGAGCATGGACTCTTCAATACGGAGCTGGCCAATGGCCGGGATCGTGACAGCATTGGCGGCGGTGCGGACGCGTTCGAGCCATCTGGCTCCCAGACGGGCCACGCCGCCTCCAAGGACGATAACGTCCGGATCAAGCACGTTTGCAATGGACCCCAGGCCCGCGCCGAGTGCGTCGGCGCCCTGATCCAGCACCGCGTGGGCGGCGACGTCGCCGGTGCTGGCTGCATGTGCGACGTCGCGCAGGGTTTCCGCGGCGCGTCCCAGCTCACGATATCGTTCGGTCATCGCCGTGCCGGAGGCCACGGCTTCCAGATGTCCGTACTTGCCGCAGGGGCAGAGCCGGCCCTCAGCGCCGGGGATGAGTACATGACCAATGTGCCCGGCTGCGTAGGTGGCGCCGCAGTGGATGGTGCCCCCGATAATGAGGGCACCCCCGATTCCGGTGCCGGCGGTCACTCCGAGGACGGTGCTGGCGCCCCGGCCGGCACCGTACAACCACTCAGCCAGGGTGAATGCCTGCACGTCATTAACTACTTGTACCGAGGCGTTGGGGAAGGCTGCCTTAAAGGCTGCCTGAACGTCCGTTCCCTGCCAGCCCGGCAGCGCCGTGGTGGCGGAGAGCACCCGCCCAGTCGAGTGGTCGATCACCCCGGCAGCGCCAACGCCAACATGGTCAATGCGGTGGTCCCCCGCCGCGGCGAGGGCGAGCTCCACTGCACTCGCCAAGACAGCATCTGCACCGTCCGAAGCGGGGGTGGGTAGTTCGTGGCTGGGGCCGGGGTCGCCGCCCTGGATCAGCGCGGCGATGGTCTTGGTTCCGCCAATATCAACTCCCAGCGATGGTTCCGGAGTCATCGCCTCCGAGCCTTTTCCACTGTGACATGAAAGTCATACCGGTCCGCACGGTAGAGGCTTTTCGCCTGTTCAACCGCCCGGCCCTGCGCATCAGCGGTGACCCGGGAGACTGCCAGAGCAGGGGAGTGCGGTGGGACTTCAAGCAATCCGGCCTGCTCCTTTGTCAGCACGGTCGCCTGGATGGTTTGAGACGCCGTGACAGGGCCCCTGCCTATACCTTCGAGGTACTCGTAGAGGGACGCGTGTTCACCGAGCCGAAAATCATCGGGCACCAGGTCGGCCGATATACATACGTTCTCCAAACACATGGGCAAGTCATCCGCCGTACGCACCCGCTGGATGTGTACCACTGGTGCGCCGGGCGAGATATTCAGCACGCTCGCGGTGGTGGCATCCGCTTCGATCCGGTGCATTTCCGCGGACCGTGAGCCCGGTTCCATGCCTCGCGAGCGGATGTCTTCACTGAACGACGTGAGGGTGAGGGACTTCGTGATCTTCGCGCCGTCTGATACGAATGTTCCCGCCCCGTGTACCCGGTAGACCAGGCCGTCATCGACCAGCCTGGTCAGGGCCTCGCGGACAGTCATCCGGGAGAGTCCGTACCGGGCCATCAACTCTCTTTCACTGGGCAACGCGGCATGGGCATTGAGCCCATTGCTGATCATCTGCTCCAGCTCGGTGCGCAGGATCTCGTACTTTGGTGCGCTCATCCCTTGATTCCCCCTTCTCCGACGCCGCGGAAGAACCACCTCTGCAGCCCGAAGAAGAGCAGCAGCAGCGGGATCACGGCGATCATGGTTCCGGCCGCCACCACGCGCTGATTGCTGGTGAACGTGCCGGAAAGATATTGAATACCCACCGTAAGCGTGTAATTGTCTGGATTCTTCAAAATCACCAGCGGCCACAGGAAATCATCCCAAGCGAATACGAAGGCGAAGATGGCCACTACAACAAGGGACCCGCGCACCGATGGAAGCGCGACCCGCAGGAAGCGCTGCCAGTCCGAGGCGCCGTCGATCATGGCGGCCTCCTCGATTTCACGCGGGAGGGCCTGAAAGGCGGTGCGCATGATCAGGATGGAGAGCCCCGTGGCAGCGGCCGGAAGGATCACTCCAAGCAGGCTGTCGACGAGGCCCAGTGAACGCGAGGTCAAAAAGACCGAGACCATGATGACCTCAAACGGGATGATGATTGTGGCTAAGAACAGCACGTCCACAAGTGTCCGGCCCCTGAATTTCATCCGTGCCAGCACGTATCCCGCCAGCGACGCGAAAATGCAGTTCAACACGGCGGAGGATGTGGCAACGATGAGTGAGTTGCCGATGTAGCGGAAAACCGGAATGGTCTCCGCCACTGCCGTGTAGTTCTCGATTGTTGGTTGGTTGGGGAAAGGGTTCGCGGTGAAAATTGACTCCGTCGGACCCTTGATGGAGGTGCCGAACTGCCAGATGAACGGTCCAGCGAGGAGAATGAACATAAAGATCAGCAACGCGTAGCGGATGGCGTAGTCGACGGCCTTCCGTCGGGTTCGGGAGGCGCTCTTCCGGTGCGGAGGATTCTTCCCGTTTGATCCGGCTGACCGGGACGTGGCGTTGTGTGTTGCCATGGTGCTCATCGCAGCTGCTCCGATCTCTGCGACCGCAGGTAGAGGATTGAGAAGCCGATGGTCAGGACAAAGAGTGCCAGGCTCATGGCCGAGGCGTAGCCGATTTCGCCGCTGAGGCCAAGGCCCACTTCGCGGATTGTGTAGACAAGGCTGCGTGCCTGACCGCCGGGTCCGGCGCTGCCGTTGCTGATCACAAATATTTCAGCGAAGACCTTCATCGAGGCGATGGCACCCAGCAAGCCCACAAGGAACATCGTCGGCCGCACACCGGGCATGGTGATGGACCAGAACCGGCGCCCGCCACCCGCACCGTCCACCTGGGCCGCTTCGTGCAGTTCCTTGGACACATTCCCAAGCGCCGCCAGATAAATGACCATGTAATAGCCCAGCCCCTTCCACACGGTGACCAGCATGCAGCTGAGAAGCAGCAGCGAGGTGTCTGTCAGGAAGGGCAGTGGTTCCTGGACGATACGCAGCGCCTGAAGGACACCATTCACTGCGCCGTCCGAGGACAGAAGCCAGCTCCAAATCAGTCCCACCACCACCATTGAGGCAACTACCGGTGAGTAGAACACGGAGCGGAAGAATCCGATGCCTGGGATGTTGCGTTCAACCAATACTGCCAGCAGCAGCGGAAGAAGCATCAGAAGTGGAACGACAACGACGGCGTAGAGAACCGTGTTGCGCACCGATGTCCAGAACTGTGGGTCCTGAGCGAGTGATGTGAAATTGTCCAACCCATTGAAGGTTCCACCGCCCAGCGTGGTGGCATCGGTGAAGGCTAGAACAATGGTGTTCAGGAAGGGGCCGAGGTGAAACAGGAAGGCGATGACGAGCGCCGGTGCCAGAAACAGCCAGGGCAGCCATCTGTACTGGGCTTTCATTTCCGTTCTCTTTTCCGTGTGGCTGGAGCAGGATGCAGGGGCGGCACCACGGCCGCCCCTTTTTCCTTACTTGGCGGTGATTGCGTTGGCCTCTGTGACGGCTTCGTCGAGGGCTTCAGCCGCTGTCAGTTCGCCGTTCATCGCGAGTTGGATCTTGCCGATGACGGCGGACTTCACCCGGTCATCGAATTGCACGGGTACTAGGTTCTGAGCGTTCTCGAGCTGCTCCGCGGCAATGCGGCGGGCTTTGGTTTCCACGGTGCCGTCTGAATCGTCGGTGAAGTAGGGATCCTCCAGGGCTTCGGTGACTGAAGGGAAGATGGTCACGATCTTGGAGAATTCCAGCTGATTTTCGGCGTTGGTCATGTACTCGGCAAACTTGAGGGCAGTGGCCTGGTTGTCACTGGTCTTGGGTACGAGCAGTCCCATGACCGACACATTGGTTGGTCCGCCTTCGCTGGTAATTTGTGGTCCCACATCCGTTGATTCGGCGATGGCCGGTGCGTTTTCCTCGATAATGGAAAGGAAATTGGCACCCGATGGGAACAGGGCGACCTGTGCTGCCTGGTATGCCTCGGTTTCCTTGGTGTGATCCTGTGTCAGCGAGTCGGAGGGGAAGACCCCGTCTTGGTAGAGATCGATCAGGGTCTGTACATACGCTTCGGCCTCAGGCGTATTGAAGGCCCATTCCGTTCCTTCCTCGTTCATCAGTGGCACGCCAAGACGAGCGAGGTCGGGGATGAAACGGTTCTCCAACGCTGGGTGCATGCCATAGAAGTCCCCGCCCTCTTCAGTCAGAGTGCGTGCGGCTTCAAAGAGCTCATCATAGGTGGCCGGGGGCTGCTCTGGATCGAGCCCTGCTTCCTTAAACATGGCCTTGTTGTACATGGTCACCTCGGAACTCAGGTACCACGGGAAACCGAACGAGCCCTCTTCGCCGGGCACCTGAAACGCGTCCCATGCACCTGCCACGTAGATGTCACGCAGTTCAGGAACGACCTCTTCCAAATCCACGAAGGCGCCCTGCTCTTCAAGTGGCTGGGCAAAATTTGGGTTCAGGTTGATAACATCCGGAAGTGTGCCGGCCTGTGCGTCGGTGGAGATTTTCTCCTGGGCGCCATCGAACGGAACATCAATCCAGTTCACCGTGGTGTCTGGATACTCCTCCTCGAAGGTATCGATGACACCCTCGATGTACTCGGTGAAGGTGGGCTTAAGCTGCAGAGTGGAGAACGTGATCTCCCCTGCGATTTCACCACCGGCGGCGGGCTCCCCGCTGTCAGGAGTGGCAGGCCCAAGCCCGCATCCGGTCAGGCCGATAACAAAGACACTTGACACCGCAAGGACTATTTTGGAGGACTTCTTCATTGACTGTGCTCCCAATGCATGTGAGGGACGGTTAGAGTGATGTAGATCAAAGTGGTTCGTACCAATTTACCTATTGTGGCGCAGCTAAACCCCGCAGTCAAGGGCTTCAATCTAACAGGACCGGACCATTAGGGTTGGATAGCCCAACCTCTTGATCTCGACAGCGACTGCTGAAAGCACCGTCGAAAACGTCGCCCGCCGCCGGGTCGCATTAACCCATCGCCCAGAACTGAGACAGGCCTCTAGGATGGGTGGCATGTCCTCCCATCACCTGAAGCGGCTCATGCTGCTGCGGCACGCCAAGTCCGACTGGCACTCGGATGTTCCCGATCATGAGCGGCCGCTCAGCTCCCGCGGGCATCGTGATGCGCCCCTGATGGGTCAATGGATGGTGGAGAACGACGCCGTCCCGGACTTGATTCTTGTGTCCTCCGCACTGCGCGCGCGCCAGACCTGCACCTGGGTCTGCAAGGAACTGGGAGAGAAGGCGCCGACCCCAAAGCTTGAAGATGGGCTGTATGCGGCATCGGCGTCGTCAATCCTCGCGCTGATCAACCACGTTCAGGAAACGGTGACCAGTCTGCTGGTCATCGCCCATCTGCCTGGCGTGCAGAACCTGGCGATGCAGTTGGCCTCCACTGACTCTTCCGAGGATGCGGTGGTTGACCTCGCCTCCCATTACCCCACCGCCGGGCTCACGGTCATGCGCCACGACCTCTCCTGGGCGGAGCTTGACCGACGCGACGCCGAGGTCACCGATTTTGTGGTGCGGCGGGCCTAACTGCGATCGACTCTCCCCAAGGTGACGCTCTGAGGACGTTTTTTGGTCTGAGAAGGGCCATTTGGGGAGAGTCGATGGGGGTGGGTCATAAGCCGTACTGCTCCAGCAGACGCAGCCACACCTCACTGATCGTTGGGTACGCGGGCACTGCATGCCACAGGCGGTTCAGAGGCACCTCACCGGCAATCGCGATGGTTGCCGCGTGCAGTAGCTCCGCCACGTCGGGTCCGGCAAAGGTGACACCCACCAGCACCTTGCGGTCCTCATCCACCACCATCTGGGCCCAGCCCATGTAGCCGTCAGAGTGCAATGCTGAGCCAGCCACTGCGATCTTCAGAGACGTTTCGCTGACATTGATTCCGTCTTTCTCTGCCTGCTGGACGGTTCTGCCCGCCATGGCGATTTCCGGATCCGTGAAAACCACCTGGGGGACCGCATAGTGGTCCGCGGTGGCGGCGTGGCTGCTCCAATCCTCGGCGGTACCCTTCAACGTGCCGTTGGCCCGGGCGGTAATCGCGTCACCGGTGATGCGTGCCTCGTACTTTCCCTGATGGGTCAAGAGCACTTTCCCTGCCGCGTCGCCCACGGCGTAGAGCCAGTCGTGTCCTACCACCTGGCCAGAGCTGTCCGTTTCAAGTCCCCTGGGGTCGAGCTGCAGGTCCTCCAGCCCCAGATTGTTCAGCGCGGGTCGCCGTCCGGTCGAAACGAGCAGCTTTTGCGAAACCACTGTGTCGCCGCCCTGCAGGGTCACGCTGAATGTGCCGTCAGCAGATCGCGAGACAGCTGCAGTCTCAGTGTGCAAAAGCATCTTCACGCCGTCTTCCTTCAGCGCATCTTCCACAAGCCTGGACGCTTCAGGGGGATAATTCCCCAGGAGACCGCTTCGGGCGATCAGCGTCACGGTTGAACCCAGGCGGGCAAACGCCTGGGCAAGTTCGGCTCCGGCCACGCCCCCGCCCAGCACCGTGAGGCTAGCCGGGATCTCGCTGGCGGCGGTGGCCTCCCGTGTACCCCAAAAGTCCAGTTGGTCCAGGCCGTCGATGGGCGGTGTCACCGGGGCGGAGCCGGTGGCGAGAACGACGGCGTGACGCGCCGTCAGCTGCGTGGCGCCGTCGTCGGTGGTCACCTGGACCTGCCGTTCGCCGGTGAGATGGGCGCGGCCGCGGAGGAAAGTGATTCCGGTGTCCTTGACCCAGTCGACCTGGGAGGAGTCATCCCAGTTGGAGGTGAACTCGGTGCGGCGTTCCAGGACCTTCTGCGCATTGAGCGAGCCGGTGACGGCTTCGCGCGCGCCTGCGACGGATTGGGCGCCGTGAAGCGCGGTTCCCGGGCGAAGGAGCGCTTTGGACGGCATACACGCCCAGTATGAGCACTCGCCCCCCACAAGATCCGATTCGATGAGGATGGCGGAGAGGCCGCCCTGCACCACCCTGGCCGCTGCGTTCTCTCCGACAGCGCCGGCCCCGATCACAATTACGTCAGTGGTTTGCTCAGTAGTCATTCCCTGAGCTTGGCACCGGGTTGGGCGTTGGGCAACCCTTGAAGGCGCACCCTGACTGTGCCGATTCTCGACGCGGCAACGAAAAACCGGCCCCAACCTCGGCAGAGTTGCCTGGCTGGAGCCGATTTAGCAGTGGTGCGCGCGAAGGGATTCGAACCCCCAACCTTCTGATCCGTAGTCAGATGCTCTATCCGTTGAGCTACGCACGCAATATTGATCACCCACAAATGGGGTTTTCGCAAGGCCGTTTGGCCGTAGACAACTTTACAACCATCCGGGAGGTAATCCTAATTCGATAGTCAAGACCGTTCGAGACTAGACCGGTCTACGTGACCTTAATCACATAAAAGTTCACCGGACTGTCCAACTTCGCCGTATTCTAGCTAATTTTGTGCATCTGCGCCGGCGAGAGGCAGCGAAATTTGCTGCAGATCACGCGTTCCCGACCCCTAGCATCGTTACACACCATCCACCCAATGAAGGGAAGAGAAATGGGCGATCCCGTACGACAGTTGGTCCTCGACACTGTGGACTCTGATCAGAGCCACGCATCGGCGGCTCC
>NZ_KI915034.1:81705-83741 GCF_000520595.1 Arthrobacter sp. H5
ACGCGGACCTATTGGCCTGGGTCCGCGAGACGGCCGAGTTGACCCAGCCGGACCGCGTGTATTGGGTGAACGGCTCTGTTGAGGAAAACACAGCACTGACCAACGAACTCGTCGAAGCGGGAACACTCAAGAGGCTCAACGCCGAGCTTTTTCCTAATTCCTTCGCTGCCTTCTCCGATCCCAAGGATGTGGCGCGGGTGGAAGAGCAGACCTTCATCTGCTCCGAGAAGGAACGCGACGCAGGCTTCACGAACAACTGGATGGACCCGGCGGCCATGAAGGAGAAGCTGCGCGGGCTGTTCAGCGGATCGATGCGTGGCCGCACCATGTACGTCATTCCGTTTGTGATGGGACACCTCGATGCGGAGGACCCCAAGTTCGGCGTGGAAATCACCGACAGCGCCTACGTAGTGACGTCCATGCGGATCATGGCGAACATTGGTACAGCAGTGCTTAACCGGATAACCAAGCTTGATGCTCCGTTTGTGCCTGCACTGCATTCCCTTGGTGCCCCTCTCTTCGACGGCCAGGAAGATGTTGCCTGGCCCTGCAATGAAGACAAGTGGATTGTGCACTTTCCCGAAGAGCGCTCCATCTGGTCCTTTGGTTCCGGCTATGGAGGCAACGCACTGCTGGGCAAGAAGTGCTACGCGCTGCGCATTGCCTCCGTGATGGCAAGGGACGAGGGCTGGCTGGCGGAGCATATGCTGATCCTGAAGCTGACCTCGCCCGCGGACAAGACGTACTACGTGTCAGCGGCCTTTCCTTCAGCCTGCGGCAAGACCAACCTTGCACTGCTTGATCCAACGATCGATGGCTGGAAGGTGGAAACGCTCGGCGACGACATCACCTGGATGCGCTTCGGCAAGGAGGGTGAACTGCGGGCTATCAATCCGGAGGCCGGCCTGTTCGGTGTGGCTCCCGGAACCGGATGGCACACAAACCCCAACGCCATGCGCGCTATCGCCAAGGGAAACTCAATTTTCACCAATGTTGCATTGACCGACGACGGCGGCGTGTGGTGGGAGGGGATGACCAAAGAGGTGCCGGAGCACCTGACCGATTGGCAGGGCAATGACTGGACGCCGGCGTCGGACAAGCCCGCCGCGCATCCCAACGCACGGTTCTGCACCCCGATCGATCAGATCGACATGTTGGCCGAGGAGTTCAATCAGCCGGATGGTGTGGAACTTTCGGCCATTCTGTTCGGCGGCCGCCGGAAGACCACCGTGCCCCTCGTTACCCAGTCCCGGGACTGGACCAATGGCATCTTCATGGGTTCAACCCTGTCCTCGGAGACGACCGCAGCGGCCGCGGGTGAGGTTGGACGTGTCCGTCGCGATCCGATGGCGATGCTTCCGTTCATGGGTTACGACGCCGGCGACTACCTTCGTCACTGGCTCACCCTGAGCTCCGAAGCGGATCAGGAGCGCCTGCCCAAGATCTTCCTGGTGAACTGGTTCCGCCGCACGGCTGACGGTGGCTTTGCCTGGCCAGGTTTCGGAGACAATTCACGGGTGATGAAGTGGATTATCGAACGCCTTGAAGGAACCGCGGATGCCGTGGAGACGCCGATCGGCTTCGTGCCGACCGGGGATTCCATCGACCTCACCGGACTGGATATGACCCCAGAGGATGTTGGGGAAGCCGTCCGGGTTGATGCTGACGAGTGGGCTGAGGAGCTGCAGGGGATTGGCGAATGGTATGCGCGCTTCGGTGACTCGCTGCCGTCTGAGCTGTCAGCCGAACTGGATGATCTCAAGCGGCGGTTCGCGTAAACAATCCCTCATGTGACTAGTTGACAGATCTACTAGGTGTGCTGTCAACTAGTCTCATGACACTTTCCTATCTGATCTTGGGCATGCTGGGTCGTAGTCCCATGACGGGTTACGACTTGAAGAAGCGTTTTGATGCAAGTATCGGCCACTTTTGGGCTGCCGATAAAGCCCAGATCTACCGAACCTTGAACAAGCTCGTTGCAGATGATTTGGCTGAAGTGGTGGTGGTGCCTCAAGCCAGTCTCCCGGACCGGCAGG
>NZ_KI915034.1:83841-86648 GCF_000520595.1 Arthrobacter sp. H5
CAGAGTTTGAGTGAATGGCTGCTTTCCGCGCCGGGACGGCACCAGGAGAGGGACCCGTTTCTTGCCCGGGTCTTCTTCTCCGGCCAGCTGGAACGGGCGGAGATACTCTCGATGCTGGGGCATCGTAGGTCGGAGGCGGACGCCCTTCTTCAGGAGCTTCAAGGGCAACTTGTGCCGATCAATGCCCCGTCAGTCGATCCGCGGGTTCATTACATGATGCTTGCAACCCTGCGCAATAAGCCAGTCTCCCGGACCGGCAGGAACACCACATCACGGACGCCGGCAGCCAGAGTTTGAGTGAATGGCTGCTTTCCGCGCCGGGACGGCACCAGGAGAGGGACCCGTTTCTTGCCCGGGTCTTCTTCTCCGGCCAGCTGGAACGGGCGGAGATACTCTCGATGCTGGGGCATCGTAGGTCGGAGGCGGACGCCCTTCTTCAGGAGCTTCAAGGGCAACTTGTGCCGATCAATGCCCCGTCAGTCGATCCGCGGGTTCATTACATGATGCTTGCAACCCTGCGCAATGGAATGAGGCAGGTAGAGGCGGAACTGGGCTGGCTCGACGAGATTGAAAAGGACCTGCCATGACAACCTCCTATTTTCCGGTTGTGCATCCACCAACCATTGGCAGCGTTTCGCCGGGTTCTGTGATCTTCCTGCACGGTGGAAACGTGGCCAATTGGATGTGGCAGCCGCAGGTCGAAGCACTCCGCGATTACCATGTCTTCACCCCTGACCTGCCCGCCTTTGGCAACCGTACGTCGGAGCCTTGGGTGAGTCTCGACCACGCCGCGGACGATGTGGCCTCCCTCATCCGCGCGGATGTGGCGGAAGGGCCGATCCATGTGGTGGGCTTATCTCTGGGGGCCATGGTGGCGCTGCGGCTCGCCGCCCGCCACCCGGAGCTGGCGTCCAGCATCCTGGTCAGCGGCGCTGCGGTCACTCCTGTGGGCGGTCTGACCAAGGCACTTGCTCGGCTCCAACTCGCCCTATGGGACAGAGCCTGGTTTTGGCGTCTTCAGGCGCGTGCATTCCGCCTCCCCGCCGATAGCCATCAGCTCTATATTGACCACGGCCTCAGCGTAGAACGGGAGAGCGCCCGCAGAATGCTCGCGGACGTGTATGACGATGGCCTCCCTGACGGAATAGGTCGGTACAGCGGGCGGTTGATGGCGCTGGCCGGTAGTAGGGAACCGCGTCCGGTAAGGAACTCTCTTTCAGTGATCGTCTCAGCCGTTGCGCAAAGTGTCGCTGCCACAGTTCCCGGGATGCACCACATCTGGAACATCGAAGATGCAGACTTGTTCAACGAGGTGGTGCGTCAATGGATTAGCGGATCGGTGCATCCTGACCTAGAGCTGATTTCACGCCCAGATGGTGTGTAATTGCGGTCCGTATCGCGTCATGCTGCGAGCCAAGCGCATGTCGGGGTCCGACCAATGCGTCTTCGGGCACAGCCAGACGGGCTTCTTCCTCAACTCTTCCCACTCGTAGCGGTTCTCCCCACGTAGGGCCCGATCCGGTCCCGGCGCCATTCCGCAGTCGGCGTACGGCCACTGCGGACCGATTTCCCCATCTTCAACCCCTTTGTGCTGTTATTTGTACTGCTACACCCTCGTGGTTGCAGTCCGTCTTGCACGACCGCTTTCCAGAAAGTGCAGGATTGGGTCCGACGACCAGGTCCCTACTGCCGGATTTGCGCCAGAACCTCGTCGGTGAGGGTCTCCAGGGTGCCGCGGTTGGTGGCTTCCGCATTGAGCCGGAGGTACGGTTCAGTGTTCGAGGCACGGAGGTTGAACCACCACGAGCCGTCGTCCGCGGTAAACGTCAGGCCATCGAGCTCGTCGACTGTGACGCCATCGTTCTCGAATTCTTCCCGAACCCGCGCAACGGCGGCCGAGACGTCGTCGAGCTTTGAATTGATCTCACCGGACGCAAAGTAGGGCTCATATTCGAGGCCCAGCTCCGAGAGCGGTACATCCTGCTCACCCAGTGCGGCGAGCACGTGCATGGCCGCGAGCATTCCGGTATCAGCGTTCCAGAACTCGCGGAAGTAGTAGTGCGCAGAATGCTCCCCGCCAAAAACAGCACCCTCTTCAGCCATCCTTGCTTTGATGAAGGAGTGGCCCACCCGGGTCCGAACGGCGCGACCACCCTCCGCAGCAATGAGTTCAGGCACCGCGCGGGAGGTGATCAGGTTGTGAATGATCACCGGCGTTTCCTCCCCGGCAGCTTTGGCCCGACGGATCTCGCGGCGGGCAACCATTGCCGTGACAGCGCTGGGGGAAAGCGCATTTCCCAGCTCGTCGATCACAAAACAACGGTCTGCGTCGCCATCGAAGGCAAGCCCGATATCCGCACCGTTGCTGATCACTGCCTTTTGGAGATCCACCAGGTTCTCCGGCTCAAGCGGGTTGGCCGGATGATTGGGGAAGGACCCGTCGAGCTCGAAGTACAGGGGGATCAGGTCAAACGGAAGTTTGCCCAGATACTTGTCACCCAGCACGGCAGGAGTGGTGAGACCGGCCATGCCGTTGCCTGCATCCACCACCACCTTGAGGGGCCTGGACCCGGCAAGGTCCACGAGGGAGCGTAGGTACGCTGCGTAGTCCCGGAGGACATCCTTCACACCCGTAATGCCGGGCGTCTCGACTGCCGGAATGGTGCCAGCTGCCAGATACTGCTCGGCGCGGTGCTGAATGTCCACCAAACCTGTTTCCGATGAAACCGGGAGTGCCCCCGGACGGGACATCTTCATCCCGTTGTACTCGGCGGGATTGTGGCTGGCAGTGAACACCACACCCGCGG
>NZ_KI915034.1:86748-93411 GCF_000520595.1 Arthrobacter sp. H5
GCAGTGAACACCACACCCGCGGCGTTGAGCGAGCCGCTGGCGTAGTAGAGCTCATCGGTGGAAATAAGGTCCAGTAGGGTGACATCCGCGCCGCGGCAGGTGGCCCCGTCTGCGAAGGCTTTGCTGAACTCCGGGGAGGATGGGCGCATGTCGCCGCCCACCAGGACCGTTTGACCGGCAAGGTCCAGCGAATCCACAAAGGCCGCCCCAACCGCGCGCACAATCTCCGGAGTGATGGTCTTGCCCACGATTCCGCGGACGTCGTAGGCCTTGAATGAGTCGGACAGGTCAATGGTTTTGTTCACGCAGTGAAGTCTAACGTCAGGGCGCGCATCGGTGGGTGGCTGTGGAGCAAGGGTCGGCTGCGGTTACGCACATACGACAGCACGCCCCCTGCAGCGTCGGTCCGGGCTGCCATACTGGGGCCCATGGCGGAAACAACCACACTGCATGCCCAGGCGGTTTCGATCCTGCGAACGCTCGTTGGCAGGGAGGACGCAGAGTTCCATGAAGGCCAGTTCGAGGCGATCGAGGCGCTGGTCACCGATGGCAGGCGCGCTCTGGTGGTGCAGCGCACCGGCTGGGGCAAATCGGCGGTGTACTTTGTGGCCAGCCTGCTGCTGCGGAGCCGCGGTGCCGGCCCAACACTCATCGTTTCTCCGCTGCTGGCGCTGATGCGCGATCAGGTGGCTGCCGCCGCGCGGGCCGGCGTGCGCGCCGCGGCCATCAACTCGGCCAACCAGACGGACTGGGAAGAAGTGTCAGCACAGCTGGCGGCCAACCAGGTGGACGTGCTGCTGGTGTCCCCTGAACGCCTCAACAACCCGTCTTTCCGCGAGAAGCAGTTGCCCGAACTTATTCGCCGAACCGGGCTGCTGGTTATCGACGAGGCACACTGCATTTCCGACTGGGGCCACGATTTCCGGCCGGATTACCGCCGGCTCCGGGACCTGATCGAAACCATGCCGCAGGGCGTGCCTGTCCTGGCCACTACTGCAACTGCGAATGCACGGGTTGTAAAAGACGTGGAGGAGCAGCTTGGGGCGGGCGGAACCGACGTTTTTACACTGCGCGGGAAACTCGCGCGCGATTCGCTGCGGCTGGGCGTACTCAGGTTGCCGAGCCCGCGCTCCCGTCTGGCGTGGCTCCTGACCCACCTTGAGGCCTTGCCCGGCAGCGGAATCATTTACACACTGACGGTATCCGCAGCAGAGGATACCGCTAGGCTGCTGCGGGAAAACGGACACCGGGTGCTGGCATATACGGGGCGCACGGACCCGGCCGATCGGGAATCGGCTGAGGCGGCACTCAAGAACAATGAAGTCAAGGCGCTGGTCGCAACCAGTGCGCTGGGCATGGGGTTCGACAAACCGGACCTGGGCTTCGTGGTGCATGTGGGAGCACCGTCGTCGCCGGTGGCCTACTACCAACAGGTGGGCCGTGCGGGCCGCGGGATGCCCAACGCCGATGTCCTGTTGCTGCCGGGGGCAGAGGACCGCGACATCTGGGCGTACTTCGCCACCGCGTCCATGCCGGCTGAGGACAAAGCCCAGCGCGTTCTGGAAGAACTGGCCATGGGCGAGGTCCTTTCGACGCCTGCGTTGGAAGCCCGGGTAAACCTCCGGCGGTCCCCGCTTGAACTGCTACTCAAAGTCCTTGACGTGGACGGGGCGGTTCAGAAGGTGACCGGCGGGTGGCGGGGCACGGGAATGCCATGGACCTATGACCGGGAACGCTACAGCAGAATTGCAAAGGCCAGGGTGATCGAGCAGAAGTCCATGCTGGACTATGAAAACTCGTCAAACTGTCGAATGGAATTTTTGGCAACTGCGCTGGACGATCCGGCTGCCGCTCCGTGCGGGCGCTGCGACAACTGTGCCGGCCACTGGTACTCCGATGAAGTGGCCCATGATGCGTCTGAAAATGCACAGCAGGCGCTCAGCCGGGTCGGAACAGCGCTTGAGCCACGGGGACAGTGGCCGTCGGGGATGGACAAACTCGGTCTTCCGGTCAAGGGAAGAATCGGTGCGGGGCAGAGCATATCCACCGGCCGGGCGCTCGCTCGGCTGACTGATCTTGGCTGGGGTACGCGGCTTCGTGAGCTGCTCGCGGACGGCGCGCCGGACCAGCCCCTTGACCCGGGTGCCGCCAAAGCATGCGTACAGGTACTGGCTGAATGGACGTGGGATGTCCGGCCGGTTGCAGTGGTCAGCGTCCCGTCCCGCCGACGCCCGCAGGTCATCAAGTCACTCGCGGAGGGACTGGCTCAGGTTGGGCGTATTCCCTACCTCGGAGCACTCCAGGTCCCGGGGGAGTGGCCCACTGGACAGGCCGGCGGGAACAGTGCGTTCCGTCTTGCTTCAGTGTGGGACCGGTTCGCCGTTCCGGACGACGGACGCGCGTGGTTCGCAGCCAACCCCGGGCCGGTGCTACTGGTCGATGATCTCGCGGACAGCCGCTGGACCATCACTGTTGCCGGCAAGGCACTCAGGGACGCCGGAGCTCAGGACGTCCTGCCGTTTGTGCTGGCACTCAAGGCCTGACAGGCACCCACAAAACAGAGGAGCACCCCGGACCTGATGGTCCGGGGTGCCCCTCGATAAATGCGGAGACGGGGGGATTTGAACCCCCGGTAGGCTTTAGACCCACACTTCATTAGCAGTGAAGCCCATTCGGCCGCTCTGGCACGTCTCCAGCAGCTATTACTAGCGTTCCTGCTGCCTGCATAGCGTACCCAACAACAGAGCGCCAGAGCAAAACCGTCCGCCTACAGCTCCCCGTTCAGCGCCTTCCAAACAAACTCCAGCGACATGGCGTGCATCCGGGCTGCCTGACGGTTATCCGAAGCCCCGGCATGTCCACCCTCAAGAGCCTCATGGAACCAGACGCCCCCGACTCCCATAGCCTTCATACGGGCGGCCATCTTGCGTGCCTGGACAGGACCCACCCGGTCATCACTGGTCGCGGTCCAGATCAGCGTCTTCGGGTAGGAGATGCCCTGCTCCAGCCGGTGATAAGGCGAGAATGTCCGTACGTACTCCCATTCCTCGGGCTTGTCCGGATCCCCATACTCCGCAATCCAGGAATAGCCCGCCGACAGCTTGGTGTACCTCTTCATGTCCAACAGTGGAACGCCGCAGGAAATTGCCCCGAACAGGTGGGGGTACTTGGTCAGCATGTTTCCCACCAGCAGCCCGCCGTTGCTTCGCCCAGTGCAGCCCAACAGCTCGGGACGGGTCACACCGCGGTCCACCAGATCCTGGGCGATCGCGGCGAAGTCCTCATACGCCCGGTGCCGCTTCGAATGCAGCGCAGCCTGGTGCCAGCCGGGACCATACTCGCCTCCGCCGCGGATGTTCGCCAGCACGTAGACCCCGTGACGGCCGTCCCGCGTCTCCCGCGACAGCCAGCCGCGTCCCGTCACGCCGCTGTACGCCGGTGTCATGGCTTTCTCGAAGCCGCCGTAACCCGAGAGCAGGGTGGGATTGCCGCCGTCGAGCACCAAATCCGCCGCCGCAACCTGGAAATACGGAACCCTGGTGCCGTCCTTGGACACAGCGAAGTGCTGTTCAACAGTGAAGCCGGTTTCATCGAAGTACGACGGCGTCGCCTTCACCTCTTCATGCGACCCGCCAATGGTGCCCCGCACCAGCGTCGATGGCGTGAGGAACCCGGTGGCGACCAGCCAGTAGTCGTTGCCGGCGTCGTCGTCCTCGTCATCCACCGCGAGTGCATCGACGGCATGGAGCGGCGGGCACGCGTCCAGGATTTCCGAGGACCAGTGGGCGGCGGGACGCAGCACCCTGATTTCGGAGGACACGTCCTTAAGCAGGTTCAGCAGCAGGTAGTCGCGCGTCCAACTCCAGGACTGCAGGGCGGTGCGGGCATCGGGCGCGAACAGGGTGCGAAGTGTGCGTTCACCGGACAGGAAATCCTCCAGGAGCACCGCTTGAAGGGATCCACCAGAGTAGAGGGCGCCGTCGAGCGTGAAGTCCGTCCGCGGCCGGAGGAGCAGCCACTCGCGGTGGAGGGAAACATTGACGTCGTCGGGCACGTCAATGTGGACCCATTCGCCATCCCGGCGAAGGTGGGTTTTGCTGGAATAGAAGTCGATGATGTCCGCGGCAATGTCGCGCTCGAACCCCGGCGTCTGATCCCGCATCACCACTGCCATCATGTGGTTCTCGGGGATTTCAAAGTAAAGGCCGGCGTCTGCCAGTCCCTCCCCGCGCCGAACCGTGCGGACCGTTCGGGGGTACGAACTTGTGGTCATAGACCCGGGCCCAAAGTCCGTGCCCACGTGCAGCGCGTCCGGTCCAGCCCAGCTGATCCGGCTCTTGGCGGTTGGTATGTCGAAGCCGCCGTCCACAAAGGCGCGCTCGACGACGTCGTACTCGCGGTACCGCTGAGCGTCACCGCCGTCCGGGGACAGAGCGATCAACGCGCGGCGGTGTGGCTCGCCCTCGGGCGGGCGTAGGAACATGGCACCGCCCCACACCCACTCCATTCCTTCCTCGGCGCTGAGGGCATCGATGTCCAGCAGCACGTCCCAGTCGACATCCGCGGTCGCGTAACTCTCCCAGCTGGTGCGGCGCCACAGACCCTTCGGGTGCTGCTTATCCCGCCAGAAATTGTAATAATGTTCGCCCCGCTTCGAAACCATGGGGATGCGGTCGGTTGAGTCGAGCACCTCCAGCAGGCTCTCCTCCATGGTGAGGAATTCCGGAGTGATCAGGGCGCTCTCGGTGATGGTGTTTTCTCCGCGCACCCAGTCGAGTGGTTTCTCGCCGTAGATGTCTTCTAGCCAGAGAAATTCGTCATCGGTGGTCTGACCGGGATGCTGGTCTGTGGGGGAAGTCATACCGTTATCTTAGGCAACTTCGCTGGACAGGCACACTCCGGCGGGCGCAAACATGCGGATAACCTAGTCAAATGGACAAGGGACGGGCACTGCGGGTGGCGATTGTGGGAGCTGGCCCCCGCGGAACCTCCGTCCTCGAACGGTTGGTTGCCCACTGGCTGGCCATTCCGGCCGCGGATCGGCGACGCATGGACCTTCATCTGGTCGATCCTTTCGATCCTGGGCCGGGTCATGTCTGGCGTCCCGACCAGTCCCGGCACTTCCTCATGAACACGCCGTCCCTCTTCCCCACCGTTGTACCCGTGGGAGCCGCAGCCGCGGGCACTGCCGCCTCGCCCGTCGCCTCTTCCTTTGATGACTGGCGTTCGCTGATGCACACCGAACCCGCCGCGGAACTGTCCGACGGCGATCGCGCGGAGCTCGCGTCCCTCACTTCGGTAGCCTTCCCCAGCAGGCCGCTCTACGGCAGGTATCTGGCATGGGTGCACGCAAGGCTGCTGGACTGCGCCGGTGACGGGTTCGACGTCGTACATCACCGCGCGGAGGCGCGTCACCTTCAGCGGACCGGTACAACTTATGAACTGGCGCTCAGCGACGGAACACAGCTGAACTGCGATTCGGTGGTGCTTGCCCTGGGTCACCTGCCCGCGAACCTGAATCGCGAGCAGGAGACGCTGCGCGATGGAGCCGCGCGGCTTGGCGTCCGCTACCTTCCACCGAACGTTCCTGCCGACGTCGACTGGAGACGGTTCCCTGCCGGGAAAACGGTGTTGGTGCGTGGTCTTGGACTGAACTTCTTCGACGCCATGATTCAACTGACGGAGGGACGCGGCGGGGAGTTTGTTCCAACCGGTGAGCCGGCCGGGAAGGCGTTGGCCTATGAGCCGTCGGGGAAGGAGCCGCTGATTGTCGCGGCGTCGCGGCGGGGGACCCCTTATCGGGCCAAGGCGAAGCTGGACAGTTACGTGCCGCGCGGTGTGTCGCTGCGGTACTGCACGCTGGAGAATGCGGGCCGGTTCGCGGCGGACGGGATCCAGCCTGGATTTGACCACGACCTGTGGCCGCTGCTGCACCGCGATGCGGTGTGGGCGTATTACGACACGCTCGACCGCGTGTCCGGTGTGATATCCCCGGACTTCCTCACCCTTTTGAGTGGAGCGCTCGACAGTTCGGACAGCGAATGGCGTTCTGCTCTCGAACGGGTGCTGCTCGATTCGGTTCCGGCCGAGTGCAGACTGAACCTTGAACGTATTGCGCAGCCCTTTGCCCGGCGAAAGTTTGCCTCCGCGGCTGCCTATAACGCCGCCATGCTGGAATACCTGGAGGTTGACGCCGCCGGCTCGGCCTTGGGCGAGGACGATCCGCTCAAGATGGCGATCGGCGCCATGAACGCGGGCAGGTCAGTGATCAAGAGGATTGTGGCCGACGGCGGACTCACCGAGAACGCATGGACCGCTGAGCTGCGCGGCTGGTTTGAGCCTCTGGTGGAGGGCCTTGCGAGCGGCCCGCCGGCCCTCCGGATTGAGCAGCTTGCGGCCTTGGCGCGCGCCGGCGTTGTGGAGTTTGCCGGACCTTCGCCCCGGTTCGATCTCGACTCTGAGCGGGGACGATTCACAGTCTCTTCCCCGTGGGTGGAGGGCGGCACCTATGCGGGCGAGTCGATGGTCGAGGCGATGATGCCTGCGAATCGGGTGGAACAGAATATCTCCGAGTTGGTTCGCAGGATGCTGGAAGAGGGATTGGTTCGTCCACGGACCATGATGGCCGACGACGGTGTGCCGGTGAACTCGGCAGGTTTTGAC
>NZ_KI915034.1:93511-107604 GCF_000520595.1 Arthrobacter sp. H5
AACTCGGCAGGTTTTGACGTGACAGCCCCGCCGTACCGGCTGATCGGCGCGAATGGGGTGGCACAGAAGAGTCTGTACGTGCTGGGGTTGCAGCTCTCATCGGTGCAGTGGGGGACTGCCATCGCCGCCGAGGCGGGCGCACCGCTGGACGCCGGCGGCAGGACGCTGCGCGACGCGGACGACATCGCGCGCGCGATCCTCACTCTGTGACACGACAATGAAAAGTGCCCTCCCGCGGATACTAGCGGGAGGGCACTTTCTCTATTTACCTCTGTTCACTGCAGCGTGCGGCGGTTGTCACTTTCCGCATTTCGCTTGAGCGCTGCGCTCAAGGCCATATGGTGTCCAGTCGGCGCCAGGTTTGCCGGGCTTGCCTGGCTTACCCGGTTTGCCGGGCTTACCTGGCTTTTCGGGTTTGCCCGGCTTCTCGCATGACGCTGCTTCGGCAGTGACGTAGAGTGTCACGGTGGTCGCCGATTCCTGCGCCACCAGCACAATTCTTCCGGAATCAACCGCGGCTTCAGGAATGGTTACCGTTACTTCTGCCGATCCGTTGGCCACCGGAATGGTTCCCAGATCAGTTTCGGTGCCGTCTTGGTTGACATAGGTTGCGGACAGGCTGGTGTTTGCCGGGCTTCCCAATGAGGTGAGATCCAGCTTCGAAACGCTGAACGATACGTCCTCACCGGCCTGGATGTCCGACGGTGCATCAGTGACGATGACACCGCGGCGGTCGAACGTCGGCGACAACGGGCTGTTCGCCTCGATGTAGTCGAACCAGGCGTCGCGGTCCACCAGACCGGAGTCCAGAGTGTTGGTTCCTTCGGTGAACACAGGGAAATCATCGCCGCCCTGGGCCAGGAAGCTGAAGGTACCCACGCGGTATTCCCGAGCGGGATCCAGCGGTTCGCCGTCGATGGTGACCGATGTGATCCGTTCACCGGAAGCAAGGTCGGGATTGTAGGTGTAGGTCACGTTGTCGGACAGGCCCAGGTTGAGGAACCCGGTCCGTACGCCGCCTTCGCGCGGCCACTGCTGCTCAAGAAGCGTGGTGAACTGCTCACCGGTGAGAGTGGTGGTCCACAGATTGTTCAGGAACGGCAGAACCGCGTTGGCCTCGGCTACCGTGATTTCACCATTTTCGCTGTGGAACAGTTCCGCGCGCAGCCCGCCGGGGTTGGCGACGCCGATCTCGGCCCCGCCACGTTCTTCCGACGCCAGCGATGAAACCAGCGAATCCGCTACCAGGTTGCCCAGCGTCGATTCCGATGTCCGGTCGTCACGGTTTCCACCCACGAATGCGGTGGTGATGTCTTCGGTTACCTCACCAAGGACAACACCTCCGAGTTCGGCGGCTGTAGCGAGAGCCCGGTCCACGATCGTTTTGACCTCGGCAACCCGCGGAAATTCCGACACCAAAGCTGCGTTGTCCGCCGTGGTCCGGGCCACGTTCCGGGCCTCGTAGGCTACAACGTCACCGGTCGCATTGTCGACGGTCAACTCGATCTGGCCGATGAAGGCCCCGTAGGAGCCTGTCTGCACGATCGGGCGGGTGCCTTCTTCGCCGGGGATGGGGGCATCCGAGGCGTAGAACGAGTGGGTGTGTCCGTTGAAGATTGCATCGACCAGAGGAGAGGTCTCCGTAACGATCGACTCAAACGCGCTGCCCGGAACGATTTCCGGAAGAGCACCCTCGTCTTCAGTCGATCCAGCCGCGCCCTCGTGGTACTCGGCGACGATGACATCGGCCAGGCCACCGGCGTCAATCTCCTCGGCCACGCGGTTCACGGCCTCAACCGGATCGCCGAAGTCGAGAGTGGCGATGCCACCCGGGCTCACCAACGTTGACGTCTCCTGGGTCACCGCGCCGATTACGGCAACTTCAATGTCGTCAACGGTGAAGATCTCGTACTCCTGCATCGCAGGTTCCTCAGTGCCGTCGTTGTAGACGTTGGCGCCTAGGTAGGAGAAGTCGGCCAGCGGATCGACCCGATCGGTCAGGTCCGAGAATCCGCCGTCAAATTCGTGGTTACCCACGGCCGACGTACGCAGTTCAAGTGCGTTCAGCACGTCAATGGTGGGCACATCGCCCTGCGACGATGACGCGTAGAGGGAAGCACCGATATTGTCACCAGCTGAGAGGAAGAGAGTTTTCTCCTCACCGGCGGCCACACGCAACTGCTCCACCGTGCCAGCGAACTTCACCGTGTTGGCGTCAATGCGTCCGTGGAAGTCATTGATGTTCAGCAGGTTGATGTTCGTTGTGGTGTCAGGCAGAGCATCGCCTAGGTCGAGTCCAACGATCACCGGATCATGGTCGCTGGACCGGTACTGGTCCGCGGCGTAGAAGTTGGTGGCGTTGTAGTTGAACCTGCTGTACTCCAATGCGATTGACTCCACCGCATTGATGTTCCAGATGTCGGCTCCGGTTACCGTTGCATCCGCCTCGGGGGAGGCAAGGATGTGGTCAAGGGAACCCGCAAGTCCATCAAACACGTATGAGTGCTTGCCGGTTTCGGCTGCCTGGCGGACATAGCCAGCCTCATAGAAGACCTGCATCGGATCTTCCTGGGTGTACGAGTTGAAATCGCCCATCAGGAATAACTTGTCGGTGGCCGCTGCGGTTTCCTGGGCGTCAGCAAACGCTACGAGGGCAGTTGCCTGCTCTACGCGGTCGGCGTTCGACGCTCCCTGCCCGTCGCCCTGATCGGCGTTCTCGCCGCTGCCGGAACCCTTCGATTTGAAGTGGTTCACGATCGCAACAAACTTGCTGGACTCATCGCCCACGGCCTGGAATGCCTGGGCAAGCGGCTTGCGCGCGTTGGAGAACGCGACGTCATCATCCAGAATGACGGAGTCGCCTATGGTCTCCACAGCTGCGGGCTTGTAGATGAATGCGTTGCGGATGACATCCTCGTTGGCAGGAACATCAGCCGGAGAAGGCACAAAAGCCCATGTGCCCGGTGCCTGCTCGTTCAAGGCCGCCGTGAGGGATTCAAGCGCCGCGTCGCGGTTGGGCCCGAATGCTGCCGAGTTCTCAATCTCCTCAAGTGCCACAACGTCAGCGTCGAGGGTGTTGATTGCCGTGACAATCTTCGCTTCTTGACGCTCCAGGCTCACATCGTTCGCTGCGCCGCGGGCATCGCAGCCTCCGCTCACCGTGATGGGGTTGCCCTCACGGTCGTTGAAGTAATCGCAGCCAGTCAGCTCGTCGCCGGTGGTGGAGAAGTAGTTCAACACATTGAAGGAAGCGATCTTTACGTCACCGCCGACGTCGGCAGGGGCAGCAGGACGCTCGCCTGCAAAGGTTGCCGGCTGAACCTCGGCCGAATTCGCCTGCGTCAGCTGGGTGAGCGGCTGGAACTTCCATGCCTCGAATCGGTAATCGAGGATCACCGGGGTGGTGAATGTGGCCGCCGAGTTGACCCGGACGGGGTTGTCCGGGGTGAGGTACGGCAACGGTGTGTTCGCTGCGGCGCCGCGGGTGTAGTCAGCCGACGCGCCGTCGTCGAGCACTATCGAACGCGCAGCGTTGCTAGCGGCAACTGCGGCGTTTTCGGGCGTTGCTGGCGGTGCAACCTCGGTGGGCTGGAGCAGAGCGGTTTCACCTGCAGCAAGCAGGATCTCGCCGAACCGGTTGAGGTCATAGTTGTCCGAAACGGTGTAGTCACCAGCGGGTGCAAGGAGCATGCCCTCGTACTTTTCACGCTCTGCCTCGGTTGTCGGCAGCACAACGCCGAGGGGCTTTGGCGCCTCGACCACATCGGTCAGTGGAGTGAGTCCGCCTTCGACGACGGTGATCTCGGTCAGGCCGAAGAACTCGCTGGCAATGCCGGTCACCTCGACGTAATCGCCGATGGTTACATCGGCCACAGTGTCGGGGGAGAAGACAAAAATGCCGTCAGAGGCTGCCCGGTCCGGGTCGACTCCGGTTTCGCGGGTTTGGAGGTAGTACCCGTCAAATCCGCCGGTTGCGTAGGCGGCAGTGACCACGCCTCGGGTTGTGACGGACTGGTTCGCAAACGGAGTGGTGTCACCGGATCCCTGAATTTCCGCGATGGTTATAGGGGCGCTGGGTACGGGCGGTTCCGGTTCGGGCTCAGGTTCCGGGGTTACTCCCGCGGCATTGGTGGGCGTGACAGTGCCAAGGAGAGAGAAGTCAACGGAGTTGTTATTCGTGTCAACGAAGTCGGTTCGGTTCATTGACCGCGGATCGGAGTTGCTGTCCGGGCTCGTCGCCGCGGCCGTCTCGAACGTATTCGATGTTCCGTAACCCAGCAGGTCTTCGACCAGTGGACTATCCACAATCGAACCGGTGGGCAGATCGGGAATGGAAGCGACCTGGTTTGACAGTATGACGGTACCGTTAGTGCCGCTGGCGTTGAATGACCCGGTGGCATCGCCGTCTGGCGTCGGTTCGCCGACCGCGTTCGCACCTCCATTACCTGGAGCCTGAATCAGGTAATAGCTGTTTGGCTGAATGCTGCCGCTGAGCGGAACGACGCTGGACGTTCCACCATCGCCACTTGCCGAGCGATACTGTACCGACCACCCCGAGAGATCGACAGCCGTGTCAGAGTCGTTGTACAGCTCCACAAACTTGCTGGAAAACACCGCATTGGCGCTACCCGCGTTGAGGTACGCCTCGTTGATAACAACGCCGTTGGGCGCCGCGTAGGCAGGCAGTGCGGCAATCGGCGAGGCAAGCAGCCCCGCTGACATGACCGCGCACAGCGCGCCTTTCCATGACGAACTTTTCATTCGTACTATCTCCTTGATTTTGGCTGGGGTAACAGCCGCGAGTGATTTTTGCCGACGGATCGGATCCGGGGCGTTCCGTGCGAGTGACTTGATGGAATGACGCGGACATTTCGGCCCCGTCGAGCTAAACAGACGCGAGTGAACATCGGGTTACCCAAAGGGAAGGAGCGAGCGGTCCTTAGGGCAAGGCGCTGAATGGCACTTCCCGTTCCGGAGTATTTACCGGAGTTCGCGACCGGCAGAGTGGACCGCCGATACTTCCCGTAGGTCGATGATCAGAGCACGGGTCAGCCTGGCTGATAGGTCATATGGTCCCCGGTGCGCCGAAAGTGTCTGCCGGGACGGCGTCGTTGCCGATCCGGGTGCTTCCCTGCTGTCATACGTAATTACTCCTCGTCGAAGTCCCGTGATGTTGGACAGAGGCGTCCCCGAGATCCACGACAATTTTTGGTGCGAGTGACGTGGAACACATATTGGGTGCCTAGGTCATCTAAACATGAACCGGTTAACAGGAGATAGACCTGGAGAACTATCGGTTGGAGTTTTGGAGACTTTCCGTCGTCGGCGCTTCTGCTGCCTGAGCAATCAGGCAGCTGATTTTCCGGCCGCTCTCGTCTGTCCAGCTGGTTTCCTGGGGGTAAAAATACTGGATGAGGAGCTCAGACTCGTCGTAAGTGATACCTACAAATTTCTCGAACTCGCCACTGCAAAATTCCTGCGCTGCGGCGTCTGCCTCCCGGTCGCCTGGATACTCATCCCCAGGGAGCTCGGTGGTGGCGAAGACCTCGTACTGGTGCTCATCAGCGCACGGCATCATCATAATGGCAGGATCCTCGGCGGTGCCGTTGTCGGTCATGCAATCGCCGACCTCCAGTGCCGAGGCATCCGTCTCGGCGTCTTCGACGACCTGGCCCTCCGCGTCCCGCTCCGGTTCCCCGGCGCCAAACAGTCCGCAACCACTTAGCAGCAGGGCTGTGGTCAAAGCGAGTGCGGCGGCACCAAAGCGCCCCGAATCGACGTTCCTCATTAAACGGACTCCTTGGTCAAGGTGGGCGGTGTGCTCCTCGGGAGGCTACCGGACCACTGCAACCCGCGCCATGTGCCGCGCGGGGTTGTAGTCAGGGGGACACCAAAGGCCCCGGCGCACTGCCGGGGCCTTTTACATGCGGAAGGTAAGAGATTCGAACTCTTGAGACGGGGTTACCGTCCACTGGTTTTCAAGACCAGCTCCTTCGGCCGCTCGGACAACCTTCCCAGACCGATAGTGTTTCATGCTTACAACAGGTTGCACAAAAGGAGGACCCCCCATGAAAGCCGTTGTTATCCGCACCGCCGGTGGGCCGGACGTGTTGGAGGTTGCCGACGTCGCGCCTCCCGTCCTGACCGAAGGTGACGTGCTGATCGATGTGGCCGCCGCCGGACTCAACCGGGCCGATGTTCAACAGCGGCTGGGCCACTATCCGCCGCCGCCCGGCGCGTCCGAGTATCCGGGACTTGAGGTGTCCGGGCGCATTTCCGATCCCGGCTTGTCCGGCTACCAGAAGGGCGACGAGGTGGTCGCACTCCTTGCGGGCGGCGGCTACGCGGAGCAGGTCGCGGTGCCCGTCGGGCAGGTTTTGCCAGTGCCCGACGGCGTCAACCTGGTTTCCGCCGCTGCCCTGCCTGAGGTGGTGGCCACGGTGTATTCAAACCTGTTCCTCACAGCGCAGCTAAAACCGGGCGAGCACCTGCTTATTCACGGTGCGTCCGGGGGTATTGGCACCATGGCCATCCAGCTCGCCCTCGCGTTCGGTGCGCACCCGATCGTCACGGCCGGTTCCACAGCGAAACTGGAACTAGCCGGGGCCCTCGGTGCAGAAACGCTTATCAACTATAGGGAGCAGGACTTCGTTGCTGAAGTCCGCGAGGCTACAGGCGGGCGGGGCGCGGAGGTGATTCTCGACGTCGTCGGCGCCAAGTATTTGGAGCGCAACGTCGAAGCGCTGGCAACCGGCGGTCGGCTGGTCATTATCGGTCTCCAGGGCGGTGCCAGAGCTGAGCTGAACCTGGGCATGCTGATGACCAAGCGGGCTTCGGTCGCGGGCACCACCCTGCGTGGTCGTCCGGTGGAGGAGAAGTCGGCCATTATGGCGGCGGTGCTGGAGAAAGTGTGGCCACTTATCACCAATGGCATAGTGAAGCCGCTGGTGGACCGTACGTTTCCGCTCGCCGAGGCGGCAGCGGCGCACGAGTATTTTGACTCCGGGCAGCACTCTGGGAAAATTCTCCTGACCGTTTGAACTGCCTATACGCTATGCACTTCGCGACGGGTAGCGCACCCATCGGCGAGGATGTATTCCATCCGTGTATTGCGATGAAGGATTCAACACTATGACGAAGTACCTGATCTCGTTCCCGAGCGCCGCCATGGTTTTTCCCGATGAGGAGCTGCAGGCGGTTTCGGATGCGTCGCACGCCGTTGTGCAGGAGGCGAAGGATGCTGGCGTCTGGGTGTTCGGCGGCGGCATCGACGAGAGCGTTCCGCCCGTCATGGTCGATGGTGATGGGACCGTGACCGAGGGTACCTACACGCAGACGAAACAGCTCGAAGGCGGCTACACGGTGCTGGAACTGCCCTCTCGCGAGGCGGCACTGGAATGGGCCGCGAAGATCGCGGCCGCCTGCCGTTGCGCGCAGGAGGTGCGTGCATTCCAGTACGACCCCGCGAGCTGACGGGTCTGGGACTCGTAGCCGCAGGATACGTGCCGGTCGCTATCTGCATTGCATAACGGGTAGAAATCCACTCGAACCCCGCCCTTCAGTTACACCATTAGGAAGACCCGGCGCAGCCAAGCTTCCCAACCACATACCCGGTATGCAACACTTAGCGCGTTAGATACTGAGTATGCAAAGGGGATTACGTGTCCGTTCGCCACAGCCTGTTGGCTCTCTTGCAGGAGCAACCGCGGTACGGCTACCAGCTTCGCGCCGAGTTTGAGCAACGGACGGGCTCAACCTGGCCGCTGAACATTGGGCAGGTGTACACCACGCTGGATCGTCTGGAACGGGACGGTCTGGTGACCAACGACGGCGACGACGGCGACGGCCACGTAATCTACCGGCTCACCAGCAGCGGGGCGGAGGAGGCGCGGAACTGGTTTGCGAAGCCTGTTGCCGCAACCAATCCGCCCCGCAATGAGCTGGCCATTAAGCTGGCGCTCGCTGTCACCCTGCCGGGGGTCGATGTGCAGGCCGTTATCCAGGCTCAGCGGTCGGCTTCCATGCGGTCCCTGCAGGATTACACCAAGGCTCGGCGAACCACTGCTGCCCACGACAGGCCCGAGGACACGGCATGGTTGCTGGTCCTCGATTCCCTGATCTACGGCACGGAAGCCGAAGTGCGCTGGCTGGATCACTGCGAATCGCGGATGCTGCAGCTCAGTACCCAGAACGCCGCCCGGCCCCTAACCCGGAGCGTGGGGGACTCCGCGTTAGGGGCCGAGGCGGACCACATCATTCACAACCATGGGGGTAGGAAATGAGTCAGGTTCTGCAACTCGAAGGCGTCGGGCGGACGTTTGGTGAAGGTGCGACGTCGGTCGCCGCCCTTCGTAACGTGAGCCTCACCATCAATGCGGGGGAGTTCGTGGCGGTCATGGGTCCGTCCGGCTCCGGCAAGTCGTCGTTGCTGGCTCTCGCGGGCGGACTGGACCGGCCGACGTCGGGCGAGATCTTTGTCGAAAGCACACCGCTCAGCCGGCTGACATTGAACGAGCTGGCGCGGTTGCGACGCCGTGCCGTGGGCTATGTCTTTCAGGACTTCAATCTGGTGCCCACGCTGACCGCAGCGGAAAACGTGTCACTTCCGCGTGAGCTCGACGGCGTCCCGGTCCGCAAGGCGCGCCGACAGGCCAAGGATGCCTTGAGAATTGTGGGCATCGAGGCCTTGGCCGATCGTTTCATGGATGAAATGTCCGGCGGCCAGCAGCAGCGCGTGGCGATTGCCCGCGCAATTGTGGGGGACCGGCACCTGATTCTTGCCGACGAACCTACCGGCGCGCTGGATTCAGCAACGGGCGACGAGATCATGGGCGTGCTGCGGCACCGGGCGGACGAGGGGTCCGCCGTCATGCTGGTCACGCATGAGGCACGGCATGCCGCCTGGTCAGACCGGGTGGTTTTCATCCGCGACGGACGGATTGTCGATCAGTCCGAGGCAGCGAATGATCCTGCGTCGCTGCTCGCCCAGAGCGGACTTTAGCGGTGGGGGTTTCAGGCTCTAGCGTTTCGGTTGAGAGAGCGGTCGGAGGACGACGACGTCGCGCGCAGTTGGCGTTTCGGCTCGCCTGGCGCGACATCCTCAAACACAAGGGGCGCAGTGCTCTCATTGTCGCTCTGATCACGCTGCCCGTTTTCGGTATGACTGGTGCAGCCACCCTGGCCGCAAGCACAGTACCTACGGCACAGGAGGCGGTGCGGGCCGAACTTGGCGGCGCTCAGGCGAAACTTCGTTCGGGTATATCCTCAACCGGAATCCAGCACCCAACAAACTGGCAGGAAACCAGGCATGACGGCGGCCCCGTTGACGGCGGCGAGTTCCTCGCGCCGCCGGTGGCTGGTTTTGTGCCCGAAGGGTATGACGTGCTGGTCGGTCTGCAGGGAATGACGTATCTGGACCTGCCCAACCCGGCTCCGGTGAGCGTGTGGTCCCTGGACGTTATGCATCCGGTTTTTGAGGAGCGATTCACTCTGCTTGAGGGACAACCACCGGTCGGAAAAGAACTGCTCGTGAGCCCGGGGGTGCTCCGCGAATTCGGGTTGGAAATTGGCGACGAGCTACTGCGGTGGACGAAGGTTTCCTGATCAGCGGGACGCTGCGCGCGGAGGGCACGTCGGACAACCTTCCGGTCGTGTACACCGCGCCCGGGCACCCACTGCTCGAGGAAGCAAGGGGTGCGGGGTACACCCTGGAAACGTTCATCTACCTGCTCGGCGACGCACCCCTCCTGTGGGAGGACATTCTTGCTCTGAACGAGAACGGGGTCATTGCACTGTCCCGCGCTGTGGTGATGGACCCTCCGCCGGAATCACTCGCAGGGTGGGATGCATGGTCCACGGGTGGTGAGTCGTCGTATGTTTCGATCCTGCTGGTAACGGTGGTGATCGGTGTCTTCGCGTTAGCCGGTATCAGTTTGTTGGCCGGGGCAGCGTTTGCCGTCGGTGTGAAGATACAGCGCAGAACGCTTGCTTTGCTGACGGCCACAGGAACGGAAGGCAGGACGATCAAGAATGTCGTTGCTGCCTCCGGATTGTTGCTCGGGGGTTTCGGAGCCACGCTTGGGCTGCTGCTGGGCGGGGGAGGCGCCGCGCTGACCGTGTCGGTCACGAGGGATCTGGGATACGCGGCTTTTTGGGGCGTTCACCTTAATATCTGGATCCTCCTTGGTCTCGCAGGCATGGGGCTTATCGCAGCGCTGATCTCCGCCTGGGCGCCCGGAAGGACCGTGGCCCGGCAGAACGCGTACGCAGCGCTCAAGAGCGCGTCCGTCGCGCCACCTGCGTCACGCAAGGTCTTCGTCGCGGGTCTGATCACTATCGTTCTGGCCCTTCTTTCCGGCGCCGCGGGAGTCGCCCTTGGCACCTCCAGCCAGGAGCCGGACGTGTATCCGCGGCTGGCTCCGTGGTTTGTTGGCCTGATTGGCGTGGGAGCGTTGCTCCTTTTGGTCGGAACAACACTGCTGCTCGGCAAGGTGGTGGACGCCTGCTCCCGGCTTGCGCAGCGGCTTCCGCCGGCCGGACGCATGGCAGCCCGCGATGGCGCCCGCAACCGCAGCCGGAGCGTCCCGGCGATTGCCGCCGTGCTCGCCACCACGGCGCTGGCCTCACTGGGGGTCACCACTGCGGCGGTTGTCATGGATTACTCCGAGCGCAACCATTACTGGTCCGGCCCTGATCAGACTCTTGCCATCGCGCTGACACCGGCACTGACCGGTCCTCCGCCGGAGGGTGAGCCCGCCGAACCCGAGCAGCTTGACCCCGCCAAAGTAGAGACGCTGGTCGAAAGCAAGTTCAATGAGGCGCTGAACGGCGTGGTTCTTGGTGCCCTTGATCTCGAGTGCGGCGTCTCCGGTTGTGGACTGCTTGAGGCGGTTGTACCTGAGGAGAATGCCTGTCCAAGAACGCAACAGGGCAACGTGGTTGACGCCAAGGACTGGCGCTGCGAATCCGAAGTGTCCAGCTCCAACCAGCCCGCGCTGGCTGTCGGTGGGGAGAATGAACTCGGAATGCTCCTCGGGCGCGAGCCGTCACCTGAAGCAGTTCAGGCGTTGAATGACGGGCAGTTGGTTGCCCTCGCGCGGCCCATTGTCCAAGACGGCTCTGCGAACTTCAGGATCACGCGCTACACGGTGGCCACAGCGCCGGGATCAGGATCGGAAGGTGAGCTTGGCACCGTCCGTACCCTTGAATTCGATGCCTTTACGGAGCCTTCCAACTGGCCCATTGGAACGGTCGGGATCATTTCGCCGGCAACAGCAGAAGCCATGGAATTGCCATTCCAGGACAACACCCTCCTGCTGCAGATGCCTGTGCGTCCGGACTGGCAGTTGGTCAACAACCTCCAGCCGGCCCTCAACGAGTTGGCGGAAGGCGACTTCGTCATGGCAATGGGAGAGCCCGGCATTGACCCTGGACAAAAGCTTGTGCTGTGGGCGATCGCTGGTGCAGGCGTTCTGCTGGCCCTGATGTCGGTTGCCATTGCTACCGGGCTGGCCGTGACCGATGCCAGATCCGATCAGGCAACCCTCGCCAGCATCGGTGCGGACCCGCGTTTCCGAAAGACACTCGCTGCCATGCAGGCAGGGTTCACTGCTGTCATCGGCGGACTAATCGGTGCCGTGGTGGGTGTGCTGCCGGTGCTTGCCGGCACGAGTGTGACCAGGGATTTCCTGTTGGTGGTCCCGTGGCTGCCACTTGCGGCACTGCTGACTGCAACTCCTCTGATCGGCATGGCCGCCGCCTGGCTTTTCACGCGGGCGAAGCTCCAGATGACCCGTCGCGCCTTACTCCAATAGTTCTGTAACTTGGGTGGATCGAACACTGGCAGCCATCCCGCCGCCGTCGAACATAAGCCTGCTTTGGACAATGGCAGGATTGGTGTAATGCTAAAGCTCTTTCCGTTCCAAGGAGGACATCATGGCCAAGCACAGGGCAGACGGCGAGCCAGACAACAAGCCGGGAGAGACGGGTCTGGACAAGGCCGCCGACAACTGGGCGGAGAATATGGCCGATCAGGTGCCTGACGGCGTCGGGAATAATCCCCGGGACACTGCAGGCGACAGCCCGGATCCACGAACCAAGACCCACTCAAGCCTGAGTGAAGGATCCAATGCGAACGACGGCGGGGACAATCCAGGGCGTTAGGGCTTCGGCGTCCTTCACCTTGGCGGCAGGTCTGCCCACTCATGGGTGAGGTTCATCAGGCATAGGTGGATATGCGCAGTGAATACAGCCGTTGGGTGGGCAGAACTGGCGGGCAAAGGGGTGTTACACCCCACATCGACTCCGCAGACAACCGTGAGAGCATAAACCTATGAGCGAACAGCACCCGCACCTCACCCCTGAGGACGCCGCGAAGGAACACCTCGGCAGCCCGGTGCTTCTCGGCAAACTGGACGCGGGTCGTGGCTTGCCGGAAGAGAACGACGACAGCGCGGGCACCTTGCCGGCACGCTCAACCAGGCCCGGGAAGCCGGGCAAGCCCGCGAGTCTGACGGAGTTGGTGGACGAACCGGCAAAGGTCATGCGCATTGGCACCATGCTCAAGCAGCTCCTGGAAGAAGTGCGCAGCGCACCTCTGGATGATGCCGGCCGCACCCGCCTTGCCGAAATCCACGCACGTTCCGTCCGGGAACTTGAGGACGGGCTGGCCCCGGAACTTGTGGATGAGCTGCACCGGATCAACCTGCCGTTCACCGAGAACTCCGTTCCCACCGACGCCGAACTGCGCGTTGCCCAGGCGCAGCTCGTGGGCTGGCTCGAGGGACTCTTCCACGGAATTCAGACCGCGCTCGCCGCCCAGCAGATGACAAACCAGCAGCTTGCCGCGCAGTTGCAGCTCAAGCAACTTCCGCCGGGAACGGTCATTGGCCCCGGTGTGGTTGTGGGCGAAGACGGCGAACCTAAGCGTGCGCCCGGCGCTGGCGCGGCTCCACAGCCCGCGCAGGAACCGCGCACTCCCGGTCAGTACCTCTAAGCACCGATGGCACTTTTTGCGGCGGCCCGGCAGGGTCGCAGGGATGACGCCGAGCTTGGCACCGGTGTTTGGCGGCGCGCACACGACCGGTTCCGCCGCGGCCTTGACCGCTACCATCAGATCCTCGAGGGCGTGGAAGACGACGGCGTCTATAACGAACTCACAATCCTCGCCAATGAACTGGGAGAGCTTCTCCCCCGGGTCCGGATGGTCTGCGTGAAGGCGCAATTACAATCACCGAGCGGCGGCATGGACATCCCGGGTGCGCTGCTTCAGGTCCACCGCACCCTCTCGCGCGCTGGCAACGCTCTGGCCACTACGGCCGAGGCAGCGGCCATGGCGCGGCTCGACGGCGAACGCTGGGGGGTGGCGTCGGCCGGCCTCGACAACGTGAAGCGCCGGGTAGAGGTTGTAGCCGAGGATGTGGCTGAGGCTGAACGGCTGCTGGAGGGCTAGAACTTCAGCAGCGTCGATTCGGGTTCCACCGAGATCTCAATGACGGGCATGCTCTGTCCGCCACAGGTCATTTCCCGGTCTGAAAACTCGCCGCCAGCGTGGACGTAGGGGAGAGGGAACCCCGAAATCACGTAGGGATAGCCGGCCTCCCAGCGGGAGTTTTCCAGCGGCAACACCACGGCGGAAACCACCAACGCAACAAGCGCCACGAACGCGACGCTGGCCGCAGCCAACCGCGCGAAACGCAGGGAAGGCGCCGTCGTCGTCGTTCCGTGCCGGGTCGGTCTCCGAGAGGATCCGGTCGATGTTCATGGTGTCTCTCCCCCGCTGGGCAGGCGTTTGGTGAGTACTTTGCGGGCACGGTGCAACCGCACGCGTGTCGCTCCTGGGGGTGCAGCCCAGAAGCCGGTGTGTCTCAGTAAAAAGCCGCTCGCGGTGTGGCCCGCTCATCGCCGGCTCCATCGGTGTCCCACTTGGCGCGGTTTGTGTGCCCATACCTGGTAAATGTCCGGGTGGGTGGTCCCGTGTTACAGGTCCCTTGAAATAATTCCTCCAGCCCTACGTGTCAGGGTTGGGTGAGGCCAGTACTTCGTAGCAACTTCGTCTAATTCGTAGGGCGAGAACCAGGATCACCACTAATGTC
>NZ_AZSC01000339.1 GCF_000520595.1 Arthrobacter sp. H5
GGTACCTGTACAGGACCACGGCCGCCGATGCCGGGAGCCCAACAACCGCTGCCACCACGTACGCGACCCGGTCTCCCCGGATCAGGACATGCAGGGCGGCGAGGACGGCCATGCGCCTGGATCCGGAAGAGATTACCCCCACCGATTCCGCCCGGTGCAGCCTGCTGGAAACCGGGGTGCAAACTGGAAGTGGATGACAGCGCCAGCGACCAAGCCCACCGTAACCAGAACGCGCAGGACAATCATCAGTAATCGATTGCGCGCCTGGTCTGCGTTCGCTGGATCCCTTTCCCCAGCGGGCGTGCCCTACGGTTTCCAGCGGAGCTGCCTGCCCGGCTCACGAGATGACCAGCGTGCCGGACATCTCGGGTGGTAGGTGCAAATGATCGCGTAGTAGCGGACCCGAGATGGGCCTGATCGGCCTCGGCGGCGGAATTGCCCTCGCCGCCGGCGCGGCCCTAGCCGTACAACACAAGATGGGCGCAAAGACCACAGCGAAAACCACCACCGCGCAGTCAGAGTAAAAACACCCGCTCAAAACGGCCGCAAAATCAGCCCTAGACAGCGATTCCCGAGTGAACAGGACATGCGCCGCTTCGAAAACGATGAGCCACAAAAGGGGCCCTTCGCATTTAATCATGGTCGGGGCACATTCCGAGCATTACCATAGCCGACTCCGCCAGCAAACATGTAGACTCGCAAAAAGTGCACTAACGTTGCAGCCAGGCTGTGTAGGCCCACCTGTAAGGAAGTCTCATCGTGTCGATTAGTGAAGCACGAACGAAACCGAGTCTCGTCCGCTACGCCTTAATCGGGCGATTCGTGCTCCCGCAATTCCAAATGCCAAACCAGCCGTTCGAAGTTTTTGCTCACCTGGCCTTCGCTGCTGTGGTGGCACCGTTCGTATTTCACTGGGGGCGCAGCACCTTACATAAGTCTGATCCACCAGTGACAAAATGATACCGGTAGGCCGGGTCACGAATCGGCGCACGGGGAACGGAATATTCTGCGATTCCCAGTGCGTGCCGCGTCGCTTCGGGGTTCAGCCTGAGCAGACGGGCGCCCACGGCGGCCGCGCCGACGGCGGCCGCGCCGACGGCGTTCCATGCTCCCGAGCTGTGGTAGTCAGCAGCTGTTCGGTGGAGAACAATCCCTGCGCGCAGTGACACTTCGTAGGCACCGATCAGCCCCGCCTGGAGGTCTTCCACCGTTGTCAGGGAGCGTTGGTCAATGAAAGCGAGCACGGCGGGAAGCGCAGTCGCGCCGGCGTAGCCTTTTACCAGGCGGTGACCGTCGTGACCGTCCATTGAATCGATGGTTCCAGCGTTGGCTAAAGCGGCATAGGAGGCGCCGACTCGCCGACCGTCGAAAAGCAGGCGGGAGCTTTGTGCTGATCCGCCAGCCTGGCGGTAGGCGTGGTCACGAATAATTTGAGACAGCGGAGCGGCTGTGCCGGCCACCGTAACCCCGATCAGGTCAAGCAGGCAGCACCGCGCCTGTTGCAGCACATCGGCAGGAAGGTCTTGCCCGCTGACTCCGTGGATAAAGTCAGTGATGCCCGAATACTGAGAATTCACGAAGGACCTTCTAGATGTTGCGGAAATTTGACCGGGAAAGCCGGTCAACAAGCCGTGTGTGCGGCCGGCACAGGATCGGCCAATGTCCCTGGTTCGCTCTGGTCCGGCCTCGGCAGGAAAGCATGAATATATTGTCAAAGAGCTCCTCCACCACCGGGTGCGCGCCCCTCTTTTGCCAGCAGATTCACCACCTGGCTTCCGCCCACACACTCATCAACTGACTAGGTGAAGGTGCCGGCCGCGGCGTGGGTGAAAAGCGCCCTAATAATAATGTTCTTCAGGGCCGGGCACTTGAATCCTTCATGAGGGTCGGGTGTGGCTTAGTTCCGTCACGCTGGCGACGTGCAAGGGAGTCATCAGCGGTGCTAGTGGGTCAGCGAGAGCCACGCTTTTTAGTGTCGGCGGCCGACTTTGCGGCGTCCGGTCAAAGCTTCAGCGGTACTAATCAGAGCGATGGCAGCGATGACGGCCACAATGAATCCGAGAATATTGAGCTCAAAAATATTTCCAGTGCCCACGAGGGTGGCAATGAGGCCTCCGATCACTGAACCAACAAGGCCCAGCAGCAATGTAGCGATCAATCCCAGATCCTGTTTGCCTGATTTCAGAAGCCGGGCGATCACGCCGATAACGAGTCCGGCGATAATAAATCCAATCATGGGCGAATCTCCTTCATAAGTATGTTTCTGCACGTGCAAGGCCGAATCGGCGGATGTTTCACCGGCGATACCCACTCAAAGCGGTCCGCCGCCTCAGAGGCAGTGGTCCTTCGCCACCGGGGGTTGGTCTTTGGCCGCGACGAACAGAGCCGCAGGTGGTTTCGGGCCGTTCGGGCCGAGCAGATGGGGAAGTCAGTCGTTTTTTGTGACGGAGCGATAGTCGTAATAGACGTAATGATCAGCGAGCATTGCGGTGCTCCGAATTCCTACACTTGTTCCGTTGATGACCATGATCATGCCCTCGACCCGGCCATTGAATGGATCATCAGCCGTGACGTGGTCGCCTTCTTTGAACGGAATGTGTGCCATTGCTTCCTCCTTTGAGCTGTCTTAGCTAGCTGCTATCAGGGTTCGGTGGTGGTCGGGGGATCTCTGTATCGTGCAGATACGTCTCAACGGCACCCGCACTGATGCGGTAGGAGCGCCCAAAGCGGTGCGCTGGGATTCCTCCCTGCCGAATCATTCGGTACACAGTCATTTTTGACACGCTCAACCGCCCAGCAACATCTGAAACAGTCAAAAATTCTTCGTTTCCACCCGGCGGGTTAGCTGCCATGACCTGTCCTCCTAATCCTTTGGTGACGGAACGGGGAAACCGGACAGGTTCCCCCGTGTTCAGGGATAGCTACGCCGGGGCCAAAGAAATGACCTTTTGGCTTGAAATGCTCAAAGAAAGACACTGAAGTGGAGTGAAAAGTACTTTCGTTTTACCTGCTCCCGGTGACCGCCATCACGGGGTTCGCTCCACCACGGCAGGAACACACTACATCCAATTCGTCGGGAACCCCCGTCCCGGATGGGTAAACGGCATAAACCCGTAGAACCATCCGCTGACGCCCCAGGCGCAATCGCCTACTCCGGCACCCGGACATGAACCCGGCACAGCACCGTAGTCGATCAAATCATCGTTGTGTCATCGGCGGCTGGCGGTTTCAGGGACTATGGAGTCCACGCTGCCCGATCCTCTACCTCCCGCTGAATCTGATCTGAACGAGGGGTTTCGACTTACCTAGTGCACCTTCGCCCTTGAGAGCGGCCACTGTTTTCCGGCATGGCTATGAAGTGCGCATTACTATCCGTTCGCTTACCCGAACACCATCAGACAAACCTTGCCTGATGCTCTTTCCACTTCTACTCCGAGACGAGCACATGGCACAGCGTTCTGGAAATGTCGCGCCTCACTGGCTTGCGGGCGGGACACGTCCGTAAGATCGCGCGACTAGTCTGACCGAGTACAGCTAGCGCGCGACCCGGTAGCGGAGGTAGACGACTCTCGAGCTGAAGGTGCGGGTCAAGAGCGGTTGCGAACAGCGATCCTAAGCGCAGATGGTCATCGCGCCGATTCAACAACGGCTTCGGTAACCATCTCCATTTAAACTCGAGCAGGAGTACGCGCCGCCATAATATGGCGCCCGGAACAGGTTACCTCCACCAGCGGGCCGCACCGCGGTGGAATCCTTACCCGGTATGGCCTGGGCGAGGATGCGGCTGATTTCCCTGGCCCGAGTCTTGCTATGCTCTTCGGTTCGAGTGAAGCAAACCTACCGCTTCCCGCGTGCACCCCCGTAAAAAGCTGGCCGTTTAGATACATTGAACGTACGCTGATGATGGTCGCACCTCCTGGGGCAGTGGCGACGCAAAGTAGCTTCTCTTTATTCATTCATCAGCGCGCGGTCAGCCAGCCAGGAACCTTCTAATGGTGCGGTTCCTGAGGGCGGTGCCACTTCGCTCCGTGAAAGGTCGCCATGCTCCCTCATCTTAAACCCCTCCTGACCGGGATAGTCCTCGCTCCGCTCCTCCTGCTCGGTGCAGCCCCTCTCGCGCAATCCGCAGGGCCGGCCGCCGGATCGGCGGATGGGTCGCAGACTGTTCAGCGGGAAGTGAGCTTCGAAGTCCAAAACGTCAACCGCAGCAAAATCCCCTGCGAAGCCGACGGTGAAACCTACACTGTCCGGGGCAGTATCACCGGACCCCAACACGCACTGGATGATCCGCAGGCGGCCACCCTATTCCTTCACGGGCTCAGCTACGGCGAATTCTTCGGCAACTACACCGAACAACCCGGCTACAACTTCGCCCAGAAGCAGGCCGCAGCCGGGCACGTGACCGTCACCGTCGACCGCCTCGGCTATGACTCATCCGACAAACCCGACGGCACCGGCATCTGCTTTGGATCCCGGGCGGATATCGCCCACCAAATTGTCACGCAACTGCGCAGCGGCGAATACCAGGCCGACGACGCCGCAGGCGCACCCGCCTTCGAGGAGGTGGTGCTCGCCGGGCACTCCGTCGGAGGAATCATTGCCCAGGCCGCGGCCTATAGTTTCGGGGACATCGACGCCCTGATGGTACTGTCCTACTCCGATACCACCGTTTCCCCCGCCGCGATGGGCGCTTTGGAAACAGCCATCGCTGCATGTGAGGCTGGCGGAGGGATTTCCGAAGGCGACCCCGGCTCCCCCGGCTACGTCTTCTTCGGCACGGACACCCCCGAGATGTTTACCATGGCCCATTTCTTCACCCAGAATGCCGACCCAGTAATCGTCGATACGACGGCCGCGATGCGCAACATGGACCCCTGTGGCGACATCACCTCCTACATGGCAGCAGTGGAAACCAACAAGGCCAACATCGGATCAATCACCACGCCGACCCTGGTCCTTATTGGTGGCGAAGACGCCATCTACCCCATCCAGGCAGAAGAACAAGCCGCGCTACTCACCGGAGTCCAGGACATCACCTCGGTGACCATCCCGGCCACCGGCCACGCAGTCACCCTCCATAACACCAAAGACGAATTTTCAGCCGAGGTTTCCGCCTGGTTGGACTCCCGCGGCTTCGGCACCTCACAAATGGGACAAATGCCCTCCGGTGGGGCGGATACCGGTGTTGCAGGGACGCCAGCTGCAAGCAACACTAACGAAAACGCCTACGAAATCATCACCGGCATCGGCGTTGTCACCGGCGCACTGGTCCTCGCAGCAGGAGCAGCCTTCGGTATCAGCCGCAGAACGGCCAACGGACCGTCCAACGGATCACCCACAGGTGGGACGGATTTGAGCTGAATCCCAGGGGATCCACCCGCCCACAGGTGGATTACGCGCAGCAGGACCCGTCATCGTTGGTGTCCGTGCCCGCCTTTACCATCCCTTCATATGGGCCATACTGCACGTCCTACTGATGCACAACTCGCGTTTAGTGGGTGAGCGCATCGAGGAATTCGTGATGCGGGAGAAACTCATCATGCTCATCGCGGCCGAGCTCGAGGTCGTCGCTGGTCAATGTCAGGCCCATCCCCTTTTCCTGAACTGGCGGAAGGCGTAGAGCGTGGATCCTCTGTATCGGGCGTATCCAATAATGTTGGGTATGCTGCATGTCCGCGCTTAACGGAAATCACATATCGGCAGGAAACCGCCGCCACTTGACGTCGAAGGGCCTGCCCGGTGATTGGAGAAGAGATGGAAGCCTTCCCCGTCCGGCGCCGGGCACAGGTTCAGGCGGTCCTGGATGCCCGGCAGCATTGCGAGGATGTGAACGCCGGGGTCGGCAATATTTCAGAACGGTCGGCGGCCGCTGCACAACTCACGGCCGAGATACGGGAGTTGAAGAACATCGATGATCTTTGGCACCCGCTGCGGGCGCAAAATGAAACCGGACCAGGACAACGGGACGAACACCCCGGGCCGGCCGTGTTCCGGGCCGGTGTGTAAGGATAGTCCCATACCCAGCCACTACTAAGGGGGCTGACATTTCGGGGAATGGACGAGGGTTGGCTGAGAACGTGCGGACCGGGCGGAGCCGAGCGCAACAACGCTTTGATGATCTGTGCAGACATTTCCGACGACGGATGAACCGCAGAGGTGTTGCGGTGGGGGATCGGCTTACGCACGTCCCAGCCACACCTCCTTCCGGTTTGTCTGGTTGTTTGTGGGTCATCCACCTGTGGGCGGGTGGAGCCCTTGCGGTCCAGCTCAGAGCCGTCCACCTGTGGCTGACCTGCGGTGTGCTGCGGCGGGGGTAACCGTGCCCAAAATGACAAGGATACTGTGGAGCCCGCTGCTATGATCGGGCCGTGGATGCACAGCAATTGATTGAGTCCATCCGTCCGCTGGTGGACGACGGTGAGGTGCCTGGTGCTGTCGTGGGCGTCCTGCAGGGAGGCCAGGCGTCTGTGGCCGCTGTGGGAACGACTGTGCCTGGTGGAGCTATCGCATTGCCTGTCGACGCCGTGATGCGGATCAGTTCCAATACGAAACCGATGGTCGCCGCGGTTGCGCTGCTCTTAGTTCAGGACGGCGTGCTCCATCTCGACGATTCGATCGAAGCGTTCATCCCCGAGCTCACCGGCCGCCGTGTTCTGCGCCGGCTTGATGGTCCGCTTGACGATACGTTGTCAGCCCAGCGGCCGATCACGATCGAGGATCTGTTGACGATGCGCATGGGTTTCGGCTTCGTCTTTGAGAGCGACTGCCCGGCAGTTGAGGCAGCCGTAGCGGCCGGGCTGGGGTTTGGACCCCCTGATCCTTCGGCTGTGCTAGCGCCAGCCGACTGGATAACTCGCTTCGCGTCCCTGCCCCTGCTCGAACAACCGGGCACAGTATGGCGTTACGAACTCGCATATGCGGTGCTCGGAGTCGTCCTCGCCAGAGCGTCGGGAAAGCCCCTGGACCTCCTGATGCGCGAGCGACTGTTCACTCCACTAATGATGTCTCAGACGGCGTTCGTCTGCGCATCGGGGCACCTGGTGCCGTCATTCGCGCGGGGTGAGGACGGATTGGACCTCTTCGACAGCGACCAGGAGAGTCGGTGGTCAATTCCGCCGGCCTTTCCGGACGCGCGCGGCGGCTTGGTATCAACCGTGGGTGACATGCTGCAGTTCGCGCGCATGTTGCTTGAGGACGGCGGCGGATTGCTCTCGCCGGAACTGGCCGCGGCCATGACCTCCGATCATCTCACCGCAGAGCAGCGGTTTGGGCCCTCGGCGCAGGTCTTCCTCAACGGCGACGGGTGGGGATACGGCGTAGGAGTAGCTCACGGGAAGCTCGGCCGCCGCTACGGATGGGGAGGCGGGCTGGGCACTCTTTGGTACACGTGGCCAGATCACGATACGGCGGTGATGCTCATGACCCAGGTACTGCCACCATCCCCCGCCCTGTTCAATACCTTCACAGAGGCCGGCGAAGGGTCTTTGACATACTGAACGGAGACATACTGAACGGAACTCCCTCAACTTCACCGGAGGTGTCCCAGTGAGGGTTCGGCGGATTCAGGCGGTCATTGCAACAGGAGTCCTTCGATCAGTTCGATCGGTTTTCTGAACTCTAGTATTTTACGTGGCCGGTCGTTGAGTTCCTGGGCGACCCAGTCGAGGTCTTCGGCGCTGTGGATGCTCAGGTCGGTGCCTTTCGGGAAGTATTGGCGCAGCAGGCCATTCGTGTTTTCGTTGATGCCAGGGTGAGTGGGGGTCGCAGAAGTAGATGTCGATACCGGCGTCTACTTTCACGCTCTCCCAGTCCTGCATTTCGCTGCCGGTGGTGGGATGACAAAAGCACCGGAGAACACACGGTGGAGGCCGCTAGTTGTGTTCTTCGACGCTTTCGACCGGGAGAAAACTCCGGCCATCAGTCACTCGCACATGAGGATAGGTAAAACACTACGCGCATTGCCTGAGCTTTACCTGATGATGCAAGATTCTTTTTCTTGTCGTGCTTGCTCAAGGAGGGCATCGGTTTCTTCCAGCTCCCGAACCGCCGCGCACAACAACCCTTGAGCCACCCTTACTCCGCGAACGGGTAACCCGCAGTGGATTGTCTGGGGGAAACCAATCCACACTGCGGATCGCTCCGAATAAGATAGTAAGCGCACTTACTCTGGTGCGTATCCACGCACAGTGAAGGAATTGATCTTATGAATAAGGCAATGCGTTTCCTTGCAGTACCCACCCTGGCTCTTGGCGCCCTGGCGATGGCATCGTCGCCGGCCATGGCAGCGGAGGAGTCCTACTCCTCGACCCTGGGCCAGCTCAACGGCACCACCGGCACGGGAAGCATCACCCTGGACGTCCACGGCGACACAGCTACCGTTGACCTGCAGGTCTCCGGCCTCGCCGAAACCTTCATGGACGCCCCGTACCCTCACGTCCAGCACATCCACACCGGCGAAGAGGCTAGAGGTGAGTGCCCCACCCCCGAGGAGGACGAAAACGGCGACGGCATCATCAACACCACCGACGGCGATCCCGCCTACGGCCCCATCGCCACCACGCTGACCACCAGCGGAGCCACCGGCCCCGAAGAAAGCTTGAACCTCGAGCTGGCTGGCCTGGGCGGCAACTACCAGATCCAGCGCGACATCGACCTCAACGCCGAAACCAAGGCAGGACTCGAAGCCGGCAAAGCCGTCGTCGTCGTCCACGGCCTGGACCCAGCAACCGCCGGGGTCTCCGAGGAAGTGTTCAACTCACCCAGCGACATCGCCCCAGAACTGCCCCTCGGCGCCACTTCACCCGCACTGTGTGGAGTTCTCGTAGCCTCACAGATGGGCGACATGCCTGCCGGTGGCGCCGACACCGGTGTCGCCCAGGAAACCGGATCAAACACCGGCATCCTCGCCCTCGGTGGCGGCCTGGTCCTGGCAGCAGCAGCCGGCGGAACCTTCCTGGTTCGCCGCAGCAACGCTAAGGCATAATTTCCATCAAGCACCACGAACTGATCGGACAGTAGTTCCTCAGATGATTAGTTCACCCAGCGACCGTCGCAGAAGCCATCTGGCCTCTGCGGCGGTCGCCGTTTTAATCCTCACCGGCTGCGCCACCAACACGACCGCCCAAAGCCAAGGAACGCCAGCGCCGACCCCGACCGTTTC
>NZ_AZSC01000340.1 GCF_000520595.1 Arthrobacter sp. H5
GTGGCGCTGAAAACCCGCAAGCGCCTTTCCTGCCCGCGCTGCCCGTTCACGACGATGGCCGGCTATGACACCCGGTGGACTGAGTCTTCCTGGCGGCACCTTGACTTCTCCGGCAGGGTCGTAGTCCTCACGATGCTGCGCCGGCGTCTTCTTTGCCCGGCCCACGGGGTCATCGTCCAGGGCGTCCCGTTTGCCAGGCCGGGATCCCGATTCACCACGGACTTTGAGGACATGATCGCCTGGCTGGTGACCCGGGCCGATAAGACCACGGTCTCCACATTCGCCCGGATAGCGTGGCGGACCGTCGGGGCGATCTGCGAACGCGTCGTTGCCGAGCAACTCGATGACACCCGGTTCGAGGGGCTGGTCAACATTGGGGTTGATGAGATCTCCTGGCGTAAACACCACCGCTACCTCACCCTCGTCTCCGACCACGCCACCTCGAAGATCATCTGGGGCGCTCCGGGGAAGAACGCGGCGACCCTAGACGGATTCTTCACCGAGATCGGTGAGGTGAACACGGCCGCTATCGAGGCGGTGAGCATGGACATGGGCCCGGCCTTCGCGAAGTCCGTGAAAACCAACGCCCCGGACGCGGTGATCTGCTTCGACCCGTTCCACGTTATCCAGCTAGCCACCAACGCGTTGGAAGCGTTCCGCCGCTGCGTCTGGCAGCGTACCCGGGAGCTGCCGGATCAAAGCATTGCCAGGAAGTTCAAGGGAACCCGCTGGGTGCTGCTGAAAAACCCGCAAGACCTGACCGCGAAACAACACGCCACCCTCGCCGGGCTGCAACGCACCGGCGGGCTGCTCTGGAAGGCCTACCAGCTCAAGGAATCGCTCCGGGAAGTCTTCGCCGGAGACCTCAACCCCGACGAGGTCATGGACATGATCACGGCCTGGTGCGAACTCGCCGCAGCCTGCGGCATCCGGGAGTTCGCCAAAGCCGCCGCAACGATCCGCTCCCACACCCAAGGCATCCACGCCGCCATCACCAGAAACCTCTCCAACGGCCGCCACGAAGGACTAAACAACAAAATCCGCACAATGACCCGACGATCCTACGGATTCCACACCCCGCAAGCCGCACTGGCCCTGATCACACTCGCCTGCGGACCAGTAAACATCAAACTTCCATACCAGAAATAACGGCGCCCACACTTACGTCAGGAGAGCCGAACAAGGCCCAGGACTCCCAGCAGCGTCAGAGCCAGGTCGACGGGAGCAACTCGCCGCGCCAATCCGAAAATCGGCAGCATCGGCAGGGTAAGGCGCAAGACCAGGAGCAACATGGCAAGGCCGGCGAGACTCAACACAAAGGCAAAGGACATGGGTCCACCGTATCCCGCACTTTTCAGACAAAGTGTGTCCTGGATTGCAGAACTACGCCGACGATGCGCCTAGCGTTCAAGCAAGCGATATAGCAAGCCCACTGAAAGGTAATCCCATGGCGACCGACCGTAAGCACCTGTCCGGCACCGAGACCACCACATCCGCTGTCGCATCACCGCCAGTCACTAAACGGTTGACAGCAGGAGTCATCGGCGGCTTGGCCGGAGGCGCTGTTTTTGGAGCGCTCATGGCCATGATGGGCATGCTCCCCCTGATCGCGATGCTGGTTGGCAGCGAATCCGCCATCGTTGGCTTGTTGGTGCATTTGGCCATCTCTGTTCTGATTGGACTCGGTCTGACGCTCCTGCTGAGCAGGATGCTCACTGGCTATGCGCGTGCAGCGGTCGTTGGGCTCGTCTATGGCGCCCTGTGGTGGGTACTGGGACCACTGCTCCTGATGCCATCGATGATGGGTATGCCAGTCTTTATGATCGATGCCGCTGGTTGGATGTCGCTGATCGGGCACCTGCTGTATGGGGTTACGCTTGGAGTGACCGCCGCACGCGTCCTCCGGGTCCGTGCATGACAAACAATTGCGGATGCGACATAGCGCGCACACCGGCGAGCGGCCACCGGCCGTGGTCTCCGCACGTACGGGAGGCAGACCCATTGGCCATCGGTCCGGTTGACCCCTTCACCTGCCTTAACGACGTTGACCTGTTTGCCGACCTCAGTACTGACGAGCTCGACGCCATGCAACTCATGGTTGCTGAGCGCACATTCCGTCCCGGCGAGCTGATTTTCTCCCAGGCACAACCCGTCACGGCCCTCTTCATCCTGAAGACCGGCCGTGTGCGGGTCTTCCGTGTCGCTGAGGATGGTAAGGCACTGACCATGGCAATCCTCGAACCTGGGGCTGTTTTTGGCGAGATGCTGCTGGTTGGCCAACAAATGTATGACAACTACGCCGAGGCGATTGACCACTCAGTGATCTGCCAGCTCACGGCCGACGACGTCGAACGGTACCTGCTTGCCGATCCGCGGATCGCGGTCAGAATCTCCCGCCTTCTAGGCGAGCGGGTGGCACGGCTTGAGGATCGGCTCACGGATCTGGCGCTGAGACCGTTGTCGGCGCGGGCTGCGAAAAACCTCATAACGCTGGCTGAATCGCGCCGGCCCACGCGGTTCAGCCAGTCGTATCCTGTCCACATCACCCACGAACAACTCGCCGGACTTTTGGGCGCAACGCGGGAAGCCACCAGCAAAGCCATGGCCGAGTTTGCCTCCACCGGCGTCATCAAACAAAGCCGCGGGAGGATCGTCGTGAAGGACCTCCCGGCACTGAAAATCATCGCAAAACGGACCTCATAGACCACGAGGCCGAATACCTGTACGCGGGCATCCATGCCCATCCGCCAAAGAAAGGCACTTGCCCATGTCACGAGTCACCGTTCACACCCTTGACAACGCTCCTGAAGATAGCCGAATCGAACTCAAGTCGCTGGAAGCAAAGTTTGGGAAGGTTCTGAACATCCATGGCGCCATGGCCGGCTCGCCTGTTGTGCTCCAGTCCTATGTAGCTCTGCAACAGGTGATCGGCGATTACGGAACGTTCGACGCCCGCACCCGTGAGGCGATCGCGCTCACGGTGGGAAACGCCGACGAGTGCACGTACTGCCAGTCGGCCCACACCATGGGGGCTAAAGCGGCAGGGTTATCCACGGAACAGACCGTAGCGATCCGCGAGGGACAGGTCGACTTCGACGACAAACTGGCAGCGCTTCTGACGGTGGCCCGTGAGGCAACGCTGAACAAGGGCAACGTTGAGGACGCCACGTGGCAAGGGGCACTGAGTGCCGGATGGTCCGATGTGGAACTCACAGAACTGACCACGCATGTGGCCCTGAACCTGTTCACGAACTACTTCAACCACATGGTGCAGACGGACCTTGACGTTCCGGCCGCACCGGGCTTGTAGGCACCCGCACACCATGAACGCGACGCCCTCGGTTATTGTCTTCGACGTTAATGAAACCCTCTCGGATATGGGTCCCCTCCGGGGTGCCTTCGCCGACTGCAGCCTACCGGTGCATCTGGCGAAACTCTGGTTCACCGAGACTCTCCGGGACGGCTTCGCACTGTCGGTGGCCGGTGACAATCCCGCGTTCGCTGATCTGGCCACCGACAACCTGAAACGTCTGATCAACGAGGTTAAAGGTGCCAACTATCCGGAAAATATTGAGCACATCATGGGTGCGCTCAAGGGATTGTCCCTTCACCAGGACGCTGCGCCAGGGATACGGGCGCTAGCGGACCTGGCAGACCTGGTAACCCTCAGTAACGGTGCGGCGTCAATAGCGGAAGAGCTCCTGGAGCGCGCGGGTGTGCGGGATCTGTTCCAGCGGATCTTGAGTGTCCAGGATGCTCCGCGCTGGAAGCCAGCGCGCGAAGCGTACGACTTCGCCGCACGTGAGGTGGGACATCCACCGGACGAGCTGATGTTGGTTGCTGTGCATCCATGGGACATTCACGGTGCACACGCCGCAGGTCTCAAGACTGCGTGGATCAACAGGCTAGGCGGAACGTACCCGTCCTACTTCTCCCCCGCGGATCGTGAGGCGCCGGACCTGGTATCACTTGCCCGGCAACTCACATCAGGCTGACCACGCTCTCGAGGGAGGTTCCGAGGAGCTCCCCAGCGACTGGTCAGCCACAACACCCGCGACGCCGTCAAGAGGGTGGGAGCCGCTGCAGTCTGCGCGGCATAATGCGGGCACAGTATGACGGATAAACCAGTGTCGCTCGCTGCGCTCATGCGGCAACCGCGCTACCGGCGGTTGTGGAGCGCACGGACCATCTCTCAATGGGGTGATGCCTTCAACACCGTTGCCCTGGTATTGCTGGTGTATTCCCTGACCGGCTCCGGGCTGGGCGTCTCCGGTGTGGTCATTGCCGAAATCATCCCGGTTCTGCTGCTCGCTCCCCTGGCGGGGGCACTGGTGGACCGGTTGCCGCGGGTAAAAGTGATGATTACAGCGGACCTGGTGAGAGCAGGGCTCGCCTTTGCCTTGCCCTTTGTGGACGGGAACGTTTTCAACGTCTATCTCATTGCTGTAGGGCTCTCAGCTGCGGCGGTATTCTTCAACCCGGCGTCCCAAGCTGTCCTACCCTCGATTGTCCGGGAACGCGATCTGCTGGCAGCAAACAGCGGGCTCTGGACCGCCGCCGTCGTCTCCCAGATTATCCTGGCACCCTTGGCCGGGTTGGTGATTGCCCTATTTGGCTATGACTGGGCGTTCTGGATCAACACCGCAAGCTACCTCGCTTCCGCAGCGGTACTGCTGCGATTGAGGGTACCTGCCCCGCCAGCACGGGAGCGACGTTCCTCCTGGTATCGCGATGCACGCGAAGGGCTCGCCGAACTCGCACAGCACCGACTGCTGCGCGCACTGGCCACCGCACAGTCCCTTGCGGCCCTTTCAGCAGGCGCGACAGGCGCACTGCTGGTGGTTCTGGCACAGGACCATCTTCATATCGACGAAAGCGGCTTCGGGCTGCTCATCGGGGCCATCGGAGCCGGTGCAGCTCTCGGACCGCTGATCCTCACCAAACTTACAGACAATCCTCGCCGGCCAGGGTTTGTGCTGGGACCGTTTGTGCTGCGCGGGCTGATCGATGCCGTGCTGGCAACCGTGACCGGACTCTTCTCCGCCATGGCCGCCCTGGTTATCTACGGGTTGGGAACCTCTACCGGGGCCGTCACCTTCAACTCGCTGCTCCAAGCAGAAACTCCGGAAAAACTCCGCGGACGCATCTTCGCTACTTTTGACATGCTCTGGCAATCCGGGCGGCTCATTTCGATACTCCTTGGGGGGGTTGCCGCCGACCTGTTCGGCATCCGAGCGGTCTTCTACCTAGGCGGAGCCCTCCTGCTGGCCGCTGCCTGGACTGGATGGTGTGGGCTCAGAAACGCACCCGCTGCCGATTGAGACGCCTGGTTAGTGCTGTGCATGCGCGACCTTGGGCGGGAGGGTGCTAGGGTCATTTTCATCCACACGGGAGCCCCTGCAGGGGCTGAGATCGGGCTGACGCAGCCTGCGACCGTAGAACCTGTCCGGGTAATTCCGGCGAAGGAAGTAGGAACCTTTGAGCGCCATGATTCGCATTCAGTCGCCTATGTCCACGATCAAAAGCATCAGTTGGCAGTTCCCGTCACCGAAATTGCGCTGGCTGACTCCCCCAACGGTGTGCAGAACGCACCGCTGAGCGTCTACCGCACCGCGGGGCCGGGCAGCAACCCCGTCATGGGACTTCCATCACTGCGGCACCCATGGATTGCCGGCAGGGGCGACGTCGAGCCCTACAAGGGCAGGGAAAGGACCCTGTTCGACGACGGCAAGTCGGCCGTGCGCCGCGGCAGCGCCTCGGAGGAGTGGCAGGGAGCACGGCCGGAACCGCTGCGCGCCACCGAGGGCCGGACGGTCACCCAAATACATTACGCCAGACAGGGAATCATCACCGAAGAGATGCGTTTTGTTGCCCTGCGGGAGAACTGCGACGTGGAGTTGGTTCGCGCCGAAGTTGCTGCCGGGCGCGCAATCATTCCCAACAACATCAACCATCCTGAGTCCGAGCCCATGATCATAGGCAAGGCCTTCCTGGTGAAGATCAACGCCAACATTGGCAACTCAGCGCTCACCAGCTCCATCGCCGAGGAAGTCAGCAAGATGCAGTGGGCCACGCAGTGGGGCGCGGACACTGTCATGGACTTGTCCACTGGGGATGACATCCACACCACCCGCGAATGGATTATCCGCAACTCGCCGGTCCCGATTGGAACGGTTCCCATCTATCAGGCGCTGGAAAAAGTCAACGGTGAGGCTAATGACCTGACGTGGGAGATTTTCCGGGACACCCTCATTGAGCAGTGTGAGCAGGGCGTGGACTACATGACTATCCACGCCGGCGTGCTCCTGCGGTACGTGCCGCTGAGCGCGGAACGGGTCACCGGCATCGTCTCCCGCGGCGGGTCCATTATGGCTGGCTGGTGCCTGGCACACCACCGCGAAAACTTCCTATACACCCGTTTTGACGAGCTGTGCGAGATCTTTGCCCGGTATGACGTGGCGTTCTCGCTTGGGGACGGACTGCGGCCGGGGTCCATTGCGGACGCCAACGACGCCGCCCAGTTCGCCGAGCTCGACACACTTGCCGAGCTGACCAAGCGGGCCTGGGAGTTTGATGTGCAGGTGATGGTTGAGGGACCGGGCCATATCCCGTTCCATCTGGTCCGCGAGAATGTTGAGCGCCAGCAGGAGCTTTGCGACGGCGCCCCCTTCTATACGCTGGGGCCGCTGGTTACCGACGTAGCACCTAGCTATGACCACATTACCTCGGCCATTGGCGCCACCGAGATTGCACGGTACGGCACCGCGATGCTCTGTTACATCACACCGAAGGAGCACCTCGGTCTACCCAACCGGGATCGCCGCCCACGCGGCGGACCTTGCAAAAGGGCACCCGGGCGCGCAGGAACGCGATGATGCCCTGTCCAAGGCGCGCTTTGAGTTGGTGGCGTGACCAGTTTGCGCTGGCGCTGGACCCGGTGACTGCCGAAGAGTTCCACGATGAGACGCTGCCTGCCAAGACCGCGCATTTCTGCTCGATGTGCAGGCCAAAGTTTCGCTCCATGCGTATCTCTCAGGACATCCGCGACCAGTTTGGTGGGATGTCCGCTCAACAGGCCATAGCGGGTATGGCGGCGAAGTCCGCGGAGAGTTCCGGGCTGCCGGGGGCAAGGTCTACCTGCCCGAGCCTGCGCTGCCCGGACAGTCCTGACAGCCACCTAGCGGCTCCGATGCCCCGGGCTGCCTGGGGCATCGGAGCGATGCGCTAGCTGAGCGTCGCTGTGTCGATTACGAAGCGGTAGCGGACGTCCGAGGCGAGCACCCGCTCGTACGCCTCATTGATCTTGTTGGCAGGGATGACCTCAACCTCGGAGCCGAGCTTGTGCTCGGCACAGAAATCGAGCATCTCCTGGGTTTCGCGGATGCCACCGATCATAGAGCCGGCGAAAGACCTGCGTCCGCCGATCAGCGCGAACGCATTGACCGGCAGCGGCTCGGCGGGTGCGCCAACATTGACCAACGCACCATCCAGGGAAAGCAGACCCAGGTAGGCGCTGATGTCGATCGAAGCGCTGACGGTATTGATGATCAGGTCGAAGGACTTGGCCAGATCGGTGAAGGTGTTTTCGTCGCTGGTGGCGAAGTAGTGGTCCGCGCCGAGCCGCAGCCCGTCTTCCTGCTTCTTCAGGGACTGCGACAACACGGTGACTTCGGCGCCCATGGCGTGAGCGATCTTGACGGCCATGTGGCCCAGCCCGCCAAGCCCGACGACGGCAACCTTCTTGCCCGGACCGGCGCCCCAGTGGCGCAACGGCGAGTACGTGGTGATTCCTGCGCACAGCAGCGGTGCGGCGACGTCAAGCTCAATGCCTTCGGGAATCCGGACAACGAAATCCTCGGTCACCACTACGTGGGTCGAATACCCGCCCTGGGTGATGGTGCCGTCGCGGTCCACAGCGCCGTAAGTGCCGGTGTTGCCCTTGAGGCAGTACTGCTCCTCGCCGGCGGCGCAGTTTTCACACTCACCGCAGGAGTTCACCATGCACCCCACGCCGATGCGGTCGCCGACTGCGTGCTTGGAGACGTTGGAGCCAACTTCGGTGACGATGCCTGCAATTTCGTGGCCGGGTGCAAGCGGGTAGGACGCGGGCCCCCAGTCACCCCGAACTGTATGAATGTCCGAGTGACAGATACCTGCGAACTTGATATCGATCAGGACATCGTCCGGTCCCACGTCGCGGCGCTCGATGGTGGTGGGGATCAGGTCCTCAGTGGCAGACGGTGCTGCGTAAGCATGAACGGTCGTAGGCATAAATAACTCCTGCACATCGTGTTGCTTCGAAATTCTTTGTCCTGTGTCGCCAACGTCAGCGGTCGGTGCCGTATTCCCCGCGGGGATGCACTTGGGCCGGGCGTGGGTGTGGCACCCACCCTGTTGGGTAGGTGCCACACCTTTGGGGAGAGGGTGTTGCTAGAGCAATCCGCCCAGCAGTCCCTCGTTGTCCTGACCACCGTCAGTGGTGCTGTCGGTCGAGGTATCAGCGTCAACATTGCTGTCCACGTCAGGATCGACGTCGACATCAGTGTTGTTGCCGCTGAGAATGCCGTTCAGGTTATCCGACACATCAAGATCGATTCCGTTGAGCACGTTGTTACCGTTCGCAACGTCATCGATATCGAGAAGACCACCGTTGAGGATGTTATCCAGCGACAGGTTGCCGCTATCGGTGATGTTGTTGTCGGTCACCTGGGCAACCTCGTCCACACGCGTTTCCGTGTTGTCCCCGCTGTCAGCGCTGGCCATAC
>NZ_AZSC01000341.1 GCF_000520595.1 Arthrobacter sp. H5
TGTTATCCAGCGACAGGTTGCCGCTATCGGTGATGTTGTTGTCGGTCACCTGGGCGACCTCGTCCACACGCGTTTCCGTGTTGTCCCCGCTGTCAGCGCTGGCCATACCGGCGCCTCCAACAAGCATCAGGCCGGTTACGGATCCTACTGCCAGGGACTTCTTGAAAATGTTTCGCATGTTACTGCCTCCATATTTCTGTTGGGGTAGAGGACGTTAAGCACTTCGGGACCACCCCCGTTACCGGATTGGTATAGATACCGATAACTCTCAAGCCCCTTCCCGCAGCCGACGCTGAGGCATCGTCCAAGCCCGCCAACAAGCGGATCGGTGGGCCTGAGTTCGGTCCTGTGAATCCTCTGTACGAACCCACGGAAAACGCCCACAAGGTTTGCTCTAAGCCGTTAGACGGCCAACCCGAATTTGAAGGTGCGCTCCCCGCGCGGATGCCGCTGCGACAGCACCGCAGTCGCGCTCGACGGCGGTCCAGGGGTGCGCGTGAATGTCGGATCCACCCAGCCAGCACGCCAGCCGGGCAAGCGGTGCCATGACCGAGAACGGCCCCGTGGGTTCTTGCATGTCCACCACGCCCAGCACCGCTGTCCCGGTGGTGAGCGCCAGCATGTTCTCCCACGCAATTCCCCAATCGGGCATCAGGGACAGCGCGTAAGTAGCAAAGGAGGCGTCCGAGTGTTCCCGCCCGCCCTGCTCGGCGATGCGTTGGCTCACCTCGGTAGGAGCCAACGCCACCGCGTCAGCTTCGATGAGGATGACGTTGGTCCAGCCGTTTCGATCCGCACGCCGGCGCGCCAGCTTGAGCATGTCTGCGCTGCGGTCAACACCCACAATGGTGCCCGAAGGCCCTATCTCCTTCTGCAGGAGGGCAAAGTTGAGCCCGGTGCCGCAGCCAATGTCGAGGACCTGGTCCCCGGCCTGAAGGCCCAGGAGCTCAATGCCCAGCCTGCGTCCGGCCCGGTACACGGGCCATTCGGCGGACAGCAGGTCGTAAAAAGGAGCAAAGGCGCTGTATTTTTCCCTGATCAGTTGCCCTCACTTCCATCAAGGCCACGGTGTTCCACGTTACAGAACTACCTTGCGCGAACCTATAACCTTCTGATGCAGCCCTAGTCTGGAGTGGGACACCCGGGGAAACAACGAAATGGAGATCGATGGAACGCGCCGAAGAACCCATTGACTTACTGGTGGTCGGCGGCGGCACGGCAGGAATAGTCGGTGCAAAGACAGCGGCGCAGCTTGGCGCGCGGACCGTGCTGGTTGAACGCTCGCGTACCGGCGGCGATTGCCTATGGACGGGATGCATTCCCTCGAAGACCCTCCTGTCCGCTGCGGCCCAGACGGCCGGTGGGCGGGATCCGTCCGGCGGCAACCCGGACTTCACAATCGTGCGTGAACGGATCGCGGCCGCAATTGCAAGTATTGAACCGGCCGACTCTCCGGCAGCACTGGAAGCGGCCGGCGTTTCCGTCATCTCCGGCACGGTGCGCTTCACCGCTCCAGGCGAGGCGTTCGTGAACAACACAAGAATTCTCTTTCGACAAGCACTCATAGCGACCGGCAGCGCGCCCACCATCCCGCCCATCCCAGGCCTCGAGAACGCACAGTTTGTCACCTCGGAAACCATCTGGGACCTCACCGAGCTGCCCAGCCGGCTCGCCATCATTGGCGGCGGACCGATCGCCTGCGAACTCGGGCAGGCGTTCGCGCGGCTCGGCTCACAGGTGGTCATCCTCGCCCGCTCCGGGATTCTGCCGAAGGAAATCCGCGACGCTGCCGTGCTGGTGCGCCAGGCCCTGAAGGATGACGGCGTGAGCGTCGTTGAGCATAACGGCGCCGACACCGTGGTCAGCAGGCAGGACGGTACCAGCACCATCCACACCGCTGACGGAGGAACGTTCGACGCCGACGTAATCCTCACGGCAACAGGGCGGAGCGCAAGAACCGACGAGTTGGGGCTCGAGAATGTTGGCGTGACCTGCGATGAGTCGGGCCAGGTTGTTGTGGATTCCGGGATGCGCACCTCCAACCCTGCCTTTTGGGCTGCCGGTGACGTCACCGGCCACCCAAAGTTCACCCACCTCGCCGGCGTGCACGCAAGCACGGCGGCCTCCAACGCGGTGCTGGGCCTCCGCCGCGCCGTCAGCGGCACCATCCCCCGAGTCACCTACACCTCCCCGGAAGTGGCGTCCGTTGGTGTCACCGACGCTTCAGTGCCAGGGCGGACGACGTCGACAGTCCAACTGGAGGACACCGACCGTGCCATTACCGAGAGCTCCACCACCGGGTTCGCGCAGCTCGTCATTGACCGGCGTGGCCGGATTCTGGGCGGAACCATTGTTGGACCCAGAGCGGGCGAATCGCTGGCCGAACTCACCCTTGCGGTCCACAAGAAGATGACCACCCGTGAACTGGCCGGTGTCACCCATCCCTACCCCACCTACAACGACGCCCTGTGGAACGCTGCAATAGCGCACGCGCGCTCCGGACTGGGCTCCGCCGTCGTCGTACTCGCAGTCAAAGCGCTGTCCCGGTTGGCCCGCTGGCGAAGCGACCGCCGTCCGTGATATTACCGCAGCAGACTGAAGCCCCCCACAATGCGCTGGAGTGCGCTGATGGATACCAGCACCGCCCACACGATGGCAATCTGCGCGGCCGCTGCGGGGAAGATCAGCCAGAGGCTGTGGACCAGGACAGTCTCCGCACCCTCGGTCAATCCGCCGAGGAAGGACAGGGACCGCCCATCATCGAGTTGACGGCCGCTGCTTTCCGCGATGGAGGAGAAAGCGAGGAAAACGCTGCCGTTGATGTAGTAGGCAAACATGACCAGCAGGAACGGAAGCCAATCGGCATTAAACTCCGCAGTGGCCCCGAGCGCCACGCCGATGACCGTGGCCCCGTAGACCACGAAGTCCGCTGATATGTCCCAAAATCCGCCCTGCCCGGAAGCCTGCCGTGGCCCGTCCGGAAAACGTGCCGCACGGCGTCGGGCAAGCGGCCCATCCAGCCCGTCCGCGAGCCGGCACAGCAACCAGCAGATGAGGGCGGCCCACCACAGTTGTGACGCAGCAAGCACGGCGCTGGCCAGCCCAAGCACCAGGTTGGCCCCGGTCAGCCGGTTGGGCGTGATCCAGGGGACGTCGAGCCAGCCCGCCGTCAGGTTAAGCGTGGGAGCCAGCAACGGCCTCAGCCTGGTGTCAAACATCGGCATCACTGCGCTTTTTTCTCTGCCATACGACAAAAACAAGGCCCGCCAGTGTCAGAACGCCCAGCGCCCCGAACGCCGCCTGCGCCTGCCACCCCAACTCAAACCCGAACGCGCCGAGGGCAACATAACTGACCGCCCCCGGCAGGATCCCCAGCAAAGTACCGAAAAAATACGGCCACCATCCCACCGCGGTGAGTCCTGCGGAGTAATTGATCGCGGTAAACGGCAGGACGGGCACCAGGCGGACGCCAACCACCGCCGCAAAACCGCGTCTGCTCAGCACTTCATCAACCCTCGCGACCTTGGTGCCGGTGAATTGTTCGACTGCTTCGCGGCCCAGCGCACGCCCCAGCCAGAAAGCCGCGGAGGCTCCGAGCATTGCCGCGATGTAAACGACCACCAGCGCGGCGCCGAAACCGAAAAGCACACCCGCGGCGATGGAGAGAACATTCTTGGGGACGGGGGCCAGGGTGAGCGCCGCATAACCGAGGGCAAAACCAACGGGCCCTGCCCACCCAGCCCGGTCCACCAGCGCACGCAATTCCTCAACCGACGGGATTGGCGCCATCAAGACAACCACGGTCACCGCGGCGATGAAGACCAGCAGAAGGACCATCCGGTGGACCGGAGTGGCAAACCGACCTTCGCGCGCTGTGCGCTCCTCCGTCATGGAAACTGCCATCTATTGACCCGGTGCACCTTTTCAGATGCTGTACACGCTTCGAGCATACTGGAACCGGCCCCTACCACCGAAGGACCCCAATGACCCTGGAACCATCCCGGCCCGAGGCCCCGCAGCGGCTCCGTTTACTGTCCTCCGCACTGCTGGCTGCACTGGTGCTGTCATCCTGCGCAGCAGCCGGATCAAATTCCGGATCAGACCCCGGACGCGAGTTCGCGGACTTCGGGGAAGTGCTGGAGGAGGCCGACGGGCAGACCGTTGATCTATGGATGTACGGTGGGGATGAGCAGGGCAACGCCTACGTTGATGAAACTCTCGTCCCCGCCGCCGAGGAATTCGGGGTTACCCTTCGCCGCGTACCCGTGGCCAACACACCGGATGCGCTAAACCGCGTCCTGAACGAACTGCAGGCTGGAAGGGAGGACGGTTCGGTGGACCTCGTCTGGGTCAACGGAGCAAACTTCAGCACTGGACGCCAGGCTGAGGCGTGGCGGTGTAACTGGACCGGCCTCCTGCCCAATATGGCGTACACCGACCCCAATGATCCCCTGCTGACCACCGACTTTGGCACCCCGGTGGACGGTTGCGAAGCCGCCTGGCACAACGCACAGTTCACCTACTTTTACAATTCCGAAACGCTGCCGGAACCACCGACAAGCCTGGAAGGCATCCTGGACTGGGCCGAGGCAAACCCCGGACGGTTCACCTATCCGGCTCCGCCGGACTTCACCGGCAGCGTCTTCCTCCGCGAAGTAATGCTCAGCACCGCCGGCGGTGCGGACGAGGTTCCTTTGACCTACAGCGAGGAGGCCTTCGACAACCACGCGCCCGCTGCCCTGGACGCGCTGAGCGACCTGGCGCCGTCGTTATGGCGTGAAGGCAACACTTACCCGCGGGATGAGCAGGCACTGAATTCCCTCTTCGCGGACGGGGAGGTGGACATCGCCATGACCTACGGCCCTGCACGCCTGACGGAACTGGTGGCATCCGGTGCGCTGCCGGATTCCACCAAAGTGCTGACGCTCGACGAAGGCAGTGTGGGAAACGCCAGCTTCCTGGCAATCCCGGTCAACGCCGCAGACGCGGCGGGCGCCATGACGGTGGCCAACCTGGCACTCTCCCCCGAACAACAGTCGGCGAAAGCGGACCCCGGAGTCTGGGGACAATTCACGGTGCTCGATATGGACCGGCTGGATTCCGATCAGCAATCCCTGTTTACCCAATTGCCGGAATCTCCGGTGGTGCCCAGTTATGAAGAGCTCTCCCGCAATGCCCACGCAGAGCTTGGCGCCGACTGGGTGACAGAGCTCGACGACGCATGGCGCCGGTCGGTCGCAACCGCACCATGAGTGGCGCACCGTGAGCGAACGGCTGCCTGAACGCGCTTCCCGTCGGGCACTCCTGATGGCGGCCCCCGCAGTGCTTCCCGTCATCGTGGTTCTGGCAGGAGCCTTGTTTGCCGGGCTCCTGCAAAGCCTGGGCCTGATGCCCTTTACCGGCGAACCACAGCTCAGCTTTGATGCGTGGACTACGGGCAGCGGCGAGATCCTTCAGGCCGCCGGCATTTCGCTGTACATTGCCGCCGCATCCACAACTCTCTCCGTGGTGATGGGTTTCATGATTGCTGCTTACATCCTTGCGATGCCGATCAGCGGCCGGGTGATCGCCGGGCTCAGTGCCGCTACCATTCCCATCCCACATCTGATTGCCGCGGGAACTTTTGGACTCCTGCTCTCCGACGCCGGTTTTCTTGCCCGCGTCCTCGGCATGCCCGAGGAGTTTCCCACCTTCGTCGGCGGACCATGGTGGGGTGCGGCCATTCTGGAATACGGGTGGAAAGAATCAGCGTTTGTGGCCTTGGTTGTGGTGGGAAGTATTTCCCGCAGGGTTGGCGATCTCTGCGACGCCGCGTCAACGCTTGGCGCCTCCCCACGCCAAAGAATTCTCAACGTCGTCCTGCCGCTGGCTCTGCCCTCACTGGGCATCTCAGCGATCATTGTGTTCGTCTACACGCTCGGGTCATACGAGGCCGTGTGGCTGCTGGGACCCATCTCGCCTGAACCGTTGCCGGTGCGTGCCGTCCGGTTGTTTGGCTCCGTAGACCTTGCTGCGCGTCCGGACGCGATGGCGACTGCACTGGCATCCGTTGCGGTGGGCGTTGTGGCGATCCTCGCGGGCCTACTTGTACTCAGACGCTTCAAAGGTTTGCGGTGATTCCCGCTCTGCGCCCGGCCACCGCCTCCATGCGGCGCACACTCCCCGGAGGCAGAGCAGTGCATCTGGGGTTCGGGGTGCTGTTGGGGGCATGGATTGTGCTGCCCCTGATTCCCTTGATGTTGTGGTTCGTGGCCGGCCAATGGAGGGCACCGGACATTCTTCCGGGCACCTACTCAGCGCAGGGACTCATTGAGCTGTTTTCCCCCCAAATTCAGTCGGCAACAGCAACCTCAGCGGCCCTTGGCACGAGCGTTGCGCTGGTGGCGACGCCGCTTGGACTCCTTGCCGCATTGGCCATCCGCCGTCTCCCACGGACCCACTCCAGGTTCGTAGAGGTTGTCCTGCTGACACCCTTGGCCATTCCGCCGTTTGCGCTGGTGATGGGAGCGAATGTACTCCTGCTGAGGATCTACACGCCATCGTTCTCTGCAGTGGTGTTGGTACTTGCGGTAGCGGCGCTGCCCTACACAACATTCATGTTCCGCAGCGCCTTGGCCTCCTACGACGACAGGTTTGAAGAAGTGGCACGCACCCTGGGCGCCAACGCCCGCCAAACCCTAGCGCACGTCCGCTTGCCGCTGTTGGCTGCGGCGACGGCGCGGGCCGCTTTCCTCGCCTTCCTTGTGGGGTGGGGTGACTACATTGCCACCCTCCTCATCGGTGGGGGGCAACTGCGCACGCTCCCCCTGATTCTGGGCTCAGCCGCCGCGGGATCCGGTAATGAACAGCTCACCGCAGCCCTCTCCTTGGCCGTGATTGGTCCTCCGCTGGTGTTGCTTGCCGCCCTCAGCGCGCCCCGTCTGCGTGAAAGGATCCGCCGATGAGTTCAAGCCTGTCCTTCACGAAAGTGTCACGGAACTTTGGCCACGGCGATGTTCTGCGCGACATCTCCCTTACCGTTCCCCAGTCCGCCTGCGTTGCCCTGCTGGGGGCATCCGGCAGCGGCAAATCCACCCTGCTGCGGATAGCCGCCGGACTGGACGCCCCGTCGGCAGGGGAGGTACTGGTGGACGGCCAGGATCTCAGCGGAGTTCCCGCCGAGGAACGCGGTATTGCGCTGGTGTTCCAGAAACCGCTGCTCTTCCCGCACCTGAATGTGCTAGACAACGTCGCATTTTCGGCGCGGATGAGCGGCCAATCAAAGAGGGCCTCCCGTTCGCAGGCTCTCGCTTTCCTGAACCTGGTGCAGCTGGCCGACTTTGCGCACCGCGCCCCGGGCAAGTTATCCGGGGGCCAGGAGCAGCGCGTCTCCCTTGCACGCGCGTTGGCACGAAATCCCCGCATCCTGTTGCTCGACGAGCCGTTCAGCTCTCTGGATTCCCAGTTACGCGAAGACATGTACGCGCTCGTGGATGATATCCGGTCCCAACTGGCCCCCACCATTGTGCTGGTGACGCATGATCGGCGGGAGGCATCGGTGCTGGCGGACAGCATCGCAGTCCTCGACGAGGGCCGCATTCTCCAGCACGGGCCGGTTGCACAGGTTCACTACAAACCTGCCACGCTGGCCGTCAACCGGACTCTGGGTGGTCTGAATGAAATTCCCGGCCACGTAAGCCAGGGCTGCCACGTGTCTCCCTTTGGCCGGATTCCTGTGCAGCCGGATGCTTCCGAGGGGCCCGGTTTCCTTGTGTTGCGTCAGGAAGCGCTCCACCTTGTGCCCATAGACCAAGGCGCGGTCAATGGCACCGTGACCGACCTCAAGCCGATGGGGGCGCATACGCTGGTCCGGCTCCAGCTGGACACGGCAACTGACGGATCCACTGGATCGCTCGCCGTCGAAGTGGTGGGAGCGCCGGACGTTCACGTGGGCGGAGTCGCAGGCATCTCCTTCAATGGCGCCAGCGGTTGGACAGCACCCGGGTAAATCCTCAGCATCTGCGTCAGCGTTCAGCGTGACTCAGTGCGCAGCGTGACTCAGTGCGCAGCGTGACTCAGCTTGGCGTGCCGGTGCTCCTGCCATGGCGGAACGGTGAGCAAGAACAGCACGGCCGCGATGGCCGTACCTGCGGCGAAAATGGTGTTCAGGTGGATGGAGAGCGCCGTCCCGTTGTACATGGTGATTCCGACGGCGGCCAGGGTTGCCGCCAGCACCAACAGCGCTGACCAATGGTGGCGCCTCAGACCCACCAGCGTGAGAATCGCGGGGATGGTGTACCAGAGGATGCTGGCCGTACCCATCGAGTTAATCTGGCCGATGATCGGTTCAGTGCCCGGTATCGCCGCTACCAGAGGGCGGAAAAACATCGCGGTGCAGTGGAGAACAAGGGGCTCTCCTGACGTAAATGTGGGTCAGGGTTTGTGTGCCATGGGGCATGGGCAACCCCGTAGATTTGGGAGTTCTCACACAACCTGATCTTCGGAGCTGCCCATGCGTGCTACCACTCTACTGAACCGCGTCCTGAACCTGACAGGGGTCCGCGTCAC
>NZ_AZSC01000342.1 GCF_000520595.1 Arthrobacter sp. H5
CGCGCCGGGTGGCGTGCGATCCGTCGGCGTTCCTTGACCTGGCAGTTCTCCTCCAGGACGCGATAGAACGTGGAGATTGAGCACAAATAGACGCCTTCGTCCAGGAGCCGGGCATAGATCTGCACCGGCGGCAGGTCCACGAAATCCTTCGAATTCACGGTCGCCAGGATGTGGGCGCGCTCGGCCACTGAGAGCTTGTTTGCCGGCGCCGGGACCGGCGGAGGGTCTTCCACCGCGATGCGGGGTTTGCGGGTCGCTGTGGCCCTGGATACCCCTGCAATCACGGCCGCTTCCCGGGTAGAGATGTCCGCCAGGGTGAGGGCGGTGTAGGCGCTCATCAGGGTTTCTTGTACCAGGGCTGCTGCTCCGCGCTTTCGGAGATATCCTCCAAAAGCAGTCGTGCTTTTTCCATTATCGACAACGCAGCTGCAGTCCGTGCCAGCTTGCGTTCACTCACCTCCAGCTGCCGACGTAGACGCCCGATTTCTGCCTGTTCAGCAGTGGGCTTGCCGATCTTTTCCCCGGGTTTTTTGCCCTCGAGGACACCGGCGTCGCGGAGCTTACGCCACTCGGTGATCTGGGAGGAATACAGGCCCTCGCGGCGCAGGTAAGCCCCGCCGCCGGTGCCATCGTCACAGGCCTGCTGGTACGCATCCAAGTACGCCAATTTTTGTGCCGGAGTGAACGACCTACGAGGGGTCGGGCCTCCGGACCTGGGGCCAGGATTACTCATGGACCCATTCTCCCGCGGCGGGGAAATTGTGGAGATAGACATTAGTGGTGATCCTGGTTCTCGCCCTACGAATTAGACGAAGTTGCTACGAAGTACTGGCCTCACCCAACCCTGACACGTAGGGTACGCACGAACGGCGCCGTAGCTAGTCAACCGGCTAGCCAGCAGGTGGCGGTCGCCGGATCTTCGCGGATGGCCCTCCCGCCCCCGGTCCCAGGCTGCTGACTTTGGCGTGTCCTAGTGTCACGTGTTAATGATTTGTTTGCGTTTCATTTTACCCAGTGGGCAGTCGGCGGTCTTGATCCAGCGGAACCGTCTACCCGCCCTAACCCCCATCAATCTAGTGCTCGCCGCGACAGCATCGCTGGTCGCCGGAATAGCGTACTGGGCTCTGTGCATGCGCGTGATGAGCGCGGTCAGCCGTTCATGGACCCGCTCAAAGAGCTCCGCTCGAGAGCCAATCCCGCGGTTCTAGTCTTTCGAGAAAAGCTTCGCCCCGTCAGTGCGCAGTCCCCCGATGGGTGGAACGTGTCGGTACAGCGTCTGACCGGTCACACCGAATTCTTCGAAAAGGTCGCCGGCTTTCGTATCGGGTTGTCCCACGGAAGATTCGCCGGGCGGATCTTGGCAGGAATCATCTTGTAGGGCCGTCCACGTATTCGGACCGAGACCAGACCAGACCAGACCAGACCAGCAATTGTGACACGCTGGTGAGGTCACGATCCCGGGGCTGGGCCAGTTCATGAATCGAGCATGGCAGGCCGGACTTTTGGAATAGGTGCCTTCGATGTCACCTATTCTCCACTGGGTTAACTGGCGTTTAGGCAGGTGCTGAGTCGTTTGATACCGTCCCGGATCCGTGTTTTCACGGTGGCGGTGGGGATGCCGAGGTGCTCGGCGACGTCACTGTAGGTCAGGCCAATGTAGAAGGCCAGATGAATCACTTCTCGCTGACGAGCAGACAAACCATTCAGGCATGCAGCAACGGCTGCGCTCTCGCTGCGGGCAATGACGGTTTCGGATACGTGGTCGTAGTCAACATCCTGGTTCGTGATACCCCACTGAAGTCCCTCACGCGGTGGGCTTGTTCTGACCGGACTTTATCCACGGCTTTACGGTGAGCGATGGTCAGAATCCAGGAAATCGCGGTGCCCTTGTTTGGATTGTAGCGGGCCGTGCCTCCTCGCCAGATCGTCAGGAACACCTCCTGCGTGGTCTCCGCGCTCATCTCAGCATCCATGACAACTTTGCGCACCAGCCCGTATACCCGGGCTGAGCACTGCCGGTACAGCTCATCAAAGGCTTTCTCGTCCTGCTCGGCGACGCTGCACAACAACCAAGATAAATCCGATGACGGCAAGTAAGAGTGGCTTGGCGGGTTGCGAGTAACCATGCGGTGAGAGACCTTCACGCTTAAATGGTGCGCTGCTAGAAATACCGGTGGGTGCGCTGACGGTGCTCTCCCCCAGGATGAGTACCGGCAGCATAGGTGAGGGTGTCCCATCGGCAGCACCGTGGTGTTACTGCGCTCTCTAGGACCGAACTTTGGGTTTTGTCCTCGTTCTCCAACGGTTCAGGTGTCCTTCCGGCGTTAACGGAGCCAGCGGAACCGCCGCTTGGTAGTTAATCTGGCCCAGGATCTCCACAGCAGTCCACAGACCTTTCCTGACCTAGCGGTAGCTAACGCCCAGAGCGCGACCGCGTAGATAACATGCTCATCGATGACAGGATTGTTGCGCAGTGGCAGGGAAGTGAGCCACAACAGACCCAGGAGTAGGCTTCCGCCAACAGCGGCCCCGCGTAGGGCCACTCCTAGGACCAAGGCACAGCCGAGCAGCATCAGGCCTAGCATAAATGTCCAGTCCACCCACGGCTGCCCCATCAGAGGGCGGAAAGCTTCAGCCAGGGGGCCCTCCAGACTTCCCAGGTAGCCGCCTGCGGGTGAAGTGCCAGAGAGCCAGGACTTTTCCGGCGGGGTTGCGAATCCAAGGCCGAACGTTTTGTCGAGGAAAGCCCAAAGAAAAGTAATCCCTAGCAGGATTCGCAGCAGGGCGAGTGCGTGAAGGCCATTATGTCCGCGCGCTGCCGGCATACCAGAGGGCTTGGGTCGTTCGAGCTCGGTTGTAGCAGCGGTCATGATTACTCTCCTCAATATTGGGTAACTGATTGAACGTGGACGTGACGGCTCGTCGGGCCTGTTACGCCAACGTGTTTCTGCTGGTCTGAGTAAAGGGGCCCTTCGCAGTAAAGGATCAGGTGATGACGAGGAGTCCTGTGGCGAACATAAAGGCAAGGCCGATGATGATGCCCCCTGCGGCGAGGGGTGTGAGGATTCTTCCGGTGTTGTCTTTGAGCATGGGAAGGAGTTTGGTGGCGACTTGTCCAACGGCGCCGGCTCCGATGCCGAGCAGGAACGCGGCCAGTGTGGGTTGGTAGACGGTAGCGCCGATGAGTGCGCCGAGAATGGCTGGTGCTCCTGCGATGAGGCCGAGGGTGGCGAGGCGGGTGAGTGGTGGGCGCTCTGAGGCCAAGGGTGTGACGATGGCGAGGCCTTCAGTGGTGTTGTGGATCGCGAAGCCGATGACGAGGGACGCACCGAGGGCGAGGGAGCCCACAGCGTAAGCGGATCCGATGGCCAGGCCTTCGCCGAGGTTATGCAGTCCGATGCCGACAGCAATCAGCAGTGACAGCATCTGCGGCGACAATTGGGCGGAGGTTGTCATGCCGGCTGGTTTGGTGGCCGGGTTGGTGGCCGGGTGGGTGGCCGGGTGGGTGGCCGGGTGGGTGGTGGTTCGTTGGTGTGCCCAGCCTTCGATGCCTTCCAGGACCAGGTAGGCGGTGACGGCGCCGAGGAGTACGACGAGTGGGCCGCCGTATGAGGCGTTGTCGCGGACGAGTTCAATTCCTTCGAGGGTGGCGTCGATGGTGAGGTAGGCCAGGAGGCCGACGGTGAAGGCGAGCAGACCGCGGATCCAGGCTGGTGAGGACCGGCGGACAAAGGGCATCCATAGCAGGCCGAGGCCGATGGGTATGACGCCGACGTAGATTCCCAGCAGTGCCATGAGCCCGAAGAAGGACGCGCCTTTGTCCGGGCTGAGGACGGCTGCGTCGATGGTGGCTTCTACTCTTCCACCGGCTGAGGTGATCAAGGAGATGTCGTAGGGATCACCCTCGACCCAGGGGTAGGAGACGGTGACGGTGTTGCTTTCCAGATGTGCCATCTGGTTCTCGCTTTGGGTGAACCCGGCGTAGTAGTCAGAGACGACGACCTGGGCGATGGTGACCGGGTCGGCTCCCTCGTTGCGCACGGTCAGGGTGATCAGACTGTCGGCCAGCTCAATGTTTTCGACCACCACAGCTTCTTCGGGTGGCCTGTTGTCGCCGAGACCGGTCAGGCCGGGTGCATTGAGCAGGCTGAAAAGTGCGATCAATGCAGCGATCAACACCAGTGGTCCAAGGCCCAGGACCCAGCGTGGTATTTTCGTCAGTTTCTCCGCTTTGTGCGGTGCGCTATCGAGGCGGGTCATTAGTCGCTGACCTCGAAAAAGCCCATCCAGCCCAGTTCAGCGAACTCGGTTTTGTGGGCGTGGAACATGTACTTGCCTGGGTGGGGGAAGCGCATCTCCAGGATCCCGCGTTGTCCCTGTGCCTGCATGATGGTGTCGGTGAACTCGCTCGGGGTCAAGGACGTCCCGGTCGGGTAGTAGTTGAAGAAGTTTCCGTGCACATGGAAGGAATTGATGGGGTCATATTCGAGGATGTTGATCAGATGGATGCGCACCAGTTGTCCCTTTGTGACTTGCACGGGATGGTCCATGAAGTGGAACGGGAGCCCGTTCACTGAGTAGAACTCGTTGTCATCTCCCCCGTCGGTGTTATAGCCGTTCATGACCATGATCATTTCGTCAGCTTCGGGCCGGCCGGCCTTGGGTTCGACGATGAACGCCCCGTAGAGGCCTTTGGCGATGTGCGGAGCCAGCGGTGACTGATGGCAGTGATAAAGGTGGGTGCCGAACGGTTCGGCATCGAATTCATAGGTGAAACGTTGGCCCGGCAGGATCGATCCGGCACCAATCCCGGCGGTTCCATCCATCTCGGCCCGGTGCACCCCGTGGAAATGCATGGTGTGCGGGTGGGATCCGGCGTTGGTGAAGTGAATGCGCAGCGCATCACCCTCCTGCGCCCACAAGCTGGGACCCGGTATCCTGCCGTTATACGTCCATCCGGGGTACGTCACTCCCGGCGCAATTTCTATGTCCCGGTCATAGGCCGTGATCTCCCATTCACGCAAGGTCCTGCCATCCGGCAAGGTACTGACCTTGCCTTTGTCAAAGTCACGCAGGATCGCCGTTGGATCAATTCCCGCCCGCTCGGGGGGAACCGATCCCGACGGGAACCCAGCATGCCCTGCATGATTGGACGCCGAACCCGGGGTCATCGCGGTGTGGTCCATCACCCCTGGCTGCGCGACCGCCTGATCCCGGCCGAGCATCGTCAACGGCACTGTGGCCGCCGCGGCCGCACCGAAAAGCATCCCGCGCCGGCTGGGCATCACCGGCGCGGTGTGCAGAGGTCGCTTCATCACAAGTCCAATCTATCGAACATCCAAGTTCGGCAAGACTAACATTGAAGCTGAGTAGGGCGTACTAGTGTCCTTGCAGCAGCCCACCTCACCCGTTGTCCTCCGTTAAGCTTGATTGCATGCCGGTATCCGACCTGACCAATTCCGCCCAGGACTATTTGAAACTCATTTGGACTGCGACGGAATGGTCGGCAACCCCGATTACGGTCACCGTTCTGGCGGAACGCATGGGAGTGCGGCCCTCCACCGTGTCGGACAGCATCAAAAAGCTCAAGGATCAGGGCCTTCTGACCCACGCCCCGTACGGCACGATCGAGCTCACCCCTGCCGGGTCCGCGCATGCCGTGGACATGGTGCGCAGGCACCGGCTTCTGGAAACGTTCCTGGTCCAGGTCCTAGGCTACGGCTGGGACGAAGTCCATGATGAAGCCGAAGTCCTCGAGCACGCCGTCTCGGACACCATGATCGAACGCATCGACCAACGATTAGGGCACCCCACCCGCGACCCCCACGGAGACCCGATACCTTCTGCCGACGGTCAACCACACCGGCCAGGCGCAATCCAACTCTGCCACGCGGAACCGGAAGGGGAAGTAACTGTCGTCCGGATCTCCGACGCGGACCCCGCAATGCTCAGATACTTCTCCGACATCGGCCTCACCCCCGATGTAAAGCTCACCATCCAAAAGCAACGCCCCTATACCGACGCCACCACCATCACCCTCTCCGGCCAACAAAAAAACGTTGATCTAGGCCAGGCAGCCTCCAACGCCGTCTGGGTCACCAACTCCTAACAACTATCGACACGGCCAGGAACACGCTGTGGAAACGACCACAGTCGAGTCAGCCGCTCAGAAATAAGAGACGAATTTGCGTGTCGCGGTCACGGATCGGCTTATCGGACGCTCATCGGTCCTGGCAGAATCCCATCGGGTGTTCCACTGTTCGGTGGAACTCAGGCCGCGGTGAGGTCTTTCAGTGCTGCTTGGAGGCGGGTGTCTGCGTCATCGGCGACTTCACGCACTGCCTCAGTATCCGTGAGCTGGACCATGGTTTGCGGATCAATGGCCTCGACGGTGGTTTCGATTGCATCTTTCGCCCGGCGAACAACGACGTTGCACGGCAATAGTGCACCCAGTCCAAGTTCTGCGGCGAGGGCCCGGCTGGCCAGTTGCGGATTGCAGGCTCCAAGGATGAGGTAGTCGCCTACATCTTCTGCTGCCTGCGCCCCGAGTTTCGCCTCGAAGGTGGCGCGCACATCAATTTCGGAGAGGATTCCAAAGCCCTGCGCGGCGAGGGCGGTGCGGGTCTGCTCCACGGCCTCGTCGTATGCCAGTGGTAGGACGACGGTATGGGTGTATGACATGCGTGCACTCCTTCAAATGGGTTTTGCTGCTGGGCTTTCAATCTGGCGGATCAGGCCAGGGAAAGGAAGAGTTTTTCAAGCTCCTTTTTGTCCATGGTGGTGTCTTCGCGGGCGATGCATTGCTCGAGTCCTGTGGCGATGATGGCAAAGCCTGCCCGATCGAGCGCCTTGGAGACGGCGGCGAGCTGGGTGACGATGTCCTTGCAGTCGCGTCCTTCCTCGAGCATGCGGGTCACGGCGGCCAGTTGCCGCTGGGCACGCTTGAGCCGGTTGATCACGGGGGGGTCAGTTCTGTTGAATCGAGTTTCATGCGGAATCTCCCAATGGATAAACGTTCATCCCAGTATACCCCCAGGGGTGTTTGCCTACTCCTGGGGGTATATGACAGACTCGTTATCCGCCGGCCCCTAAAGGAAGGTCAACTACAACCTCGTCGTCACCGCAGCGTCCGTCGGCGTTGCCCTCCTCATCGGAGGAACCGGGCGACTCTCTGTGCTGGCCGGACTCGCGGGAAACCCCACCGGCCTACTCCATGCCTTGACCGCCATCAACCTCAACTTCCTCGGCCTGGCCCTCATTATGTTCTTCATCCTCGCCTTCCTCACGGCCCTGCTGTGGAAAAGAATCACCAGAGCCGGCGAGGGCCTATTGAGCCTGGCCAGTCAGCTGCAACCCTTCTAGGAGGAACCAGAAACTGAACAGCAATGACCAGCACAGAGGGAACGTTGCAGTACCTACTGAAGAACCAGCGGAAATACACCACCTAGTTACCCGGTCAGTCAGCACCCGGCCAAACTCCGCGGAGCGAAGGAGCCGGACGGAATTCAATGTGAAGGAGAAGCCGAATGTTCACCAACGATCCACATGACGGAACCACCGGATTTGACCAGATGATGGGCGGCGGGATGATGGTTTTTGGGATGCTGATGATGTTGGCGGTACTGGCTCTCATCATCCTGGGAATCTGGGCGCTGGTCGTCTGGCTGCGTAATACCCGTTACCGGCCCGGAACACCCACCAACACCGACGCGGCGACTGCCGGCGGGCAGAACCGTGCCCGAGAGATACTCGACGAACGCTATGCCCGCGGTGACCTCACTACCGACGAATACAACGAACGCCTCGGAACTCTCAGCGATTAGACAACCCCGAATCACTCGACACACGCCTCGCACAGACAAGTGCAGGCATTCCGTGTAATCAACCTTTGATAATGACAGGTTTTCGTTGACACTCGGTCCCGAAAAATGGCTCTACTGACGTAAGTGTGGGCGCCGTTATTTCTGGTATGTAAGTTTGATGTTTACTGGTCCGCAGGCGAGTGTGATCAGGGCCAGTGCGGCTTGCGGGGTGTGGAATCCGTAGGATCGTCGGGTCATTGTGCGGATTTTGTTGTTTAGTCCTTCGTGGCGGCCGTTGGAGAGGTTTCTGGTGATGGCGGCGTGGATGCCTTGGGTGTGGGAGCGGATCGTTGCGGCGGCTTTGGCGAACTCCCGGATGCCGCAGGCTGCGGCGAGTTCGCACCAGGCCGTGATCATGTCCATGACCTCGTCGGGGTTGAG
>NZ_AZSC01000343.1 GCF_000520595.1 Arthrobacter sp. H5
CCCGCCTTCGCGGAAGGTGCGGCGCACCAAAGCCGATTCGTAGACGACCTCAACCCCGGCCTTGTTCGTTCGGCGGGACGTGTTGATGGCTACATGCATAGCCGGCGCACCTTGCTCCATGTCCATATAATACTTCAAACAAGATTGAAATGGAAGACTTTTCGTCAAAATTTTAGTGGCTACATATTTTGACCAAAACCATGGAAAAACCCCGGTACCATACGGTCCCGGGGCAACTCCCAAACGTAACTTCAGCCTAGTGTGAGTAACCTGTTCATGCACCTGTAGTTTCCAGGGAACGCCCAGAGGTTACAAAGACTTCAAGACCTATAATGCACGCGGGTGGGCCGCCGCGTATACCTCCCGCAGCGTGTCCGCTGTCACCAGTGTGTAGACCTGCGTTGTGGTGACCGAAGCATGCCCCAACAGCTCCTGCACCACACGAACATCCGCCCCGCCTTCCAACAGGTGGGTCGCAAAAGAGTGGCGGAGCGTGTGCGGAGAAACATCGCCGGTAACATTGGCTTTTTCTGCCGCTGCGCGCAGGATACTCCACGCGCTTTGCCTGCTCAGCCGGCCCCCCCGCAGGTTGAGGAACAGCGCGGGTGTACCCCGCCCATTGGACGCGAGACCCGGCCGCGACCTCACCAGATAGGACTGCACCGCGCGCGCCGCATAGGAGCCCAGCGGCACCAGCCGCTCCTTGGAGCCTTTACCGAACAAACGTACGACGGCGGGGCGCTCCAGCGCCTCGTCCGCTGAGACATCGTCCACGTCGAGTCCCACAGCCTCGCTGATGCGCGCGCCCGTCGAGTACAGAAATTCAAGCAGGGCACGGTCCCGTTGACCGGCTGGTGTCTCAACGTTGACTGCTTCCAGGATCCGGACCACCTCATCGACGGAGATGGCTTTGGGAAGCCGCTGTCCGGCCACTGGAGGATGGACATCCTCGGCCGGGTCAGTGGGGGTGGTCCCTTCTAGCGCCAGAAACCGGTGCAGTCCCCTGACTGCAACGATCGTCCGCGCGGCGGACCGGGGGCTCAGCGGCGAGTGGCCATCGGCGCCGGTGGCAAGTGCCTGGGCAAAGCCTGACACATCGTGACGGGTGATCGCCAAAATGTCATGTACCTCCCGCTTCAACAGGAACCGTTGATACCTCAGAAGATCGCGGCGGTACGCGGCCAGCGTGTTGGCGGAGAGCCCGCGCTCCACCAGCATGTGCTGCAGGTACTCACTCATCAGCCGGCCAGGGGCTGATTCCCGAAGCTCATCTTTGGCGGGAGCCGACAGGGTCTCTGACATGGTCAGTCCTGGAGCACCGGGCCGGCCGGCCAACTGCCGTGCTGGCTGTGGTGCTCGGGCCACGGTGAATCAGCTGGTCGAAGTGTTCGGTAGCCGGAGCTTCTGGCGGCAGCGGCCGCAAGGACAGCTGCCGAGGCCGAGGGGCTGTGCATATGCCCGTCCAGCACGGCACCTACCGCCTCATCCAGCTCCACCCAGGCAAACTCGATCTCGGCTTCTTCGTGGGTCCGGGCGTGTCGCTGCTCAAGAGGCACCTCAGCGACGTCCCTGGCCAAATAGATCCTCAATGCCTCGCTGGACGAACCAGGAGAAAGGAAAAGATCCACGAGCACGTTCCAGCTGCCTGCGGTCAGATCGGCTTCCTCGGCGAGTTCCCGGGAGGCCGCACGGACAAAGTTTTCCCCGTCCACGTCCAGGAGCCCGGCAGGGATCTCCCAGAGGGCCATCCGGACCGGGTGACGGTACTGGCGGATCAGCAGGATCCTGTCGGAGCTGTCCATGACCAGCACAGCTACCGCACCCGGGTGCTGGATGTAATCGCGGGTGAGGGATTCGCCGTCGTCGTCCAGTGTGAAAGTGTCACTGACCACATCCCAGACCCGGCCCTCGTAAACGGTGCTGGATTGCAGCAGGCGGCGGGGGCTCTGAACGTCAGCGATGACCGGACGGGCGTCCATGGCTACGCTTTGACCCCGCGGCGCACCAGCGCTGCCTTGACCAGACCGGCAAACAGCGGATGCGGCCGTGTGGGCCGTGAGCTGAGCTCAGGATGGGCCTGAGTGGACACGAAATAGGGGTGTACTTCCTTGGGCAGCTCAACGAACTCGACGAGTTTGCCATCCGGCGACGTTCCGGAGATCACGAGGCCGGCGGCTTCGAGCTTCTCCCGGTACTCGTTGTTGACTTCGTAGCGGTGGCGGTGGCGTTCGCTGACGTCGGTCTTGCCGTAGGTCCGTGCCACCACCGAGCCTTCCTTAAGAGTGGCCTTCCACAGGCCAAGGCGCATGGTTCCGCCCATGTCCCCTTCCCCTGCAACGATCTTGAGCTGCTCGGCCATGGTGGCGATCACCGGGAATTTGGTTTCAGGATCAAACTCGCTGGAAGATGCGCCCTTCAGGCCAACAACGTTCCTCGCGAACTCAATCACCATGCACTGCAGTCCGAGGCACAGGCCAAGGGTGGGAACGCCTTTCTCCCGTGCATATTTCAGGGCTCCCAGTTTGCCTTCGAGACCGCGGATGCCAAAGCCGCCGGGTACGCAGATGGCGTCGGCACCATCCAGGGCCTTGGCCGCACCCTCCGGAGTGGCGCATTCGTCTGAGGGGACCCAGCGAATGTGAACCTTTGACTTGTTGGCAAACCCGCCGGCCCGCAGCGCTTCAGTCACCGAAAGATAGGCATCAGGGAGGTCAATATACTTTCCGACCAAGGCAATTTCGACGTGGTGCTTGGGGTAGTGAACGGCGTCCAGAAGTTTGTCCCATTTGGCCCAGTTGACGTCCTTGAACTTCAAGTCCAGTGCCTGGACGATGTACGCGTCGAGACCCTGGGCGTGCAGCGTCTTGGGAATGTCGTAGATACTTGGCGCGTCGGCGGCATTGACGACGGCGTCAACGTCCACGTCGCACATGCGTCCGATCTTTTCCCGCATGGCGTCGGGGACTTCACGATCGGACCGGATCACGATGGCGTCCGGCTGGATACCGATCGAGCGGAGCATGGCCACAGAGTGCTGGGTGGGCTTGGTTTTCAGCTCCTGCGACGGCCCGATATACGGCACCAGCGACACATGGAGGAAGAAGACGTTGTTTCGGCCGATGTCCTGCCGGACCTGGCGTGCCGACTCAAGGAAAGGCTGCGATTCAATGTCGCCTACCGTTCCGCCAATCTCCGTGATGATGACATCGGGAGCCTTTTTGGAGCCGGTGGTTTCGGCGGGGAGGCGCATGCGGCGCTTGATCTCGTCGCTGATGTGCGGAATCACCTGGACCGTGTCGCCGAGGTACTCACCACGCCGCTCCTTGGCAATGACTGTGGAGTAGATCTGGCCCGTGGTGACATTGGCGGAGCCGTCAAGGCTCTCGTCGAGGAACCGCTCATAGTGGCCGATATCGAGGTCTGTCTCAGCGCCGTCGTCGGTCACGAAGACCTCGCCGTGCTGGAAGGGATTCATGGTCCCTGGGTCAACGTTCAGGTACGGATCCAGCTTCTGCATGGTGACCGACAGGCCACGGGCTCGAAGTAGGTGACCGAGGCTTGAGGCCGTCAGTCCCTTACCGAGGGAGGAGGCCACACCACCCGTCACGAAGACGTGCTTGGTAGTCTTTGCGGACTTTGAGAACCGGGAAATTGTTTGCTGCACCACGGAGTTCGAGCCTATCACCTAGCGGCAGTCCGCGCTGCATCTTCGAGCAGTTCCTCGGCGTGTGCCTGAGCACTGGCGGACTCCTCCTGGCCGGCCAGCATGCGTGCCAGTTCGCGCACACGCTCGGAATCAGGAAGCACCTCAATGTCGCTGGCGGTAAATCCGCTGTCCGCCGAAGAGGTCTTGGTCACCCTGATGTGCTGGGACGCAAACGCCGCAACCTGCGGCAGGTGGGTGACCACAATGACCTGGACGTGGCGAGCCAGCATGGCCAGGCGCCGCCCGATCTCCACGGCCGCCTTGCCACCAACGCCGGCGTCCACCTCATCGAACACAAACGTCGGAACAGGATCGACTGCCGCAAGGACAACTTCGATTGCGAGCATCACGCGGGATAGCTCGCCGCCGGAGGCGCCCTTGCCTAACGGTCGTGGCGGCGATCCTGCGTGCGGCTGCAGGGAGAAGGCAATCTCATCGGCACCCGTCACCCCGGGCGTGTCGGCCGGGGTGACGTCGATGATCAGCCGCGCGTCCGGCATCGCCAGGGCGCTGAGCTCCCCACTCACTTGGCCGCCCAGAGCCTCAGCCGCCTTCCTGCGCAGCGTGGTAAGCGTGTCGGCCCGGGCGGCGAGTTCACGGCTGAGAACCCCTGACCGTTCCTGCAGCTCCTCAATTCGGTCGGAGTCACCGCCGATTTCATCCAGCCGCACCCGACCCGCATCACGCCAGGAGATGACCTCGTTGATTGTCGGAGCGTACTTGCGGATCAGCGTGCCCAGTTCGGCGCGGCGAGATTCAACCTCTGCCAGCCGGCCCGGTCCTTCTCCGTCGAGGGACGAGCTGTACCCTGCCAGCTCCGCCGAGATATCGGTCAGGATGTAGCCCACTTCAGCGAGCCGTTCAGCGAGTGTGTTCAGGGCCGGATCATGCTCGCCAACACCCTCAAGCTGTCGCTTTGCCTCCTCGACCAGGGCGGTTGCATCCCCGTTTTCCTGAAATTCTCCGGCGACGAGCGCCTGATGGGCCACCGATGCGGCGATACGAAGTTCCTCCACATGGCCCAGCCGCATCGACTCTGACTTCAAGGCGTCGTCCTCGCCCTCCTGCGGATCCACTCCGTCGATTTCCTCAAGGGCGGACTGCAGCGATTCGGCTTCGCGCAGCCGGTCGCGCTCAGCGCTGCGCAGGTTCTCCAGCGCAGCGTCCACTTCGCGCCAGCTGTGGAACGTCTGCTGGTAAACGCTCAGTGCATCGGCGAGTTCCCGCCCGCCGAATTTGTCCAGGGCTCCCCGCTGAGCTGCGGCGCTTTTGAGCCTCAGCTGATCGGATTGCCCGTGGACAACCACCAACCTCTCCCCCAGCTCCGCCAGCACGCCTGCGGGAGCCGACCGTCCGCCCACGTACGCCCGGCTGCGGCCGTCGCTGCTCACTGTTCGCGCGAGGATAAGTCCGGCGCCGTCGTCGTACCTGTCCAGCTCACCTCCCGCCTCCGCCGCGCGAACCGCGGCAGGGCTCTGCGGATCAATCCGCAGCGTTGCTTCGGCGGACGCCCCTTTGGCGCCGAGCCGGACGGCCCCCGCATCGGAGCGTGCTCCCATCAACAGCCCGAGCGCGGTGATGACCATGGTCTTTCCAGCACCGGTCTCTCCCGTCACAACGGTGAACCCGGAGCCCAGTGAAAGGGTGGCGTCAGCAATGACGCCCAGATCGCGGATCCGGATTTCCTCAATCACCGTGAGGTACCTCCCGCGTAATCCCCTGCGGGTGCGTCACGGGACCGCGCCAGCCCTGGGTTGGGAGTTCGAATTTCCTGACGAGCCGCTCCGAGAACGGTGTCTGCGCTGTCCGGGCCAGCCGGACCGGAACCTCCGACCGCCTGACCTCCACCCGCGCGCCCGGCGGAAGGTCCACGGAACGGCGTCCGTCACACCACAGCACGCCCGCGGCGTTGGTCCTGGTCAATATTTCGACGGCGAGCACGGAGGTCGGCGCAACCACCAACGGCTTGGCGAAAAGCGCATGGGCGCTAATCGGCGCCATGAGGAGCGCCTCCACCTCCGGCCACACCACCGGCCCGCCCGAAGAGAACGCGTACGCCGTGGAACCCGTTGGGGTGGCCAGCACAACTCCGTCGCAGCCAAAGGAACTGATCGGGCGTCCGTCGACCTCCAGCACAACCTCGATCATTCGTTCGCGGTTTGCTTTCTCGATGGCGGCCTCATTCAACGCCCAGGTCTGGGCCACCAGCTCATCGCCGCGCCAGACCTGCACGTCGATTGCCATGCGCTCTTCGACGGTGTAGTCCCGGTCCACCACCCAGCGCACGGTTTCAGCAAGGTCTGCACGCTCACTTTCGGCGAGGAAACCAACATGACCCAAATTCACGCCCAGCAGCGGCACATCGGTGTCCCGCACCAGTTCCGCTGCCCGAAGGATGGTGCCGTCACCCCCAAGGATCATTCCCAATTCCACCTCGGCCAGGGTCACATCCGTGCCAAGAGTCTCGGTGGGTGCCGTCAGCAGTCCGTACTCAGCCTGGATGTCGGCCAGTTCCTCCGAGCGCATCACGGGAGAGAGCCCTGCCTCGTGAAGACGCGTGCACGCTTCCTGGGCGGCAGCCATGGCGTCGTGCCTCCCGGTGTGCGCGAGGACCAATATACGTCTAGTCATTAAGCTCCGTTGTATCAGATGGATCGGTTGGAGCGCTGCCAACGTCCACCCTGAAGGCGGGACCTGCCTCGATTGCAAGCTCCGCCAGCTGATCAGTTTCCTCCTCGATCCTAGGCACGATCGCGGTGTCAGGCACCTTTATCCACACAAAGAATTCGACGTTTCCGTCCTGGCCACGCAGCGGACTGCGGACTATGGCGCGGACTTCCAGCCCCAGCATCAGTGCAGCGCGCACAACACGCACGACGGCGGCGCGCCGCTTGCTCTCCAGCGTCACCACGCCATTCCGGTTCAGCGCGGAACGCCCCAGTTCGAATTGGGGCTTGATCATGAGAACGAGATCGCCGCCGTTCCTCGTGGCAGCCGCCAACGACTCCAGAACGAGGGTCAGTGAGATAAAGGACAGGTCCGCGACGGTGAGGTCCACTGTGCCACCGATGTCAGCGGGCTCCATGATCCGCACGTTGAGTCCCTCATGAACGTGAACCCGCGGATCGTTGCGCAGTTCCTCCACCAATTGGCCGTGTCCAACATCGACCGCTACCACCTCGCGCGCGCCGGATCTCAACAACACGTCCGTGAACCCACCAGTGGACGCTCCCGCATCCAGGCAACGCCGGCCTTTCACCATTACGTCGGGAAAGGCGGCCAGAGCGCCGTCAAGCTTGTGACCGGCTCGGCTCACGTAATCCGGCGAATCGCCCTCGCGGACCATAAGCGGGTCATCTGCGGCGATTGACGTAGACGCCTTGCGCAAGGGGGCGTCGCTCTCTTCCGGTGTGTCGCCCCCTTGCCCCCGGTGCACCCTCCCTGCCGCAATCAGCTGGGCTGCATGGGACCGGGACCGCGCCAGTCCGCGGGCAACCAGTTCCTGGTCAAGCCTGGTCACCGGTTCAGCCGTGATCCGTGTTCAGCTCGCTGAGCAGTCCATCATGCAGCGTCTCGTAGGCTGCGGTCTGGTCCTGGACTGGTATGTCTGACATGCCGGCCAGTGGGAGCAGCAGGGTGTCCACGTCACCATCACCGGTCTGCGCCGCGGCTGCGGGATAGGCGGGCACACCGTCATCCAGCAGTGAACCCTGTTCCGATGGAAAGGGATGGCCTTCTGTCATGCTGCTCCTCCGTAGGTCCTGCGGGATCGGTCAGTCAGCTAACGAACTGAAGCTCCGGAAGCACAGCTGTCTCTTGTTCCGGGGTGGCGTCCCACCACGCCGCGCATGCCGCGCGCCACGAGTCCATGCTCTGACGGTCACCTTCGATTATGACGACGCCGTCGCCTACCCGCGCGGTTGACCCGCCACAGCAGTGGCGCCCATCTCCGTCCACAACTATTTCCGGATGGGGGATGTAGAGCTGTCCCAGATTCTCCAGCAGGTAGGTGGGCCGTTGGGAGGCTGACGCTGAGAGCGCATTCTCCACTCCGTCAACACCGGTAAGAATCAAGGCGGTACTCATACCCGCCCGGTTGCCGCCAAGGATGTCCGTATCGAGACGGTCTCCCACCACCAGCGGCTTCTCGACCCCCAGATGGGCGGCGGCCGTCGTGAAGAGCTGTGCCTCAGGTTTACCTGCGACGATCGGGCTTCGGCCGGTGGCGGCGCGCACCNGCGCACCGCCGCCACGAGGGTGCCATTGCCCGGAGCGATCCCACGAGCCTGGGGAATGGACATGTCGGTGTTGGTGGCCACCCATACAGCGCCGCCCGCAACGGCATAAGAGGCTTCGGCCAGGTCTTCCCAGCCCAACGATGGTTCGAACCCCTGGATCACCGCGGCGGGACTGTCTGCTGCGGATGTCACCGGAATCAGGCCCTGCTCCTCGACGAGCTGCGCGAGGATCCGGCTCCCCGTCACCAAGACGGTGGAGCCGGCAGGAACCTTGGTGGCCAGAAGCTCGGCACCAGCCAATGCGGAACCGAAGACCTGCTCCGCCGTGGCGGGGGCACCCAGCTCCCGAAGGTGTGCGGCCACTTCCGCCGACGAACGCGATGCATTGTTGGTGATGTAGGCAAGCGCAACGCCGACACCGGAAAGCCGCTCCAAGGCTTCAATCGCTCCTGGAATGGCCGCCGGTCCTGCGTAGACTACGCCGTCAAGGTCGGCTAGGACCGCGTCGTAGGAATCGATCAATTGTGTGCCTTGCTCATTCACCTCGCGGGTTCTCTCCGTCGACTGGCGCTGCATCGTCCGGCGTTGAATCTTCCGGCGTTGAATCTTCCGGCGTTGAATCTTCCACATTGCCGCCGGTCTCCACATCCACCGCCGGATTGATGTTCGCTGGTGCATCCGCTCGGGTGTATTCAGGCTTCCGGCGGGGGGCCTTCTCTGCTGGCTCATCATCGTCGTCCACCAGATCAATAATCTCTGGCTCGGCGAAGGAACCGGTGCCCAGAGCACTATCTGCCAGCAGCGCTTGACGGCGCCAGGTCGCAGCATCCTCCGGCCGCTCCACCGCATCCAGTGCGTCTGCATAGGCACGGAACAGTCTGGGACTGTAGGAGAACGCACGGTTCATGTTCAGTTGCGGGATTTCAAGCGCGGCAACCGCAGCGTCCTTCTCCCCCATGTCAGTCCGGGCTCCGGACACAACTATGGCGAGTTCCACCTTGCCTGCCGTGTCCAGTGTGGAAGCCTCGTCCGTCCGGGCGAGGTCAAGGGCACGGTCGGGGCGTCCGAGACCCCGTTCGCAGTCGGCCATGACGGGAAGATGATCATTCGATCCACTGATCCTGCGGAAGGTTCGGAACTCGCGAAGGGCTTCGCCATAGTGGCCCGCAGCGTACGCGGTAAGGCCAACAGCCTCGCGCACTGCTGCCAGACGCCCGCCTCGGCGGCTTGCAGCAAGCGCATGCTGGAAGGCCAACTCCGGTTCGTCGTCGAGCAGGCGGCCCGCCATGACCAGGTGCCGTGCCACCCATTCGGCGCTGCGCTCCTCCAGGTTGCGGACCTGCGCACGGGTGACGCGATCCAGTTCAGCTCCCGTGACATCCTCATCGATTTCCGGTGACCGTTCCCGATCGGGACGATTGGCACTGCGCAGGTCGCGTGCATTGTGTGGACGTGGCTGTGCTGGGCGTTCCTGACGATCGCCCTCCGAACGCGGTGTCCGGTCCTGCCAACTGCCACCAGCGCCCCTGGAGCGATCTCCGCCCTCACGGGAAGAGCTTCCGGCTCCTTGTCGGCCACCATAACTGCCCCGGCCTGAACCTGTTCCTGCTCCGCTTCCGCGCGGAGCGTCATTCGTGCGACGGGGGCTGCTGCTCCCTGCGTATCCCTGGCGACCGCCGGCCGAACCGGATCCACCGCGCGGAGATTGTTCCCGTCCTGCGGAATAGCCACGGCCCGCAGGATTTTCACCCGCTCTGCGTTCGGATTGACCATCCCGTGCAAAGCCACCGCCGCGCTCATCACGGGAGGCGCCTGGCTTCGAGTCGTTGCGTCCTGAAAACTTGCCGCCGTCCCCGGAACCACCACCACGGCCCCCAAAGCTTTTGCCGCCGGCTGCTCCTCCGCGGTAGGGCTTGCGCTCTTCCCGGCCACCCTCCTGGTTACGGTCCTGGTCAGCCATGCGGTTCCCTCTCATCATGAGCTGATCCGACCGGGGTGCGGGCGAAAGCTCGTCACTGTGTATCTGTGTATTTGCGTATCTGTGTATTTGCGTATCTGTGGGCAACGTCTGGTGATCACGCCGCCGGAAGTTCCTGTCCTGATCCATTGTAGGAAGGATTCAGGCAGGTTGCGATGTGCGTGCGCAGATTGGATGTTAAATGGCTGAGGCTCCGACGATGCTGTCGGAGCCTCAGGCTCTAATGGTTGTCCGGCGGTGTCCTACTCTCCCACACTCTCTCGGGTGCAGTACCATCGGCGCTGTGGGTCTTAGCTTCCGGGTTCGGAATGGGACCGGGCGTTTCCCCCACGCTGTGACCGCCGTAACCTTGTGTACCCGTGGCCCCCGCGTGTGTGTGGGGGTGGGTAAATCTGGTGGTTACAACATTGTCTTTATGTAGTTTTAGACCTGTTGTGTTGTTGTGTTCCCGTGGTTTGTTGGTTGGGAACCGCATAGTGGACGCAAGCATGTAGTGTTCTTCCACCGGCCCTTTGGTGTGAACCCCTTTTGAATGGGTTCACGGGTGGTGGTGTGGTGTAAGTTATCGGCGTATTAGTACCGGTCAGCTTCACAGGTCGTTAGTCCCTGTTTCCACATCCGGCCTATCAACCCAGTGGTCTGGCTGGGGGCCTCTCACACGATATGTGTATGGAAATCTCATCTTGAAGCGGGCTTCCCGCTTAGATGCTTTCAGCGGTTATCCCATCCGAACGTAGCTAATCAGCGGTGCACTTGGCAGTACAACTGACACACCAGAGGTTCGTCCGTCCCGGTCCTCTCGTACTAAGGACAGACCTTCTCAAATTTCCTGCGCGCGCAGCGGATAGGGACCGAACTGTCTCACGACGTTCTAAACCCAGCTCGCGTACCGCTTTAATGGGCGAACAGCCCAACCCTTGGGACCTACTCCAGCCCCAGGATGCGACGAGCCGACATCGAGGTGCCAAACCATGCCGTCGATATGGACTCTTGGGCAAGATCAGCCTGTTATCCCCGAGGTACCTTTTATCCGTTGAGCGACGGCCATTCCACAATGTACCGCCGGATCACTAGTCCCGACTTTCGTCCCTGCTTGAGATGTCTCTCTCACAGTCAAGCTCCCTTGTGCACTTACACTCGACACCTGATTGCCAACCAGGCTGAGGGAACCTTTGGGCGCCTCCGTTACTTTTTAGGAGGCAACCGCCCCAGTTAAACTACCCATCAGGCACTGTCCCTGACCCGGATTACGGGCCGAAGTTAGATATCCAGTATGACCAGAGTGGTATTTCAACGATGACTCCACCCGAACTAGCGTCCGGGCCTCACAGTCTCCCACCTATCCTACACAAGCCACACCGAACACCAATACCAAACTATAGTGAAGGTCTCGGGGTCTTTCCGTCCTGCTGCGCGTAACGAGCATCTTTACTCGTAGTGCAATTTCGCCGAGCTTATGGTTGAGACAGCGGGGAAGTCGTTACTCCATTCGTGCAGGTCGGAACTTACCCGACAAGGAATTTCGCTACCTTAGGATGGTTATAGTTACCACCGCCGTTTACTGGGGCTTGAATTCCCAGCTTCGCCTGTAAGGGCTAACCGGTCCTCTTAACCTTCCAGCACCGGGCAGGAGTCAGTCCGTATACATCGTCTTGCGACTTCGCACGGACCTGTGTTTTTAGTAAACAGTCGCTTCCCCCTGGTCTCTGCGGCCCCGATCCGCCTCCCCGCAGCAAGTGCGGTTCACGGTAGGGGCCCCCCTTCTCCCGAAGTTACGGGGGCATTTTGCCGAGTTCCTTAACCATAATTCTCTCGATCGCCTTAGTATTCTCTACCTGATCACCTGTGTCGGTTTGGGGTACGGGCAGCTAAAACCTCGCGCCGATGCTTTTCTAGGCAGCATAGGATCACCGGATCCCCGCCACTTAAGGGGGGCCCGTCGGATCTCAGAGACGGTATCAAAACCAGGACCACGGATTTGCCTATAGTCCCTCCTACATCCTTAGACCGGGGCAACCATCGCCCGGCCCGGCTACCTTCCTGCGTCACACCTGTTAATACGCTTACCTCCCAGGCTCAGTATCCCGCGCCGCGCACCGATGCCCACTCCCGAAGGAGTAAACGGTGGTGTCTGGCACGGTTAGTATCCCCTGCTCGGTATGGACGGTTCTTCGCCGGTACGGGAATATCAACCCGTTGTCCATCGACTACGCCTGTCGGCCTCGCCTTAGGTCCCGACTTACCCAGGGCAGATTAGCTTGACCCTGGAACCCTTGATCATTCGGCGGACGGGTTTCTCACCCGTCATTCGCTACTCATGCCTGCATTCTCACTCGTGTAGGCTCCACCACTGGTTTCCACCGCGGCTTCACTGCCCACACGACGCTCCCCTACCACTCCACACCCCTGAACTCAGAGAACACAAAGGTTCCCGGCTTGGGTAATGTGTGAAATCCACAACTTCGGCGGTGTACTTGAGCCCCGCTACATTGTCGGCGCGGAATCACTTGACCAGTGAGCTATTACGCACTCTTTCAAGGATGGCTGCTTCTAAGCCAACCTCCTGGTTGTCTTCGCAA
>NZ_AZSC01000344.1 GCF_000520595.1 Arthrobacter sp. H5
CGACCGCCTCTATGTCCTACTCAGCGGGTCCGTAAGTCCGGGCCCGCTGCCGCTACTTGAGAATGGTGAAGATGCTTGGTGTCATTGAATTCATGGAACGCCGGCGGATCGGCTTGTACCTGCTGGCCATCGCGGCCGGAGGAGCATTTGGGTGGTTGATTCCCGCCGCATCAGAGCCGCTGGAGCACTGGATCAACCCGGTGCTCGGCCTGCTGCTCTACGCGACGTTCCTGGGCATTCCCTTCGCGGCGATCGGTAAAGCGGTGCACGACATACGGTTCATGGGTGCGGCTCTGACATTGAATCCGCACCATGACCCGACGATCCTACGGATTCCACACCCCGCAAGCCGCACTGGCCCTGATCACACTCGCCTGCGGACCAGTAAACATCAAACTTCCATACCAGAAATAACGGCGCCCACACTTACGTCAGGAGAGCCTGAATTTCGTCCTCGTCCCGATTGTCGTTTTCGGGCTCTCACGTTTCGTGGCAGCGGACCAGGCACTCCTGGTGGGCGTGCTTCTGGTTCTGCTGACTCCCTGCATTGACTACGTGATTGTATTTTCCGGTCTGGCCGGGGCATCAAGTGATCGCCTGCTCGCCGCAGCACCCGTTTTGATGCTGGCCCAGATGGTGATGCTCCCGGTTTACCGCTGGTTTTCGTTGGCCCCGAGGTGGTCTCGGCCATTGATCCGGAACCGTTTATTGAAGCCCTGATCGTTCTGATTATTATCCCTCTGGTCTTGGCTGCCCTAACCCAGAAACTGGCTGAGCGGCGCAGAACCGGAAGGACCGTCATGGTCACGATGGAACGCTCGATGGTCCCGCTGATGATGGCCACACTCGCCGTCGTCGTCGGCTCCCAGATCGTCGGTGTGGGGCAGGAAATCATGTCGCTGTTGGCCCTCGTCCCGCTGTACGTGGCTTTTTTGATCATCATGGTTCCGGTTGGAATTGCCGCAGCAAGAATCTTCCGGCTCGACGTCGGCAGTACACGGGCCGTGGTCTTCAGTGGAGCCACGCGCAACTCCCTGGTCGTGCTCCCATTGGCTCTAGCGTTGCCTGAGCCCCTAGCTTTGGTAGCCCTCGTCGTGGTCACCCAAACTCTGGTGGAGCTCATCGGGATAATCGTCTACGTCAAAGTGATTCCGCATATCATCAGGCTTCAACCAGAGCGCGTATAGCCAGCTTCTTCTTCGTTCAGGGGAATTTCGCAAAGATTGTCGAGTTTCGGGCACGTTTAATTGGGGATGTCGATCCGCCCGAATGTTTCGATTTCGGCGTGGAATCTTTCCTGCACCTTGGCCTCGTCGCCGTGGTCTCCTTGCACCACGATCGCTTTACGACCGTGGTTTTCGACCTGCTCCCGGATGGTGCTGGCGCCGCTGGCGGTAGGTACAGTACCGCCCGGGGAATATCCGCCTGCGCCAGAACCGCCCGTACCGGCAGAAACCCCTCACCCATGCTTGAATGCGAAGGGCCGTTAATTGTGGACCCGGTGGAATGTGATCATCGCGGTGAGTAGGACTCCGCCAAGAAATGTGGTGACGTATTCTCCTGAAAAAGTGTCAGTGTCTCTACCGCCGGAAAAACAACGGCAGAAGGTTTTCCCTGTCTGGTTCAGGAAAAGGGCGCAGAATTTTCTGTGTCGTGGATGTGCGGGCGGTTGGGTACCGCCAGGGCCTCCTACGGATAGGCTGGAGCGCACACTACTTCATTGGGAGGGACATGAAGCGACTGTCGCTGCTGAAGGCGGTGAACCGCCTCGAAAACGCCGCGGGGCTTGACCCGCTGGCAAACGGATTGCACAGCGCCGTCACGGTGATCGTTCAGCCGCGGTGGCTTCGTGACGTACTGGCCGGGTTTCCGATCGCTCACCCGTTGCACCCGTTCGCGGCACAGGTTCCGACCGGCCAAGCGATGGGAGCCGAATGAGCACCCGGGGGCAGGGCGACTATGCTGACTTACGCTCGTACGCTGCGATCGGTGACGGACGCACGGTGGCGTTGATCGCACTGGATGGCGGCATCGATTGGTTTCCCATCCCGGCGCTCGACTCTACCCCTGTTTTCGCGCGGCTGGTGGACGCAAAAGAGGGCGGCAGCATTGAGCTCGCGCCCGTGGGAGATTTTACCGTCACGCGCCGGTACGCCCACGGAACCAATGTGTTGGAGACCACCTTCACAACGGATTCGGGTGTCGCCCGAGTTACGGATGCCCTCGTCACCGGATTCGCCGGCCAGCTTCCGTGGGTGGAGCTCGCGAGGCGTATCGATGGCATCGATGGTGTCGTGCGTTTCCGGTGGCGAGTTACTCCCGGTACGTGCCTGTCGGTAGCGTCGCCGTGGGTCGACACGACGATTCACGGAAAGGTCATCCGCGTTGGTGGATTGACACTTGCGGTGCGCGGACTGGCGCATGGACCACAAGAGGGTGGCAACCGTGCACTGGCCGGAAGTTTTACGACGGCAGCGAAGTCCCGCCACCTCATTACGGTCGCGGGTACCGCAACCGAACCGGTTCATGTGCCGGTACCCGAATTGACCGACGAGGGTGTGAACCGCACGATCGAGAAATGGCGATCGTGGTCGGACGACTTCAACTATGACGGGCCATGGGCGGACGCTGTCCAGCGCAGTGCTCTGGCCCTGAAACTACTGATATACAGTCCGACGGGCGCGATTGCGGCGGCGGCGACGACCTCGCTTCCCGAGAACCTCCGCGGCGGCAAAAATTGGGACTACCGCTTTGCGTGGGTACGGGATGCGGCGTATACGGTGCGTTCCCTGGTTCGTTTCGGCCTTCGCGAGGAAACCCACGCGGCGGTTGCATGGCTGCTTCGCACGATCAAAGAGTGCGGCCCGGAGTTACACATTTTTTATACACTGGACGGCACTGTTCCCTCCGGGGTTGAAACCCGTGAGGTGCCGGGATGGCGCGGAATTGGGCCGGTCACCATCGGCAATCGAGCAGCCAACCAGCTGCAGCTCGGGGTGTACGGTGACCTGTTCAACGTTATGCGTGTATATGTCGAGGCCGGAAATGTGCTCGATGTGGATACCGGTTTACTGCTGGCTTCACTCGCGGATCACGTGACGGGCATCTGGCGACAGCCGGACGCCGGTATGTGGGAACTCCCCGAGCAGCGCCACTACACCTCGTCAAAGATGGGATGCTGGCAGGCCCTCACCGACGCGACGCGCCTCTGCGAGATGGGCCAGATCCCGGGAAACTCCGCACACTGGCAATCCGAAACCGAACTTATCGCAGCGTGGGTACGCGAGAACTGCTGGTCCGAGACGCGGAAGAGTTTCGTCGGCTGGGCGGGCGGTGACGATCTGGATGCGTCCGTACTCCTTCACGCGCAAAGCGGGTTTGACCGCGGTTCGCGGATGTCATCGACGATAGACGCAATTCGCGCCGAGCTCGGCGATGGTTCACTTACTTACCGCTACACCGGGGCTGCCCACGAGGAGGGAGCATTTGTTGCCTGTTCGTTCTGGTTGGCATCGGCACTGGCGTGCGTCGGTCGCGATGATGAGTCCGTCGCGCTCATGAACGAACTCGTTGGGTTGGCCAACGATGTGGGCCTCTATTCAGAGATGATCGATCCAAGCGACAAAGCGTTTCTAGGCAACCTGCCACAAGGGTTGAGTCACCTCGCACTCATCAATGCCGCAATCACAATCGAGGAGCTCACCCGTGAGTGAAGAACGAGGTGGGCTGGCGTCCTTGAACGTCCGTTTGGATCGTAAATACGGCACCGGATAGCGGATACTCCTCCAACTGTGCTTGCGTCAGATTTTCACGCGCGCTCGTAACATACAGGGTGGAGAGGTCGGCGCCGCCGAATGCTACAGAGGTAACATTCGGTGCCGGTAAATCGATGGCGAAGAGCTCGGTGCCGTTCGAGTCGTAGTGCACGACCTTGCCGCCCCCGTACAGCGCGCCCCAGAAATTACCGTCCGTATCGATCGTGAGACCATCGTGCGGTGCACCGTGGATGAACACGTCCACATCCGTGATATCGCCGTCCGCACTGTACGCGCCCGTGTAGATCGTGCCGACACTGGTGTCTGTAAAGAAGATACGGCGACCATCCAGGGACCACTCCAGCCCATTGGCAACACCGATACCGCCCCGGAGCACACGCACGTCCCCGTCGCCGGAGACTGAGTAGAACGCACCGACCGGATCGCCACTGAAGAGATTCATCGATCCGGTGATCCACCGTCCCGCCGGATCAACTTTTCCCTCATTGAACCGCAGGCCAACGCGGGAGTGAGGGATCTCGGCGACCGTTCGGATCAAGCGACCCGAAACATCCGTTAGGACGACCCGATCCTCGAGCGACACGATGAAGCCCGAGCATCCTCCTATCTCCGCGAGCGAAAAAGAAGCCACCGGCGGGGTCAGCGTGATTGTGTCGTCAGCCGAGCCGTCGGTAGGCATGCCTGGCGCACTCCGGTGGATGAGTCCGGCGGTGATGTCGCACCACAACATGGCCGGCGCCCCGCCCTCACCATCCCAGATGAGGCTTTCGCCCAAGATCGCGCCGGTGCTCCTGAATACCTCCGGGTCTCCAACGGTGTTACTCACCGATCCAGCACAGCATCGCTGAACGGCGATGTAAAGGCCTTGGAAATTGTTGGGTGCCCAGCGTACGGTCAAATCATGGACCTTGGTATCAAAGGAAAAATAGCACTCATCTCCGGCGCCGATTCGGGTATCGGCTGGCACACCGCCCGCCTGCTACTTGCCGAAGGCGTCACGGTAGTCATCACCGACCAATACCAGGACAAACTGGATGCTGCGGCCCAGCAGCTGGACGCGAAACCGGACCAATTGCACGCATTCGTTGCGGACATCACCAGCATCGACTCGATCGCGGCCCTTCGAGACAAGGTGCTTGACGCAGTAGGCGACATCGATATCTTGGTGCAGTCAGCAGGCATTACGGGTGCCCAAGGCCTCTTCCATGAGCTGACGGACGAGGGCTGGATGGAAACGCTCCTCGTCGACCTGATGGGCCCGGTTCGGCTTGTCAACGCTTTCCTGCCGTCGCTTCGCACAGGCGGCTGGGGTCGGCTCGTCTTTTTGGCATCAGAAGATGGGACACAACCGTACGACGACGAACTGCCGTACTGCTCCGCCAAAGCCGGTGTCCTCGCGCTTGCCAAAGGCCTGTCGCGCAGCTACGCCCTGGAAGGGTTGCTGGTCAACTGTGTGTCACCGGCCTTCATCCATACCCCGATGACGGACGCGATGATGGAAAAGCGGGCAGACAAGCTCGGCGTTTCGGTTCCGGAGGCGATCACCACCTTCCTCGATGAAAAGCGCCCGTTTATAGAGCTAAAGCGCCGCGGCACACCGGATGAAGTGGCCAGCGTGGTCGCGTTCCTTTGCTCGGATCTCGCCAGCTTCGTCAACGGGGCGAACTACCGCGTCGACTCCGGCTCTGTAGCCAGCATCTAAAGCCCCGCCCAACACCACGAAAGGACCATCATGGCGACCGACCAACACGCCCTCGCGGACCCGCGCACACTTTACCCTTCCATCTCTCCGCCCACGCAGCAACAGCCAGAGCCGGGCATCCAAGCGAACATGGACCCGGTGCCAGACCTCGGAGAAACAAGTTACCGCGGCTCCGGGCGGCTTACCGGACGCAAGGCCCTCATCACTGGTGGAGACTCCGGAATCGGCGGTGCGGTCGCCATCGCATTCGCCCGGGAGGGCGCCGATGTTGCGATCTCCTATCTGCCCGAAGAGGAAGAGGACGCTAACCACATCGTCGGCCTGATCAAAGAGGCCGGCCGCACGGCGGTCGCATTCCCCGGCGACCTGAAAGACAAAAACTACTGCCGGGAACTAGTCGAAGCCGCGGTCACCGGGCTGGGCGGCCTGGACATCGTCGTGAGCAACGCCGGAAAACAGGTCTTCGTCGAAAAACTGGAAGACATCAGTGACGAGCAGTTCGAGGACACCATGCACACAAATGTGTTCGCGATGTTCTGGATCATCAAAGCAGCCGTACCGCATCTGAAGCCCGGCTCGACCATCATCGCCACGGCATCCCTCGAGGCCTACCACCAGCTACCATTCCTACTCGACTACGCGACCACGAAAGGCGCCATCAACAACTTCTCAAAAGCGCTAGCGCAACAGCTCGCGCCCCGCGGCATCCGCGTCAACGCAGTGGCCCCCGGCCCCACCTGGACTGCGTTACAAGTAACGCAAGGGTATCCGCCCGAGAAACTGCCCGAATATGGCAAGGACAACCCACTCGGCCGCTCCGGACAACCAGCCGAACTCGCGCCCGCCTACGTATTCCTCGCCTCCGGAGAGTCGAGCTTCGTCATCGGAGAAACACTCAACGTCAATGGCGGAATGCCCACACCCTAAGAGGTAGCGGGACGCACCGGTTCAATCGGAGATAGATCAGCTAGTCAGCACAGATCACGAACGCTCCCTCGTCGCCGGCCCCGGTCCAGCGCTGGACCAGCGCGTCCGTGGACAGCTCCCGTTCCACGGCGTCCATGGTGGCGAGGATTCGCTTGTCATCGGCGGGTAGGAAACCCATGAGCGGCATCAGCAGGACGCCGGCATCGAGGTGGTCGGAGCCGAACGCTCCCGTGAACGCACCGGCCGAATCGCTCCACCCGCGGTCCAGAATCGCGGCGGGGACCTCATCGCGCACGGTCTCCCACCGCTGCGCCTTCTCACCCGGGGCGTCCATCTGCGCCGCGAGTTTCACGGCCCGGTCCAGGGCCACCCAGCACATCAGCTTCGAGGTCAGGTAGTCCCGCTCTCCCTCGCGCCCTTCCCAGATGCCGGCGTCGGGCTCCCGCCACGTGGCCGCGGCCCGGTCGGCCACGGAGATCAGGAAATCCGCGGTGGTCGGGGACAGCTGCCCGAGCTGCTCGCGCAGGATCCACGCGCACTCCAGAACCTCGCCGAGGACATCGAGTTGCTTCTGCGTCCACGCGTCGTTGCCGATCCTCACCGGTCGGCTACCGGCGTACCCTGCCAGGTGGTCGAGGGTGTGCTCGGTGAGGTCGTGCTCCCCACCGACCCCGAACATGATCTGTAGGGGCCCGTCGTCGGCCGGACCGGCTGAACATCGAGTTGCTTCTGCGTCCACGCGTCGTTGCCGATCCTCACCGGTCGGCTACCGGCGTACCCTGCCAGGTGGTCGAGGGTGTGCTCGGTGAGGTCGTGCTCCCCACCGACCCCGAACATGATCTGTAGGGGCCCGTCGTCGGCCGGACCGGCTGAGGCGGTGATCCAGTCGAAGAACCGTTGCGCTTCGTCCGGGCAGGCCGCCACCCACAGGGCCTTCAGCGTCAGACTCCCATCGCGCAACCACCCGAACCGGTAGTCCCAGTTCGCGGTGCCGCCGATCTCCTCGGGCAAGGACGTCGTGGGGGCCGCGACCACTGCTCCGGTCGGCCGATAGGTCAGGGCCTGCAGGACCAGGGCGCTGCGCCGGACCAGGTCCCGATAGGGCCCCTGATATCCCTGGTGCATGGCGCTCCAGGACTGCCACCCTGTGATGGTGTCCTGCAGGGCCGGCGAGCCATCCAGCGGCGTGGTCGGCGGGTCGGTCGACTGGCGGTGGTGCAGGGCGAACGTGGCACGCTCACCCGCTCCGAGGGGAAAGCTGCCCACGGCTCGCGATCCTTCGATCTGCAGTTCGCGGTCGCCGGTAAGCAGGAG
>NZ_KI915035.1:0-4723 GCF_000520595.1 Arthrobacter sp. H5
GAAATTCCAGTTGTTCCCGTGGACATCAGGTAAGCAGCCCAGAACCACAAATGCAGCGCGGTATGGGTCTTGTGCAGGACTGTACCGGCCGTCAGAGACACCTGATAGGCGCAGCCACCGCACTGCCATAGTCGTCGTGCTGCTATCGGCCACGCCGTTGTGCCGCCACACCGCGGACAGACGAAACCCTCAGGCCACCGGCACTGGAACAGATAGTCCAGACACGCCTGCTCATCGCCGAATCTGGCCTGGAAATCCAATATCGTCCGCGGAAAATCTGGCTTGGCCATGAATAAACCCTACCTGAGCTAACCGTTCACCCACTAGAAAGCATATGTCCGAGCGACGAAGGACGGCTGGAGTGACGATGAGTTGAAGAAGCTTGGGCTCGAGTCCGGCGGAGTTGCTAAGCGCCGCGCCCGGCGATCACCGTCGACTTCGGATGCTCCTGTGACCTCTTCCGGCCAAGCACTGTAGTGGATCCCGAAACATCAGCGGCAATCGCGACCTGGGTCGGGGCCGTAGCGGCCATGCTCACGTTTGGGGTCGCAGTAGTCGCTGCGGTCTACGCGAAGAGGCAAGTCGAGAATGCACAGCAGCAACTGAGAGCCAGCGCTAAGGATGCCGACGAGACGCGCAAGCTACAGCGCGATCTTTTGACCGAGCAAGCTCAGCCTTATGTGGTTGTCACAATGGAGGAGAGCCGTGCGGGCGGAATGTTCATCGAGCTAGTTGTGAAGAACTATGGGACGACTGCCGCCCAGGACGTGAAGCTAGGCATTGAACCCCATCCACAGCGGGCAGCACATGCAGGCGGGACACTCGAACGGGTCAAGATTCCAGACTCCATCCACGTCCTCGCGCCCGACCAGGAATGGCGAACGTTCTGGGACTCGGGGAACGCTCGTCATGACTCGGGGCTTCCGAGCGAGCACACGGCAACCGTGACCTTTCTCGGCATCGGTGAGAAACGTCTTCAGTTTGAGACAACGTTGAGCTGGGAGTTCTTCGAGAGCCGGTTGTGGTTGGAAATCCGCGGCATCCACGACCTGGCGAAGGCGACTCGTGAAATCGATAAAAAACTCGGCAGGTTGATGACGGGAAACGCTCTATCGGTAATGACATGCGACGGCCGCTTCGAGGACGACCGTAGGCGGTCATGGCCAGAGAACGGAGCGCGGAAGTTTTTGGCTCGTCGAGCAGCTTCGACAGAGGATTGAACCGTTACATCAGGTGCGAGCGACGGCCCGCATCTCTCGTGATCGACGTATGACCTCAAACGAGTGAGGGGCGCCTCCCACCGGGAAGCGCCCCTCACCTATGTTCAGTGGTTCACAGTTCTATTCCTCCGGATCGCTCAACACCCAGTCCTGGAACGTTGCTGGTCCGGTGTTGCCCTGCGGTTCTATCAGGTGCCTGACCGGGCTTCGGAGGGTTCGGGAATGCAACCCGCATGTGTCGCTTCAAGTCCTCCAGTTCCGGTGTGAGTGTCGTTTGAGAACCATCCTCGCCGCGCATCTCGCGGCTGATCCGCTCAACTTCCCACTTGGCCTTCTCAAGCGCCTCTGTGTGCTTGAACGGCTGATTCAGTGCGGTCACCGCATCGCGGTATTCCTGGCGTGTTTCCTCCAGCTGACGCTCCCGCTTCACCACCTCATCAGGCAACCGCGTGACCTGGTTCTCCAACCGTTGGATGACACCCACCGTCGGGAACAATGCGTCGTTGCGTTTGAGTTCCACGGCGACACCTGACGCCCCTTCGATCTGCAAATCAACACGGGAAGCACCCATCTCAACCATGTTGGTTTCGCGCTGAATGAAGCGGATGTCGTGGCCGCCGATGGACGCCATCACTCCAAGATCTTTCGAGCCGTTGATGGGCGGGCGGCCGGCGGCATTCCTATCCGCCCATGTACGTAGTGCCTCCACCGCGTCGGTGCGCTTCTCGACGGTACGTCCAGCGATAGTCATACGGAACGCGTCCCCTCCGACATCAGCTGTTGTACGTGCGGCTGCCTCCTTCAGCGAAGGCAGCTCAGCAGCCAGTGCACGACCGCGAACGAGTGAGCTGTCGTTACGCCGCGTGAGCGCCGCCTGGTTGCGGTGCCATCCTCGTTCGAGACGCTGCAATCGGGTCAATTCCTGATCGGCTTTCGACTTCTCCAAGATCAGCGGGTTGCCGCTGGAAATGGCTTTGACCTCCGCGAAGGACAGCGTGTTGTCCCCGGTCTTCGATTTCCCGGACGTCGAGTCGGCCGCGCATGATCTGGTCGATGAACTTGCTCTTGCGCTCCAACGTCTGCCACATGAAGGTATCGAACGATCCCCTGGTGACGACCTGGGAGATAGCGACTTCGGGGTTCTGGTTGCCCTGCCGGATGATGCGCCCGTGACGCTGGGACACGTCGGCTGGTCGCCATGGTGCGTCAAGGTCGACCAGGTGCACGGCACGGGCCTGGATATTCGTGCCGACGCCCATCTTCTGCGTTGAGCCGACGAGCACGGCGACGTCTCCGGTACGGCATGCCGCGAACAGCCGGCCCTTCTCGGCGTCGTTCTTGGCTTCGTGCATGAATCGCACCTTATGTGCAGGCAAACCGCGCTCCACCAAGTCGTCGCGCAACTGCTCGTACACGTTCCACTTGTCCGAGGGTGTGCCGAGGTCGCAGAACACCATCTGTAGTGCGCCCGGTGTCGGGTGCGGGTCACCCGTTTCCGGGTCCTCATAGGTGCGGTCCTTGTTCTCCTCATACACCTTTGCCAAGAGGTCCGCGGTAGCGCTGATCTTCGTGGCTCCCACCATGGCGTCGAGTTCCGGATCAACCAAACGCATGTCCAGGGCCGCCTTCCGTCCGTCGCTGGAAATCTTCAGCATGTTGTCCTCGGTCGGATCAACCAGACGGGCCTGGATCTTCTCGGCGCGCTCCGCGATGTCCGCGATGTACTCCTCGAGCTCGATGGACGGCTCAACGGCCACCATGCGCGGCAGGCGTCGGCCGTCGTCGCGTTCCTCGATGTCCGGGACTGGTAGCTGCAGGTCCTCGGCAGTCTTCACATCCGCGAACGTGTGGAACATCTTCAGCAGCTCGGGCACGTTCTGGAACTTCGAGAAGCGTTCCTTCATCTTGAAGCTCTCCCCGCCGGCCACGGTCATTTCCATCTCGGAGACCACCTGACCGAAGGTCGCCGCCCACGTGTCGAAGTCGTTGATACCAGCCTGTTCGAGTAGGTCAGGGCGCAGGTAGCGCTGCACCACGTACATCTCGGTGACACTGTTGGCGATCGGCGTCGCCGTCGCCCCCGTAATTACGCGATCGCCATGAACACTGCGCAGGTGCTCCACCTTGGCGTGCAGGTCCGATGCACGATTTGAGCCGTCGATGGCCGCGTCCTGGATGTTCGAGGTCGTCGCGAGGTTCTTGAAGTCGTGCAGCTCGTCCACGATGAGATAGTCGATGCCGGTCTGCTCGAACGTGATACCCGGGTCGGCAGGAGTTTCGAGAAGTCGCTTCATCTTCTCCTCCTCGGACTGCAGACGTGCTTCGAGCTTCTTCACCGACATGGGCCGGCCACCGCTCTCCGCAGCTCGCTCCTTCGCCGCCAGAATTTCCTGGCGCTTCCGATCTATCTCCCGGGCGAGGTACTCAGCCTGCGATTCCGCTGACAAGGAAATGCGCTCGAAGGCAGTACGGGTCATGATGACCGCGTCCCAGTCATTCGCGGCCGCGCGGGCGACGAACTGTCGGCGCTTGTCGCCGGCAAGGTCCGCTGACGATGCGGCAAGAATCTGAGCCTGCGGGTAAATCTGCAGCCACTCCCGGGCGAACTGATCGAGCATATGGTTCGGCACAACAATGGCCGGTTTGCGGGCCATGCCGAGACGGCGCAGTTCCATGGAATCCATCACCATCTCAGCGGTCTTGCCAGCGCCGACCTCGTGGAATAAGCCCACGGAAGGCTCGGAAATCATACGGGCCACCGCTGCCCGCTGGTGCGGGCGCGGGGTGAAGTTCTTCACCAAACCGGGCAGGGTAAGACGTTCGCCTTCGACGGTGTAATCGCGCAGCACCAGGGAGTTGAAGCGGCGGTTATATTCGTCGGTGAGGGCGATGGTGCGGTTTGGGTCCTCCCACACCCACTCCCCAAACCTGTCCTGCATCAGCTGCGCTTTCTCCTGCGCCGATGCGGTCTCGACGGGGTTGAGGATCCGCCGATTACTTTCCGGGTCCGGGTCCGGGTCGGTGACCTGGACCCTCTTTTGCTCGAGCAGGTTCTTGAAGATTTCTCCTGCAGCCATCCGTTCCGTGCCCCAGTCGTTGCGAGCCGTGAATAGCTGCTTATTTGCCTGCACGTCCCAGTTGGCGCCGGTCACCCGGTCCACGCGTGCCCGACGGTCACGGGTGATCGTTTGGAGGAACTCCTGGTGTATCTCGGCCGAAATCCAAATGGACCCGATGCGGGCCTCAATCTCGTCCGCACCCAACGGCAGTGGCATGACAGCCTTCAGGTCTACGACGTTGCGGGCGAAGCGTTCGTCCTCGGCCGCCGCCGTGGTGGCGGCATCGAGTTTTTCGCGGATATTGCCGCTGAGGTACTCGGCGCGCGTCTCCATGACGCCCGGCTCACCCGGTATGTCGTAGACCAGCTCTCCCAGTGCGTCCCTCGCAGCAGTCGGCTCGACACCCAGAAGCTGAGCTATCTCGGTGAGGTCGACCTCCCCCCC
>NZ_KI915035.1:4823-6773 GCF_000520595.1 Arthrobacter sp. H5
ACGCCGCGGATAGGCTGTCGTGGCTGGACCTGGCGTTCGCGCTGCAACGCTGCCGGGGTCGCTGTCTGGCTGGCCTCATCGAAGTGCTCCAAAGCGGGGACAATCGGCCCGAAGGGGTCGTTGCGCAGCAACACCACCGCCTTCGGCGTCACCCTGGCCATGATGGCCTCGCCCGCCTCGGTGACCTTCCCGGTGCGGCGCTCGGTAAACCGGTTGATCGGCCCGTAGGTGTCGACATAGGCGCGGTAGGTGTCGCGTAAATCCTGGCGTGCTGTAGCGAGCTCGGCGGTGTCTTCGACGTTGCTCGCCTCGAGGGTGAGCACAGTCCGTGCCCCATCGCGCAGGCGCAGCAGTGAGCGCAGTTCATCCTGCTGCGTCATGGGGACCTTCATCGGTGCGATAGCACCGTCCAAACCAACCTGGGTGAAGGTTTCGTCAGGGTTCGCTGTGATGTGCCCGACCTGCAGGCCGCTGCCTGCCGGCACGATAGCGGCAGACTCGATAACCTGCCCCTCCTGACGCTCCGCCATTCCCCTGCCAGCGTCGACAGCTACCTGGGCGATGTCCTGCAGCTGGCCGTGCAGCTGCTCCGGCACGGAGCGCAGATCCTCACTGCGGACGGTGAGGGTCGCAGAGCCATACATGCCATGACCCACCACAGGCTCACCCAGCACGCGCTCGGGATTCTCGATGAAATAGGCGTTCATCCGTGCGGCGTCCTGCTCAGCGTCATCGCCTACGGAGATGGCGCGCGATTCCAGCCACCGCGGGTCCAGCGGTTCCTCACCTGGGAGCCGCTTACGGAAGATCAGGACGTCAGTGAGGGCATCGGTGCCGGCGGCGCGGCGGTGCGCCCCAGTTGGCAACCGGACGGCACCTAGCAGGTCCGCTGTCTCGTAGATTTCGCGGCGCGCTGCCGAGTTCTGGGCGTCCAGTGTGAAGGCTGAGGAGATGACACCGGCGACACCACCGGGCCGGGTGAGAGCAAGCGACTTGATGATGAAGTGGTTGTGCATCGAGTGGTTGCCCGCGTTGTGCCGAGGGTCGTGCAGCCTGGTCCTGGCGAACGGGACGTTACCCACCATGGCGTCGAAGTAGCCGGCAGGAAGCCGGGTATCAGCGAAGGACTCGGCGCGAATGTCAGCATCCGGGTAGAGCGCCTGGGAAATGCCGGCGGTGATCGGGTCAAGCTCCACGCCGGTCATGGCCACGGTCTCGGGTGCGAGGCCGATGAACGTGCCCGCACCAGAACCTGGTTCGAGGACGCGGCCGCCGTCGAAACCGAGCGTGCTGAGGGTCTGCCAAATTTCCGTGGCCAGGGCAGGATCGGTGTAGTGAGCATTGATGACGGTCCGGTTCGCGGCCCGATACTCGTCCTCGCTCAGCAGCTCACGCAGTTCGACACGATCAGCCTCGTACTCGGCACGGCTCTCATCGAAGACCTCGGCTACGCCAGTGGCCCCCCAACTCCCCCACCGCGCCAGCACACCGCGCTCAGCAGCGGTTGCCGGCCTCTCCTGCTCCTGCAGGTCACGCAAAACGCGCAGCGCAGCCACGTTCGCTTGAAAGCGCGCACGGGCCCCAGATGGTGCTAGATCATCCTGCCGCGCTGGGATGAAACGGGAGTCCGCTTCAATCGCAGGAGTTACGGCTTCTGGTTGTACTGATCCCTCTCCAGCTCTCGGTACTCGTCCAGCAGCTCCTGCTGCAGCCTCATTATCGAGCGATGAGTCTCCCAGATCTCCCTCTGCCGGCGGTCGACTTCCTCTTCCTCCGCTTCGTCGCCCTCCGTCTCCATCACGTCCGGAGTCAGCATCTCGACTCTGACGATCTCCTCGGCCTGCATCCTCGAGGCGTTCAACCGGCCCACCTTCTCCAGATAGGTTTCGCCCTTCGGGTCCGGTCCCGCCAGCTTGTACTGCAACTCCCCCACCTGGTGCATCGCTTCCT
>NZ_AZSC01000347.1 GCF_000520595.1 Arthrobacter sp. H5
CGTGCCGTAACCGAACCCGGCGCGACTCGCGCCTTCGTCGTCCGCTATGTTCTCCACCCACACCACAGCGCAAGGCACGGGGATCCGCAGCCTGCCGATACCAAACCCCGGCACTACCACGGAGCCGACGACGGCGTGATCACCTTCAGCGCGCACGCTGAGGCCCGCGCACCGGTGAAGATCCCAACCAAGGATGGCTCCGGAGAGTCTGTTGAAGGAATCCTGGCCGTGTCCAACGTCGATCCGATGGCGGAGAGGACGGAAACCGGCGGGCCACCGCCCCCATTGGGTGAGGCCGGTTTCCGGGTAGGTGTACTCCGGGCTGATCAACCCTGTGCCAGCCTGCTCCAGCCAAGCGCTTCGCGGTCTCTCCGGGTCAAGGAGGCCACCACAAGGTCATAGGAATCCTCGATCATGTCCCGGATCATGTCATCGAGGAGGTTGCCGGTGCAGTCCACGCCGTTCCAATGCGTTTTGTTCATGTGATACGCCCCGGCGATTTCCGGATGGGCCGCCCGGAGCTGCTCAGCCAGCGCCGGTTCGCATTTGAGACTCACGGACAATTTTGGGTGGTCGAGGTCGGCCAGAGCAAACATCTTTGCGGGACCGCCCGCGGCGCGGACCTTGAACACAGAGGCTTCCGGGCCAAAAGGGAAATCCTCGAAGGCGCCGGGCAGATCGAGGCAGGTTTTTTGCAACTTTTCTGCGTCCACATGATGAGCGTACCCCCGGTCGGTGAGACTATGAATACAACACTTATTGCGAGGAGATTTTTCAATGGGCGAGGTCAAGAGGCAGGCCAAAAAGGCAGCCGGCGGCGCGGAAGACGTGTCCGAATCAAAAGCTTTTGAGACGGCGGCACGGGTTGGATACGCGGCGAACGGTCTGATGCACATTCTGATCGGGATCATTGCGGTGACAATTGCCACCGGGGGCGGCGGAAGCGCCGACCAGTCCGGCGCGATGGCGGCGCTGGCGGGCCAACCGGGCGGGATTTTCCTCCTGTGGTTCGGCTTTATCGGATGTATCGCTCTGGCCCTGTTCCAGCTGAGCGAAGCAGCCTTCGCGTGGAAGGGCTTGGAGAAGAAGGACAAGTGGGGCAAGCGGCTGAAGGCCATCGGTCAGGCGATTGTTTACGCTGCCGTTGGGATCACTTTCGGCATCTACGCACTCGGCGGATCCACCGACAGCGGCCAGACCACGCAGACTTTCACCTCGATGCTGATGGCCAACCCCGCTGGTGCAGTGCTGCTCATCCTGGTGGGGATCGGCGTCATAGCCATCGGCGGGTACTACGTCTACAAGGGTGCAACCAAGGGCTTCCTCAAGGATCTCCGGAAGACTCCCCGGGCTCCCTGGAACACCGTGCTGCGTGTCCTCGGGATGACGGGGTACATAGCCAAGGGTGTGGCTTTGGCTGTTCTTGGCCTGCTGTTCATCGTTGCCACGGCCACTAACAACCCAGAGGAGTCAACCGGGCTCGACGGCGCTCTGAAGTCGCTGCAGGAACAGCCGTTTGGAGCGGTGGTCCTCGGCGTGATTGCGTTGGGCCTGATTGCCTACGGCTTGTACAACATAGTCCGGGCTCCACTCGCCAAAATGTAGCCGGTCAAAGTCCCATTCGCGGTGCCTCGATTGCGGGGCAGGTATCCATCACAACGTCCAGTCCCGCGTCGGCGGCGCGCTGGGCAGCTGCCTCGTCGATGACGCCCAATTGAAGCCAGACGGCCTTCGCACCGACGGCGATGGCCTGGTCAATCACGGCGCCCACCTTGGTTGAATTAACGAAGCAGTCCACCACGTCAATGTCGCCAGGGATATCGGCCAGTTTTGTGTAGCCCTTTTGACCGTAGACGTCGTCGCCCTTGAGACTGACCGGCACAATTTGCATGTCCAGTCCGTCCATCAGGAAGCGTGAGACGCCCATTGCGACGCGCCGTGGATTATTGGACAGCCCGACGACGGCCCAGCGCGCCGGTCTGGACAGGAGTTTTCGGATCAGGTCGGGGTCATTTTCATGGGGCACGGCCGTGCTGCCTTTCAGTTGGCGGTCAGACTGGGACGGACTGTTTTGCCCTGACTGTTCCGGATCCACGGAACGTCCGCCGGTACATGGCCGGGGAAGTGCCCAGGGCCTTGTGGAAGTGGTGACGGAGCAGTACAGCCTGTCCAAAACCGGATCCGCGGGCTATCGCGTCGATGCCCAGATCCGTCTCCTCCAGCAGCGCCTGTGCCCGCAGCACACGCTGCGCGTTGAGCCAGGCCGTGGGGGTGGTTCCCGTCTCTGCCTTGAACCGGCGCGCGAAGGTTCGCTCGGACATATGCGCGCGGACGGCCAGTTCGCCGACCGGCTGCTCGCGTTCGAGATTGCTTTCCATCCAGACCAGCACGTCCTCCAACGTGTCGCATTCGACAACAGTCAGAGGCCGGTCAATGTACTGTGCCTGTCCGCCGGCCCGGTGGGGCGGCACCACCATGGAGCGTGCAATTGAGGTGGCCGCCGCCGCGCCGAGTTCCATTCTGACCAAGTGCAAACACGCGTCGATGCCGGCCGAGGTACCGGCGCTGGTGATAATGGTGCCGTCCTGGACGTAAAGCACATTCTCGTCCACTGCGACCTGCGGATACTGGTCCGCCAGTTGGCGGGAGTACATCCAGTGGGTGGTCGCCCGCCGCCCGTCCAACAGCCCCGCCTCTGCAAGCATGAACGCAGCACTGCACACCGAGAGAATCCATGCGCCGCGCCTGTGAGCCGCTTGGAGTGCCCGGTGCACAGCGGCGGTGGCGGTACTGTCGCCCGACGCGGGAATCACTATCACCAGGTCTGCCCGCTCGGTGGCCGACAGATCCTCGGTGACCACAACCGAGAACCCGGTCTTGGTGGGCAGCACTCCGGGCTTGGGAGCGCAGATGTGAAAATCAAACGCGGGGAGATCACCTCGCCCGGAACGGTCTATGCCAAAAATCTCGCATGCAACCCCGAATTCGAAGGGCGCCAGCCCTGGCTGAACAATCACAGCAACGCTCTTGAGCATGAGTCCAGTATGGCTGAAAATCGGCGCTTGCGTAAGATCCCGCCAGCACTGTCAGTCGGTGATGGTGGAAGGTGGGGTGCCAAGGTCCGCGAGATCATCCCAGAACGACGCCGGCACGTCGGTTGTGCGCATCCGTTCCAGTTGGGCAATGCGTTTGATCGACGAGATTCCGACGACGGTGGAATCGACCAGCGGCGAGCGCAGCGAAAACTGCAGAGCCGCCGTCGGGAGATCGATGCCGTGGTCCGCACACAGGGCCTCCACGCGTGCAACCCAGGCAAGAAGTTCCGGCGGGGCGTCGGTATAGGCGTAGGTTGCACCGCTTGCGGAGCCCCGAGCAAGGAGACCGCCGCCGAAGGGTGCCGCGTTGAACACCGCCATCCCACGCTCGACGGCGTCTTCAATCAACGGCGCTGCACTGCGGTCCACTAGCGTGTCCGCGTTGGCGGCATCGGATGAGCCAGTGCGTCCGCTTCCTCGACCGATCGAAGATCGATCTCACGCGCGAGCGTCTGCATCGAAACCCCGCCCTGCGAATCGGAAACCGCAGGCGTATCCGATCTTATGACCGCACCGCGAACCGTCACTCCACCACTGCGCAATAGCATCCGACCGATCTCGCGGGCATTGTTGAAACCCCGCCAATCTGTTGCCCGTAGCTCAAGTATGTTCACAACGGCTTCCAAATCACCGATGTCAAGGGCCATTGACAAGTGCCCACGGGCGATCTACGGGGTCACCCCTTCAAGATGAACATACCGTCGGGTTCGGTAAAGGTGTTCATAACACCTGGTTTCGCATAAACGCTCACCGACCAGGCTCAGCGCTATAACGTCCTCGGAAGAACGATCCTTCGAATGCTCAGCACCAAGAGCCTTCAAGCCCAGCATTAGCTTCTGAGATCGGCTGCTTTTTGATGTAGAGGATTCGGGGACCCCGCCCCTCATCTGCGATACAAGCATCCGAACGCGAGCACTGTCGACGTAAAGGTATTCCCGAAGATCCGGAATTTCAGTTTCAGGGAGGTTAGCCATGCTTTGATGTTAGCCAACGGCTCAGACAGTAGGTCGTTTACAGCGAATTGCCGATACCAGCGCATCGATCGACCTGTCATCTTTGACCCTATGGCTGAATCAACCGGTTTAGTCGAAACCCGCCAAACTGCCCGCAGCTTGATGTGAAACAGGTTGAAACCTCACGTGGGCCAGTGGAGGCGCGACGAGCTTCGCCGTTAAGTATGTTCACCCTGATTTCACGGCCTCGGCTGGGTTACAGTTCTGGCATGGCAACAATTTCCCGGACAGTCCAATGGACCTTGCTCACTGACCTCAAAACGGCCCTTGAGGTGCCCCCTCCGGCCGTTCAACAGGCGAAGTTCACCGTGAAGTCTTTAAGTCCGAACGAGATCGCTGTCGATGTCTCTCAAGCACTTTTCAGTAATCAATGGGCCGCGAAGATCAACGGCGCCATTATTCAAGACGCCAGTAAGACTCACATCGAGTGGCGTGTCGACGGACTTGGGAACAAGCACTACAAGCACCTGATCAAAATCTCCGATGGGCTCCCGGAAGGCCTTCTTGATGATCATGGAATACAGGAAGCGGCGAGTCGCGTAGCCCTTCGCATCTTCGGCCGTAAGGAAATCGCCCACCTCGCCAATGTTCTAGACCGCGGTGAGATAGTGAACGCAATCGGAGTGGGCAGGTTCGAGAATAAGGCAGGAATCGCTGCGGCAACGGACCGCCGGCTGCTCTTCATGGAGAAAAGCATCGGTTCGGAAGATCTCACATCCTTCTCACTCGGAGCCATCCAAGCAATCGATCTGAAGAAGGCGCTCGGGGGCGAAACCCTAAGCATCAACCACTCCGGAACAAAGGCGGCGATCACAGCGCTCGGACACGGGCAGGGCGACTCACTCATTCGTGCGATCCGTGCAGCCCAGACTGCGCCCGCACCCCATCAGCCAGCGGTAACACCGACGGTCGATGTCATCGGACAACTTGAGCGCCTCGCCGAACTCCACACGAAGGGGATTCTGAACGACGAAGAGTTTCAAGCACAAAAAACAGTCATCCTCTCCTCCCAGGGATAAACCAGCAATCGACCAAGCGCAAGCACAATTTTCTCGGCAATGCGGTGCCATACCTGTGGAATTCCCAGTAAGAATCCGGCCCGTTTTAACGTTGAGTGGGTTCGTCACAGCTCACGTTGCGGGCGGCTGGGTCCAAGGTTGTGAAACCGCCAAGTGGTTTGATGCCACTGAACAAGGCCATGTTCTCCAGGTTGTCGCGTGTGAAGAGCTCTGTGTAGGTCATCCGCTTCTGCAGGGATGGCCGCTGTCCTGCCATATTGAATCCGGCCCAGGCTTGGATTTCGGGGTCGATCCCTACCCCAGTAAGGTCAGCTTCAACAGCGAAGCGCGAAATTATATTGCTCGTGGTGAAACGTCCGACTACCAGCTCGCCAACGATTTGGTGGTATGGCTTCACTGACTCGTCAAAAGTAGCCGTTACGCCGTCGGGGAGGCGTAGACGGATTCGATGCACGCCGACCCTTCCCAACCCCACGTGAAGGCTTCGGTGTCGATCGGTGCGGGCAAGCTCATGGATCCAATAGAAGAGGTTGCTTTCCGGCCCGTGAGGAGACTGATAAGGCTGAGCTGCCTCAACCTTATCCAGAATGTCTTTCGGAACGCCAGATAACCGCTTGCGTTGGCTAGCGTATTCCTTCGCCGTCGAGCAGATTGGGTATTGGATTCGTTCAGCCAGCGGAGGCGGATTTTGCCCGGTGGCTGATGCGACCCACGCATAGAGACCGTTATCTAGCCTCGCCCTTTCATGAGGAGCGGAGTCCAGGGGCGTGTTCAAAAGGCAGAAGGTGCCTCTGACCTGCGAAAATAGTAGTTACCACACTGTTTTTTTCAACGGATCATGGAGACACCCTCTTGGTGAAGAATTCTACCGGCTATTACCCTGGCATCGGTGTTGACGGGCACGGTACCGGGATCGTGTCCCAGGCCGGGGCCGTCTTGCTGACCGAAACCGCCACAACGCTCGGCCTGCCCAGGGCAATGAGCCAGGCGCTGGCGCCGTGGCGTAAACCCTTTGCCCGGCACGACCCGGGCAAAATCCTCCTCGACCAGGCATTGAGCCTTGCCATGGGTGGAGACTGCCTGGCCGACGTGGACCGGCTACGCACCCAGCCGGGCGTCTTTGGCCCCGTGGCCTCGGACCCGACCGTCTCCCGGCTGATCAGGGACCTCGGCGCAGACAACACCGTCGTGCTGAAAGCCATCAACGCTGCCCGCGCCCGGATACGCGCCCGGGCCTGGGAGGCAGCAGGGGACGGCTCGCCCGTGGCCGGGGCCGGCGTTGCGGCACCGGTGGTCGTGGACCTGGACGCTTCACTGGTCACCGCCCACAGCGAAAAGGAAAACGCGAAACCCACCTATAAGAAGGGCTTCGGGTTCCACCCTTTGGCCGCATTCGTAGACCACGGCGCCGACGGGACCGGGGAACCCCTGGCCATGCTGCTTCGGCCCGGTAACGCCGGCTCCAACACGGCCGCGGACCACATCAAAGTCACCGAAGCCGCCCTGGCCCAGCTGCCGGACGGGTACCGGTCCGGGCGTTCCACGATGATCCGCACCGATTCCGCCGGCGGCACCCACGAATTCCTGAACTGGCTCACCGAT
>NZ_KI915036.1:0-2395 GCF_000520595.1 Arthrobacter sp. H5
ACATTGAGGCGGCGATACCGCGGCGGGTGGCTTCGGTGGCCAACTCCAGGCTGGACCACCGCGACAGCGGTATCTGCGTCTCAGCCGGCAAGGTGCACGCCAACTGTTTGACCTCGGCCACCTGCACCGCAGTGAACGTCGGCGGGCGGCCCGTACGGGGCAGATCTGCCAACCCTTCCAGCCGGTGATGGTAGAACCGGTGACGCCATTTGCGCACGGTATCAATATGCATCCCCACATCGGCGGCGATCGCGGCGTTCGTGTGACCGCGAGCAGCGGCCAACACGATACGGGCACGAATCACCATCCGATACGGTGCCCGGGCCGAGGTGGCCCGGGACTGCAGGATGGCTTTCTCGGTGGCGGAGAGGATGATCACAAAGGGGGAAGAGATCACCATGATCTGTTCTCCCTCGACTCGACATCATCGGCGGTGGTGACACGCCGAAACAGTGCGATATCGGGTCTGGATCTGGGCCACGATGGGACCCATGGCCAAGATTCCTGGCTACCCACGGGCATGATGGGAGGCACCGCCGAGGATGCCCTCGATACCGCCTGCGGTCTCTACCTCGGCGATCCCACCGCCTGGACCTGAACCCCCGACGAACTTACGGTGACACCCACTAGCGCATGCGTGGAGACCCCGGGGATGCGCTGCCAACGAAACACTCCCGCGGCACTCTAGGCCAGAGCACGGCCGACGCTACGCCGACGGGTCCGCAATACCCACGTACTGGGTGTACAGGTATTCCTCGATGCCCTCGTAGCCGCCCTCGCGGCCCAGACCGGACTGCTTCACTCCACCAAACGGCGCCGCCGCATTGGAAATGACACCGGCATTGAGCCCCAACATTCCGGTATCCAGCCGCTCACCAATCCGCAGACCCCGGTTCAGATCCCGGGTGAACACGTACGCAACCAGGCCATACTCGGTGTTGTTGGCAAGCCGGACCGCCTCATCCTCAGTCGCAAACGTGACAATCGGCGCCACCGGCCCAAAGATCTCCTCCTGCAGAATCCGCGAATCGGGTGCAACATCCGTCAACACGGTTGCGGCATAAAAGTAACCCGGCCCGTCCACCGGAGCCCCACCGGTCACGCACGTGGCGCCGTCGTCGAGCGCTCCCGTCACCAACTCGTGAACCTTCTGCCTGCTCTTCTCATCAATCAACGGCCCCAGCTTGGAGTTATCCTCGGTGCCTCTGGCCGGCGTCATCGCATCCATCCTCGCCGCGAACTTCGACGCAAACTCCGCCGCAATGGACTCGTGCACAATGAACCGGTTGGCGGCGGTGCAGGCTTCGCCCATGTTCCGCAGCTTGGCAAGCATCGCCCCGGCCACAGCAGCATCCAGATCCGCGTCTTCGAAGACAACAAACGGTGCATTGCCACCGAGTTCCATGGAAGTACGCAACACATTTTCCGAAGCGTCGGCAAGAAGCCTCCGGCCAACCGGCGTTGAACCGGTGAAGGACAACTTGCGCAGCCTCGAGTCCTTGATCAGCGGGCCGGTGACTCCGCCGGCGTCGGACGTGTGAACGATGTTCAGCACGCCAGCGGGCAGGCCCGCTTCCTCAAGTACTTTGGCAAACAACGACGACGTCAGCGGCGTCAGGTTCGCTGGCTTCAGCACCATGGTGCAACCGGCGGCAACCGCAGGCGCGATCTTGCGGGTGGCCATCGCCAGCGGAAAATTCCAGGGCGTAATGAGCAGGCAGGGGCCAACCGGCTTCTTGTTGACCAGGATGCGCGTCTTTCCGTCCGGCGCCATCCCGTAACGGCCCGATGAGCGGACCGCTTCCTCCGAGAACCAGCGGAGGAATTCCGCCCCGTAGGTCACCTCGCCGCGTGCCTCCGCCAGCGGCTTGCCCATTTCCAGCGTCATCAGAAGCGCAAAGTCCTCGGCACGCTCGGTCACAAGTTCAAAGGCGCGCCGGAGAATTTCGCCACGTTCACGGGGAGCTGTCCGTGCCCAGTCCTCCTGCGCGGCCACGGCCGCGTCCAGGGCAGCCATGCCGTCCTCAGGACTCGCATCCGCGATGGTGAGCAGCGTCTTCCCGGTGGCCGGATCCTCGATGTCAAACGTCTTGCCCGTTGAAGCGTCCCTCCATTCGCCGCCGATCAGCAGGCCAGTGGGCACCCGGGACAGTAATTCCTGTTCGCGCTGCACGGTAATCGTCATCGGCTTGCCTCCGGAATAGTCGCCTGGTGTGGGAACCGCGCAGTGAAAATCCGCCGGTCTCTAGGGTGCCCACGCTAGCCCGGCGCGTCACGGCATGTCCATGAAAGGGTGCACGGTGGATCGCCCAAAGCACCGTGCAGCTGCACAAACCCGGAACCGTTACGGCTTGGCGGCGATGACCGCCGCATACAGCTCCCGTTTGCTCAGCCT
>NZ_KI915036.1:2495-6415 GCF_000520595.1 Arthrobacter sp. H5
AGAGATCACCATGATCTGTTCTCCCTCGACTCGACATCATCGGCGGTGGTGACACGCCGAAACAGTGCGATATCGGGTCTGGATCTGGGCCACGATGGGACCCATGGCCAAGATTCCTGGCTACCCACGGGCATGATGGGAGGCACCGCCGAGGATGCCCTCGATACCGCCTGCGGTCTCTACCTCGGCGATCCCACCGCCTGGACCTGAACCCCCGACGAACTTACGGTGACACCCACTAGGAGCCGCGCCACGGTGGTCTTGCCAGTGCCGGGGTTTCCGAGGAAAACCAAGTGCTGTGATGTAGCTACCTCCGGCAGGCCGTGCACCTTGCGGCGCGCTTGGACTTGAAGCAACGCGACGAGGGCCCGCACCTGTTCCTTCACCGTCTCCAGCCCTACCAGTGCATCGAGCTCGGCCTGCACCTCGGAGAGGGGCCGGGCCGGCCCTGGCCGCCCACCGAACAGATCCCCGACCAGATCATCTACCCGTTCCGAACCTGGCAGTTTGAGCTGCTCTGTGAGATGGCTGAGCGTTTCGCGTAAGTCATCAAGCGGATTGCGGCTGGCAGCCATGCGTTTCTCCTGTGGCGACTGTTAGTCCGTCCGCGAGTGGATAGTTCGCGGTCGTTGAATCGGTGTGCTGGTCGGCATGGCTTGCTGGTGGGCGCGTGTCAACCGTAGTACTCCGGCGAACTTGCTGACAGGGCGCTAGACAAGTCACCGCAAGAGGAAAGTGAGTAGGAGCTCCGTTCTCCCTCGACGGAGTGAAGCAGGCCCCACGGTTGGCCTCGGCCGCTACCTCCCGTGCCAACTCCACGAGCTCCGCAATCACTTCAGCGGACGTCAGCTGCTGGTTCGTGTACATTTTCATCAGCTCGGCGATGCGTTCCGAGAAGGCGCGTTGACGGATGACGTTATTCCGCGTGGAGGTGGTCGACTCGTCAGCGATCAACTTTCGCAGCCCCTCGACGGCGAGCTGCGGATTCCGCGCCTGCTGCGTCTTCGCGATGAACTCCGGCGTCAGATCGTTCAGGGACGGCTTGGGCATTCCCGCCGCCTCGTAGATGTCCACCACCTCACCAGTCGACGTCGCAGACGCAATCAGATCACCCAGCAGCCGCTGGATCTCCTCCGGCACCGGTTCGCCGCTGGCCTGACGGTCGACGGCGTCGTACTTCGCCATCCAGACACGGATTTCCTCGTACACCTGTATTTCCGGGCGCAGCTCAGCGAGCGTCTCGGAACCCGAACACCGCGCCCAGGTACGGGACAACTGACTGGCAAGCCGACGGTAGGTCGATGCAGGCGACTCCTCGCCGTCGTCGGGCTGGTTGCCCGGGGTCGATAGGCTCCGCAGGTAGCTGACCGCGCCGGTGACGGCATCGAGGAACGCCTTCGGGCCTCCCCTCATGAGCACCGACAGCAGCGGGTGATCGGCGCCGGCGTCCTTCTCCCTCCGACTTGCTGCGCCCGAACTTCTGCAGGGTGGTGACGTAAATTCCGCCGGTGGTGCGGTTGCTCAGCTCGTCGCGCAGTTCGGAGCGCTTCTTGATTCGGCGACACTTCTCCTGCTGTTGTGGCGGCGTCCGCGGTCTACTGTTCCGCTGCGTTGCGCAGAATGGCGGCGATATCTTGGAAGCCCCGGGACGTGGCGTGCTGCAAGGGCGTCAGACCATCGCGCTGGGAGGGGAGCCTCACATCGGCGCCGCCGTCGACGAGCAGCTGCACCGTCTCCACGTACCGGGGCGAGCCATCACCCAGGATGATCGCCTCGTGCAGTGCGGTCCAGCCCGGGTTGTTCACGTGGTCAACGTTCACGTCGGTCTCCAGCAGCCTTCGCACCACGTCCGCGTGGCCACGCTCCGCGGCGCGGATCAGGGCCGTGCCGTTGTAGCTGTCGCGCGCGTGGACGTCCGCACCGTTGCGCAGGGTCAGGTCCAGCAGCTCGAGGTAGCCCTCACTCGCTGCGATGAGGAAAGCGCTCTGTTCGGTCTCGTCCTCGTAGTTGACGTCAGCACCGGCGGCGATGAGCTGGCGAGCTTGGGCGACATCGTTGTCCCAGGCCGCCCCGATCAGGTTCTGATTCAGCGCGATCAGTTCGCCGGGGGCGAGCGACGTAGGCGTAGCCGGTCGGCTGCTCAGCGAGACACCCGGAGCAGACTCCACGGCCAGCGGCGACGTGCTCGACGGGCTCACCGAAGGTGCGGACCTGGAAGGCGTCTGTTGCGTCGGACCGGTCGCCTCGCCGTTGCCGGTGCAGCCGGTCATCAGCAGCAATACGGCCAGAACACCGCCCGCCACGAGGCCCCTCACCGGGACGCCTGCCGCAGAGCCACCGAGGTGGCACGCCAAAACTTCATCGGGACCATTCCCATGCCTGCCAGCATACCCGAGCCATGAATCGGACAACCGTGGGCCAGGCACGGCGCAGCGCGGGCGTCACGGGCGTTCGCCAGGTCCGGTTACCGATCCCCAGGTGAGACGAGCCGGCGTCGCGACCACACCGGCCGTTGTCTAATAGGTTCGACACATGTGCTGCCGACTTTCCGAGCTGGTACTGAACTGCCACGATCCCGAGACGCTGTGGGAGGGGAACTGAACGCCAAATAATTCAACCATCCGCTCTGGCGTCTGCATCGGGGAGTTGCCGCCGTCGACGTCGGCCATCGCTGCCAACAGTTGGACCAGCCCACCGGTGTGCCTGTTCCGGGTCGCAAGCGCCACCGGTGCTACTCGAGCGATATCTCCGGTTCACCAGCTCAAGACAAGCGTGGGTTGGTGTCCTTCAGCCGGAATGAGACAAGGAACGCGAGCAAAGGAAAAATCAGGAGAACACCCAGCGACCAGGTGAGGCCGTACTGGTCACCCAGCCATCCGAACAGGGGAGCGCACGCTCCTCCGGCTGATACGGCAAGACCGAGAGTGACCCCGGATGCAGTCCCTATACGGTTTGGTAGGTAGTCCTGTCCAAGGGTGGTTTGGACTGAGAACGGTAAGTACAGGCCCAAGCCGAGCAACGCTACCGCCGTCACCGCGACCACCATCGATGGTGCCGCGAGAAGCATGATCAGGGACGGAAGGCAGAGAGCATAGCCCAGGCGGATGGCGAACAGGCGGGACAGCCGGTCCGCCGACCAGCCGCCGACCAATGTCCCCAATGCGCCGACGGCGAGGAAAACGGTGAGTGTCAGGGACCCTGCGGATTGCGTGACGGCAAAGCGGGAGATGACGTAGAGGACAAGGACCGTCGTTACGCCGAAATACATTACGGACCGAATCACGACCAGAACCGTCAGCCAACCGAAGAGACGCCACTGATCAGGGGCTGATGTGGTGTCCTCATGATTGGAGGCCGCGGTGGTCGAGCGCGATAGGGTGGGCGCCCTGCGGGACCGAATGCAATACAGGAATAGCGCCATTGCCACTGCAGGCAGTGCGAGGATCGGCGTTCCTGCGATACCGAAAGCGAGGAGCACCGGAGTGACGATTACGGGACCCAGGGCGATGCCGACGTTTCCACCAAGGGCAAACCAACTCATTCCCTGGGCAGATGGTCCGGCAGCCGCACGTGCTGCCTTCGCAGCTGCAGGATGATAGGCCGCGACTCCGAGGCCTGAAATTGCAATGGCGGACCAGGTCCACCAGTAGGACTCCCCGACACCCGCTAGTGGGCATGTCTGCAAGTTCGTCGGGGGTCAGACTGCTTGGTCGTTGTGCTGGTCGATTCGGCGGAGGAATGCGTTGAGGTCGATACGGCTGTAGCGCCAGTCGAACGGGCTCGCGGTGGCGTTGTAGCGGTCTTGGAAGGCCAGGATCCGTGTGGCGAGGTCGGCGAGGTTCGCGAAGTCGGTGGGGCTGATGGCTTTGCGTTGCAGGATGGAGAAGTAGATCTCTACCTGGTTGAGCCAGGACGCGTGC
>NZ_AZSC01000350.1 GCF_000520595.1 Arthrobacter sp. H5
GACACAACACGCTACTTCGGCCTTGCCAATATCCAGGGCAGCAACCCTGGCAATAATCTGTTCCTCATCCTGGGACTGCGCCAACACGGCCCTCGCCCGACCTTTCCCTACCCTCGTACCTGATATGGACAGGTGGCCGCCTGCGGGAATCACAACGGGGAAAAGCTGAATCTAGTCCTCGTGCTTAATCAATCGGCAACAGTGAAGGGCCCACGGCGTGATCCCCAATGCCCGGCTAGACGACGGTCTCAACGAACCATAGGGATAACGGCATCGACAGGCGACCACAACAACATTTTCAGCCCGGAACGGGCGTCCCGCAAGGGACACCTTGGCTAGATGCTGCATTAGAAAGAGCCGCCGACAGTAGGGCCCCGTATCTTGATCACAGGAAGGTCCGGAGCAGGAAAGACGACTCTGCTCAACGAACTTGCGAGCCGCGGCTTCCGAACGGTTGATACGGATTACAACGGCTGGACATTATCGGATGAAAATGGGATGTGTCCTCCGCTGTAGACGTGCACGTGCAGATGCTTAGAGTCCTGATACAAGCCAAGGTTGGTCAGCACCGCAGCAGCACCTTGCTGGAGTTCCATTTCTCGAGCAATGTCGGTGTGGAATCGTCACAATCACCAAGGGTAGATGTGAGTTGCAACGGTAAATGGCGTGGTTTCCGCAGCGCTTTGTGGCCGAGCAACTAATTCCGTAAGCCCATCCCTCAGCGGACGATACTCAGCGTGTGCGTGGTTGGATGCCAGAGCGAGTCCAGGCGAGCGACCCAGGGGTCAGCCATGAGGCCCACGCCTAGCCGGCGGATGACCCCTTCAAGTGTCACCCACTCGGCTGCCATGACTTCGCTCTGCTGCAATCTCAGTTCGGCGTTCGCAGGCTCGCGAGCGGTGTAGAAGTCAAGAAGAGCTGATGCTTCAACAAATCGATCAATAGGAATCAGCGCAGATGGCGGAACGTCAATACTCGTCTCCTCCCGCAGCTCCCGACTCGCCGCCTGGCGGCTTGTCTCACCAGCTAGAGCACTGCCCCCTGGGAACTCCCACCTGAATCAAAATTCCTTGTTGGCTGCGCGCTGGGTAAGGAGGACGGCTCCATCCTCACGCTGCACGCAGACTGCGACGATCAGATGAAAACGTCCGGACGGCCAATCCGCTGCACCCCTGCGATAGATGTCACCGGTCGGTAACCCTTCGGCATCTACGACGTCCCACCACTCGTCATCACTAGTCATTTCGAAACTCGTCCGGGGCGTTGACATACCTTCACCCTAATAGGCGGCGAAAACCTGTGGATTTGATCGCTATGTGGCGGCGTTCTGTGATCGCTTGGTGTCGCGCCCGCGCCCGTAAGCTGATCCAGTCTGCAACCAATAGGTACGGCGGCCGGCCTCTACTTCATACCCAGCATCTACTCATTCACAGGAACGAAACTTCAACCCCTCCGCATGGACCACCACTGCAGCACCATAAGAGCACGGGTTTAGGGGCGGAAGGCAATTACTAGCGCTCTAACTCCACGTCCCACCGGTTCACCCTGATACCCGCCGAACACGTCCTGGACTTTCAGCCCTGCTTCCTCGATCATGAGGCGGAGCTGGTCTTGCGACCGAAAAAAAGCGGTCCACACTCAACTCGCTCGGTCCCATCTGCTCGACCCCGAGGCCTAGTAATACAGGCCAATTGGGCGGCCATTGTCGGCTGCGTTCTCCAGCAGGTAGGACTCCAGGCCGAGCCACAGTTCAAGGCTCTGGTTGAAGTCGGCGGCCTGCGGTGCGGCGTTCGTGTAGAAGAACGTGTCCTCATTGGCCTGGGCAGCCTCGGCGGCGGTATCACCCCATACGGCTGAGGCCCGGCGCACCAGGTGGCCGCGGTCGATGTCGTTGCGCGCGTACAGCCTCTCACCGGTCTGTTGGTCTTCAGCAAGCCGCGGATCTAACCGCCAGTCGATGCCTGAACGGTCCAGGTCCATCAGTTTCGCGCCGTCGATGCCGAGCGCCGTGATGGCTGTCAGACGCTTATCCGGCCGCATCAGGACCGAGAAGTTCGTGTACGGAAGCAAGACCGCCCCCCCTCCGTCGAGGGCTGGTATAGGCACGCTAGGGCCGAGGAACTGCTCGTCGAAACCGGTCCGGCCGGACAGCTCGCCGGCTTTCAGAGATGTAGGTTCAGGCAGGAGTGCGTTCATCTGCGGAATGTACCACCAGCTGGTGACGGGAGGATAAACGCGTCCGCGCAGTGCGGGACTGCTCAGCGACGGAAAACTTTCATCAGCATTGCGGTGGCCATCCCCGGCCCCGGAGTAACGGGAACTAAAGGACCGGGGTGGCCTTCTGCTGTTAGACGCCTTCGACAGGCTTTTTCGTGAAGACCAGGTCGTCCTTTCCGAACGGGGCCCTGCTCAGGATGGTTGGCCCATCCTCCGGGGATCCTTTGGTCCGGTAGACGGTGATGTACGCCCGCGCCTGCCACAGGTAGATGTGGCGGTGCCGCGGAAGGTCAATGTCCACGGCTGTGCTCACTTCTGTCTTGTGCCCTTCTGTTGTTTCGGATGACACCTGCATTTCGTTGGTGTAGCTGACCGACAGTTTGGCGCTGAATCCACCGGCCTCGACCCCGGTCTCGGCTCCGACCGTCAGAGATGTGGTGTTTTGGAAGCCCTCGGATTTATCGAGCGATGTGCCGACCAGTACCGATTCGGTGTACTTGGCATGGTCCCCGGTGTCGAATCCCTTGAAACAATTCCAGTAGGGCTCCGAGGCCAGGTAGTAGAACGGGCTGTCTTTCGGGCCGCTGGAACTTAGCGCATCGGTTATGATGCTGCAGGGCAGCACCTCGACATACCCGAGGCCAGGCGCCGTTTTGGTGTCCACCGAATTCTCTTCGTAAATTGGGGCCGCCGGCGGGATCCGGTGAACAGGAAGCTTGAGCTTTTCAAGCACCAGGCACTTGCCCTGCCCACCTCCCGTGAAGACACTCAGGAAGGTCGTCGGCGCGAGTGTCAGCTTGCCTTCCACCGACGGGGCGTTCGTGAGATCCACGACGTTCAGGCTGGCGTTCTCATCCCAGTTCGAGCCCTTGTCATTCCAGAAGGTCTTCTCCTCCGGCACATCGTGGACGAGATCGGAATCCACGCACCAGTAATTCTCCGGGTCCGGGTCGGTGTCATTGAACCCGACGGCGATACCCATCGCCCTGTAGCCCTCCGGTGCATCCAGCGAGTAATACGCCATATTCACCGAGTTGCCCGAGTCCTTGTCCTTCAGGATCCAGTGGAATCCTTTCGGATGGACAAGCGGCGGCTTGTCCCCGTCGAATGCTCCGGGAGCTACGAGCATCACCGGGGCGCGGGAGGCATCTGCGTTGTTGATGGTGGCGAAGTCTCCCAGCGGCCGGAACCTGTTCTCAGGGTCCTCGATCTTGCGCGACTGGAAGAACGATATTTGCGTCTGCCCCCTCTGGGAGTTCCAACCGTTGTTCAGCTCCGCTGCGGCCGCGAACTTCATCAGCAGCGAACCGAACGGCGCTCCCCGCTCTGCGTATCCGGCTTCCTGGATTGCGGCGTAGACAGCCGGCCCCGGTGCAGGTGTTTCCGTCGCCTGGATGGATGCAGCGGTAGTGGTGGTGGCGGTGCTCATGATTTTCCCCTTGGTGACGCTGGTTGCTGGACCGGATTTCCAGCGGAGGGCGAGAGTGGCAGCGGTGCAGGAGGGTGCATACGAGAAAAGCACCGAGGAGAGAGGGAGAATGCGAGACCGAACCTGATCGCAGCCCCAACGCGAGAGCAGGTGAACCGACGAAAGTCGGAGTTGATGTAAGCCTCTACTGCCGCACTGCGGGTGTCAATAGGTGCGTCGTGTCCGTCCGCTGGGCGGCAAGGACCGGAATTGAGCAGACTGAAATATGATTCAGATCATGCCTGACGCCGACACGAGACAGCTCCGACACCGGATGGCGGAGCTATTCGAATGGAAGACCAGTCCTGAGACCGGCAGGCAATACTTCAATCTCTTTGCTTGGTGGCGGGAACCCGACGTCGTGGCGGGCATCGGTGCACTGCTCGCGGAGCCGTTCAGGTTGGATTCGCCAACCGTCGTCGTGGGCCCCTCTGCCAGTGGACACTTAACCGGGGTCCTTACGGCCATCAGCCTGGGTGTTGGTTTCTGCCCCGTGCGCAAAGACCCTATGCCTTCCTTCGACAGTGATCCCTGGGTCAAGGTCACCAGCCCTCCTGATTATAAGGACCGCCACCTTGAGCTGGGGTTGCCCAAGGGCCTAATCCGGTCGGGTGATCGGGTTCTCGCTGTGGACGATCTAATTGACACCGGCGGACAGCTACTGGCGCTACAAAGACTTGTCGAGGAAATCGGAGCATCATGGATTGGAGCATCCGTTCTCGTCGACAACCTCAAGGAAAGCCAGCCGCGGCGACAGCTGAACCTCAGGTCCGTCTTTCACATCCGAGACCTCTGAGGGAAGACAAGGTAGCAATTGGCCGGCTGGTGAGAGCAGGCTACCACTGTGGCATTCCGTTCGCCTGCGGGCCGTCGAGGACAAAGCCCGGTGCTGCTGGTGTAATGGAGGCGCCCCGTTTCGCGCTGAAGTACAACTCTGCCGCACAGGCCGTCACCCTGAAGAACTGCAGCGGTACCGAGCGTGTCCAGCGAAAAACACTGACTTCCCGGACTCCTTCGAAAAACCGGGTGTTTGTCCGGGCGTTTTGTCGGGCGTAGAATAGATGTATGTCAACGAAAAGACTCAACCGCGCTATCGAGGCGTCAGACTTTGTTGTTGCCTTCAAGGACTACGGTGTGAGCCAAATCGACATCGCGACGGTGGCCCGGGTGGACCCAAAGACCGTCTACGCCTGGAAAGCGAAAAGCACCAGGCCACGATCGAGTACCTACTCGCGCCTTGATGGACTAAGAGAAGTTGTACGTATCCTGGAGGACTCCCTGACGACCAGGGGAGTGGGGCAGTGGCTCCACGCCAATAACCGGCTCATCGAAGGACAGCGACCGCTGGACGCTCTCCGCGAAGGAAAGCAGGACCAGGTCCTCCAAGCCGCCAAATCATTCATCGACGGATCGTACGTTTGACCCGGTGGACAGCCAGTGAGCTCTCTGGGCTCGTCGGCTCGCTCCCCACAGCGACGATTAGCGGAAAATGGTGGCACCAAGGTCCTGTTGGCCGGTCCTTCCTGTTCTGCCCTGATCCATCCCGCGGCCCGGGTCGCTACCATCGAGCAGGAGGGCCAGGCGCTTGGTATGCCAGCTCCAGCATGCGTGCGAGCTGGTGCGAGCTGTTCCGCCACTTCATGGAAGGCGCCACAGTCGACCCCTTCGAGGTAAAGCGCCTTGCTGGCCGGATAAAAGTCTCAGGCCTGAAGGTGCTCGACCTGTGCGACCCGGATGTGCTGGTAAAACTGCATATCACCAGCGATGATCTGAGAGGTGACGACTACGCCGTATGCCATGAGCTTGCCGACGCAGCCAGGTCATGCGGGATGGACGGTGTTCTGGCTCCCAGCGCTGGTTTACCCGGACAGCGAACCATTGCACTTTTCCCTGAAACAGTCGATGGTGGCTCGGTGGAAGAGCAACACAGCAGAGTGCAGGTCCCGTCGATAAACCTCATGGATGTGCTGGAAAATGTCCGCGCGACGCCTGCGCATAAGTCGGAATTCGCAAAGTACACCGCCAGGCTAAGGCGAATTGGACGGGCAGCGGCCGGCAGGTACTACCGCCGACGCTGATGGGCCCGTCTCACGAACTCCAGCTTGGTGCGACTGTTTCTGATTGCTACAAAAGTTAAGCATTTTCGAAATCGAAATGTCTCATCAAGTCCGTCTCACTTGGCCTGTCTCACGAATCCTCGAGGGAGAATGACACACGCAATTTCAGCACACGCGCTCTGGAACCCTGCTGGAATCGAGCAATGCCGGCCTGCGTGGCCAATGTAGAGGCGTATCTTGGTACCAGGATCAGGAGGGAGCATCAGATGCTGATCGCACCGGGCAGGGATGGTCAGGACGGGATTTCGGCAGTCGTTCAGTGGCTCTGCGGCGTCCTCACCACCCGCCTCACCACCCGCCTTGTCGGTGGCCTTGCAGGCATCACCGACATGAAACTGGTGGGCAGTTGGCGCGGCGGTGGCCGTGAGCCAGAGCCCGCCGTTGAGGAGCGACTCCGGTTCGCTTACGGCACGCTCCGAAACATCGAAGCGGCCAGAGGCAGGCGTGGTGCCCAGGCTTGGAGCATGACCATGAATCCGCGGCTGAACGGCTGCTCGCCCATCAAAGCGATACGCGAGGGTCGTTACCCGGAGACAGCAACTGCCGCAGAAGCTCTGCTCGAAGACGGTTACAACGGGTGAACCTTTCGGGCAGGGTCTGCGGAGTAAAGAACCTGCCCGGCGCCTATGCGGCCGTGAGCCCGTCGACCTCATCCAGAGCTGCGTTGCTTTCAGCGGCCGCGTGCTTGAGGATCTTGTCCGGCTGGAACCCCGCCCAGCGGTCGAGGACGGTGCCGATCTCATTTATGACAAGCACTACTGGAGCCTGCGAGTAGTTGTACCGGGCATCAATCTCGCGCTTTTCATCGTTGGTCACGTCCGAGACAAGAGGTAGACCCCTTTGGCCATCTTGCGGTAAGTAGCCGTGCACTTGGGGGCAGCCGGCGTTGGAGAGGACAGTAACGGTAGTCGAGGTGGCGGCGGTCCTTCAGGGATGTGGTTGGGCAGTGCATAGGGCTGGCTCATGCTACGACGTCCTCGCGGCTTGCGCGGGCGATGTGGTGACGAAGGCTGCTGGGGGTGGCTTTCAAGGGGCGGCCGCTGCCGACCAGAGCTGTGCCCGTGCGGTAGGCCAGTTCCCGCTCCGCTAAGCGGATGGCATCCTCAAAGTGGTCGAACGCCGCCCCGCGTCTGGAGGATGCAATGGAGTCCGCAATGTGCTGATCCAGGACTGCAACCGCGCCCCCGACGAGCGCATCATATTCCCGGGTGTACCCGACCTGCAGGTGCTCGACCAACGCATTCACAAGGAGTGCCAATGCCCTGGTCTTCTGAAAAACGGTCACGGTGCTGAAAACATCGGCTACGGATTGAGGGTTTACCCTGGCGCCGTGGTGGCGGATGTATTCAACGAAGGCTTGTGCGGTGATGATTTCCGGTCGAAAGCTCAATGATTCACCTGTGCGGAAAAACGCGTGGACGGGCGTGCTGAAAGTTTTCCGTGCATGCCTAGTCTGCCCGCACATTCTGCGCGGCAAGCGCGAATTTCTGGCGAAGAAGACGCACCAGGGACGTGGGCGCGGAGCCGGTCAGATTCCACCCTCTGGTGCCGACGAAAACGATCTCGCTCTTGTGCGGATCAGCAGCCAGCAAGGCGTTTAGGTCCTTCCCGTGAGCGAGGTGCATCCCCTCATGCTTGTGCAAATCGTCAGCAGTCTGAGGGAACCATGTCATGTGCCAAGCTGCGGCCCGGGTGTTGTTTCTGCTTGTCACGATGAGTCTCTTTCTGTTCCGAGAGATTGGAGGGTGGAACGCTAGGTTGGCATGAGTACATGGTTTCCCGAGTTCGCTATGGGTCGCAAGTGTATTCCTCGTGATTCTCATCAGCATTACTCACCAAGTGGGCTGCCTGGAAACTTACCCGCTGTAGCCCTACGTCCGTGGATCACAACGGCCCGATCATTCGACCATCAACGGATAGTGCCTGTGAAGTTTAAAGATCGCGACCCTTCTATTCTGCAGCACCATCAGTTGCAGCACGGCAGCGGGCGAAGAGGCAATCGGGATTAGTGCCAGTCGGACGCCGGTTCTAAGTTGAGTGCCCAATCCGCGACACCCTCGTCGTTGAAAGGCAGCTCGCCGGGCGGCATATGGGGTCGGTTCGACGCCAAATGCTTTCCTTGGATCCACGGCGCTGGCCCTGCGACCCGCGGAAACAAAATGGGGTGCATGCTCGGCAGCCCTGCCAACGACTCAAGGAGTATTCGGTCTGCAGGTGGCAGCAGCTTGTGACGCCCAACCTCTGACCCTTGCGAGTCTAGTTCAATCAACCAGGGCCATTCGTCGGGTTCCGGGGAAGCAGCCCCTGTTGTCACACGCACAGCTGAACGTTGACCGCATACATTTCTAGAAAGAGCTCGCGATTGTGCATGTCTATCGAATCGAGCGCCCGGTATGACTCCAACAGAACGTTCAACAAGTCTGGTCCAGCGATATTTTTGTTGAGCACCGATCGTTGGCTATCGGTCCAGCCTGAGTACGATTTCATACTCTGCGCATCTAGTACTACAGTCGCGTTTATGGGGTGTGTCCGCGGGCTTTGTAATGACTATGTCGGGCGCGGTGCTGGTGTTTTCGACGCCAGGTTGAGTGTTCCAGGACTTGTTCGGGGGCGATGGTCCGGTGCCAGACTAGTCGGACCAACAGGCGTCTGATTTCGGGCAGTGAGAGCCGGATCAGTACGCCGTCAGCGGGGGCAGGGCCCCTTTTTTGGAGCGGATCACGGTCAGGAAGGCCTGGGCGAACATGGAGAGGGTGATGTGGCGGTACCAGCCGGTGTATTGGCGGA
>NZ_KI915037.1:0-10070 GCF_000520595.1 Arthrobacter sp. H5
GCCGCCGAACCGCCCGGTAATCCAATCGAGCCCGGCCAGCAGCGACCGCATCACCTCCTCGTAGGATCCGGCCGCGAACAACGCCATCGCCATCACGTAATACACCATCAGCCGCGAGGGCAGCAGCCGGTTCCTCAACTGCCCGGCACCGGCACCGGCAATCACCCGGTCCACGACCGCCGGCGGAAAGACCCGCGTCAATACACCGAGCGAGACATGATCGCTCAACCGTTCAGGACTTTCGGGCTTCACCCAACCACTACGCGCCATGCCAAAAAGTTTAACAGATCACAGCCTAAGTAAACGGCATTGGGTCTAGGCGGAGCCCTCCAGCAGAAAGCCGTCTTCCCGGTGGATCAGCCGGCGGCCCGCACCGTTGGCGAGATGAACCCACAGAACTGATGCTTCGTTGGACCATTCATCGAGGACACCGGTCACCGGGCCGTCGTCGTGATGGTGGAAGGTGATCCGCTGCCCGCGTTCGAGGCGGGACCAGACCGGTACGTCGTCGTGCTTTAGCGCCTGGATATCCACAGGTGGTGTCCTTTCAATGTGACACACACCACGTTACGGACGAAGCCTGAACGTCCGGTGAACGCCAACCGACAACTTGCTGAAAGCTTTTCACCGACTTTGTCTGGAGGTGATGGGCTGTGCGGGTGGGTCGTGTGGGCCTTGATCGAGGCGGAAGGGTGGGTAGTCGTCTCGCATGAGTGCGGTGTAGGTGAGGGTCCGGTAGAACCAGCGGTGGATTCCCATGATCAGGTTGAATAGTCCCAGACGGTAGACGCCGGTGAAAAGCAGGATGATGGCGGTGATGAAGACGAGCAGGCCCAACAGCGACATCCCGTTGGTGCCGCCCTCGCTTGAGGAGGCCCACACGCTGCCGGTGAGTAGTGCGACTATGAGCAGGTGGGGTAAGGCAAGGAGCCAGGACTTGACCAGTACCCGCCCGTGGGAAAGCTTTTCGGGGTAGGCCACGTCGAAGGTGGCCGGATAATCGGTATGAGCCAGTGTGAATGGAGGGTAGTGGTCCGTGCCCATCACTCCGTTGGCGTAAAAGGCCACGCGCCAGTGCCAACGCATGACGCCGACCGTGAATTGGAAGAGCGAGGCCGGGTAGCGGCCGGTAAAGAGGATCATTACCCCGGCGGCCACGGTCACCACCACGAAGGCAATCCCGAGGATGGCCAGGACGATGTAGTGGGGGATGGCCAGGAACCATTTGACCAGCCACATCCACCGCGAGAGGTTGGGATCCAGCTGTCCCTCTAAACGTGCTGGATAGGCTCCTCCGGCGGCTCCGCTGATTCCATGGCTGGAGGATGAGAGCATTCTGTTGCCGAGGCCAAGGGCCCCGGCGATGATGAGTGAAACTCCGGCGGCGAGCATCGCGATGACTGCGAGGACGGGCCCGGAATTGGCGAGGACGCCAAGTGAGCCGGAGGCTAGTAGAACTCCGGTGACAAGAACGGACATGTATGCCGGACTCATTTTTTCGGGCGGCAGGGTGAAAGGATGGAACGGTTCGACTGGACTGGAATTCATGGTGTTGGTCCTGGTTTCTGGTGCTGGAAGGGGATTGTAGGTGTTGTCACCCGGCGGGTGCCGGATGGTGTTATACGGTGATGGCGATTTTGGCGCGGGCGTGTTCTTCGGCGAAGTAGCGTAGAGCCGCAGACGTTTCGCTGAGTTGGTAGGTCCGGTCGATGGCCGGTGTAATGCTTCCGGCTTCGATCAGCGCCCGGAGCAGGTCAAGGTTTTCTTTGTTTCCGTTCAGCAGCCCGGTGCGCAGGGTGTGGCTGACAAAGAGCGACATGACCAGGGCCCGGAGGATGCGCACCATGGGCCCAAGCACCCGGCCGCCGGTACCGCTGGAAAGCACCAGCGTTCCCTTCGGGGTTAAGGAGTGCCGTAAAGCCGTGAGCGGGTGGTTGCCGACCAGGTCGAAGATCAGGTCATAGCGCAGCCCACTCTTCGTGAAGTCCTCCCCGGCGTAGTCGATGACGTGGTCCGCGCCGAGCGACCGGGCCTGTTCGGCGTTTTCGGCGCTGCACACGCCGGTCACCTCTGCACCGAGCACCTTGGCGATCTGGATGGCGAAGGTTCCCACACCGCCGGATGCGCCGTTGATCAGGACTTTCTGTCCCGGCTGCAGTTTCCCGGCGTCCCGCAGCCCTTGGAGGGCGGTGTTCCCCGATACGGGGACTGTGGCTGCCTGCCCGAAGGACAGGTTGGCTGGCTTTAGTGCGAACAGGTCTGCCGGGCCCACCGCGTATTCGGCGAAACTTCCGTCCTCAAGCTCGCCGTACACCTCATCGCCGGGGCGCAACTGCGTGACATTGTGTCCTACCGCTTCCACCACGCCCGCGACGTCCTTGCCGCGGACTGCGCTCTTGGGCTCGCGCAACCCGAAAGCCAGGCGCGAGACCAACGGGCGACCGGTCGTGTAAACCCAATCCGCGTGGTTGATCGCCGCTGCATGCACCCGGATCAACACCTCGGTGTCTTTCATTGCCGGCCTGGTGATGTCCTCCAAGCGCAGCGTATCGGCTGAGCCGTAGGTGCGTTGAACGATTGCCTTCATTGTTGCGGTGGTTCTGTTCGTATCCATTGTTTGTGCCATTGTCTGCAGTGCCTTCTGGTATGCCGCTTCACGCGGCCTTTAGGTTCAAAATGCTTAGCCCGATTGGGCTGATTGATGGATTCTGTGGGGAGCGGCCACCGTGAGTACGGGCCTGCCAATTTCGCGGGACGATGGACCGTGGAGGGCCTTGATCCCCAGCCAACCTAACAGTGTAAGGTTGCAATTGAAGATACCATACGACGTAAGGTAGCGATCTAGAGATCGGACCCATCATGTCCACCGAAACGGAGAAAGTATGCCACCCGCACCAGCGCGAACGGGTTCAAGGGCTCCCGTAACCCGGGCGAGGGCGGTTCAGGTTGCTGTAGCGCTCGCCGATTCGGGCGGATTGCCGGCGCTCAGCATGCGCAAGGTTGCCCAGGAACTCGGCGTTGAGGCAATGTCGCTGTACTACCACGTGAAGAGCAAGGACGACATCGTTGACGGCATGGTTGACGTCGTCTTCAAAGAGATCACGCCGCCCTCTGCGGGCGCCGATTGGAAGATGGCATTGCGCGAACGGGCGGAGTCCACGCGCAGCGCTTTTGTGCGTCACCCGTGGGCAATCAGCCTGATGCGAGCTACACCTGGAGCGGCCACCTTGAGGTACCACGATGCAGTCATCGAGTGCCTCCGCAGCGCCGGCTTCTCCATGGCAATGACGGCCCACGCTATGTCCCTTCTCGACAGCTACGTTGACGGGTTCGCACTGCAGGAGGCCTCCCTGCCCTTGAGCGAATCCGGTGACATCAATGCCTCGACCGAGGACATAATGGCGCAGCAGGAGATGATGTCGGACGCCTTCCCGCATCTTGCCGAGATGGCCGTTACCCACATTCTGCAGCCCGGCTACGCCTACGGAAACGAGTTTCCGTTTGGGCTCGAACTGATCCTTGACGGCATCGAGGCCGCTCACCTGGTGGATATCGGCAACTCCTGAAGGATGTGCTGGGTGTCCTTGCATGGAACTTTTTTTCCGTCAGGCCACAGCGAGCGCGTGGTCGACAGGCTTTGGTGCTTTTACGCCCTTGATCAGCAGGTAGAAGACCATCCATACTTCGGCCGCTATGGCTGGCACGGCGATGATTGGAGTCAGTAGCGTCCCTACTTCGGGCCAGAGGAACATGAAGGGCAGGTGAATGAGGTAGCTGAAGCACGCGATGATCAGCAGCACACCCAGCGCCATTGGGAACATGGTGGATCTAAGCACCAAGTATCCGAGTGGCAGCAACCAGAGACCGAAGAAGACTTGGGCAATGAGGAAGCCGTTTTGCTGCAGATCCAGCAGGACCATGACGAGGGAGTCGGCACCGTCCGCGCCGAACGCGGCTGTGTAATCAGGGTCAGTGGCGATCCCGAGCGTGGTGAAAGATGGCGCCAGGTTCAGTGCCTGGATTGCGACGCTGATGGCAACTATCACGACCATCGCACGGGCAACATTCGTGTTGACGTGCTGGAGTAGTAAATACAGGGCCATTGCGATGAATAACATGAGGGTAGCTTGGGTGAGGTCCGCGAGGAATCCGAGCCGGAACAAGCCTTCATTGGCAGCGATATTGGCCGCCGTGGCGGCGGGGTCGCCGGGCACATAAATTAGAGTACGCACGAAGCCGACGGCGAATCCTGCCAGAATGGCGACGGCGAGGTAGAGCACGCCGGCAGTTCGTGCCAGGCGTTTTTGAGATTCCATGATTTCATCCTTAGTCAGTGAGAGAGTCATTGCCACGAGGGTTTCTTCGTGCCCTTGGACGGTACCGGCGGCATTGGAGCAGGGTGGCCGCGTGTTCCTGCAGCATCAGATGGTGATCGCGATTTTTCCCCTCACCTTTCCGGCCATGAGCTGCAGCATGGCCTCCGGCACCCGATCGAGCGGGTACGTCCTGTCGATGCGGGGCGTTAGCGTGCCGGCATCGATGAATGCGGCAAGCGTTTCAAGGTCTTTGGTGCGCAGTTTGGAGACGAACATCGTGAGCCTCTGGTGGACAAACGGTGACAGTGCCACCGCACGCAGTTGCCGACCCATTCCCGTCCAGCTGCCGCCGGCTTCGCCGCCGATGATCACGGCCGTGCCAGTGGGCGTCAGCGCCCGGCGGAGCCGCGACAGCGTTGGGCTGCCTCCGATGTCAAGGATCAGGTCATACCGGTGTGCGCGGTCGGCGAAGTCGTCGCGTGTGTAGTCGATGACGTGGTCGGCACCAAGCGAGCGCGCGAGATCGAGTTTTGTGGTGCTGCAGACGCCGGTTGTTTCGGCGCCCAACGCCTTGGCCAGTTGTACAGCGTAGGTACCTACGCCGCCGGATGCGCCGTTGATCAGGACCTTCTGTCCAGCCTTGACTCGGCCGACGTCGCACAGGGCCTGCAAAGCGGTGATTGCCGACGTCGGAACCACCGAGGCTTGCTCAAAGGTGGCGCCTGCCGNGGGGGAGCCGGTCTTCGCGGGCAACGGCGAACTGCGCGAAGGAGCCCCGGCCGATTCCGAATACCAGGTCACCCGCCCGGAACTTTGTCACAGCCGAGCCAACCTCGGCAACCGTGCCTGCAACGTCCGTGCCCGGCACCGGATTTTTGGGCGCCCGCAGTCCAAAACCGAGACGAAGCAGGTGAGGTTGTCCCGTCATGAGGTGCCATGTTCCCCGGTCGAGCCCTGCAGAGTGCACCCGGACGAGTACTTCATTGTCCGCAATTCCGGGCCGGGGGATCCTAGCTGACTGGAGGACCTCCGTGGAGCCGTAGCTGTCCTGCACAATCGCCCGCATCAGCCCATCCGCAGCCTGGTCATCTGTGCCGTAACCATTCGCTTCCTGTTGTCCAACTGAACTCATCACTGGTTCCTCATCACTTCGGCCACACGTATTCGTACTTAGTACGAATACGTTATCGTACTAAGTACTAAAATGCGATAGTCTCAGAGAGAGATGAATGAAGAAACCAGGAAAATCTCAGCGGAGCGTGTACCGCTCAGCCGGGGCCGCGTACTGCGGTGCGCCGTTGGAGTCGCCGATGAGTCCGGTATAGGAGCCGTGACGATGCGGTCGCTCGCCCAGGCGCTCAACACCAAACCGATGTCGCTCTACCACTATGTCGCCAACAAGTCGGAAATCCTCGACGGCATCATTGACATTGTTTTCAGCGAAATCGAGACACCATCGGACCGGGGTGGTTGGCGCTCGGAGATGTCCCGCCGTGCGGCGTCCGTCCGCCAGGTGTTGGGCCGTCACAGTTGGGCCATCGGGCTGCTGGAGTCGCGGACAAGTCCGGGTCCGGCAACATTGCAGCACCACAACGCCACCCTTGGCACCCTGCGCAGGGCAGGCTTGTCAGTGAAGTCTGCCGCGCACGCCTACGCTTTGCTCGACAGCTATATTTATGGCTTCGCACTCCAAGAAGCGGCGCTGCCGCTGAGCGGCCCGGAACCCGTCGCCGAAGTTGCTGCGCCCATGGTGGAGATGTTCGCCGGCGGGGCCTACCCGTACCTCTTTGAGATCGCGACCGAGCATGTGCTGCAGCCTGGCTACAACTTTGGAGACGAGTTTGACATTGGGCTGGGTGTGATCCTGGATGCCGTTGAGGGATGGATTACCGTCGACGGCGAGTAGGTGTTCAGCCCTTCCGCCACTCATCGTCGGTCAAGTGCGATCCGGCCTGCGGCCCCATTTGCAGCATGCCGCCGTCGACCGCCCAGGAAGCCCCGTTGACGTAGGCCGATGCCGGCGATGCCAGGAACGTAATCACGTCCGCGATCTCCCGAGGATGACCGGGGCGGCCAACGGGCACGCCGGGGCGGTGCACCCGATAGGGGTCGGCTCCCTCGGCGTCGTTCATATCAGTGAAGATCTCGCCCGGCAGAACAGCGTTGGCCGTGATGCCCTTATCTGCAAGTTCCAGGGCCATGGTGCGGATCAGGCCGCCGAGTCCGTGCTTCGACGAGTCGTAGGCCGAAGAGCCAACCCGCGGCTGTTCCTGATGCACGCTGGTGACGGCGATGATCCGGCCGCCCTTACCTGCGTTCACCATGCGACGCGCTGCTCGCTGCATGCAGACAAACGCCCCGTCGAGGTTAGACGAGAGGATTTGGCGCCACGTGTCAAAGTCTGTGTCCAGGAAGTGCTGCGGTTTGTTCATTCCGGCGTTGTTCACGAAGACGTCCACACCGCCAAGCTGTTCCGCCAGGTGGTCGATCACATCACCGCAGGCGGGTGCGTCCGACGTGTCCAACTGTGCGATAACAGCTTTCCGGCCCGCCTTTCGAACCAGCTCGGCGGTCGCCTCTGCTCCGTCCTTGCCCGAGTGCCAGGTGATTCCGACGTCGAATCCCGCCTCTGCGAGGGCAACAGCCGTAGCCTGCCCTATTCCTGAGTTGGATCCCGTGACGATTGCTTTAGTTGGTGAGAAGGTCATGGTTTCCATCCTGACCGTGGCGGAAGCGCAACACAAGGTTTATCAAAGAGATAACAAAGCGTGCTTCCAATCACCGGTGGATGGTGCCACTCTGTGGATATGAACGGCGGGAACATTAAGTCCAAGGATGGAAGCCGGTCAACCCGCTGGGGCGGCCTCCAAAAGGGGAGTTCGTTATGGCATCTGTAAGTTCAGCAGGGGCTGGCGAAACGTCGGTCTCAGCACGGTCCAATGTGCAGAAGGGAGCGCTGGTTGTTGGCGTTGTTTTCCTTCTGGTGGGCGTGCTCGGATTCATTCCGGGCATTACCACCAATTACGGCCAGTTGGGGCTCATAGGGCACGAGTCCGAGGCCCTGCTACTGGGCCTATTCCAAGTATCGGTCTTTCACAATATTGTCCATTTCCTCTATGGGGTGATTGGTGTTCTGTTTGCGCGCACCAGTGCGGGTTCATGGAATTATCTGCTGTGGGGCGGGGTGGTTTACGCGGTCCTTTTCATCTACGGACTGGTTGTTCCACACGATTCTGTAGCGAACTTTGTGCCATTCAACGGCGCTGACAACATCCTTCACATCGGATTGGCGATCGGCATGATTGCACTCGCCTTGCTGTTTGGAGGCAGGCGCGAACGCACCGGAGCGCACTGATCCGGCGCCGTATACCCGGCAGTAAAAAGACCCACCCCACAAGGGGGCGGGTCTTTCAATGGTGCCTGCGCGGGGCCTCGATCCCCGGGCCTTCCGCGTGTGAAGCGGATGCTCTACCAGACTGAGCTACACAGGCAAATGGTTCCCAGTCAGTTTAGGTCATTCACCGGCCCTGAGCACAAACGGGAGCGGTCGGCCACCTGCTCTGGATATTCCGGCGGATGATACGTAGCCTGACAATCTCAGGCTGGATTCAGTGAAGCGACCTGCATGGACCTGCGCAGGAATGACAGCAGAGGAGATTGCAGTGAACGATCAGGAGATTCTGGCGCGCATCCAGGCCCTCGTTGACGAGGAGCATCAGCTTCGCGACGAGCCCATGAAGGATGACGACGACGCCGCCGGGGACAAGCGTGACCAGCTGAAGCGGGTGGCAGCGGAGCTTGACCAGTGCTGGGACCTGCTGCGTCAACGCCGAGCCAAGCAGGTTGCGGGAGACAGCCCCCAGGACGCCACCGCCCGACCCATCAACCAGGTTGAAGGATACCGCCAGTAGCTGCACCCACCCCTGGATCGATTCTAAAGAAGGAACACCATGGAGAACCTGAAAGCATTTGCCCTGATCTGCAGTCTCACCCCCTCGCCGGAACCATCTAGCAGCGAGCTCATGGCCAACCACATCCTGGCGGAGCTGTCCAAGAACGGGGTGACGACGTCGTCGGCCCGGGTTGTTGACCACAATGTGGCGCCCGGCGTCAAAACCGACATGGGCAACGGTGATGAGTGGCCAGGGCTGCGGCAGCGCATCCTTGACGCGGACATCTTCCTGCTGTCCACTCCCATTTGGATGGGTCACCCCAGCAGCCTGGCGCAACGTGTGGTCGAACGCCTGGACGCCGACCTCGCCGAGACCAATGACCAAGACCAGCCGATCATGTACAACAAGGTCGCAGTGGTGTCAGTGGTGGGCAACGAGGACGGCGCGCACAAAACTGTTGCCGACATGATGCAGGCACTCAACGACATCGGCTTCACTGTTCCTGCGCAGGGCGGCACCTATTGGGTGGGCGAGGCAATGCAGGCCGTCGACTTCAAAGACCTGGACGAGGTACCGGAGAACATTGCCCATTCGATTTCCATGCTGGCCCGCAACGCAGCGCACGTGGCGAAGTCGCTGAAGGTGGCGTCCTACCCGCCGGAGTAACGCGAGGGGGATAGCCTGTGCCCATGGACGTTACTTGGGAGCAGGCGTGCGCGCGCAGACTCGAGCGGCAGGGGCTGGGCCGTGCGAATAAGGGAACGACGACGGCGCGCGGCCGGATCCCGCAGATGGCGGGCTCGATTTGTGGTGCCCACGCGCAGGTGATGTCCGCTGCGGAACATTCGCTGGGGCTGCGGGTTCCCGGCGTAACCCGGCGGGATGTGCGGGCTGCTTTGTGGGAAGAACGGTCGCTGGTCAAAAGCTTTGGGCCACGCGGAACGGTTCATCTGCTTCCGGCTGCTGACGTGGCACTGTGGATGGGCGCGCTGGCGGCCATACCCACGCCGCCGTCGTCATTGCCCAAGCACGCCCGTATGACGCCGGACCAGACCGGCCAGGTTTTCGATGCGATCGCCGCAGCCTTGGACGGCCGGGAGCTGACGCGCGAGGAACTCAGCCGCGAGGTGATCGCCGCAACCGGCCCGTGGGCGGGGGACCCGGTGGTGCCCGCCTTCCAGGGAAACGGTCCGCGGTGGATGCAGGCCATTTCCTACGCCGGACGGCGGGGGATGCTGTGCTTCGGACCGAACCGCGGACGGAACATCACCTACACCAACCTCTTGGCGTGGGTGCCGGGATTCGAGCCTGCCGCCCCGTTGGATGCGGTGGAGTTTGCGGTGCGCCGGTTCCTGCATGCTTACGGCCCGGCGACGCCGCGGCAGTTTGCGCAGTGGATCGGCTGCTCGCCGGCGTGGGCGGTGGGGACTTTTGAGAGCCTCGGTGACAGGTTGGAATCTGTTGGTTTTGAGGGCGGCCCGGCCTGGATCAACGCCGGAGATGGCGACTTCCCGGACGAGCCGTCGAGTGGGACCCGATTGCTGCCCTACTTTGATGCGTACGGAATCGGCTCGCATCCCCGGCCCCGGGTCTTTGCCGGGCAGGCCACGACCCGGGCGCTTGGGAACGGCCAGGCAGGCACCATGCAGGTGTTGCTGGTGGACGGCGTGGTGGGCGGTGTGTGGCATCAGAAGCGGTCAGGCAAGCGGATTGCAGTCACGGTAGAGGCGTTCAGGCGGCTTGGCAAGCGGCAGTTGGGTGAGCTGGAAGCGCAGGCAGATCTGCTCGGCGTCGTCATGGAAGGGGAGGTGTCGCTGGCGCTAGGCGAGGTGACAGTGGGGCACCACGCGTAGGTATTCCC
>NZ_KI915037.1:10170-12183 GCF_000520595.1 Arthrobacter sp. H5
GTAGGTATTCCCTACCGTTTGCCCGCCCGCGCCGCCGCCTCGATGCGGGCGCGGTAACCGGCCCAGGCGTCGGCGCTCCGCTGCGGCATGTTGGGATCCTCAGCACCCCTGCCTGTGGATCCATCAATCGTTTCACGGAGAATGTCCGCGTGGCCCACATGCTGCGCCGTCTCCACGCACATGTGCACCAGGATCTGGTGCAGCGTAACTCGACGCCGTTCCTCCGGCCACCACGGCACTTCGCCGGGAGCATCGAGGGGCAGTTCGTTGATCGTGGCGTCGCTGTGGGCTGCGGAAAACCGGTGCAGTTCAACAATCTCATCCCGGGACTCTTCAGTGGTGACCCACATGTCCGCGTCCGGCTCGGCGTCGTCGGCGAACCAGGGAAGACTCCGTCCGCTGGGACGACCGAAGACCCCGCCGAAGTAATCGAGCTCCACGCTTGCCACATGCTTAATAAGGCCAAGCAGATTGGTCCCCGTAGGCGTCATGGGGCGTCGGGCGTCGTATTCACTGAGTCCATCGAGCTTCGCGAGGAGGTCCGCACGCCGAATGCGCAGGTAGTGGTGCAGGGTTTCCTTCTCATCCATGTGCGCACTATACCTGTGCTGCTTGGTCCGTTAGCTGGTCATCTTCCACTCGTGCGGACCGGAACGCTGAAAAGAGAAGCACCAGCGCTGCGGCCAGCATAATGACCGCGGCTGTCCAGAGTGCAATGCCAACGCCGGCGACGGCGGCAATCACGCCTCCCAGCGGGGCCCCAATGACAATCATGCCGCGGTTGATTGACCGCATGGTGGCGCTCATCCGGGCAATCAGTCTGTCCGGCGTCACTGCCTGCCGGTAGCCCATTTCCAGTGGACCTTCGGAGCCAAGGGCAAACCCGAAGAGAAGCTGGCCTCCCGCAGCGAGGATAAACGCCGCCCACAAAGCGGAAGACCAGTCCGCTGGGGAACCGTAGTCAGCTCCTGTGACTTGCCCGTTGAGGAACGCCACCAGGGGGGCCAGTGCTATCAGTGCAACGGCTATGGGTTGGAGAAGGTCCGCCGCAATCACTGCCCTGCCCGTGCCCCAGCGTTCTCCGAGTCGGTTTGAGATAAGTGTTCCGATCACGGCCCCGATACCGGCACAGCCAACTGTCAGGCCAAGTCCAAGGGGCCCGAGTCGAAGCTCATTGAGGATAAGAGCCGGAAACACCGCGCCCATGATCGCGGAGCCAATGAACCAGAGATGGCTTTTCCACGCGAGGGGTGCCAGGCGTGCGTGCCCATATATCCAGCGCAGGCCTTCACCGATCCTGGAACGCAGGGAACCGTTGGGCCTCGGGGGCGTCTCGGTCGAAGCTTGTTTCAACGAGAGCAACACCGCGCCGGAAAAGAAATAGGAAAGCGCATCGATGAACAGCGCGAAGGGGGCGCTGACCAAAGCCACCAGCCCACCGGCCAGTGCTCCGCCGCTTGTCTGGGCAACGGTGTCGCTCTGTTGCAACCGGGCGTTTGCCCTGACCAGCTGCGCCCGCGGAACCAGTTGCGGCAGGAAGGACTGATATGCGGCGTCGCTCATCAGCGCCAGGAATCCAAAGCAGAACAACAGCGCCATCACGGCCGGAATGCCCAGGACACCCAGGGCTGCGAGGACGGCAAGACCCACCAGCACCAGACCGCGGCCCAGATCGCCCGCAATCAGGACCGTCCGCCGTTGGAATCGGTCCACCCAGATACCGGCCAGTAGTCCGAAGAGCAGGTACGGTGCCCACCGTGCGGCATTCACCAACCCCTGATCCAGGGCGGTTCCGCCCAGCATTACCAAGACAAGAACCGAGAGAGCCACAGTGGTGATGTAGGTGCCGAAATCCGAAACTGTTGACGCCAGCCAGAACCGCACAAAGCGGGGATTCCGGCGGAGCTTCACGCTTGTCATCCTAGTGCTGGCGGACGGATCAGGCTTATCGATCGTTGGGGCTGGTACGCGAGCCACACCCTGAGTCCCCCCAATCGACGCGACTGCGGCGGG
>NZ_KI915037.1:12283-27282 GCF_000520595.1 Arthrobacter sp. H5
GGGAGCCACACCCTGAGTCCCCCCAATCGACGCGACTGCGGCGGGCCCTCAGGTGATCTTGTGCCGGTAGACGGCCATGGCGAAAACGTACGCGAGGACAAGGATGCCTACACACCAAGCGAGCGCAATCCAGATGTCGCTGCCAACCGGTTGCCCGGCAAACAAATGCTGGATTGTATTGACGATCGCAGTGACCGGCTGGTTCTCGGCGAACCAGCGAACCGGACCCGGCGTGGTTTCCGTCGGGACGAAGGCCGAGCTGATGAACGGCAGGAAGATCAGCGGATAGGAGAAGGCGCTGGCGCCTTCCACGGTGCTCGCGGTGAGCCCGGCGATGACGGCGACCCATGTCAGTGCCAGGGTGAACAGTGCCAGGATTCCGGCGACCGCAAGCCATTCCAAAGGACCGGACGAGGAGCGGAAGCCCATCAGCAGTCCCACCAGCACAATGATGATAACCGAGAGCAGGTTGGCGACCACCGACGTCAGCACGTGCGCCCACAGCACGGATGATCGTGCGATTGGCATTGAATGGAATCGCTCGAAGATACCGCTCTTCATGTCGGTGAACAGCCTGAAGGCAGTGTAGGCAATGCCCGATGCGATGGCGATCAGCATGATCCCAGGAAGCAGATAATTGACGTAGTTGTCGGTGCCGGTCTCGATTGCCCCGCCCAGCACGTAGACGAACAGCAGCAAGAGGGCGATCGGCGTGATTGCGGTGGTGATGATCGTGTCCACGCTGCGGAAGATGTGACGCATGGAGCGGCCCAGCAAGACGGCCGTGTCTCCGAAAAAGTGTGTGCTCATGACCTGTCCTTACTTGACTCGTACTTGCCGTCGTTTCCCACAAGTGCGAGGAAGATATCCTCCAGGGTCGGCTGCTTTTCGACGTATTCGACCTTCGCTGGTGGAAGGAGTTGCTTCAGCTCGGCGAGGGAGCCGTTCGTGATGATTCGCCCCTGGTGAAGAATGGCGATCCGATCGGCGAGCTGCTCAGCCTCTTCCAGGTACTGCGTGGTGAGCAAAACAGTGGTCCCCTGCCTGGCCAACTCCTCGATGACCTGCCACAACTCGATGCGCCCCTCGGGGTCGAGCCCCGTGGTTGGCTCGTCGAGGAAGATTACCTTCGGCTGCCCGATCAGGCTCATGGCGATGTCCAGGCGGCGGCGCATGCCTCCCGAATATGTCGACACCTTGCGTGATGCCGCGTCGGCGAGGTTGAAGCGTGCAAGAAGGTCATCCGCAATCTGGCCGGAGGCTTTCAAATGCCGCAATTTGGCAACCAGGACCAGGTTCTCCCGGCCGGAGAGGATCTCATCGACCGCGGCAAACTGTCCGGTCAGACTGATGGATTCCCTCACTCGGAGGGGGTCCGTCGTGACGTTGAATCCACTGACGGTGGCTGTGCCGGCGTCTGACCTCAACAGAGTGGACAGAATTCTCACTATCGTGGTTTTTCCGGCACCGTTCGAGCCGAGAAGGGCGAAGATGCTGCCCGGTGCAACGTCGAAGTCCACGCCGCGCAGGACGCTCAGGTCCTTGTAGGACTTCTCGAGGCCCTGCTGTACGCGGATCGCGGGCCACGGATTCTGCATTGATGTTTCCTCGATGTTCATGCGGCTTTCTCTTCTTTAGTGATGCTCTCGAAGGTGTGGGTCAGCTGTTCGCGCTCTCGGTTGAACGGCGGATGGTGATGTCTCCCCAGGAGGTCCTAGCGCGCACTTCGGCTGTCTCGTCGGCTTCCGTGGGCCCTGAGTCTGCGGTGAGGGAATTGCGTACCTTGCCGTGCTGCGTGGTCACATCGAGCCACGCCGCCGTACCGTTTCGGATGCCCAGGTCGAGTTTTCCGAAGGAGGACTCCAGGAGTGCCGAGCCCCTCATGATTTCTCCGATCCGGACTTTGCCGTGCGCTGTCTTTGCCACGATCGAAGAGTGGGCGCGGTCAACTGAGATGTCACCGTTCGCGCCCCTGAGACGAATCTCGCCCGTGACGTCGCCAATGGCGGTGTGGCCGTTGGAGTTCTTGAGTTCAGCGCTGCCGTCAATGGTGCGGATGCGGACGCTGCCGGATCCCGTGATGATCTCCGCGTGTCCCGCTATCCTGTCTGCTGTGATGTCGCCGGTTCCGGTCTTCACGGTCAGTGGGCCGGTTTCTTCAAGGCTGATGTCGCCAACCCCGCTGGTGAGGGTGCACTCTCCCAACCTGCCTTCGGCGTGGAACTCTCCAACGGCAGACTCACCGTGGACCGCGGAACCGGCAGGCAGTTCAATGGTGACGTCCACTGAGCCACTGCCACCAAACGGCGTGTAGTGTTTCCAGTTCTTCGGAGAAATGACCCGCAGTTGGCCGCCGGAGTATTCCACTCGGGTATGTTCCGCTGCTTTGATGTCGGCGGGCTTGGACTCCCTGCTGGGGAGTACTTCCACCGAAGTGCGATCCGTTGCTCCGGCGATGATTCGCGCGCTTCCGATGGCGAGTTCGAGGGTGACTGAAATTGGTTGGGGTGTATCGAAAACTGGCATGGTGCCTCCTGGTGTTGTGCGTAAGAATCGATAACTCGTCAGCGGACCCAACCGGTGAAGCCTTCGCCACCGCCGCGCGGTTCGCTCCGAGCGGCGCGGTTGCTGCCCGGATCAAGGGCCGTAGTCACGGCACGCACCAGCCACGCGTTGACCGATATTGCTTCACGACTGGCCGATTCCTCGACCCGTGCCTTGAGATGGTCCGGCAAGCGAAGCGTGGTGCGCGATGTAGCGCCATCTTCAATGTCACCGGGGTCGGCAGCGCGTGGTCTCGGAGCCGTCACGCGCTCCGCCACCTCTGCAAAGGCCTGGTCCGCGGGTTGGGTCACCACAAATTCCGGGTCGCGTCCACGCAGGCGAACATCGACGGCCCCCGGCGCAAGCTCGCGAGTGATTTCGCCCGCTGCCGCTGACAAGGCCTCCAAGAGAACCAACCGCGTTGCCGACTCGAGCGGCGCCGTCAGCCGTTCGGCAAGAGCGCGCGCTTCTCCACCCCCGGCTTCAGCCGCGATGGCGAGATGCTCCTGAAGGTCACTGACGTATGCTGAGAGATCCATGACACCAGCATGGCGTCAGTGTGGTGTCATGTCAAGACCTTGACGCCTCAGAATGGTGTCATATGTGGGTGCCCAGGGTTGGCTCCAACTCATGTCCCGGCAACAGCACTCCCGGTGAGAAATTGGCGGCGTTAGAATCTCGTTAGGATTCGCCGGAACAGGCCTCACGCCCACAGAGTGGAGGCTGCTGGAAATGTTGCTGAAGTCTCCGGACCGCCTGATCACGCAACAGACACTGCTGGCGCAGGTGTGGGGGCCGCATCACGGCGGGGATACGGCCTATCTTCGCCTTTATATTGGGCAGCTACGGAAGAAGCTTGAGCAGGATCCGGCCAGGCCGAGGCACTTCATCACCGAGCCGGGCATGGGCTACCGGGTTGTACCGGTCCCAGCTCAGTAGAATGACCACACCGGCCGAGGTCACCCCTGCCGTCCGAGGTCACCCCGCACAGGGGGTGACCTGGGATAGGAGGGGTGATTTCGACGTAGATCGATGCGGACAGGCGGCATATATGAGCGACACCGAAGGCGATGCACGACGGCGGGAGCTCGGCGACAACACCGGCCCGGTTGAGGAAGAGGTTGAGGAATCCTTCGACCGCACCGTCGAAGAAGGCGCCCAGCGCCTGAACCGCTCCTTTCGCGATGTGCTCATCACGGGATTGTTCGGTGGGTTTGAAATAGGCATTGGCATCATGGCCTACCTTGGTGTCCTTTACGAGACCGAAAACCACCTCGTTGCCGGACTCGCTTTCAGCACAGGCCTCATCGCCCTCCTGCTTGCCAAGAGCGAACTCTTCACCGAGGGGTTTCTGGTTCCCATTGCCGCCGTCGTTGCACGCGAGGCAAGCGTTGCGCAGCTTGGGAAGCTCTGGGGCGGCACACTCATTTCCAATCTGGTGGGCGGCTGGTTGTTCATGTGGCTGGTCATGACGGCATTCCCGCAGTGGGCCGAAACGATCACGGAGGAAGCGGGCCACTACATCGACGCCGGCTTCAACTGGCAAACGGTCTGCCTGGCCGTGCTGGCGGGAAGCACCATCACCCTGATGACCCGGATGCAGCACGGCACTGACAGTGTGACCGGAAAGATTGTTGCCGCCGTCGTTGGCGCCTTCCTGCTCTACGGGCTGCAGCTCTTCCACTCAATCCTGGACTCACTGCTGATCTTCGGGGCCATCCACGCGGGTGCGGACATCAGCTACCTTCAGTGGCTGGGCTGGTTCTCCTACATTGTGGTTTTCAACGTTCTTGGTGGGGTGCTGCTGGTGACGGCGCTGCGGTTGGTGAGCGCCAGCAAGTTAGTGAAGGAGCGGCGCGATGACGCGCCCTCGGACCCGGAGGACGCGCACAACGCGGGGTGAGGTGTGAAGTGCAAGATCGAGGAGGGCCGTGAGGGCCGCTCCCACGGGCCGTGCCCATGCAATCCGAAAGTGCGCCCATTCCGAAGCACTGATGACAGCCTCCCTACTGTTCGGTAGTTGAATTGCGCTGTCATGCAATGCCTTCCCACGGATACGGAGGCACTAATCATGACTGAAATCACCGCACACCACGGCTTGTTCAAGGACACCAACCTGCACGTCGACGACACCGGCGGCCCGGGCCGCCCGGTGGTCCTCGTCCATGGATGGCCACTGTCCGGCGAGGCGTGGACGGAGCAGGTTCCCGCACTGCAGCAGGCCGGCTACCGGGTAGTGACGTACGACCGGCGTGGATTCGGTCGAAGTGACAAGCCGAAGGGTGTCTACAACTATGACACCCTCGCCGAGGATCTCCACGCCCTCCTGCAGGAGTTGGATTTGAATGACGTCACGGTTGTAGGTTTCTCGATGGGTGGCGGCGAAGTGGCCCGCTACTTCTCCCTCTACGGTGCGGAACGGCTGCGCAGCGTTGTATTTGCGTCGGCGGTTCCTCCGTACCTGATGCAGACAGCGGACAACCCGGATGGCCCGCTCACCAATAGTGCGGCGGAAGAGATGACCGCCGGTCTCACCAAGGACGAGGACTCCTTCTACGACCAGTTCACCACGGACTTCTTCTCGGCCAGCGGTGTCCTCAAGGTCACGGAGGAACAGCGTCAAGAAGCGCTTGCGCTGTGCAAGCAAACTGACAAGAAAGCCGCGCTGGCGTGCTTGGAGGCTTTTGCAACCACCGACTTCAGGGCCGATCTGCCCAAAGTGACGCTACCGGCGCTGATCCTGCATGGCGACGCCGACGGAACCGTCCCCTTCGAGGGATCCGGTGAGCGCACCCACGCCGCACTGCCAGGCAGTGAACTCCACGTCATCAAGGGTGCACCACACGGCTGCAACGTTAGCCACGCGGAAGAGTGGAACCGAACACTGTTGGACTTCCTGGCGAAGTAGCTAACGCCGCCGGGCCAGCAATCCAAGCGTCACGGCGCCTATGGCCCGGCGGAAGACGCTCTCGCCGGCGGTGAATTCCAGTGCAGCCCACACCATCAGGCAGCTGGTACTGAGCGCCCGCAGAATCCGCCGGTTCTTATCCTCAAGAGCCATGAACGACGCCGCGCCGAACGCCGCCCACCCGATAATGGGCGCGTTCGGCGCCTGTGTGAGCGTTTGCTCCCCCCGTCGATTCTCGATTAATCCCATCACGCGCCCTTCTTCGCATTTGTTTTAGTGCCCGGCGACGGCGTCCCGGCCTTTGCGCCTGCAGAACCTTTTTTCTCGCGGTTCTTCTCAACACTCCTGCGCAGCGCCTCCATGAGGTCGAGAACCTTGCCGCCGCCGTCGTCCTCATCGGTCTCGCCGAAGGTTTCGTCGGTATCGAGCGCCTCGCCCTTCTCCAGCTTCGCCTCTATCAGCACGCGGAGCTGTTCCTGGTATTCATCGGTGAAGTTTTCGGGGTCAAAGTCGGAGGAGAAGGACTCCACGAGGGCCGCGGACATTTCCTTCTCCTTCGCGGAAACGCGGACCTTCTCATCGAGCGACGGGAAAGTGGCCTCACGGACCTCGTCATCCCACAGCAGGGTCTGCAGCATCAGCACGTCTCCGCGGACGCGAAGGGCTGCCAGCCGCGATTTCTGCCGCAGTGAGAACTGCACGATGGCCGTCCGATCCGTCTCCTCGAGCGTGCGCCGCAGCAGCACGTAGGCTTTCGTGGACTTGGAATCCGGCTCAAGGTAATAGGAGCGGTCCAGCATGATGGGGTCGATCTGGTCGCTCGGCACAAACTCCACCACCTCGATTTCACGGCTTTTCTCCACCGGAAGCGACGCGAAATCCTCGGCTGAGAGCACAACGGTGCGCTCGCCGTCGTCGTACGCCTTGTCGATGTTCTTGTACTCGATGATCTCGCCGCACACTTCGCAGCGGCGCTGATAGCGGATGCGGCCGCCGTCCTTGTTGTGGACCTGGTGGAGGCTGATGTCATGGTCCTCGGTTGCGCTGTAGACCTTGACCGGCACGTTCACCAGTCCAAACGCCACGGCGCCCTTCCAAATGGCTCTCATGTTCCTAGTGAACCAGCGAACTCGGTCCCGGTCTACGATTGCACAGTGAATGCTGAACCTTCTGTCACCAAGACCCTTGCCGACGGCGCCCCCGCCCTGTGGTTCGAGATGCGCTTCGACTTCCCGGCGCAGGTGCTCTGGAAGCACCTGACAGACCCAAAGAAACTCAGGTACTGGTTTCCGTGCGAGGTGGACATTCTGCCTCGCCGGGATGCCACCGTCACGTTCACCTCCCCGGGTGAGCGGCCCACCACCGGAACTGTGCTGGAAGCGGAGAAGCCCTTTTTGCTCGCCTATACCTGGGACAGGGAGGTGCTGCGCTGGGAATTGGAGAACGACGACGATGGCTGCCTCCTGACGCTGACGAACACCATCGCTGAAATGTCCCAGGCGTCGCGCTCCGCCGCCGGGTGGCATCTGACGCTGATGGGACTGGACGATTACCTCCACGAGCGGCCGTTGGGTCAGAATCCGGCTCTCTGGGACCAGTACGTTGCCCGCTATGAGGAGCAGTTCCGGGGCTGAGGCCCGCCCGGCCCGGGACCCACAGAGACGCCAGTGCTGACGCAAGAGGTTCCACTCTCACCTGCCAGCGCCGCACCCCTTCCGTCGACGACCACCGTTGAGCTGCGTCCGCACTGGTTCACCATCCGGTAACATCACGCTCGACTACTTTTAACGCAAACACAATCAGAGTAAGAACCATTTCTCAAATCTTCAAAATACAAAATCGATACGCTAACTTCCACGTCAAATTACCAAGAAGCTGGATATAGGAATAAAGAGCGTCGAGATGATTAGGATCAGCTACATCTACGAAGAATGTGGTTTAACACCACTCCCCGGGTGGATTGTGGATGAGGAAGACCAGCGCATACCGCGCACAGAACGCTTCGGGCGCCCAGGTGTTGCTTGGGCCACGATCGTAGGTGCCCAGATGGAAATGGTGAGCCCCTTCCTTGAATCTTTATACAGCTACTTCCCATACTTTCGCTCACATGTGTCTGAGCCGCTCAGCACGTCGTTGCAGCTGCGCGTTTGTTCCCCCACCTTCAAAGAGACGGACGAACGTTTCCTACGTGGCGGCAAGCACCTGTCCCTAATCCAAGATGAGTTCAACATAAAATTGGTTGAAGACTATATCGATAGAAGAATCCAAGAAACCGCTAATCGGAAACTGTCAGCTCGATACGAGGCGTGGGAAGAAAACTTTCATCTATTCGATCCCGATGACGACTGCGCCTACTTGAATTGATCGTCCGTCAACACGGGGCAATAGTCTGAGGTGTCTTGCGGTCACATTAAACCGGCGTTGACTGTGACAGACACCAACTATGATCCTGACAGCGCGCATCGCGGTCCGTTCGGCTGGGATCTGCCGCCCGGTTTCCTGCACTGCCCGCTCCGCCTGGTTCTCCCGCTGCCGCAGAGATTACCGCCGTGCCGGGCAACCGAAGCGGGTTGGAAGCCTACTGACCATTGGCATTTGCACACCATCCAGACAAGACTGGGGGAATGGCCAGCACGGCAGGGCAGAATCAGCAGACGGTGACCGTTGACGGTCACCGTCTCAAGCTCACGAGTCTGGACCGGGTCATGTATCCGATGACGGGCACCACTAAGGCTGATGTTCTTGCCTACTACGCGGCCGTCGCGGACTACCTCATCCCACATGCGCGCAACCGGCCGGTTACGCGCAAGCGCTGGGTTGACGGCGTCGGAACAGAAGACAAACCGGGCCAGGTGTTCTTCCAGAAGAACCTGGACAAGGGCGCGCCGAATTGGATCAAGAGCCACCCGATTGAGCACAGCAACCACGTCAGCTCCTACCCGATGGTCAATGACCTCGCCACGCTGACGTGGCTGGGCCAGATCTCCGCACTGGAGATCCACGTGCCGCAGTGGAAGTTCGGCAGTCGGGGAAAGATCAACAACCCGGACCGGCTGGTGCTCGACCTTGACCCAGGGGAGGGCGCGTCCCTGATCGAGTGCGCCGAAGTCGCCCGGCTGGCCCGTGCGATCCTGCAGGACATGGGCCTGGACCCGCGCCCGGTGACCAGCGGGTCCAAGGGCATCCATCTCTACGCCGCGCTGGACGGAAAGCAGACGTCGGACGAAATTTCCGCCGTCGCTCATGAACTTGCCCGCTCGCTGGAAGCGGACCATCCCCACCTCGTGGTCAGTGACATGAAGAAGACCCTCCGCGGCGGGAAGGTGCTGCTGGACTGGAGCCAGAACAACCGCAACAAGACCACCATCACGCCCTACTCCCTGCGCGGAAAGCTCCACCCGATGGTGGCAGCGCCTCGCACCTGGGAGGAGCTGGAGGACGTTGATCTGTTGCAGCTCGATTTCCACGAGGTGATGCGGCGCGTGGAGGATTTTGGCGATGTGCTGGAGGGCATGGACTCCGGAACGCTGGACGAGGGCGCGCTGGAGGAGGCAGCGAACGACGACGGCGGTCCAGACCGCCTGCACACCTATCGTTCAATGCGTGACCCCAACAAAACACCCGAACCGGTGCCGGATACGGTCACGACCGGAGAGGGCAACGCCTTTGTCATCCAGGAGCACCACGCGCGGCGGCTGCATTACGACTTCCGGTTGGAGCGTGACGGTGTGCTGGTTTCATGGGCGGTGCCAAAGGGCCCGCCCGACACCCCGGATCAGAACCACCTCGCAGTGCAGACCGAGGACCATCCGCTGGACTATGGCTCCTTCGCGGGAACCATTCCCAAAGGGGAATATGGAGCGGGTGAGGTGTACATCTGGGACTCGGGCACCTATGAGGCGGAAAAGTGGCGCGACGGAAAGGAAGTGATCTGCACGGTTCACGGGCGTCCCGACGGCGGGTTGGCGCGCAGCGGCAATGCGGTCCGCAGGTTCGCGCTGATCCACACCGGTGGCGCGACCGACGCGGCGGAGAAGAACTGGCTGATGCACCTGATGAAGGAACAGCCCGGGCAGCCGTCGCCGCCCGCTTTCCCGCCTGCCAAAGAGGAGAAGCTGCCCAGCGTGAAACCGATGCTGGCCACGGTGGGGGCTCCGGGGATTGTGCGTTCTGAGGATCACTGGGCCTTCGAGATGAAGTGGGACGGTATCAGGGCCCTGGCCACGGTGACCCCGGACGGCATCAAGCTGGTGAGCCGGAATGGCATCGACATGACCGCCACCTATCCCGAATTGGCGGACCTGGGGGACTACGTCAACGGCGACCAGGCATTGCTCGACGGTGAGATTGTGGCTTTGAATAAGGCCGGCAGGCCGGACTTCGGCCTGCTGCAGACGCGGATGAACATCACCAAGACGACGGAGATTGAAGCGGCCCGCAAAAAGGTCCCGGTGTACTTCATGCTCTTCGACCTGCTGTATCTGGATGGGAATTCCCTGCTGGAGCTGGGGTACGCGCAGCGCCGCGAGATCCTGGACGAAGCCGTTGAGGTACCAAAGGACGGCCACATTCAGGTGCCGCCCGCGTTGGATGCTTCGCTGGACGAGGCGATTGACGCCAGCAAGGAACTTGGCCTTGAAGGGATCATGGCCAAAAAGGTTGACAGCACCTACTCCGCCGGCCGCAGATCGGATCACTGGGTCAAGATCAAGCATTCGTTGACGCAGGATGTTGTAGTGGTGGGATGGCGTCCGGGCAAGGGGAACCGGGCTCACAAGGTCGGTTCGCTGCTGGTGGCGATCCCAGACGGCGTGGATCTCAAATACATCGGCCGGGTGGGTTCCGGTCTCACGGAACGTGAGCTGGCCGAGATTGGTTCGCGGCTGAAGAAGATGGGCCGCAAGACAGCGCCGCTCAATGACGTCCCGGCGCCGGACGCCTCGGATGCCCACTGGGTCCGGCCCGCACTGGTTGGCGAAGTCCAGTTCAGCGAACGGACCGATGGCGGCAAGCTCCGCCATCCAGTGTGGCGCGGGTGGCGCCCGGACAAGAAGCCGTCGGACGTCGTCGTCGAAATCTAGAATGACTCTCCTCAAAATGCCCTTATGAGGCCGTTTTTGGCGGTTGTAAGGTCAGTTTGGGGAGAGTCGATGGGAATGTGGAGGAGAGTTTCGTGAACATTGAACAGCTTGATGCGTGGTGGCGCGCGGCCAACTACCTGTCCGTGGGCCAGATCTACCTCCGAGACAACCCACTACTCCACAGACCGCTGAAGAAAGAGGATGTGAAGGAGCGGCTGCTGGGCCACTGGGGAACCACACCGGGTCTGAATTTCATCTACGCCCACCTGAACCGTGCGATCGTTGAACGGCAGCAGCAGATGCTGTTCATCACTGGTCCGGGGCACGGTGGCCCGGCCAACGTTGCGAATGCCTGGTTGGAGGGCACGTACTCGGAGGTCTACCCGCACATTGATCAGGGAGAGGGCGGACTCAAGGAACTGTTCAGGCAGTTCAGCTACCCGGGCGGCATTCCGTCCCACGCTGCCCCGGAAACGCCCGGCTCGATTAACGAGGGTGGCGAACTGGGCTACTCGCTGGCCCACGCGTACGGTGCCGTCTTCGACAACCCGCAGCTCATCGCAGCGTGCGTCATTGGCGACGGCGAGGCGGAGACCGGTCCACTTGCGGCCAGTTGGCAGTCCAGCAGCTTCCTTGACGCCAAGAACGACGGCGCCGTCCTTCCCATCCTGCACCTCAATGGTTACAAGATCGCCAACCCCACCGTGCTGTCACGAATGCCGGAAGACCAGCTGAAGCAGCTGATGTACGGGTACGGCTATGAACCGCACTTCGTCACTATTGGAAATCCGCGCGCCACCGAGCAGGCACATGTCGATTTTGCGTGGACGTTGGATGAGTGCCTGGCACGGATCCGGGCCATTCAGGAGCAAGCGCGGACCGCCGGTCATCGACCAAGCGACGAAGGAGCGCGCGGAGATGCCCCTCGCTGGCCCATGATCGTGTTGCGCTCACCGAAGGGCTGGACCGGCCCTGCACAGGTGGACGGGCAGCAGGTAGAAGGGACATGGCGGGCGCACCAGGTGCCTCTTTCCGGAGTCCACGATAATGACGATCACCTCCGGCAGCTTGAGGAGTGGCTGCGTTCCTACCGTCCGGAGGAACTCTTCATGGACGACGGCATGCTGGACGAGCTCGTCTCACAACAGGCCCCTGCCGGAGATCTCCGCATGAGCGCCACCCCGTACGCCAACGGCGGCCGTTTGCTCCAGGACCTTGCGTTACCGGCCTACCGGGAGCACGCCGTCGTCGTCAATCAGCCGGGACAGGAAAAGGTGAGCCCCATGGCCACCGCGGGGAAGTACCTGCGGGATGTCATTGAACTGAATCCCAGTAATTTCCGCCTGTTTGGCCCGGACGAAACGGCATCGAACCGACTGCAGGACGTCTATGACGTCACGGACAAAGCGTGGCAGGCCAGGATTGACGACGTCGATGAACACCTTGCGCGGCAGGGCCGGGTTATGGAGGTGTTGAGCGAGCATCTCTGCCAGGGCTGGCTGGAAGGGTACCTGCTGACCGGACGGCACGGCGTCTTCAACTGCTACGAGGCTTTTGTCCACATAGTTGATTCAATGTTCAACCAGCACGCCAAGTGGCTGAAGGTGCATCAGCAGCTGGCGTGGCGCCAGCCGATCGCATCCCTGAATTACATGCTGTCCAGCCATGTCTGGCAACAGGACCACAATGGATTTTCACATCAGGATCCGGGCTTCATTGACCATGTGGTGAACAAGAAGGCCGACGTGATCCGCGTGTACCTGCCGCCGGATGCCAACACCATGCTCGCCGTGACCGAGCACTGCCTGCAGACCAGGGACACAGTCAATGTGATTGTCACAGGTAAGCAGCCCACTGTGACGTGGCTCGGCCCGGAGGATGCCCGGCTGCACTTTGAGCGCGGTATCGGTGTGTGGGATTTTGCCGGCCGCGAGGTCGAAGGCGAGGATCCCGACGTCGTTCTCGGTTGTGCCGGTGACGTGCCCACTCTGGAGACGGTCGCGGCAGCGCAGTTGCTCAAGCATGCGTTGCCGTCGCTCAGGATCCGGTTGGTCAACGTGGTGGACCTGATGCGGCTGCAGGATGAATCCGAGCATCCGCACGGGCTGTCCGGCAGCGATTTTGACACCCTGTTCACCACGGACAAACCTGTGATCTTTGCGTATCACGGGTATCCGTGGCTGATTCACCGGCTGGCTTACCGTCGCACCAACCACCAGAACCTGCACGTGCGCGGATATAAGGAAGAGGGCACCACCACCACACCCTTTGACATGGCCATGCTCAATCAAATTGACCGGTTCCAGCTGGCGATGGATGTGATTGACCGGGTGCCGTCGCTGGGATCACGGCAGGCTGCGTTGAGGCAGGAATTTCAGGATCAGCGTCAGCTGGCGTGGCAGTACACGCGCGACGCCGGCAAGGACGTTCCAGCGATCACGGACTGGACGCTCGGGTAAATCGTCGTCGAAATCTAGATCGACTCTCCTCAAGTTGCCCTTATGAGGCCTTTTCGAGCGGTTATAAGGTCAGTTTGGGGAGAGTCGATGCTAGGAACCCGGCAGGGCACACACAAATCCCAAGGTCCCGCGGGTACGAATAACTATTATGAGCACCGTTCCAGTCAGCGAAACCTCCATTGGAGATTCAACCACTTTGGCCGCCGCCCGGCGCATGGTCACCGAGGCGCTGTCGGATCTGGAACGGGCCTGGCGAAACCCCCGTCCGGACGCCGTGGTCGAGGCCGCGCGACGGCACCTGGCCGCCGCTGAGAACTGGGCAGACGCCCGACGTGAAGGGGCCTGAGGGTCCCTACCCCGGCAGGAATCGTGTAGCGTCCTAGATGTGGCGCACAGCACTCGCGCCTCCATCTTGCTTGGAATCATAATGTAGGGGGAAACTGTGGACATTGGTCTCTTAATCACGCTGGGCGTGATTGTTGGCGCCGTCGTTGTTCTATTAGTCATCGCCGCGATCGTGGCAAGGCTCGCGCTTCGCATAGCCAGCCCGTCGGAAGCGCTGATTATCACCGGCAAGGGCAACCAGGAAAGCCAACGGGTGGAGTTTGGCCGCACGTTCATCAATCCGTTCACCCAGCGTGCGTTCTCCATCTCACTCGCATCCCGCCAGGTCACCCTCCAGATCGAGGGAATCTCCCAGAACGGTATAGCCCTGCAGCTCACCGGTGTTGCCCAGATCAAGGTCGGCGGCGACGAAGAGGCCGTCCGCCGGGCCGCCCAACGGTTCCTCAACCAGCAGGACCAGATTGACCACTACACGCAGGAAACCCTCTCCGGCTCATTGCGTTCGATCGTGGGAACCCTGTCCGTCGATTCCATCATCAAGGACCGGGCTTCCTTCGCGAAGAGCGTGAAGGAAGAGGCCGAGCACTCGATGCACAACCAGGGCCTGGTCATTGATACCTTCCAGATCCAGTCGGTCAATGACAGTTCCAGCTATCTGAAGAACCTGGGGCGGCCCGAGGCGGCACTTGCCGAGAAACTGGCCAAGATCGCCGAAGCCAATGCCGCTCAGGAAGCAGCCGAAGCCGCTGCAGTTGCCGATGAGCAGGTTGCGCTCGCCGAGCAGCGCCTGGCCATCCGCCGCGCCGAACTGAAGGAAGTTGCCGACGCCCGTCAGGCGCAGGCCGACGCCGCCGGGCCGCTTGCCGCCGCAGACCAGAAGGAAGCGATCCTACTCAAGGAACAGCAGGTTGCTTCACGCCAATCGGAGTTGCGTGAGCGCGAACTCGATATTGAGATCCGCAAGCCTGCCGACGCCGACAAGTACCGCGTGGAACAGGAAGCCGCCGCCAAGCTGGAACAGCGGAAGCGTCAGTCCGAGGCCGATCAGGTGGAGGCGGAGGTCATGCTGACCAAGCGCCGCCTCACCGCGGAGGGCGACAAGGTGTCCGCCGAGGCTGAGGCTGCCGCCAACACCGCACGAGGCAACGCAACCGCCGCGGTCACCCGCGCAAACGGTGTCGCGGAAGCCGAAATCATCAAGGTCCGGGGGCAGGCGGAAGCCGATGTTGTCCGCCAGAAGGGCATCGCCGAGGCCGAGGGCATCGAGGCGCAGGCCCGAGCCTACGAGCAGTTCAACGAAGCCGCCGTGCTGAACAAGGTCATGGAGATGCTCCCGTTGGTTGCCCGGGAGATCGCCGCGCCGATGTCCTCGATCGACAACATGACCGTCATCTCCAGCGATGGCGCAAGTCAGCTGAGCCGGAACGTCACGGATGGCCTGCAGCAGACTTTCCAGCTGCTCAAGGACACTACGGGCCTGGACGCTGTGGAGATGCTGCGCAACTGGGGGGATTCATCGGGCGCCAAGGCGTCGCCGGTTGCGCCCCCTGAGGCGCAGCCCACGGCCAAGGTGACCCGTACCCGGGCCGCCCGCGCTTCTGCCGAAGGTCAAGCGGCGCCCAAGGAATAGAAAGTACGACGGCGGCAGGTCACCTTCCACGG
>NZ_KI915037.1:27382-48311 GCF_000520595.1 Arthrobacter sp. H5
CCACGGGAGGTGACCTGCCGCCGTCGTCGGCTGGCTGCCCGCATCGAGGCCGTTCATAAACCGCCCGGTTTTCACTGTATTCTCGGTGCAGACGGACACGTACCCGATCCGCAACAATGCAATTGTCTGGCCACCCTCCAGACATCAGGGAGGATCAATGAAGATCATCGTTCTCATGAAAGAGGTCCCCGATACCTACGGGGAGCGCACGCTGAATCTGGAGACCGGGCTCGCCGAGCGGGGTGCCACGGAGGCGGTGCTCGACGAAATCGGTGAGCGCGCTCTCGAAGCGGCGCTGTCAAGCGCCGAGAAGATTGACGGCTCAGAGGTCATTGTTCTCTCCATGGGCCCGGCAACGGCCGCCGCAACACTTCGCAGGGCTCTTGCCATGGGGGCGGCCAAGTTGGTGCACATCTCGGACGAAAAGCTTTCCGGCGCTGACCTCGGTCTCACCGCGGACGTGCTTGCGGCAGCAATTCGCCGCATCGGATTTGACCTCGTCATTACCGGCAATCTGTCCACGGATGGCTCGGGCGGTGTGCTGCCCGCCATGCTTGCCGAGATACTCGGGGTGCCGCACGCCAGCACACTCAACTCGGTGGAGATTTCAGCTGGTCGTCTCGAAGGAACACGGGAAGCTAATGGCGGTGTCATGACGGTCGCCACGGAATTGCCCGCCCTTATTTCGATCACCGACAGGTTCCCTGCTGCCCGCTTTCCCAACTTCAAGGGCATTATGGCCGCAAAGAAGAAGCCCGTGGAAATGCTGACCGCCGCTGAGCTTGGCGTTGACTCTGATGCGCTGGACAATCCACGATCCATCATGATTTCAGTCTCCGAGAAGCCCCCCCGATCAGCCGGGACCAAGATCGTTGATGAGGGCGACGGCGGCAAGAAGCTCGCCGAGTTCCTTGTACAGAACCGACTGGCGTGAGGAAGCAGCCATGACTACATTTCCTGATGATTCCATCCTTGTGCTCGTCGAGGCTACGCCGTCGGGCGAGCCAGCCAAAAGCGCTGCCGGACTGCTCGGCGCAGCCTCCGGAATCGGGACCCCGGTGGCCCTCATCGTGGCGCATCCAGGCAGGGGTCCAGAAGCGGCGGCAGCGTGCGGCGCTCTGGGTGCTGAGCACGTGCTGGTCGCGGAAACTGAGGCAGCGACCGCGTGGCTCGCCGTCCCCGCGGCGGACGCGCTCGCCAGTGCTGCGGACCTGGTCCGCCCCGACGCGATCCTGATCTCCAACTCCGCTGATGGCCGCGACGTCGCTGGACGCTTCGCCGCCCGGACGCGCTCCGCCGTCGCCGTCGACGCCGTTGGTGTTGCACGCGATGAGGAGGGCATTGTGGCCCATCACTCCGTCTACGGCGGCGCCTATAACGTTCATTCAGCGCCAACGTTTGGAGCACCGGTGATCACGGTCCGGGAGGGCGCGGTCGATGCCCGCGCTGAGGCTGTGGAACCAGCCGTCGAGATGCTCGACGTGACACCATCTGGTGCGGCTGCCGCATCGATCGAGTTGTTCGAGGAGCAGTCGGTGGAATCGAGCCGCCCCGAGCTGCGCGGCGCGGCGAAGGTTGTCGCCGGCGGCCGCGGCCTCTCGTCCGAGGAGCAATTCGCCCTTGTTGACCAACTGGCCGACGTCCTTGGCGCGGCCGTGGGGGCCTCCCGTGCCGCCGTCGACGCCGGATACGTTCCCAACAGTCATCAAGTTGGACAAACCGGCGTCTCCGTTTCGCCGCAGCTGTACGTGGCGCTCGGCATCTCCGGCGCAATCCAGCACCGGGCCGGAATGCAGACAGCCAAGACAATTGTCGCCATCAATAAGGACCCGGATGCGCCGATCTTCGACATCGCTGACTTTGGCGTAGTGGGAGACCTCTTCCAAGTGGTACCGCAATTGATCGAGTCGCTCTCTGCGCGAAAGGAATAGGCAATGGTGACGCCTAGTCGCACGATGCGTCGAGGTTTGCCCCGGCGGAGCGGCGGGGAATCATGGCCTCCCGAAAGTGCGTCTCCTGCGGGGATGGTTGAGGACACGGCTTCGGGCCTTTCCGCGGATGCCGCCGCGGAGGTTTCGGCGGACATTGGCGCGGTGCTTTCCGCGGACGCTGGTGCGGGTGCCGCGGGTGCCGCTGATACTCCCGGTCCCGGTTCCACGGCCGGGGCAGGCGGCATAGCGGATGCGGGTGCGGGACCAAGGACGACGCCGGGCGCCCACAGGGAAGGCCGCAGGGGCCTTCCACGTGTGCCGGGCGCCCATGCATGGCCGCCGGCGCGCGAAACGCCAACTGTTGCGGATTCCGGAGAGCGGGCAGGAGCGGATTCCGCCGTCGTTCAGTCTGAGGTGGCTGCGCCCCAGGCAGACGCAACCACGCCGGCCGCAGCTCCTGCCGCGGCGCCGCCGTCCGCAACGCCGCCGTCCGCAACGCTGGCCGCGGATCCGCCTGCGTCCACCGTCGGGCATGCGATGCGTCGCGGATTGCCCCGCGTGCACGGTGGTGAGAGGTGGCCGGCAGCCACCGCCATGGTTCCTCAAGCCCCTGGGGTACTGGATCCATCTCCTCCGCTGGCACGGGAAGAGACGGGGCCGGCAGAGGTGGTTGAAGCGCCTGTACCGGGCGAGGCCGCACACGAAGCTGGGTCTGCAGGTCTGCGGGCAGCCGCCGTCGACCCCTCGCCCGCAACAGCGGACCCTGTCGCCGTCGAACCCGCCGTCGCCGCCGCACCAGTGACCCGTGCCGCCGCCGCGGAACCCGACGCCGCACGCCAAGAAAAGCCGGGCAAGGAACTCAGTCGCCCGGCAACGTTGGTTCGTGGCGGAATTGGCCTCCTGGTGCTTGCTGTTGTTGCGGTCCTCTTCACCCGCTGGTTTGTCACGCTCGGCTTCATGCAGGACTTCCTGGTGAGCTACCCCGGCGAAACGCCCCTGCCCGCTGATGCACAGCCGGGTTTCCCGGCATGGGTCCAGTGGCAGCACTTCTTCAATACTTTCCTGATCGTCCTGATCATCCGTTCCGGTCTGCAGGTACGCAGAGAAGAACGGCCGAGCGGCTACTGGACCCCGCGATGGTCAAAGGGCGGGAATGGAAAGATCAGTCTCAATCTGTGGTTCCATCAGGCCCTGGACATACTATGGCTCCTCAATGGCGCAGTCTTTGTGGTGTTGCTGTTTGCAACGGGCCACTGGATTCGGCTTGTACCCACCACCTGGGAGGTCTTTCCGAACGCGCTTTCGGCGGCTATCCAGTACGTTTCCCTGGATTGGCCCACCGAGAACGGATGGGTGAACTACAACAGCCTCCAGATGCTCATGTATTTTCTTACGGTCTTTGTCGCGGCTCCACTGGCTGCGATCAGCGGTGCGCGAATGTCAGGCATCTGGCCCAAGAACACAAAGACGTTGAACCGCGTCTACCCGGTTGAGTGGGCGCGGGCAATTCACTTCCCTGTCATGCTCTACTTCGTCGTCTTCATCATCATTCACGTCGCGCTTGTGTTTGCGACCGGGGCGCTGCGCAACCTCAACCACATGTACGGCGGTCAGGATGTGGTGAACTGGGCAGGCTTCTTGATCTTCTTCGTGTCCCTGCTCCTGATCGTTGGCGCGTGGATTGCGGCACGGCCACTCATCCTGGCGCCGATCGCGGGGCTGTTTGGAAGGGTCAGCTCACGCTAACCCTAGTTGCCCAACCGCCGAACACGCCTGCCCGCCCAGCTCCCGAACTGGGCGGGCAGAACTGTTCCTGCCCACTCAGTTGCTGGACTCAGTGGGCAGGGGCGCGGCGGTGGCGCACGGACTGTTTCATGAGCCATATTGACGGCTCGCGCGCGTGATAACCTGAAAGCGATCAATGTGCAACCCCTGGATCCGAATCGGCTGTCGGAGGGGGTCATTCCGGAGCCAGATGCTGCTCCGCCTCCGTTTTACCTCAGAGACTTGTGGGGGAGTTAGATCGGCCTAAGGAAGGCGATCGAAATGCACGCTCATCGAAATGCACGGCGCAGCTTCACCGCGCTGCTGTTCTCCGCAGTATTTGTCCTGGCCATCCCCGCATCGTTGGGCGGTGCCGGCGCCAGTGACCCGCCCCGCCCTTTGGAACCTATTGGTGACCCTATTTCCGGCCACATTGACGAGGGTGACATTCAGTTGGAGTTGGAAACTCTCGCTGAGGAAGATGGCTTGACTGCCCCTAACTGGGGTACTTACGCGCCCGGCGCACCGGGGGTCTTGTTTGTGGTGGACCAGGTTGGCCCGCTTTGGGCCATCGACACGGAAAGCGGCGACAAGAACGAGATTCTCGATACCGCGCCACTGCTGGTGCCGCTCTTGCCTGAAGGAGACGAACGGGGCTTCCTGGGCGTCGCATTCCATCCGGACTTCGAAAGTAATGGACTCTTCTACACCATGACGTCCGAACCCATTCCGGGTGCGCCGTCGACCGCCGATCAGCAACCTAATCACCTCGCAACCCTGCGCGAGTGGACCGACCCAAACCCAACCGCCGATCCGATGACCAGGACTCCACTGGCTCCAGCTGACTCCAGGGTTCTCCTCACCATTGAGGAGCCGCAGTTCAATCACAACGGCGGCGCCCTGTTCTTCGGCACCCGCTCCGACGACCGCAACCTGCTGTATATCACAACGGGTGACGGCGGCTGCGCGGACGACCAGAACGGCCAGTTGGGCCTTGCCGGTGAAGGGCCCTGCATCAGCCATGAGGGTCCAGGTAATGCGCAGAGACTCGATAACCTGTTGGGCAAGATCCTGCGAATGGACCCGTTGACGTCCACCGAACCGGAGATTTATGCCTACGGATTCCGGAACCCGTTCAGGGCTTCCTCGGACCGGATGGATCTCGGTGGCACGGGAGAGATCTGGACTGCTGACGTAGGACAAAACAACATCGAGGAGGTTAACGCACGCATTCAACAGGGCGGCAACTACGGCTGGGCGGTCAAGGAAGGAACCTTCCAGTTCAACCAGGGCGGTACCGAGTTGGACGGTTTCGCTTCGGACGGATTTGTCTTTGCCAATACTCCTGGCCAGCCAGCCGGACTGATCGATCCGGTTGCCCAGTATGACCATGACGAGGGCGTGGCCACCATTGGCGGGTTCGTGTACAGGGGCTCCCAGCTGCCGGAGCTTCGCGGCACCTACGTGTTTGGCGATTACTCCGACGGCTTCAACTCCGGAAACGGGCGGGTGATGTACGTCGTCGAGGATGACCGCGCCGATCCCGACGACCGGACCCCGAACGTCTTCAACCTGGTGAATGGGCACATCAATCTGTTTGTGCTCGGGATCGGTGAGGACATGAACGGCGAGCTGTACGTTCTGGCCAACAAGAGTGGCGGAGTGGACGACGACGAAGGTGTGGTGATGAAGCTGGTGCGGGAATGCAGTGGAGACGCTGACTGCCGAGATTAAGTTGCCCGCCGGGCTGCCCGCTTCAAGTGGGCAGGGGCGCGGCGGCGCTCACGTGCTACGCGGCCAACCGCCGCCTGACCAACGCAGACACCTGATCCACCACCACAATCAGCACCAGGACCACGATGATGTGCGTGAGCATCTCATCGAACTGGAATGACTTGATCGACTGGTTGATCAGCAGGCCAATACCGCCCGCTCCCACCAGGCCCAGCACCAGCGACGAGCGCACGTTCACATCGAACCGGTACAGCAGCAGCCCCACGAACTGCGGAACCACCATGGGCAGCGTTGCATGGGCCACCTGCTGCGTGCGGTTGGCCCCGGCCGTGCGGAGTGCCTCCTGCGGCCCCTGGTCAATCTCCTCCATGGACTCCGCCCACAGCTTGCCCATCACGCCGGTGTTGTGGCAGATGAGCGCCAGCACACCCGCAAACGGTCCCAGCCCAACGGCGGTCACAAAGATCAGCGCGAACACAATGTCCGGCACGGCACGGAAGAAGGACAGCACTGAACGGGCCGCTTGGTAGACCAGCGGATGCGGCGACGTTGTCCGTGCCCCGAGTACTGCCAACAGGATGGCAAACGGCACCGACAATGTTGTCCCCAGCAGCCCGATCCACAGAGTCACCACCGTGGCCTCGAGGCTGGGACCAAGCACCTCCCAGCTCAGATCCGGCGGGAACGCCTCCGCCAGAAAGCGCGCCATCCCTTCCCAGCCCTCGATGAGCCGGGCGGGCCGGAACTCGGTTCCTTCGAACGCGAGCACGTGCAGGACAACAACGACGACGACGGCGGCAGCCAGCGAACCTGTCCGCCACCTGCGGCGCGGGTCGCGTGGGACGGGCATGCGGCGCGGGGTTGCGCGGGGTGTATCAAGTGGTGTGCTCATGTCAGGTCCATCCGGTCGGGCTGGTAGAGCTCATCGAGCTGGGCGCCGGTGAGGTCCCGGGTGGGGGTGTCGAAGACCATCCGCCCCCCAAGCAGTCCAATGGCTCGGTCAGCGTGCCGCCGGGCCAGATCCGGCTGGTGCAGCACTGCCGCGACTGCCAGGTTCTCCGAGTGGGCAAGATCGTGCAGCAGTGCCATGACCCGCTCAGCGGCGTGCGGATCCAGCGCAGAGACGGGCTCGTCCGCGAGGACAATCGTTGCCCGCTGGCACAGCGCCCGCGCGACGGCCACTCGCTGCTGCTGTCCACCGGAAAGCTGTGAGACCTTGTCCAGCGCGCGGTCCGCGAGCCCCACCCGGTCCAGGCATGCCATGGCTTCCTCACGGATTTCCCGCGGAAACAGGGCAGGAATCAGGGACCGTGATGTCGGAATCCGGTTCAGCGCACCGGCGCACACGTTATCGAGCGCTGACCGGCGCGGGACCAGGTGAATCTTCTGAAAGATCATTGCGGCCTGCCGTCGTGCCGCTTGAAGCTGCCCGCCACGCAGGGGACCGAGCGCCGCGCCGTCCAGGGTGATCCCGCCGTCGTCGGGCTCTGCGAGACCCATCACGCACTTCAGCGTGGTGGATTTACCGGACCCGTTGGCACCCAGGAAGGCCACGAGCTCGCCGTAACGGACATCGAAGTCCACCCCGGAGAGGACCGTACGCCCGCCGTAGCGCTTGGTGAGGCCGCGGACGCTCAGGGCGGTGGTCTGCAGGATGGGCGCGGCCATCGTGAGGCTAGACATCTTTTTCGGTGAGACCCATGGTGTCGGCCAGGTCAAAGAGCGGTGAGTACGTGTCCTTGGTGACCTCAACCAGAGGGCCGGGAGGAGTGACGTCGAGGAACGCACCCACCTGCTCCACGTCCGCCGGAGAGAGGTCCATCAGGGCGTCTTTCACGGCGTCTTTGAACGCGGGATCCATGTCGCCGCGGACGGTGATGGGGTCATTCGGGATGGGGTCGGATTCCCAGATCTGCTTGAACTTGCTGGCGTCAAAGGTTCCTTCACCCTCGGCGGTGGCGAGGGTCTGGGAGTTGATCTGCGCCGCCTCAACCGCGCCATTGGTCAGTGCAAGCAGGGCCTCCGGATGTCCACCGGTGTAGTCCATCTTCAGGTCCGCGTCTTCCAGCCCTGCCTCGCGGAGGGCGTAGCGGGGGAGGACGTCACCGGAGCTGGAGCCCACACTGCCGAGCGCGAGTGACTTGCCGCGCAGGTCCTCGATGCTCTCGATCTCGGAGTCTGCGGCCACCCAGATGCCGCCGGTGTAGGAGCTGAGTTCGCCGTCGGCAGTGCCGAAGGAAACCAGCGGCTCGGCACCCGCTCGATCGCTGGCGAAGACAAAGCCGATCGGACCGAACTGCCCGAGGTCCAGTTTGCCGTTCTCCATCGCGAGAACCTCGGCGGCGTAGTCCTCGACCACCTGGACATTGACCGGGCAGTCGAGCTTTTCGGACAGGGCGTCCGCAAGCACCTGGTACGCAGGTTCAAGCTTGGCGGGATCCTCGTAGGGCTCAATGCCGAATTGGATCTCACCGTTGGGGCAGGTTGGTGATGCGTCGGCTGCTTCGGTGGTGCCGCCGCACGCGCTCAGCGAAAGGGCGACGACGGCGGCAAGGGACACGGGGATCAGGTGCTGCTTTTTCATGAGCTTCCTCTGTGTGAATGAACGGATTCGAAGAGAGAGTTGAGGGTGCGTTCGGCAAGTCCGAAGGAGACGGTCATGCCAACGCCGGAGGTCACCGAGACGGCCGTGACTCCCGGTTGGACCTCTTTGACGAGCAGAGGTCCGTTGGGGCTGGAGGCGTAGATGCCCTGCCAGCGTTCGGTGATTTCCAGTGGCATTCCCAGAAGGGCGCCGATTTCGGCATTGATCAGGTCCGTGGTGTTCTCGGAGAGGAACGGAGCGGCGGTGTGCTGGTAGGTGTGGGAATCGCCCAGGATGAGCGAGCCGTCCGGGTGCTGCGTGAACATGACATTCGCGCCGATAGCCTGCAGTCCGCTGTCCACGGTGCGGCTCAGTTCAATTGCCGACGGCATCTCGGTGAAGGCGTCGTAGCGGAGCATGGACGTGGCGGTGAGCACGGCAGGCCCCAGGGTCAGTCCGGCCGGCTGCGCTGCCCGCGACATCTGCAGCGTGCAGCGCTCCACGATGTGTTCTTTGGAGACGGACGGAAAGAGATAATCCACGTCATGACCCACGCAGACGATGGTCCGGCGTCCGTAAACCGTCCCGCGGTTGGTGTGGACGGCGCCGTCGTCGAACCCGACTGCACTTGTCCTCCACAGAAAGTCGACGCCCTGTTCCTGAAGCCACGCTGCGAGTTTCCCCACCGTGGTCCGCGGGTCAACCCGGAGGTCATCGCGAAGCATGGCACCGCCCAGGATCGCCGGGTCAGGGGTTCCCTGTGCCGTCCGCAGCTGTGCTGTTGTTTCCTCAGCGCGCAGGACGGTCACCTGCCCGGCCTCCCGCCTCCCGGCGAGTTCGCGCAGGACCTGGAGTTCGACGTCGTTCCGTGCCACTACCAGCGCGCCTGCCTCGGATGCCCAGAACCCTGCACGCTCAGCGAAATAGAGCCAGTGACCGCGTGACGATTGCGCCAGGTCGTACAGCTCGCCGCTCTGCGCCGTGATGCAGCAGTGACCAAAGTTTCGGATGGAGGCGCCCACCGCGCGGTCATCACGCTCAATGACGGTGACAGTCAGCCCGCGGCCGACGGCAAGCGCCGCGTGGGCAAGTCCCACGATGCCTGCGCCGATAACGACAACGTCGGCAGGGTTTTTGGAGTTGGTTGGGTTGTTCACGCTTTCGATGGTGCAGGGTGCCGGGCCGTGTACACAAGCGAAAACAGTACTTATGTATACAAGTTCACTGAAACTTTACTTTGAGGCGTTGTGGTTTACCGAAAGTTCATCTTGAGGGCTTGTATTCACGGGGTTACTGACCAAGCCAAGTTGTATGATCAAGTTGTGGATAACATCGTATACCTGCCGATGCACCAGCGCCTCAGCGAGGAGTTCAGGGAGCGCATCGCTCAGGGAGTCTGGTCACCCGGCTCACAGTTGCCCAGCGAATCCGAGCTGTGCCGGGAGTTTGGCACGTCGCGCGGTCCGGTGCGGCAGGCGCTTGCGGCGCTGCGGGCCGAGGGTACTGTGACGGGCGGCCGGGGCAGGCCGCCGGTGGTCCGCGGGCAGGTCCAATCGCAGTCCTTCTCCACATTCATGTCTTTCACGGAGTGGGCGCATTCCCTGGGGAAGACGCCGGGGCAGCGCACTCTGGAGATTGCACGGCGGGCGGTGTCCGCGGAGGCCGCAGCACAGCTTTCGCTTCCCGAGGATGAGCAGGTGGTGCAGGTCATCCGGCTCAGGCTGCTGAACGGGATTCCGGCGATGATCGAGCGCACAACCTTTGTGCTGTCTGTGGGAAACCTGCTGTTCGATTTCGACACCAACGCCGGCTCCATCTTCGCCTACCTGAAAGAACAGGGAGCGGACTTGTTCAGCGCCCGCCACACGATTGACGCCGTTGCCACGACGGATGAAGATGCCGAGCTGCTGCAACAGGCGGTGGGTACGCCGCTGCTGAGGGAACGCCGGTTGACCAGCTCGGCCGCCGGCGTCGGTCTTGAATATTCGGATGACCGCTATCTGCCCGCACTTACCAACTTCACCATTGAAAACAATGTCCAGCACCGGGCCAATCTGGTCCGGGTGCATACAGCCTAAGGAATTCTCTTGATCAAGCTTGTCGCCTTTGACATGGCCGGAACCACCATCGACGAACACGGCGACGTGTATCTCTCCCTTGCCCGCGCCGTGGAGGAGACAGGGGTATTGACCTCACCCGAAGACATCCAGCAGTGGATGGGGGCGGATAAGCGTGAGGCAATCACCGCGCTGATTGCCTCCGGTGGCGGATCGGCCTCACCTGAAGCGGTTGATCGGGCGTTTGACCGGTTCCGGGAGATTCTTTCCTCTCTCTACGCCGCCAATCCGCCGGTAGCGCTTCCGGGTGTGGAGGATACGTTGCGTGAGTTGAACGCCCGCGGGGTGAAGGTTGCCCTGACAACGGGGTTCTCGCGCGATGTCGCGGATCCACTGCTGAAGGGTCTGGGCTGGCATGACGCAGACTTTATTGACGCCGTCGTTTGTTCCGATGAGGTGGCACTTGGCCGTCCGGCGCCGTACATGATCCACCGGTCCATGGAACTCACCGGCGTCCTCAACGTGACAGAGGTGCTGGCCGCCGGGGATACCGTCAACGACCTGCGGGCGGCCACGAACGCTGGCGTGCTGGCGGTGGGCGTTTTGACGGGGAAGCTGGGGCGGGAAGAGCTTGAGAGCCATCCTCACCATTACATAGTGGACGGCGTCGTGGACGTGCCGGCGCTGTTGGAGCGGCTGTAGGGGTCCAGCCGGGCGGGGGCTGAACCGAATCCTGCACCTTTTCCGGGCCACTTTTTGGAGAAGGCCCGGTTTCACGTGGTTCAGCCGGTGGAAACCCAGCCACAATGGCTCAGAAGCTGCAGGATCCGGTCCAGCCCCGCCGCGGTTAGCGGGCCACCGGCTCCTTAGCCTCCAACAGCGACAGCTCGCTTCGGCGGGGCAGCCCTTCCCAATCACCTTGGACAAGGCAGACGGTGAGGATCAGCTGATGATCTTTATAGCCCGATATCACTAAGAGTTGGCCTAGCCGCGCGCCCGGAAGTTCTCCATTTGCCGGTGCCGCCGCTGCAAACTGTCCCGCCGGGGTGACGGCGTCACATCAGGGTCCTCGGCAGTCAGCTCAATGTGCCGGGACCCGTAATGCCACAGAAGCACGTCGTCCAGGAGACGGTCCGGACCTGGCGAGTAACGGTGATCCAAGGCCCGCCGCACCGCAGTGATGGTGTCTGCCTGGAGCAGCGAGGCAAGCGCCGTCGTCGTCGTGAGGCCATGTGCTGCCAGCAGTTCCGCCGCCCATCCCCAGTTGTCGTCTGACTTGCGGTCAACGTGTGGAAGGAGGGTCTGCCAGACCTCGCGCACCCGGTCCGGCGCCAACGCGACGCTTCCCTCGCCGGAAGCGTCCCAGAATCCTGTGACCTTCTCATACCTGTCATGAAGCTCGGCAAACGCGGACTCGACGGATTCAAGCATTGCAGCTGTTCCGGTGAACTGCCGGTCAAAATAGGGGCTCCAGGCCTTGGGATTGGAAGCCTTGAACCGGATGTCGTGTTCAATTTCCGACCACGCATGAGCCAGCACGGTGCGGATCTGCGTCTCGAATAGATAGCTTCCGCCCGCTTTGGAGCTCGGATCCAAGAGCTGCTGATAGGCGCGGACGGCGTCGTTCTGGATGGTCCGCAGGATCAGGTGCCGGCTGGAGTAGCCGTACGTGCCGGACTCGATGGAACCAATGTCCTTCTCCCGGTCACCCCGGCAGTCGAACTCCTGCCGCTGGCGCTTGATCAGGTTCGCGGCCAGGTCCACTTCGTGCGGCAGCGTGGTGATGACACGAACGCCGACGACGTCCGTCAGGTTCCGAAGCGGATCAGGGAAGACAAGAGTGGGAGCGGAGTCCGGTGCCACGAGCATGCGCGATGCCTTGTCCCTGAATGACTCCACGGTCTTGGTGCGAGCCGTAACAAAAAGGGGGTTGATGCCCGAATCGGCAAAGATCGCCTGGATGCTGTCGCGGACCCCCCGTGTCACAGCCTCAACGGACGGACGCAGCCGCTCAAACTCGCGGGTGCTCTCCTCCACCGCCGGACGAAGTCCGTCATCCAGTTCATCCCAGGCGCTCATAGACGGTTTCTCAGAGCGGACCGCCCACTTGACCCTGACGTCCCGCTGACGGGTAGTCGTGCGGGTTTACCGGACGGTCTTCGTCGGATGTCGAGCCCTCGCGGTTCTCGTAGGTTCGTGCAGTTCGCAGATCCTTGGACCGGTTCCGCAGTCCCAAAGTCACCAGAGCTAGACCTTCGACCAGGAGCAGCGCCCCCACAGCAAACAGCACGTAAGCCGCGGCGTCAGCCCTGCCGGAGAACACCTCAAACAGCGGAGTCGGCAGGATGAACAGGGCGGCAACCAGAGACGTCCCGCCAATTAACAGCAATTTTCCGTGCGAGCTCATCATTCCCCTTTGATAGTCGTCCTCCATTCAAGCATCTCCCGCCCAGGAGCGCGCGGGCAAGGGGGCCACGGTCACAGATCAGCGCATCAGCGGCTCCGGTAGTCCAGCTGGACCCTATCCAAACGGTGCGGATCCTCAAGTGGCTGGCCGGAAGGGCTCAGGTCTATATCGAAATCCTTCGCAAAGATCAGGCGACTGTCCTTAAGGACGCCGGGGTGGCTCTCGTCGAGTTCAAAGATACGGGCGCCACGCAGGTTGTTTTTGGTGGCATCCCCGAGTCCGTAGGGCGCAAAGCCGGTTCCAGGGCCGTACCCGAGCTGGATCCCGTAGTAGTCGCCGACGTAGGTGTTGATGTGGTCGTGGCCTACGAAAACGCCTTTGACGTCACCCCGCTCCTGCAGCGCGGAGTACATTCCCGAGTTGAACGGGCCCGGGCACTCATCCTCGTTGCGTTCGCCGACAATCTGGTGCTTCTCCATGGCGCGCTCGTGGTCTGCATCCGTGCGTGAATCAACCGAGCTGAACCACATAAAGCGGTGCTCCCACAAGGCGATGTGGAAGAACATCAGGGAGGGAACCTTCATTCCGTACTGCTTCTCAAGCCGTGCTGATTGGTCGCGGTACCAGCTGACCTGGTCCGCCCGGATCCAGTCCCAGCCCGGGTAGCCTTCGAAGTTCTGCCCGGCAATCTTGTCCGGCGCGTAGCGGCCACCATCAATCAGCCACAGGTTGAAGGCCGGCCCGATGCCGCGCGAGGAGCGGATCAGCAGATTGCCGTTGCCGGTGCCCGTGAGGTCGTCCGGATCGGTCTGGTTCAGGTTGTGTCCGTAACTCTGGACGAACCGAAGCATCCTGGGTTCGTCCATTCCTGTTTGCGCCATCGAATCCTCGTCGTGGTTGCCAAACGTGATGGCCCACGGTATCCCCCGGTCTTCCATGGGGAATACCACGTGATTGAGTGCCTGCATCACTTGCAGTTCCGTAGTCATCCCTCCGGTGATCACGTCGCCGTTGATGAGGGCAAAGTCCGGCTTTTCGGAGTCGAGGGTGCGTTCCATCAGTTCGATGGTTCGCTTGTCCGTCCGGTGAGTGTCCTGAGTGTCGTTGAACTGCACCACCTTGAACCGGCCGTCGCTGTTGAATTTCAGTGGTATCTCTTTGGACTTACCGCTTCCTCCGGGAGCGCCGACGGCGGGGGAAGTGCCGATCATTCCCGCGATGGCCGCGGCGCCTCCCACGGTCAGTGCACCGCGTCGGCTCACGCCGGGATGATTGGAGGTTGACCCGGATGTAATGCTGTTGTCCACGAGGCAGTCCTTTCGAAGTCGTTGGGCAGTCTGCTGCCCCGCATACTTTCCCAGCGTCGGGATAACGGGTGTGGACGGGAGGCTTTCCCCAAGTTGAACAAACTATTCACCGACTGTTTGGCAGGGCACGCCACGTTAGGCTTCAGAATGTGAGCAATGTACGACGACGCACCGTTCTGGGTGCCGCCGCCGCCTTTGGCGCTGCGGCAGTATCCGGCTGCGCGCCCGGTGCGGCCCCCGAACCGGAGGAAACCATGGCCTTGCAGCGCCACACCTACGGCGCCGATCCCAACCAGTTCGCTGAGCTGTACCTGCCGGCAGAACGCACCCAGCCCGGCGTCGTCGTCATCGTTCACGGCGGATACTGGCGTGCCGAGTACACCCTGGAACTGGGGGTTCCGCTGGCCAAAGATCTGGCGGAGCGCGGGTATGCCTGCTGGAACCTTGAATACCGCCGGGCCGGTGACGGCGGCGGCTGGCCCGCCACCTTTGAGGACATCAGCGCGGGAATCAATTTGCTCGCCACCGCAGCGGAGGAACATGGACTCGACCTGAGTACGACGACGGCGCTCGGCCACTCGGCGGGCGGCCACCTTGCGGTGTGGGCGGCCGGGAGGGCCTCTCTTCCCCTGGGTGCGCCGGGATCCGGCGTCCCGGCGGTGCCGTTGACCGGCGTCGTCAGTCAATCGGGCGTGTTGAACCTTGCGCTGGCCCGTGAGGAAGGACTGGGAGGCGGCGCGGTAATGAACCTGCTGGGCAACGCCGGCCCTGAGGCCTACCAGCTGGCGGACCCGATGACCGCCATTCCGCTGGACGTCCCAGTGCTCGCGCTGCACGGCGAGGAGGATTCGACGGTGCCGGTGAGCCAGTCGTCGTCGTACGTGGATGCTGCAGCGGCCGCCGGCGCCGAGGCCGAGCTGGTGATGATTCCGGGTGACCACTTCGCCATGATCACTCCCGGAACCGATGCCTGGGAACGGGTGGTGGAAGCGGTGGGACGGCTGGCGGCATCGTAGACGGCCGCACACCGAGGTGATCGAAGCGCATCCGTGCGCCGGAATGTGGGATCCTTGCAGGGATGAGCGCACGATCGCGGTTCCACCGGCTAGCCCACCGCACAGGGCTGGAAATATTGGGCTGGACCCTTGTGGTGCTCGGATTCGCGGCACTCGTACTTCCGGGACCGGGGCTGCTGATGCTCGTCGCCGGACTTGCGGTCCTTTCGCAGCAGTACGCCTGGGCCGAACGCCGACTGCACCCCGTCAAGGAAAAAGCCTTTCAGGCCGCAAAGATCGGCGTGAAGACCTGGCCGCGGATTGTTGTGAGCTGTCTCAGCGCGCTCGCTTTCATGACGGTTGGAATCGTGTGGATGATCGGGCCGCCCGTGCCCGGCTGGTGGCCGCCGGAGCCCGGGTGGTGGTTGGCAAACCTTAACTGGTGGCTGCCGGGCGGTTGGGGCACGGGGCTGAGCCTGGTGCTCTCCGCCATCATTGCGCTGGTGCTGATCGTGTACAGCGTCCGCCGGTTCCGCTAGCACCCGCCGCCGGCATCATTGCACGTCATGCGGCGGCACCCTCGCACCACGAGGTGCTACCTTGAATCCGTGCTCACGGTAATCGGGGAAACCCTCATTGACAAAGTCATCAGCGATACAGCCCCGCCCCGCGCCCATGTGGGAGGTAGCCCCATGAATGTGGCAGTGGGACTGGCAAGGCTCGGCCATCCCGCACAGTTCCTGGGCCGGTTTGGCGATGACCAGTACGGCCGGATGATCCACAACCACCTTGCCAACAACTCAGTGCTCACACCGCTGCAGGCAGACGGCCACCCCACCAGTGTTGCAACCGCCCGGTTGGACCCCGCGGGCGGTGCGTCCTACGATTTCCAACTCCTCTGGGAACTGCCGCAGCTGAGGGATCAGCAGGAGAAACTGTTGGAGGGGACAACCCTGCTCCACACCGGTTCTATTGCCACCATGCTGGAGCCGGGGGCTGCGGATGTGCTGGGTGCCGTCCAAAAGGCACACCCCAACGCCACCATCAGCTACGACCCCAACTGCCGCCCCACCATCATCACCGATGTCGATTTCGCCCGCTCGCAGGCCGAGAAATTTGTGGCGCTCGCGGACGTTGTGAAGGCGTCCGACGAGGACCTGGAGTGGCTCTACCCGGACCGCGACGTCAAGGAGTCCGCTCGTCAGTGGCTGGCAATGGGCCCTGCCATGGTGGTGGTGACCCGCGGCTCGCAAGGGCCGTGGGCCGTCGTCGTGCGCGGTGAAAGCGAGGTAAAGGCGCCGGTGACCAGCGTCGTCGACACGGTGGGTGCGGGGGATTCGTTCATGGCGGCCCTGCTCGGCGCGCTCGTGGACCGGGAGCTCGACGGCGCCCAGCGAAGGAATGACCTGCACCACATATCCGTTGAGCAGGTGAAAGCAGTGCTGGCGTACGCGGCCAAGGCGGCCGCCTTGACGGTGTCGCGCGCCGGTGCCAATCCGCCCAATCGAGCTGAGCTAGGCACTACCTAAGACAACCAGGAGTAGAGATGACCCGCGATCCGTATGCAGATCTCCCAGCCGTACCCGAGTTTGACGTAACCAGCACGGATATTTCGCATCATCAGCCGCTTGACGTCAAGCATGCTTCCGGCGTCATGGGTGCGGGGGGCCAGGACGTATCGCCGCAGTTGTCCTGGAGCGGATTCCCGGAGGGCACCAAGAGCTTCGCTGTCACCGTGTATGACCCGGATGCGCCGACCGCCAGCGGGTTCTGGCACTGGGCCGCCTTTAATATCCCGGTCAGCACCACATCGCTTCCCTCGGGCGCCGGAACGAATGGGAGCGGTGACCTGCCGGCGGGCGCTGTGCAGTTGAAGAACGACGGCGGCTTCCGCGGCTTTGTCGGCGCGGCACCACCCGAGGGCCACGGCACGCACCATTACCACGTGGTGGTTCACGCCGTGGACGTTGAGCAGCTGGAGGTGCCGGGAGAGGGCAGCAACGCGTTCCTTGGGTTCAACCTGTTTTCCCACACCCTTGGCCGCGGGCGCATCGTCGCCACGTACGAGCAGTAGCGGGCGCGTATGTTTATCCTGTTTGGATTCAAAACCGCGGTGAAGCTGCTGTTCAGCAGGCCGGACACTTGTCGGTATTGCAAACAGCATGCGGCTCAGCGGGTGGAAGAACGCGCCACCAAGTTCACGCTGTTCTTCATCCCGCTCTTCACTACGCGGAGACGATACCAGCAAACCTGCGCCAATTGCGGCGGTGCTACGGAGCTGTCGAAGCGGGAGAAGGCTGCCCTGGCAGGCTGAATTGGGAGGCCGGTAGCGTCCACCGGCCTCCCCCAGCTCGCTGCGCCCGCCGCGGTGCCCTCGGCCGGTAAGCTTAGTAACCCCTGCAGCTGAAAAAGGAGTGATGCATGCGCCTGGTGGCCAGTGACATGGACGGGACCATTGTTGGTCACGACGGCACGATCAGCGAGCGCACCGTCCGCGCCTTCGAGCGTTGCCGGCAGCAGGGCATCGAGGTGGTTTTCGTGACCGGCCGGCCGCCGCGCTGGCTGGAACCATTGCGCCAACTCGAGTACGCGGGCAAGGTCATCTGTTCCAATGGCGCCCTGACCTACGACCTGGGAGCGGAAAAGGTGCTGTCCTCACACCTTCTGGACAGCTCCAGCATTTTCGAGGCGCGGAACATCATCAAGGGCATCTTTCCGGCGGCGGCCTTCGCAGCAGAAACGGTGTCCGGTTTCCACGTGGAGCACGGATTCGCGGAGGAGGCATCCCTCGAGCTGCTGGGCGGTGTCAGACCCAAGCCGCTGGCGGAGAGCCTGAACGGCGAAGGTGTCATCAAGTTCCTCGCGCGTGAGCGTGACATCACGCCCGATGAGTTCCTCCACGAGGTGGCCCCTGCCATCGAACATCTCGTGGCAACCACCCACTCTGCGCCCAGCGTGGCCATGCTCGAAATGTCGGTTCCCGGTATCAACAAGTCGGTAACCCTGGCGCAGTACGCCGCCGACCTTGGGATCGACGCCAGCGAGGTGGTGGCTTTCGGCGACATGCCCAATGACATCCAGATGCTCGGCTGGGCAGGCCACGGCTACGCCATGGCGTCGGGCCACGCGGATGCTCTCGCGGCAGCGAACCTTCGCGCGCCCGCGTTTGACGACGACGGCGTCGCCCAGGTTCTCGAGGAACGCCTGGCAGCGCTGAAATCGGCATAAGGCGCGCTAGGTGAGGCCGTACTTCCTGAACGTCGGCACCGCCGGCCAGCAGCGCCCGCTGGCGCTGTCCCACCGCGGGTTTTCCCCGGAGGGGTATGAGAACACCATGGCCGCCTTCACCGCGGCCATTGCACAAGGGTTTGCGTTCCTGGAAATTGACGTGCGCACGTCGCGGGACGGCGTCGTCATGGTTTTCCACGATGAGCGGCTGGACCGCGTGACGGACGGTACCGGTAGGGTGGCGGATCTGACCGCCGCTGAGCTGGGGGAGCTCCGCGTCGGCGGCCACGAAGGCATTCCCACACTCGAAGAGGTCCTGCGACGCTGGCCCACCATTCGACTCAACGTCGATATCAAGGACGATGCCGCCGTCGTGCCCTTTGTCCATCTGATCGAGCGGCTCCAAGCACATGATCGCGTGCTGGTTGCAGCCTTCTCCGATCGCCGCAGGCGGAAGGTGCTTCGCGGGCTGTCCCGCCCCGTTGCATCGTCGGCGGGAATGTTCGCCAACGGACTCGTTAAGGTGCTTAGCCCGCTGCGGTTGACGCACGTTGTTGCAACGCTTGCCAGGATTGACTGCATTCAGGTCCCGTTGACCTTTCACGGGATGAACGTGGTCACCCCGGGTTTTGTGAAGCGGTGCAGGCGGGCCGGCCTGCCGGTGCACGTGTGGACCATCAACGACCCCGCGGTTATGCGGCGCCTGCTGGATATTGGCGTGGACGGACTGATTTCGGACCGGGCGGATCTGCTCTCCCGCGTCATGGAGGAACGCGGCCTCTGGCCGCAGACCCCTGCCAAAAGCTGAGGCTAGCGGAGGGTGCCCGTCCGCACCTGCACGTGACCTCCGCGGAGGGAGGCGCGCCCAACGTCGTCGCACCCGTCCTCCACAGCCGTCCAGGGATGGGCGTCAATGTCGGATCCGCCCAGCCCGCACGCAAGGCGGGCCAGCGGCTCGAACACCCGAAACGCCGCGGTTGGCCGCTGCATGTCCACCACAGCTACGCGGGTGCCCGGTTCATACGCGGGTGCCCGGTTCAAAGGGCACGACGACGGCACTCCAGACTGTGTGCCAGTCCGGGATCAGGGACAGAACGTAGGTGGTGATGACGGCGTCGACCGGTGGGAGGTTCGGGAGCGGCCCGGCGAGGTCAGCCTCCATCAGCGTGACCCCCGAAAGTCCGCGCCGTTGCGCTTGGACCAGCATGGCCGGGCTCCGGTCCACGCCGATGATCCGGCCGTGCGGACCGACGGCGGAACCCAGCCCGGGAAAGTTCAATCCGGTTCCGCAGCCCAGGTCCAGCACCGTCATCCCTGGCTTGAGCCGCAGCAGTTCGATCCCCACCCGGCGGCCCGCCCCGTAGACCGGCCACTCACCGGAGAGAGTGTCGTAAAACGGGGCGAAGCTCTCGTACCGGTCCATGCTTCAAAACTAGCGGCTACTCATGCCATTTCGTTTAGCTTTGAACTCTTTGTGTCAGAACTTGTATTGCGCAGCCCACACAGTTGTCAGTGCCAAGTTGGTTGCTTACTGTCTTCGCCGACCAAAGCTGCACGGAATGGCCGGCTTGACCCGTGAGCGCACCGTGATTGACTGGACAGATGTGGGATCTAGTAGTGATCGGTGGGGGAACGGCCGGGCTGGTTGGCTCTCAAACAGCAGCGAGCCTTGGCGCGAAGGTGCTTTTGGTGGAGAGCAACAGAACCGGAGGGGAGTGCCTGTACACGGGCTGTGTCCCGTCCAAGGCGCTGCTGGCTGCGGCATCGGCTGCAGCCGAGGTCCGTCACGGAAGCGCGCTGGGAGTCGACGCTGTGCTGAAGGTCGATTTCAACCGGGTGATGGATCATGTCCGTGCGGCCATCGCACACATTGAGCCGGTTGATTCGCCTGAGGCGCTCGAAGCTGCCGGTGTCTCGATGCGCAGGGGGCGGGCCGTGGTCACTGCGGATGGAAGGGTGGCGGTGGACGGCGCTCCCCTGAGCACGCGCAATGTTCTGATCGCCACCGGGTCCGATCCCGTGGTCCCGGACATTCCCGGCATCGGCGGCATCGACGTACTCACCAACGACACCGTGTGGAACCTGACCGAACTGCCGGCTCGCCTCGTTGTGCTGGGCGGCGGACCGGTGGGTTGCGAGCTCGCGCAGGCGTTTGCCCGCCTCGGATCCAAAGTGACCCTCATCCAGACCCGCGGCCGGCTGCTGCCGAGGGAGGATCAGGAAGCTTCAACACTGGTCATGCGGGCGCTGGAGAACGACGGCGTCACAGTCCTCACCGGAATCAGCGCCGCATCCATTGCGCCGAAGGAAAGCGGAGGGACACTGACGACGACGGCCGGTCACTCTGTGGAATTCACGCACCTCCTTGCGGGCGTGGGCCGGGTACCTCGAACCTCGGGGATGGGACTTGCGGAGGCCGGTATTGCCATCGACGGGCACGGTCATATTGTGACCGACAAGTACCTGCGCACCAGCCTTGCCGGGTTTTGGGCGTCCGGCGATGTCACCGCCAACCCAAAATTCACTCACACAGCAGGTGTTCACGCGAGTGTTGCCGCGGCCAACGCGGTCGTTGGCCGGATCAGAACCATTCCCGCTGTGAACCCAAGGGTGACATTCACTGATCCGGAAGTTGCCGCCGTCGGGCGCTCGACGAAAAGGCAGCGAACCATCCATCACACTCACGTGGACCGCGCCGTGGCGCAGGGGAGAACGGAGGGCCTGACGCGCATTTCGCTTGATCGGCACGGGCGGATTGTCGGCGGAACCATTGTGGGGCCGCATGCGGGGGAAACGATGGGGGAACTGGCGCTGGCCGTTCATCTCCGGCTGAAGGCGTCCGCGTTGACGGGCGTCACGCATGCCTATCCCACCTACAACGACGGGCTGCGGAACGCTGCTATCGCCCAGACGCAGGCGGGT
>NZ_KI915037.1:48411-75026 GCF_000520595.1 Arthrobacter sp. H5
GTAGCCGGTTGCACGCGGGATCATCCGCCTGGTTGCAAGAATCCGGCGGCGTTTCCGACCGTAACTATTCAAGCACCGGTTTAGTGATTTTCATCAGGTACGCCAAGGCAGGGGGCCCGTATTCAGTCATGGACTCGTCATCGGCGTGGATGAGCAGCCGCAGCCAGGAGCCATACCGTTGCAGCCGTCCCAGTTGAAGCGCGGGCTCCAAGCCTGCCCGCAGTTCGGGCAGTGGCGCGTAGTCGGTCCAACACTCGAGGTAGGTCGTGATCACGCGGCGGATGCGGGCGTCGTCGGGCCCGGCCTGCCACTGTTCCATCATGATTCCCAGCGGCACGTACAACGAACTGAACGGATGAGCCCAATAGGCATCCGCAAAGTCAAAGAAGCGCAGCGGATCGGTGCTGGTCCCGGGGATGAACGCGTTGTTCGCGTGGAGATCGTTGTGTTGAAGGGACAGCGGGATGCCGAGCGCCTTCAAGGCGGTGGCGGCCTCTTCGATGCGGGGAACGCTTGCATGAATGTGGTCGGCGGCGGACGCGTCGAGGTGCAGGGGGTGTTCCGGCGGAAGCCCGGTGTGGAGGAGAAGCTGGTTGCTGACGAAGTTTCCGGCAATTGCAGGGTCCATTGATGCGAGTCCCGCATCCATCAACCGCTTCCCATGTGGGACCAGCTTCCGCTGCAGGCCGGCGAAGTCAGTGAGCACTCTGGACCACAGCTGGTAATCCGTGCTTTTCAGGGTTGCCAGAGTTGCCCCGTGGTCCGGTGAAATCATCCAACCACGTGTTGGATCAATGGCCAGCGGTTCAACAACCTGGGCGGGAGCGAGTTCCGCCAGGCAGGCCACAATCGCCGCTTCCTGAAATTGCCCGGGATTGTTTTCCTTGAACCACATGCGGCCGTGATCGGTGGGAACGGTGAACTGTGCCGACCAGAAGCGGGTGCGCGGCTGGTCCAGGGGGCCGGTCTGCACAATGTTGAAAGCTCCGAGCACCTGCCCAATCCAGGTTTGGACCTGGCCACGCCACTCCGGGCTTGCCCAGGTGTGCTGCGGGCGGCCGGGATTCGTCACGGTCCTATTGTGGCATTACTGCTGCGGCTGGGCCGTCTCAAGCGCCCACAAGAGGCGTCCTCCTCCATTGCATGGACGGACGCGATCGGAGAGGACTGTTATCCCTGATCCCGCTCACGGCCGCCCAAACCGTAGCCGCCCCTGTGCAAGGATGAGATCAATTCACAAAATCCTTGAGGAGCAGAAAAAAATGATCACAGTAGCCGGTACTGTCACCACGCCGCTTCCGCCCGAGAAGGCTTTTGCTTTCCTGTCCGAGTTCGAGAACACCAGTTCGTGGGATCCCGGCACGCCGGTCACCGAGAAGCTCTCCACCGGACCGGTTCAAGTGGGGCATCGCTATCACGCGGAGGCTGAGTTTCGGAATAAGCGCCAGCCCATCGAATATGAGGTCACCGAACTGACTGACGGTCACATCCGGCTGCGCGGCGAGAACAAGCGGGTGATCTCCTACGATTCCATTGATGTGGTTCCCTCAGGAACGGGATCGGAGGTCACCTACACCGCGGAGTTCAGTATCAAGGGTGCCGCAAAGATCATACAGCCGGTGTTGAAACCGTTCTTCATGTCTTTGCGTGATCCGGCGCTGGAAGGTCTGAAGAAGAAGCTCGATTCGCTGCACACCTCCTCCTGACCGACGCCGTCGTCCTGTAAGCGGTCTCGCTACGATGGGTGAATGAAACTTCCACTCGCCGGACGCGTTGCCGTCATCACAGGGGTGAGCCGCCGGAAAGGGATTGGCTTCGCTATTGCCGGGCGGCTGGCGGCCATGGGCGCAAGTCTGTTTGTGCAGCACTACGCCCCTCATGACGCGGAGCAGCCGTGGGGCGCCGACGACGTCGAGGGTCTGCTCGGTGAGCTTCGGTCCAAGCTCACCGAAGGCGCCCGCCTTGGCCACGCGGAGATTGAATTTTCCCAAGATGATGCTGCCGATCAGCTTGTTGACACTGCCAGCGCTCAGCTGGGACATCTGGACATCCTGGTTTGCAACCACGCCCGCAGCGGCGGCGACGGGCGTTTGGCAGAGATGACTGCGGCGCGGCTGGACGCTCACTGGCAGGTAAACACCAGATCCACACTGCTTGCCACACGGCGTTTCGCCAACCAGCACGATGGGCGGCCCGGTGGGAGGGTCATTTGGATGACCTCCGGGCAGATGCAGGGCCCCATGAGCGGCGAGATCGCCTACGCAACGTCAAAAGCTGCGCTGGCCGGGATCACCTTGTCGGTTGCCAACGACCTGATCGACCGCGGAATCATCCTCAACACGGTAAACCCCGGTCCGGTCAACACCGGGTACCTCGATGAGGACACAGCTGACCGGCCCGCCGAGGTGCTGCAGTCCGTACTGGCGCATTTCCCCGGCGGAAGGTTCGGTGAGCCCGACGACCCCGCCCGGCTTATCGCCTGGCTGGTCAGCGACGACGCACGGTGGATCGTAGGCCAGGTAATCAATACAGAGGGTGGCTTCCGCCGGTAGGGACTGGGTGCGACGACGTCGTTCCCTACGCCAGTGCGGCACTCACCGCAGCTTCCGCATGAATCGCCGTCGTGGGGAAGAGCGGGACGTTTGTATGCTCCTGGGAGATCAGCAGTTCGATTTCGGTGCAGCCGAGAACCACGCCTTCCGCGCCCCGCTCGCTGAGGTCCTGAATAATCCGCACATACTCCGCCCGGGAGGAATCGGAAACAATCCCTACGCAGAGCTCTTCGTAGATGATCCGGTGAACAACCGTCCGGTCCGCTGCGGCAGGGGTCAGGACGGTCAACCCGTGGGCAGCGAGTCCATCACGGTAGAAGTCCTGTTCCATGGTGAACGCAGTACCCAGCAGGCCGATGGTCCCCATGCCCCTGCCGGCCACTGTGGCCCCCGCCGCATGAATCAGGTTGATAAAAGGAACGTCCACGGTTGCCTCGATGGCGGGTGCCACCTTGTGCATGGTGTTTGTGCACAGGATCAGGAGTTCAGCGCCCCCGCGGACAAGTTCGACGGCGGCGTCTGCCAACACCGCGCCGGCCTCATCCCATCTGCCCTCGGACTGCAGGGTCTCAATGCTGGCAAAATCCACCGACCGAAGGAGGAGATCGGCGGAGTGAAATCCTCCCAGCCGCTCTTTTACAAGTTGGTTGATCAACCGGTAATACTCCGCGCTACTCTCCCAGCTCATGCCGCCCAGCAGCCCGATTCTCAACATGCACCCATCATGGCACTGCCGCCTCCCGGATGGTCAGCGGCTCGATTCGCTCCGCGCAGGAAGCCCGTTCCAGCGTACCCACCCGATTGTTCCGACCGGTGTCGTCACACCAGTCAAGGTTGTGCGGATACGCGGAGACCCCGGCTTCGCCCGCCGGCGCGTTGGCGGGCATCGTGAATTCGTAGCTGAACCCGCCGTCGTCGTTCATGGGCGCGAGCGCCTCGACAAAGGGTTGACCGCGGACCTTCTGCACCACAATCTGGATCTGCGCGTCCTCGCCGTAGCGCGGGTTGCAATCGGCAGCGGGTGCAGAAACGGTGACCTTTTCGCTCGCTTCGGCAATGGATGGATCGACGGTGTACGCCGGCGGGAAGCACGGTGGGGCAAACTCTGGGCCGATGTAGGAACAGCCGGGAATGGTGACCAGCAGCGTGGCAGACACCAGGGCGAGTGTGCGGGTTCGGAGCACCATTCCCCCAGTATGGCAAGGTTGCAACAATGCGGCAGTACTGCGGGCAAAAGTTCCCGCATTGTCACCGCAACCTATAATTGCCTATGACCTCCGCTGGTGTGCCACTGGACTATATCCGCGAGCAGATCCTCGCGATCTCACTGCAGGAACCGCTCGTCCGGGAGAATGAACCGGACGCCGTTCACCACATGCGGGTGGGTACGCGCCGTCTGAGGTCAGTGCTCGCTACCTACCGAACGCTGCTGGGGAATGACGACGACGTCGCGCACCTCCGAGCCGAGCTCAAGTGGTTGGCAGGTGTCCTTGGAAGGGCACGCGATACCCAGGTAATGCACCAACGGTTGCGTGAGTTGATCAACCGGGAAGCCGCGGAGCTGCTGATGGGTCCGGTGGGCAGAAGTGTTGACGTGGAGCTCACCGCCGAGTATCAGTCGGCACACGGGCAGGCAGTCGAAGCACTCGACACTCCCAGGTATTTTAAACTGCTTCGGGCGCTGGATGAATTTTCCGCCGGGTCCACGGCATTGGCCCCAGGCAGCGCCGGACGACTGGTCCGGAAGGAACGGAAAAGGCTGCGGAAGGCAGTCCTTCGGTGGAAGGATGCGTCGGATGAGCAGCGCACTGATGAGTTGCTGCATGTTGTCCGCAAGCAGGCCAAACGGCTCCGTTATGCCGCCGAAGCAGCGGAGGGCCGGAAGGCAGCCCGCCTGGCCCGGCCGGCCCACAAGCTCCAGCGAATCCTTGGTCACCATCAGGACAGTGTGATGGCACGTGGGCTCTTGCGGCGCCTCGGCGCTGAGGCCCATCTCAACGGCGAGAACGGCTTCAGCTTTGGCCGGCTGCATGGACTGGAGCAGTGCAGGGCAGCGGTCGCCGAGCGCAAATTTGCGCAGGCCTGGAAGAAGTTCCAGCGCAGGTAGTGCAGTCTCAGCGCTGGTCAGTCTGCAGGCCTGCTTGCCTTGCCGTCCAGCCACAGCTCGTCGCTGTCATCACGGTGGGCGCCAGCTGTTCCTACATGTTTCGAGTCAATTCGTGGACCGTTCTTGATGACATGAACAAGCGCCATCGCATGGCCGCGTCCAAGTCCGTAGTCCTCCTTCAGCCAGTCGACGATTGTGCCCGCCTTTGTCGCCGGGTCCTTGAACCCCCGCTCTCCGGCCAGCGTAATCAGCTGACGTGGTGTCAGCCCGGTCTTGACTTCGATGGTGTCTAAATACGCTTGAAATGACATGAGATTGATTCCTTGGTGTTGTACCGGCCGTCGACTGGGCGTCAGTGCCTAACCCTCTTGACGCATCAACCAGCCGGAAGTCATCGATCAGTGAAATGAAAGTATTGACAGAGCGCTAGTTAAACCTAGTACTGGGAGCGGTCACAGTGGGCCAGAGCCGGTTCCGGCCGTTGGTCTACTGGGAACCAGCGTGGCTCCCCGTGCGTGGAACCACGTGGGCAAGCGCGGCCGGCATGCACTACGGCAGCGACCATGCCCAGCCGGGCAACCCTTGGGCAAACCAGGCGCTTTTTGATTACAGCGGAAATGCCCTGCCTTCCCTCGAAATCTTCCGATCCCTCAACACCGAACAGCGGGCAGGACACAAATGATCCAGGTAAACATCACGGCAAAGCAGGACTGGGAGCGGGTCCTGGAGGAGGCCGAACTTCGCCTTCGCCCGGCCGCAGAGCAGGAACAGTGCGGAATCTTGGTCACCCGGCTGTCTCCGGCGTCCTACACGGTTGCACTGGATGCCCATACTCCCTATGGCATGACCGACATGCGCGACCGGCAGGGATAGGCTGTGTCTGTGATCAAGATGCCCGACCGGCGCCGGCCAACCATCGATGACGTGGCTAAAGAAGCCGGCGTTTCGCGCGGAACGGTATCGCGGGTGCTCAATGGGCCACTGGGTCAGCCCGGACGCCTTGACTGCGGTCAATAAGGCGATCAAGAAGACCGGTTACCGAATCAACCCGCACGCCCGCAGCCTCGCCACCAGCAAGGCCAATACGGTCGCGTTCCTGCTGGGCGAAGCCCATGAGAGGCTCTTCGAGGACCCCAATTTTTCGGTGCTGATGCGAGGGGCGGCACAGGCGCTTTCAGAGCATGACATTTCGCTGGTGCTCATCATGGCAGGAACACCGGCCGAACAGCGGCGGGCAAAGGATTTCATCCTGGGTGGCCATGTGGACGCCGTGCTGCTGGTCTCCTCGCACTCACGCGGCAAGACGATCGTGGAAGACATCTATAAGGCGGGCATCCCGATCATTGCCTGCGGGATTCCACTTGGGCATGAAGGCCAGGTCGGCTACGTCGCCGCGGATGACTTCAACGGTGCGCGTGAAATGGTCGCCTACCTGAAATCCTCCGGACGAACGCGCATAGCAACCATTGCCGGCCCCATGGACACGCCGGGCGGCATCGGTCGGTTGAAGGGATACCGCGAGGAGCTCGGCAGCGACGTCGATGAGGCGCTGATTTCGCAAGGCGACTATTCCTTGAAGAGCGGCAAGCGCGCCATGAAGGCCCTGCTCAAGGACACCCCCGCGATCGATGCGGTGTTCGCGGCCAATGACCTCATGGCCAGAGGTGCAATTGAGGAGATTCAGGCTGCAGGAATGCGCGTTCCTGAGGATCTTGCCGTCGCCGGTTTTGATGATTCACCAGTTGCGGTTGCCAGTGACCCGGAAATCACCACGATGCGGCAGCCGTTTGAAAGGATCAGCCAGGAAATAGTGCGGCTCCTCGTCAGCCTGATTCAGGGACAGCAACCTGCGGCCGTAACGTTGCCCACCGCCTTGGTCGTTCGTGATTCAATAGTTCAGGGGACCCAGCGACTGTTGGCCTGAAGTCCGCACCGCGGTCAGGGCAAGTTCGCTAGCCCCAGTACGACGGCGGCTGTTGCCTTGACGTCCAGGTCACCAGTGTCGATGACCGCGTCGTCGACATCCGCGGCGTGAAGGATCGATTGGAGCTCGCCGGCTCGGTTCAGGTGCCAGTTCAGGGCCGAATCGCCGGGCACATGGCGGCTCTGCAGCCTCTGACGCAGGATCTCAAGGGGAGCGTCGAGCCGGAGAACGGTCAGCTGAGAGTCTTTCAACGCAGCCTCGTAAAGGACCCGGTCCTCCGCTCTCTCAATTACACCCGCAAGAATCATGACCTCAACACCGGCTCTGCTGAAGTTCGGCGTGATGGCGGACAGGTTGTCCATTTCCAACTGCTGATTGAAGGGATCTTCGCCAGGTGCAGGCCAGGCACGGCGTAACCAGTCGAGATCAATCACCGCGTTCGGAACACCGGCCCGCGTTAGGCGGTCGCCAACCTCTTCCGCGACCGATGTCTTTCCCACCCCCACCGTGCCGTTGATAAATACGCATCGCATCCGCACAGCCTATGCGTGGGCCCTCGTCAGCGCAGTTCAAACCCGATGGATCCGGGTACGGTGTTCAGCATGGATGTTCACCCCAGCGACCTCATCGACGCCGCGGCCGAGGTGCTCAAACCTCATGTCAACGGCGACCGGCTCTTTGGCGACGTGGGCGCAGCGCTGGTCAGCGGGAGCGGCAGCGTCTTCCGGGGAGTATGCATCGACACCGGTTCCGGCACTGGGTTCTGCGCCGAGCACAGCGCCATCGCGGCGATGGTCACTGCCGGCGAGTACCGCATCCGCAGCATCACCGCGGTGTGGCGCGACGACGTCGGGCGCTTGTTTGTCCTGCCACCCTGCGGCCGATGCCGCGAGTTTATCCGGCAGATGGATCCGGCCAACATCGATACCAAGGTTGTATTGGGCCGCGACCGAATCCGTCCACTCAGCGAATTGCTGCCGGAGCACGAGTGGCCGGAGCCGGTCGACTCTTACTCCAGCGATACGCCTGGGCCCGCTGCGCCTGCCTGAGTCTGCGGGGCGCTACGCTGGGCCCATGGCAAATGAGGACGATGTCCGCCTGCTTGCGCTGTCCCTGCCGGCCACCACGGAGCGGCCGTCCTACGGAACGTCGGGATACCGGGTGAAAGACCGGCTGTTAGCCCGGATTCATGAAGAGCCCGGGGTGCTGGTGCTGTGGCGTGCCTCGGTGGAGGAAAAGTTTGAGCTGATTGCGGCTGACCCGTCCAAGTTCTTCACCACCCCGCACTACGACGGCCACCCGATTGTTCTGGCGCGCCTTGCTGCCATGGGTCTGGACGAATTGGATGAGTTGATCCGTGAGGCATGGGAGTACAAGGGCGCCCCGCGCACTGCGTGACCGCCTGTAAGTAGACCACACCTGTAGCCCCGATTCATCGCTATATTTCGGCTGATTGTGAATGATCTGTTGACTCGTGTAGATGACGGTGTCAGACTGGCTGATCAGGCACTCAGCAACTCTCCGCACCTGGCCCGCCTTCCCGGCCGGCCGTCTCCCGAAAGGCAATGATGTCCCTCTCGATCGGAATCATCGGAGCCGGCCAGTTCGCCGGCCAGTTCGCAAAACTATTCAAGCTTCACCCCGGGGTGGGCAATATCCACGTCACCGACGTCCTGCCCGAGCGCGCAACGGAGCTAAGGGACCGGCTGGGTCTTGACGGCACGTTTGCGGACTTTGACGCGGTCCTTGCGTCCGACGTCGACGCCGTTGCTATCTTTACCCAGCGTTGGACCCACGGCCCACTTGTGGAAGCCGCCTTGAGAGCTGGCAAGCACGTCTACTCCGCAGTTCCGATGGCCATCAGTGAAGACGAGATCTCCCGGATCATCGAGGCCGTGCGGGAAACCGGTCTGACCTACATGATGGGCGAGACCAGTTTCTATAACCCGGCCACCATCTACGCCCGCAACCAGTTGGCCGAAGGAAAGTTCGGCCGCGTTTTCTACTCCGAGGGAGACTACGTCCATGACATGGACCTCGGTTTCTATGACGCCTACAAGTACAGCGGCGGCGCAGACTGGAAGCAGACGGCCAGTTACCCCCCCATGCTTTACCCCACCCACTCCATTGGTGGAGTGCTCGGAGCGCTGCCCACTCATGCGGTGAGCGTGAGCTGCCTGGGCGTGCGGGACAATCGCGGCGACGGCGTGTTCGATAAGACGGTCAGCATGTTCGACAACGACTTTTCCAACGCCACAGCACTGTTCGAACTGGCCGACGGCGGCACCATGCGTATCAACGAGATGCGGAGGGTGGGTTACCCCAGCCACCTGCGGGAATCCCGCTTCCGCTTTTTCGGTACCGAGGGCAGCTTCGAACAGCTTGCCAAGGTCACCGTGTGGCAGGACAAAGAGGGAGTTCACGACATCTCCGACCTGGTGGAAACTGCTGCGACAATGTCCGAGGATGACCCAGCCTTGGAGAACGTTGCCCCCGCTTTGCGAGACGCCTTTATGTCCGGCCTGTCCAAAGTGCACGACGCCTCACGGCTTCCGGAGGAGTTCCGAGGCGCCCCCAACGGTCACGAGGGAAGCCACCACTTCCTGGTCGACGACTTCGTGACGGCAGCAACAAACGGAGCAGTGCCAACGGTCAACGCCTGGGTAGCTGCACGGTTCACCCTTCCCGGAATCATCGCGCACCAGTCAGCGCTTCAGGACGGCGCCCGGCTGGCGGTGCCCGACTTTGGCGATGCCCCCTCTACAGTGGAACCAAATGGCTCGGGGAACACGTCCGAGCCCGTAAGCGTAGACGGCTGACAGGAAGGCCTATGGTGGAGCTGGCGCCGGAAAGCACTCAAAGGCCCAGGGTGACAAGGCAGGACGTTGCCCGTTATGCCGGCGTCAGCTCCGCCGTCGTCAGTTATGTGGTCAATGACGGACCCAAAAAGGTTGCGCCGGCCACTGCTGCCCGCGTGGTCGATGCCATTGAGGTGCTCGGTTACCGTCCAAACGCCGCGGCGAGGGCTTTGAAGCTGGGATCCCCGGAGATGTTGGGACTGATTGTTCCGGACAGCACCAACCTTTTCTTCGCCGAGATGGCGCATGCTGTGGAGCAGGCCGCATCTGAACGCGGCTACGCGCTGCTTACCGCAAATTCGGCAGCAAGCCTCACCAAGGAAAACAATCATCTGCGAAACTTCAGATCGAGGCAGGTCGATGGCGTGTTGCTGGCGAGTGGGCTGTCGGATCCGGATCTATCCCAGCTGGTGGGTAGTGACATGCCCGTGGTGCTGTTGAACCGCTCCGGTCCGCGCGAGGGGATTCCAACAATCGGAGTGGACTTCCGCACCGGAGCAGCCACTGGCGTGCGGCATTTGGTGGAGCACGGACACAAGGATATTGGGCTCGTGATGGGGCGTGACGCTTCGTCACTCTCGGACGACCACCGCGAGCTGGGGTGGCTCGACGCGCTTCAGGAGGCTGGCCTGCCGGAGGGTCCTATTGTCCGGACATCTTTTGACCGCGAGGGCGGATACAGTGCCGGTCGGCGGATGTTTTCGGGCCCGCGTCGACCGTCTGCAGTGTTTGTCAGCTCCGACATGCAGGCAGTGGGCGTGATGAGAGCCATCCACGAACTGGGACTGTCCGTGCCCGAGGATGTGGCGATCGTTTCCTTTGATGGCTCGCCGGAGGCCGAGTACAGCTGGCCTCCGCTCACCACGCTCAAGCAGCCTGTCCGCGAGATGGCGGAAGACGCCGTCAAGATGCTTACCTCACGCACAGGCCCCCCGGCCGGCGATCACCACGTTTACGCGACCGAGCTGGTCATTCGGCGTTCCTGCGGGTGTGTTCAGCCCAGCTTCGAGGGCCGCGAGCCGTGATCTGACGCTTCAAGCTCTTCCGGTCCGGCAACGTGTTCACTGCCGCGCCAGCGGGCAATCGCCGTCATGCCGTGGAAGATCACCAGTGCTGCCGCGGTTCCAAGGGCGATCCCTTCGAAGGTCAGGTCGCCCACCGTCCAGGTGAAGTTTGCGATACCGATCACAAGGGCAATTCCGGCGGTGGACAGATTGATGGGGTTGGAGAAGTTGACCTGGTTCTGCACCCAGATCCGCACTCCCAGAATGCCGATCATCCCGTAGAGCACCACCCCCGCGCCGCCAATGACGCCGGCAGGTACGGTAGCGATCAGCGCGCCGAATTTGGGAAACAGGCTCAGGAGGACGGCGATGACTCCCGCCACCCAGTACGCCGCCGTTGAATACACCCGCGATGCCGCCATGACCCCGATGTTCTCGGCATAGGTTGTGGTGCCCGACCCGCCGCCGGAACCGGCCAGCATGGTGGCCAGCCCATCCGCCATGAGTGCCCGGCCGGTTACCGGATCGAGGTTGCGGCCGGTCATCGCTGCCACAGACTTCACATGGCCGATGTTTTCCGCCACCAGCACCAGTACCACCGGGACAAAAAGTCCAATGACCGAGGGGTGGAAGGACGGCGCCATGAATTCGGGGAGGCCCACCCACGCCGCGTCATTGATGGCGGCGAAGTCCACCTCGCCGCGGAGCATGGCAACCAGATAGCCCACCAGAACACCGATCAGGATGGAAAGGCGGCCCAGAATGCCTTTGAACAGCACCGTAACCAGGAGGATCGATACAACGGTGACGAGCGCGGTAACGGGTGCCTGTTCGAAGCTGGCTTTGGCTGTTGGTGCCAGGTTCAGGCCAATCAACGCCACAATGGCACCCGTGACGATCGGCGGCATGACCAGCTGGATCCAGCGTGAACCCGCCTTATGCACCACCGCTCCGATGACCGCAAGTACTGCGCCCGCCATGATGATTCCGCCCAGCGCCCCGGCCGGCCCGTGCTGCCCCTGCGCCGCAGCGATCGGCGCAATGAACGCAAAGCTGGATCCCAGGTAGCTCGGCACCCGCCCGGCCGTGATGATGAGGAACAGGATGGTTCCGATTCCCGAGAAAAACAGGGTGGTGGATGGTGGAAAGCCCGTGATCAGCGGAACCAGGAACGTAGCCCCGAACATTGCCACCACGTGCTGCGCCCCGATGCCGATGGTGCGCGGCCAGCTCAGACGTTCATCCGGGGCGACAAACTGCCCGGGCATCACATTCTTTCCGTCGCCGTGAACTGTCCAGTTGGTTCCGAGTCTGCTCATGGCTGTGCCTTCCGTGGCGAATTAGTCTCAGAGGATCCTACCGTTGGCTGTGTCAACCACCGATAACGCCGTCGACCAAGGCCCTCGCTTCAGTCTGAACCTGCTTCAGGTGGTCAGCTCCGAGGAAGGACTCCGCGTAGATCTTGTAGACATCCTCCGTGCCGGAGGGCCGTGCGGCAAACCAGGCGTTCTCCGTGGTCACCTTGAGCCCACCGATGGGTGCACCGTTGCCGGGCGCCTCGGTGAGGCGGGCGGTGATGTCCTCTCCGGCGAGGGTGGTGGCCAACACGTCCGACGGCGCCAGCTTGCCCAGCGCTGCTTTCTGGTCCCGCGTGGCTGCCGCGTCAATGCGCGCGTAGACGGGGGCGCCGAACCGCTGGGTCAGTCCCTCATAGTGCTGCGAGGGCGTCCGCCCGCTGACGGCGGTGATCTCGGATGCCAGCAGGGCAAGCAGGATGCCGTCCTTGTCGGTGCTCCAGGGCGACCCGTCGTGGCGTAGGAAGGAGGCGCCGGCCGACTCCTCGCCGCCGAACGCCAGTCCGCCGGACAGCAGGCCGGGCACAAACCATTTGAAGCCCACCGGTACTTCTTCCAGTACACGCCCCAGGTCCGCTGCTACCCGGTCAATGATCGACGACGACACCAGCGTCTTTCCCACCACCGCGTCAGCGCGCCACTGTGGCCGGTTCCGGTAGAGATAGTCGATGGCGACTGCGAGGTAGTGGTTGGGGTTCATCAGACCCGCGTCCGGGGTGACAATCCCATGCCGGTCCGCGTCGGCGTCGTTCCCGGTTGCGATGTCGTAGTCCGAGGCACGCGAAATCAGCGACGCCATGGCGGACGGCGATGAGCAGTCCATCCGGATCTTCTCGTCCCAGTCCAGCGTCATGAATGCCCATTGCGGATCCACTCGGGGGTTGACCACGGTGAGGTTGAGGTTGTGGCGCTCGGCGATGGCACCCCAGTAATCCACCGATGCCCCGCCCATGGGGTCCGCCCCGATGTGCAAGCCGGAGCTGCGGATAGCCTCCAGGTTGAGCACGTTCGGGAGGTCCTCGACGTAGTGCTGCAGGAAGTCATAGGTGCCGATGCCATCCGCCTGCAGTGCCTGGCTGGTGGACATCCGATTGACGCCGCGCAGGCCGTCCTCCAGCAGTTCGTTGGCGCGGGCTGCAATCCAGTTGGTCGCGTCGGAATCGGCGGGTCCGCCGTGGGGCGGGTTGTACTTGAAGCCGCCGTCGCCGGGTGGGTTGTGCGACGGAGTGACGACGATGCCGTCGGAGGTATCGGTGTGCGCAGCGTTATAGGCGAGGATGGCGTGCGAAAGCGCTGGCGTGGGCGTGAAGGCGCCCCGCGCGTCGATCTTCACCGCGACGTTGTTGGCCGCGAGCACCTCCAGCGCCGTGTTCTGCGCCGGCTCGGAGAGGGCGTGGGTGTCCTTGCCCATGAACAGGGGGCCGGTGATGCCCTGACCCTTTCTGTATTCGACGATTGCCTGGGTGATCGCGGCGATGTGTCCCTCGTTGAAGGAGGACTTCAGCGAGGAGCCGCGGTGCCCGGAAGTGCCAAAGGCAACCCTCTGCGCCGGGTCGGCAAGGTCGGGTACGACGTCGAAGTACGCGTCCAGGAGTGCGGTGACATCAATGAGGTCGCTGGGTTGGGCAACAGTGCCTGCTCGGGTAGCCATGGCAACAGCATGTCAAAGAACGACGACGTTTACAGCAGTCCGGGTCAACGGTGGCGGATGTTACGGGTTGCGTAGAGAACAGTTGGGGCATCAAACCAAGGCCTGCTCGGCGAGGATGGCATCGATCTGTCCCATTGCCTCCTTCATGCCCTCCTCCATGCCCATGGTCACCATCTTCTCCAGCTGCTCAGCGCTTTCGAACGTCGACAGGATCGTCATCCGGGTGCGGCCGCCTGTCGCAGCGAGGGTGACGGCGGCGTGGGTCTCGCCCATTTCTGCAACCGGTTCCCAGTGCTCGTCGGCGAAGCCGTCGTCGAACTCGAGCTTGTTCGGAGCATCAATGGCGGTGAACTTCCACCAGCCGCGGGCTTTTTCGCCGTCGGGGCCAGTCATGAAATAGGTGGCACCACCGCCGGGCGTGAATTCGTGCTTCTCGAATGTTGCCGGCCAGGTGGGCGGACCCCACCAGCGCTCAAGCTGGCGGGGATCCTCCCAGATGCGCCACACCCGTTCAACGCCTGCGTTGAATTCGGCCACGATGGTGAGGCTGAGGGCCTCGGCATCCTTATGGGAACTGATGACACTCATAGTGGTTCCTTCCTATTCTTCAGGTTCTTCAGTGAGGATGTCGGCGATGCGGTCAACCCGCTGGCGCCAGATCATCTCGTACTCGTCGAGCAGCTGGCGTGCTCTTTGCACCGCTTCGCGATTGCCACGAACAATCTGCTCCCTTCCGCGCTTTTCCTTTGTCACCAGGGAAGCGCGTTCCAGCACCGCCACATGCTTCTGTACCGCAGCGAAGCTCATGGTGTAGTGCGTCGCGAGGGCGGATACGGAATATTCGCCGGTGATGACCCGGGCGATGATGTCGCGCCGGGTAGCATCCGCCAACGCCTGAAAGAGGCGGTCCACATCGGCGTCACTCAACTGATCTACAACCATATGGTTGTACGTTAGCCTTGCCGACTGTCGGCGTCAATAGTGTGTGATGGGGTTCACAATCATTATCGTCCCGCATAGGCTCGAAATATCCGGTCTCCATTGGACGTCCACCCTGACTGCGCAATCCGCAGCACAAACTCAGTGGGCGTTCTCCTTTAGGAAGGTATGTCTATGTTCGCTCGATTTTTTGGTGCGCTCATGATGAGCGTGGTCTTGGCAGTGAGTTTGGGGGCAGTGGCATCAGCCCACGACGACGGCAAAGGTGCTGTCCACTCTCCGTCAATGGAAGCGCAGGAATGGGAGTTTGAGAATGTGGCAGGGGGAAGAGCCAATGAGAAGGGCAATGCGCCGCGCGGGCATGCCCCGTGCATCAATGGCATGGCCGCAAAGACCTTCCCCTGCGATGGCGTCGACATGATGAGTCACCTCACACGTGCAGACCTCGGTCTGAGCTTCGTCAACGACATCTGGGGCTGGACCGACACCCAGACCGGCGATGAGTACGCGATGGTCGGCGGCATCGAAGGAACTGTTTTCGTCAACATCACCGATGCTAAGCGTCCGCAGGTTCTCGGAATTCTGCCAACTCATTCGACTGAGGGCGGTGACGTCTGGCGTGACATCAAGGTACACGCCAACCACGCGTACGTCGTATCTGAGCACACTGATCATGGCATGCAGGTTTTTGACCTTACCCAACTTCGCGGCCAGGACGCTGGCGATCGGGTCTTCGAGGAGACCGCTCATTACGGTGAGTTCGGAAGCGCGCATAACCTAAACATCAACGAAGATTCAGGATTCGCATATGTTGTGGGCTCCGGAACATGCGACGGCGGGTTGCATATGATCGACATCACTGACCCAGCCAGTCCCGCTGCAGCCGGCTGCTACTCGGAGTCCGGGTACATTCATGACACGCAGTGCGTCACCTACCAGGGCCCTGACGCGACCTACCAGGGCAGGGAGATCTGCTTCAACTCCAACGCCGAGAACACCCCAGCCGGTCTTGAGAACACGTTGACCATCAGTGACGTCACCGATAAGGCCAACCCAGTGACTCTCTCAAGAGTGTTCTATGACAACGACGGTTACAGCCACCAGGGCTGGCTCACTCCCGATCAGGGTTACTTCCTGCACGGCGACGAGCTTGACGAACAGCGCAGAGGAATCAACACCACCACGCGCGTGTGGGATGTCCAGGACCTGGAAAATCCTGCGGTGATTGGTAACCACGACAACGGAACCACCTCAATCGACCACAACATTTACACGAAGGGTGACCGCGCGTTTGCCTCCAACTACACCTCGGGTCTGCGCATTTTCGACACTGCCAACGTAGCGGACGGCACGCTGAGCGAGGTCGGTTTCTTCGATGTGTACCCGGAGAATGACAACGCCACTTTCGAAGGCGGCACGTGGAGCAACTACCCCTACTACACCCAGAATGTGGTAGCGGTGGCCAGCATCGAACGCGGGCTGTTCCTGCTTAAGCCACGGGGTAACGTGGGCGGCTAGGCTAATCGCCTCAATCGGTCCGCAGGGGTCCGCACCGGATGGTGCAGGACCCCTGCGGTGTCTGTGCCCGGCGGCGGATCCTCGGCGGATATGTCGCTAGAATGACGGGATATTGCAGCGTGCGGCAGGCAGGCTCAGCCGACACTCTGAGGACAGGAGCATTGTGAACAGCACCAGGCTCTCTCGCCGCGAGGCGGGCATTGGCTACGCGCTCCTCGCACCCAGCCTGTTTGGCATCGTGGCTTTCCTGATCTTTCCGATCCTCGTGGTGATCTGGCTCAGCCTCCAGCGCTGGGATCTGTTGTCACCGGCGCGGTTTGTGGGATTCGAAAATTTCTCCTCGGTGTTCAGTGACGCATCCTTTGCGCGTTCGATGATTGTTACCCTTTTGTTTGTTGCTCTGGTGATTCCGTTGCAGACCGGGCTGGGACTTCTCGCAGCGACCCTCCTCACCCGGGGGCTTCCGGGGTCCGGATTCTTCCGGGTCATCTACGTCATCCCCTGGATCTCGGCTCCACTGGCCCTCGGCATCGTGTGGCGATGGATCTTTGCGCCCACAGACGGAGCCCTGAATGAAATATTGGGCGTCAATATTGAGTGGTTGAGCAGCCCCGCACTTGCGCTCCCCGCCGTCGCCGTTGTGAGCATCTGGTCCCAGGTGGGCTACGTGACGCTTTTCTTTATGGCGGGCCTGGTTGCCATACCGGAGCAGACTGTTGACGCTGCCCGGATCGACGGGGCAAACAGCTGGCAGATTTTCTGGCGGATCAAGCTGCCGCTGCTGCGTCCTACAATGTTTTTTGTCTTGGTGACCGGCGTGATCGCGAGCTTCCAGGCTTTCGACACGATTTATGCGCTGACTCCCGGCGGCGGACCACAGGGAACCACCGAGGTCATCGCCACCAAAATCTACAGCGAGGCATTTGAAGCGTTCAACCTGGGCAGAGCGTCCGTGATGGCGCTGGTTCTCTTCGTGGTCTTGGTAGCCATTACGCTGCTCCAGCAGTTGTACTTCAGGAAAAGGATTACCTATGACCTCTCCGCGTGAGCCTGGAGCCACCCTTACCCCCAAGGGTGGTGGCGAGCTGGATGTGCCGGGCAGGACGGCCGATCCCAGGCGGAAGCGCCGGGCAGCGGACCGCATTGCTCCGGGCCGCAATGCCGTCATCTACCTGGTGCTGATTGCTGGCCTGGCCATCACCGTTGCGCCGTATGTGCTGAGCATGATGACGGCGTTCAAGACACCTGGGCAGTTTGCCCGAGAACCCGCGCTGTCGCTGCCGTCACCATTTACGTCGGAGAATTTCGCCGAACTTTTCGGCGGTGCCAACAGTTTCATTCCGCCGATAGTGGTTACCGCCCAGGCGGTGGTGGTGATCACCGTGGGGCAGATTCTCTTCTCGGTGTTGGCAGCATATGCGTTTGCGCGCATCAAGTTCGTTGGTCGGGACACCATATTCTGGTTGTACCTGGCAACGCTGATGATTCCGCAGATTGTTACGTTGATCCCCCTGTACACCATCTTTTCGGAACTGGACCTTCGGAACACCTTCTGGGGGCTGGTACTGCCATTCATTTTCGGCTCGCCCTACGCAATATTCCTGCTGCGGGAGTTCTTCCGGGGGATCCCGGAGGACCTCATCAGTGCCGCCCGCTTGGATGGTGCTGGCACAATCCGAATCCTGTGGTCCGTCGTCGTGCCGCTGAGCCGTCCCATCCTCGCAACGCTGACGATCATCACGGTTGTGAGCCACTGGAATAACTTTCTCTGGCCGTTGATTATCACCAGTGGGAATGAGTGGGAGACCATCACGGTGGCGACCGCGGCGCTTCAGACCCAGTACAACGGAAACTGGACGCTGGTGATGGCCGCGACCACCATTGCGACGGCGCCGCTCCTGGTGCTGTTTGCGATCTTCCAGAAAAACATTATCTCTTCGATAGCCATCACCGGATTCAGATAAGTCAGCCGAAAGCCAAGGATAACGAAATGAAAAGAAACGCACGTTCCGCTTCACTGATTCTCGCTTCTGCAGCGGTGGTGGCGCTCAGCGCCACGAGCTGCTCGCCCGCCGCGGACCAGGGCGGCACAGCCGACGGCGATCAGGTGACAGTTACTGTCCGCCTCTGGGACGAGCAGGTGCAGGCCGCCTACGAGAAATCCTTCGAGCAGTTTGAGTCCGCGAATGAGGACATCAATGTGGAGACGGTGATTGTCCCCTTTGCCAACTACACCGAGAAGCTGCGCACGGACGTCTCCGCCGGCAACGTGGATGACATCTTCTGGGTCAACTCCTCCACCTTCGGCGCCTACGCTGACAGCGGGAACCTGCTGGAGATCGGCTCCGAGTTTGACTCGCTCAAGGGCGACTGGGTGCCCGCAGCGATCGAACAGTACACCCGCGATGATGTCCTCTGGGGCGTTCCGCAGCTGACCGATGGCGGGATCGCCATGTACTACAACAAAACAATGATCGAGGAAGCGGGCGTGGACCTCACCGACCTTTCTTGGCACCCCACCGACCCCGCCCAGGATACGTTCCTCCCGGCAATGCAGAAGCTGACTGTCGACGCGGAAGGGCGGACGGCGGAAGACCCGGAGTTCGACGCCAGTCAGATCGAGCAATACGGTTACAACGCGGCGCTGGACCTTCAGGCCATCTACTTCAACTACATCGGGTCCAACGGCGGCACTTTCCAGGAAGATGAGACATTCACCTTCGCAGGGGACAAGAGCGTCGAGGCATTCCAATACGTTGTCGACCTCATCAATGAGCACCAGGTGTCGCCCTCGGCAGCCAACACCAATGACAACGGAAGCTTCTCCCGCGATCAGTTCCTTCAAGGCAATATGGCCGTCTTCCAGTCCGGAACCTATAACCTCAAGAACGTGAGCGACGGCGCGGACTTTGAGTGGGGAATTGCTCCCATCCCAGCCGGGCCTGAAGGACGCGTCAGCGTGGTGAACAACATCATCGCCGCAGGCAACCCGGACTCAGAAAACCTCGAAGCGACCACACGTGTGCTGCAGTGGATGGGCTCGGCCGAGGGTGCCAGCTTCATCGGTGCCGAAGGAGCGGCCCTTCCCGCCGTCGTTGGGGCTCAAGACGCTTACAGCGAGTACTGGGAGGCGCAGGGAGCGGACCCAAGCCAGTTTGCGCTCGCCGCCGAAGGGGAGACCATCGGGGCGCCGGTCGGCGCCAACTTCAATGAAGCGGCCACCGCCTGGACCCCAATCTTCAACGAAATCTTCCTCGGCCGCACCCCGGTAGGGGAGGGTCTCCAGGAGGCGGAGGATCTAGCCAACGCAGTCGGTGAGTAGGTTCGGCTCCGGGGGCCACGGTCAGGTCCACGATCTCAGTTCAGCGGCCGCGTGCCCTCCGGTAGGGCGCCGTCGTTCATGATCTGTTCAGCAGCATCTGCAAGGGCGGTCAGTGCAACACGCTGCGTCCACGGGCCGTAGGAGATGCGCGCGACGCCGAGTTCCTGAAGCTTTGAGGGCGCAAGTGAGCCAGGCACATTGATCACACTGACCCGGTTGCGGCCAATACCCTCCACCAGTGCACGCACCGTTGGCTCATCCAGCCTGCCCGGAACAAATGCGCACGCCGCTCCGACGTCGATGAAAGCACGGCCCCGTTCGACGGCGTCGGCCAGGACATCCGACGGGTCGCGGTCCTGCCCCTTGAGGAAGGCGTCAGTGCGGGCATTGAGTACAAAGTCCACGCCTTCGGCCTGCCCCGCCTGGACCACTGAGCGCATTTGCTCGACGGCGTCAGCCAGTGGCCGCATCTGGTCCTCAATGTTTGCACCAACAATCCCCACGCCGATTGCCCTGCGCACAGTCTCGCCGGGATTGCCGTAGCCAGCTTCCAGGTCGGCGCTGACCGGCAGCTCTGTTGCCGAGGCAATCCGCCCTACGGCTTCGATCATGAGGTCTACCGGAATGTTCTCGCCGTCCTCGTAGCCGAGGGATGCCGCAATGGAGTGACTGGCCGTTGCCAGCGCAGTGGTGCCGGGTAGATCAGCGATGACCCTGGCGGTAATCGCATCCCACACGTTGATCATCTGGAGGACTTCTGGTGCTTGGTGGAGTTGGAGCAATTGCGTGGCCTTGGCCGGATTAGGTGTAGTCATAGGCCCAGCGTATCCGGCCGTGGGTACCATACCCCGTGCGTGCCCGGCGCTATCAACGAGCCCTGGAAAGTGACTCTTGACACGTGTTAGGAAACGGCAGTACGCTACCTAACACGTGTTAGAAAGGATTGACAATGGCGTCAGAACAGCCACCCGGAAGCGACCAGCACAGCGTCGCCCAGACTTTCAGCCTTAAGAACAAGTCCCTCGCGAAAGCCGGGGATCTCTCCCGCCGCACTCTTCTGGGCGCACTGGGTGTCGGCGCGGTGGGTGCCACCCTCGGCGCGTGGCCCCGCCTCACCGGTGCCGACATCCCTGGACGCAACAGCTCCGCGCTGAACGTGGCCATTCTTGGGACCTCAGCCGACGCGGCGGCCCGGCAGGCCCTTGTCGACGAGTTCACCAGCCTCCACCCCGACATTCCCGTCCGCATTCAGGCAATCCAAGGCGCTGACTGGCGGGACTTCTTCTCCAAAATCCTCACCATGGTTGCGGCCGGCGACCCACCCGACGTGGTCTACGTCGCTACCGAGGGCGCGCAGCTGTTCGCCGAGAAGCTGGCCGAACCGCTCGACGCCTACCTCACCCAGGACGCGGCTGACGTCCAGGACTACTTCGACGATGTACACCCCAGCCTCATCGAAGCGTTCATGTACCAGGGCAGCCTCTATCAGCTTCCACTCGACTGGAACGCCGCCAACATGTACCTGAACACAAGCGCTCTTGAAAGGGCTGGACTGGAACGGCCGGCGGACAACTGGACCAACCAGGACTTCACTTCCATGATGCGCGCCATGAAGCAGTCGACCGAGGGCAGCTTCACGCCGTACTACTGGACCAACCGTCTCTTCGGTGGAGTGGTGCCGTGGCTCTACGCCAATGACACCAGTTTCCTTACCGAAACCAAGGCAACCGGCGGCAACTGGTTCTGGGACCGGTTCTACGCGGATGATCCCACGAAGAACCAGCGCAGCGGCGGCTACCAGTGGCTTGAGCCGAACGCCGAAGATCCCCGCGTCATCGAAACCTTCGACTACCTCCGCGAACTCGTCGCAGAGGGGCTCGGAGTCAGGCCCGAAGGAGGAGGCGGCAACGCCCTCGTAGGCCTCTTCGCCAGCAGCCGCATCGGCGCCACTCCTGCCGGCGGCTACTGGGTTCAGGGCCTCCACGAAGCAGGCATGGGTGCAGACGAGTTCGATGTCCAGTTCTTCCCCAGCTGGCGTACCCAGCGCCACCAGTTCGGCGCGGCCGGCTACGCGATCATGCGAACGGCGAAGGACAAGGACGCCGCCTGGGAATGGGTCAAGTTCTGCGCCTCCAAACCGGCCATGGAACTCGCCTTCCCCACACCAAACACCACCCCCACCCGCCGCTCCATGGTTAACCAGCAGCTCTACTCCACCACCGGACCGGAGCACTGGAAGACCTTCTACGACACGTTGGACAAGTTCCCCACCTCGGGCCCTATCCCGGCGCCGCCGCAGCAGGCCGCTGTGGAAACCGCACTCATGAAAAACGTGTCGACAGCAGTCAGCGGATCATCCGCGCAGGTCAGGTCTGCCATGGGCACCCTCCAACGCGATTTGGAACTGGCACTCAGGAGCAACGCATGAGCACCCCAACACTGAAATCAAGTACGACGACGGCGTCCCGGCGCACACAGTCAGCCCGCCCCGAGCGGGACAAGCCCAAGCGACAGCAGTCACTGGCCGAGCGCCTGATAGTGCCGCTCTTCCTGGCGCCCACAGTCATTGGCATGGCGATCTTCACGATCATTCCCATCCTCGGCTCCATCCTGCTGGCGTTCTTCCGCTGGGACATCATCTCGGCTCCGGAGTTTGTTGGCTTCGACAACTTCACCAGCATCGTCAATGATCCAACGATCAGCGTGTCCTTCCTCAACACCATCCTCTTTGTGGTTGTTGCGGTGACGCTGCAACTCGGCATTGCGCTGGCGCTCGCGGTCATGATCCAGGGCCGCATGCCCGGCTGGTTGAGGGTGTTCTTCCGGTCCGCCTTCTTCTTTCCGCTGATCCTCTCCGCAGCGTCGGTATCCATCTTCATGGGTTACCTCTTCAACGAGCAGTTCGGTGTGGTCAATTGGATGCTCTCACTGATCGGGATCCCTGCAGTGCCGTGGCTGACCACCCCCGGTGGTGCTGCCGCCGTCGTCGTACTGGTGTATGTGTGGCAGAACTTCGGCTTCTCCTTCCTGCTCTTTATCGGCGGGCTGGCCTCCATTCCCAAGGAAGTCCACGAGGCTTCGTCGCTGGATGGCGCAACCGGCTGGAAGCAGTTCATCAATGTGACGCTGCCGCTGCTCAGTCCCACCGTGCTGGTGGCGTCAGTGATGGCGATGATCAACGCGCTGCAGGTTTTCGACCAGCCTTACGTTCTCACCCGCGGCGGACCCGGGGACAGCACCCGCACCGCAGTCATGGTCATCTTCGAATCTGCCTTCCAGCAGCTTGAATTTGGCCGTGCATCAGCCATTGGCCTGGTGCTCATGGCGCTGATCATGGCCATCACCGCCCTCCAGTTCCGGCTCAGCCGCAAATTCGTCTTCTACCAGTGAGTGAGAAAGCAATGAGCACACTTACCGTTCCACGCCAGGACCAACGTCGGACCCCGCGCAGGCCTTTCCGTATCGGCAGACCCGGCACCATCGGCCGGATTGTCATTCTTCTGGTCGCCGCGGCGCTGACCCTCGGCCCGGTGATGTGGACCTTGTCCACCTCGCTGCGGACGCCGTCGGAGTCGTTCAATCTGCCACCTCAGTTCCTGCCTCTGAACCCGGATCTCACGTCCTACTTCCAGGTGTTCGAGCAGATCAACATGGTGGCGCTGGTGGTCAACAGTGCCCTGGTGACCCTGATGATCGCAGTGGGCCAGATGGGTACTGCGGCACTTGCCGGCTACGCCTTTGCCCGGTTGAAGTTCACGGGCAAAAACATGATGTTCTCGATTGTGCTGGCCACCATGATGGTGCCGGTCCAGGTGACCATTGTTCCCGTCTTCATGCTGATCCGTGGCATGGGCCTGTCCGATACGTTGCTCGCGCTGATCCTGCCAGCGATCCCCACGGCGTTTGGGACCTTCCTCATGCGGCAGTATTTCCTGGGCCTGCCCAACGACTTTGCCGAGGCCGCATCGATTGATGGTGCCTCGCCGTGGCGTACGTTTGTGTCCATCTACGCGCCGCTGGCGGTTCCGGGTATGGCGATCGTGGGAATCCTGGCCTTCAACTTCCATTGGAACGAGTTCTTCCGGCCGCTCATTCTCACCATTTCGGAACAGAACTACACCCTTCCACTGGGTCTGGTCACGCTGCAGGGCAACCTCGGTACAGGCAGCATTTCCGTAGTCCTGGCCGGCGTCATCCTGTCCATGCTTCCGGCCCTGGTGGTCTTCATCTTCGGTCAGCGGGCACTCCGCGAAGGTCTGACCGCCGGCGCCAGTAAGTGATTTCCGAGAAAGGAACCCCTTGAATACCATCTCCACAGTTGTTGATACGGCCTTCCCGCTGCTCCACCCGCGCCCCGCGCAGGGCTGGCTCAACGACCCCAACGGCATCTGCTTCCGCGACGGCCGCTGGCACGTTTTCTTCCAGCACAACCCGGAGTCCGCCCGGCATTCATCGATTGCGTGGGGACACATCAGCTCCGGGGACCTCCTCCACTGGAACGAGGAACCCGTTGCGCTGCGCCCCCAGCCGGGTGGACCGGATGCGTTTGGCTGCTGGACCGGTGTAATGGCCGACGACGACGGCGTCCCCACCGCCGTATACAGCGGCGTCAAGGACAGCAGCGGGTCATCCCGGGTGACGCTCGCCCGGGGCTCCTCGGATCTCTCAAAGTGGCGGCAGGACGGTGAAACCGCGGCCGGCATGCCGGACGATCCGCTGGTTACCGCCGTCCGGGATCCCTTCCTGTTCACCTATAAGGGTCGCCGTTTCGCCATCCAGGGTGCGGGCCTGGCTGACGGTCGCGGTGCACTTCTCCTCTACAACGCGGCGGATCTGGCGCACTGGGAGTACCTGGGGATCTGGCTCACCACCGCAGATCCTGTTGCTGCCGAATTTGCTTCGTCAAACATCTGGGAGTGCCCACAGATCGTTGAAGTGGACGGCCGGTGGCTGGTCATCGTTTCGCTGTGGCAGCTTCGCGATCAGCACCATCACCTGTCCGGCGTGGGTCATCTGATTGGCTCAATGCACGACGACGGTGGCCTCCCTGTCTTCGTCCCCGAGGCCGGTGGCCGCACTGACGAGGGCCCCGATTTCTACGCACCTCAGCTGGTGGCGCTGGAGGACCGGGCGGTGCTGTGGGGGTGGTCCTGGGAAAGCCGCTCCGAGGAGGCAGCGGACGCGGCGGGGTGGGCAGGCCTGCTGACATTTCCGCGGGAGCTCAGCATTTCCAATGATTGTCTCGTGGTGGCTCCCGCCCGCGAGCTGGTGGGTTACCGCCGTCGTCCGCTCGAAGCTAGACCAAGCGACGAAGGAGCGTTCCCCGGTGATCGACCAAGCGACGAAGGAGCGCGCGGAGATCAAGTGATCAACCTGCCGTCCCCTGCGGAGGCCGTGGTGTCTCCTCTCGGTGATCGACCGTCCCGCGGTGATCGACCAAGCGACGAAGGAGCGCGCGGAGATCAAGTGACCGTGGCACTCAAGCTGGTGTCGCCGTCGTCGTCCCGCGTTGTGTACTCCTCCACAGGTTCGGCGGGCGTCCAGGTGTTCGTCGACGCATCGATCGTGGAGGTGTACCGCGAAGGAACGACGGCGGTGACCCTGCGGGCGTATCCCGAAGCGGATGAGAAATGGGTGCTTGAAGTGACCGGCGACGCATCGGTGGACGCCTGGGAGCTGGGGCTGTAACCGGTGATCGACCAAACTCGCTCTGGCGAGTGCGTGGAGATCCAGTGACCGAGGCTCATCGGGTCCCCACGTGGGGTTGGCGGCCTTAACCAATCCCGGACCGGGGCACCGGTCCCGTTGATGCCCGCTCGATCAACGGGCAGTGCACCAGCACCTGGCCGGGCGTGGAGAATGCCCTGCCGTCCAGCTCATCCAGCACATGGTTCACGGCGAGGGCGCCGATTTCGGCGTGGGGCAGCGCAACAGTGGTGAGTGCGGGTACAAGATTGGCGGCCACATACTGCTGGTCGTCATAGCCGATGACCGAGAGCTCCTCGGGCACTTTGATCCCGGCCGCTGCGGCAAACAACAGCACTCCGGTGGCGACGCGGTCGTTTGCGCAGAGTATGGCTGTGGGGCGGTCCGGGGCGGTGAGCACGGCTTCAGCGGCCCGGTATCCCTGAGCAATATCCCATCCGGTGACCACCACTCGCTGCTTTTCGCGTGCGAGACCGGCCGCTTCCATCGCCTCCCGGTACCCCTGCTCGCGGAGGGGCGCCGCGTCGTCGTCGTCCCCGCCCAGCAGTGCAATGCGCCGGTGACCCAACCGCAGAAGAAGTTCCGCGGCGGAGCGGCTGCCTTCTACCTCCGATGGAACCACGCTCATAAGCTGGTTGAGCGGATCGAAGCAGTTGGCCAGAGCAGCGGGCTGCGTCAGCAGTTGTTGGGGCACGGTGAGCGAGCGCAGCCCTCCGGTGGCGTAGATCAACCCGTCAACCCGGCGGTGCTGGAGAGACTCGATGGCCAGCTTGTCCCGCTCCGGAATGCGTTCCGTATCAATCACCAGCACCATGTGGCCACGGGCGATCGCCGCGTTGGAGGCACCACTAACCAGACGTCCTGCGAAGGGGCTGGTGACAATTTCGTCGGTGATGATGCCAAGCGTTGAGGTTCGCTGGTTGCGGAGGCTGACAGCCACGGGGTTGGGGAGATAGTTCAGCTCTTTCGCAGCAATCCTGATGCGATCCTGCCCCTCCTTGGACACATTTCCGTTGGCGTTGCCGTTCAGAACCATGGATACGGCGCTGCGTGAAACTCCTGCCAGCTTGGCAACATCGAGTGCGGTTGCTTTGCGCGCGGCCATGCGGCTCCTAACATTGAGCGGTTCAGGGTATGACAGCAGTGTACCTAATACGTGTCAGGGTGGGTCACGCTGTTGAGCATAGAGCCTACTGTCGAATAGATTCACCAACCGTGCCTGCACCTGGATCGATGGAAGCCTAGGCCAAAGCCGGCTCCGAGAAGCAGCACTGAAGGAAGGATGTCCAGCACATAGTTCGGTGTTGTGCCCACGCGCAGGAACAGGAGGTATCCCACCGACAAGGACGCAAGGGCGGCGGTGATCAGCACGTTCGCGCCGAATCTGGCGATGAGCCTGTCTGCAAATGGCGCGCTGAACACCACCACGAGGCCGGCGGGAAGCAATGCCATCGCCAAGTTCAGTGGTTCCCAGCCAAGAACGGACTGGAGATAGATAGTGAGGATGAACTGGAAACTGACGTAGGAGCCAAACAGTGCTTAGCGCTCAGATTCGCGCGGGCCACGAACCCCTGCAGCAGGATGCCGAAGCTGATGCTTGGCGCGCAGCTCGATCACCGTGAACGCCGCACCAGAGCCTCCCGCGGTGCGGCACGGGCATAGTCGCGGTGCCGAGCCGG
>NZ_KI915037.1:75126-112239 GCF_000520595.1 Arthrobacter sp. H5
CGAGCCGGTCAACTTGACCGGCTCGGGAGGCTCCGGGACTTCCCAGCACTTGATCTGCGCCGCGGTACGCGAGGGCCTCCTTCTTTGTCGCAGCATGTCGTTGCACCATCGTGAGCTCCGTGAATACGGGCATACCCCGACACCGGCCACCAACCCGTCAACCACGACCAAGCGGAGGTTTGCAAATGAGGCAACGCATCCGGCTACGCGGAGGTCCTAAGAGTCAACGCGGGGTCTTACGTTTCCGACAGCCCGCCGGTAGGTTGGAACCACCGACATGACCGGCAATGAAAGGCTTCACCATGAGCGAGCAGGGCAACGAAGACGACGCCGCGGAAGAAAGCTCCCTGGAGCGGGAACCGAACGAACCGGGAGAGAACTCCGCTAGCGGCACGGAAGCCGGTGGATACGGCGGTCCCGGCCCCGAAAACGAAACTGCGGAAAAAGCCGACGACGGCCGCTAAACCTTGATCTCCCGCTTGAGGATCTTGCCAGTTGGTCCCTTCGGCAGAGCGTCCACGAACTCCAGCGTTCGAGGGTACTTGTAGGCGGCCACCCGCTCCTTCACAAAGTCCAGAATCTCTTGACGCAGAGCGGTTTCATCCTGAGCGGCCGCCTCGGCTTTCAGCGCGACCACGGCCACAATCTCCTCGCCCTGCAGGTCATCCGCGACCCCAATGACGGCGGCCTCCGCAACGGCAGGGTGCTCATACAGCACCTCCTCGACCTCCCGTGGATACACGTTGTAGCCGCCACGGAGTATGACGTCCTTCTTCCGGTCAACAATGAAGATGGCGCCGTCGTCGTCGAATTTTGCAAGGTCCCCGGTGCGGAACCAGCCGTCCGGGATGGCCGCCGCCGTGGCGTCGTCGTTGTTCCAGTAGCCTTTCATCACGCAGTGACCCCGCACGGATAGTTCTCCTACCTCGCCGGTGGGCACCTCGGCGCCGTCCTCGTCCAGCATCCGCACCTCGACACCGTCCACCGGTGTGCCAATGGATCCGGGCTTACGCTCGGTGCCGCGGCGGTTGAAGCTCACAATCGGCGACGTTTCGGACAGTCCGTACCCTTCCAACAGTTCGGCCCCGAATACCCGCTCAAACTCACGCAGCACCTCCACCGGCAACGCAGATCCCCCCGACACCGCAACCCGGAGGGAGGACAGGTCCGCAGAGGAAACGGAGGGGTGCCGGAGCATCGCGATATACATGGTGGGAACGCCTTCAAAGATGGTTACCCTGTCCCGTTGGATGATCTCCAGCGCCTTGGCGGGCTCAAACTTCGGCAGCAGAGTAACGGTGGCGCCGGTCAGGACGGAGGCGTTCAGTGCGCAGGTCTGCCCAAAGATATGGAAGAACGGAAGCCCGCCGAACAGCACGTCACCGGCCGTGGTGCCCATCAAATCCCGGGAGATTTCTGCGTTCCGGCGCAGGTTGTCATGCGTGAGCGCCGCGCCCTTGGGCCGGCCGGTTGTCCCTGAGGTGTACAGCAGCACGGCCGTCTCGCCGCCGTCCACGGAGTGCACGCCGAGTGCCGGCTCCACCTGACTGAGCTGCTGCATGAACGTTCCGCCATCCACGGTAATGACTTCGAGGGGCACACCCTGGTCGGCAGCAGACGTCTCGGCACCGGCCACGGCCTCCTTCACAATCCCGTCCCAGGCGAACACCAGCCGCGCTCCGGAATCGGTGAGGTGATAGGCAACCTCACGTGCCTTCAGGAGAGGGTTGAGCGGAACCACAATCGCCCCGAACCGCAACACTCCGTAGTAGATGAAGGCCATCTGGGGGATGTTAGGCATGACCAGCGCAACCCGGTCGCCGGGAGATACTCCCTTCTGCGACAGTAGCCCGCAAACCCGCTGACTCATCAGCTCCATTGCCCCGAACGTGAGCTCAACATCGTCAAGTTTGATAGCAAGCGCGTCCTGGTGCGCAGCAGCTGCAGCGCTGAGGTTTTCGGCAAGATTGGTCACAGGATCTCCTTCGATCGCAGGGTGTTACCGGTGGGTAACAGTCTGTTTCATCGGGTTCCAGTCCGCAAGGGCCGCGAACGACGGCGGCGCCCGCCCTTCACCGGGCGGGCGCCGCTGGCGCTGTGGCTGGTTGCGTTACCGCACGCCGCTCATCAGTTTTTTGATGCCGGGAGTTGCAACGGCCAGGGCAATTCCGAGAATGATTGCGGTGATGCCGCTGAAGGAGAAATACGGAACTTCGTTGTCTTGGTTGTAGTAACCGGCAAGGATGCCGGCCACGGTGGTGCCAAGCGAAATGGACAGGAAGTTCAGAGCCACCATCTGTGTGCGGAAAACCCTTGGGGCCAACTTGGTGGCCACCGATAGTCCGATGGGGGAAAGGAACAGCTCGGCGAACGTGAAAAACAGGAGGATCATCGCGAGAGCAATCAACGGAGTACTGTTTTGCCCGCCTCCCGAGAACGGGATAAACAGCAGGAAGGCTACGCCCATGAAGACCAGCCCGAGTGCAAACTTCAGCGGAGACGAGGGCTGGCGGCTTCCCAGTTTCGTCCACAGAGCCGCGAAAATCGCCGCGAAGATGATGATGAAAATCGGGTTGATCGACTGGACGAAGCTCGGTGGCATGACCCAGCCAAACAGGTTCCGGTCAAGGCTTCGGTCCGCGTAGATAGCCACAACAGTGAATTGCTGCTGGAACAACGCCCAGAAGGCGGCGCTTGCAAGGAACATGGGAATGAAGGAGTAGACGCGTTTGCGTTCAATGGCGTTGACCCGCGGATTGCGGAGGATCACCACAAAGTACGCAACGGAGGCGGCGATCGCGAGGTAGGCCATGACCAGTGCCAGGTTTGCCGGGTTCACCAGACCGGTGAGGAATGCGACCACAATGATGACGATCGCTCCCGCGGCAATAGCAAGCAGCATCCTGGAATTTCCACCGGGCAGGGGGTTTGCCACCGAGTGGGACTCCTCCGGGAGGTTCTTGCGTGTCAGCGCGTACTGAGTCAGGCCGATGGCCATGCCGATCGCTGCTAGCCCAAACCCGTAGTGGAAGCCGTATTCCGTCCAGGCAAGACCGGTCAGGAGCGGTCCGATCAGCGCACCGAGGTTGATGCCCATGTAGAAGAGGGAGAACCCTGCGTCACGGCGGTCATCACCCTCCTTATACAGCGTTCCCACCAGTGAAGTTGCGTTGGCTTTCAATCCGCCGGAACCGAAGCCAACCAGTATCAAGCCGATGGCCAGGCCCACGCCGCCGGGCAGCAAAGCCAGGGCGATGTGGCCAAGCATGATCATGATGGCTGAATAGAACAGCACCTTCTCGGAACCAAGGATGCGGTCCGCGAGCCATGCGCCAAGAATGGTGGAAAGATAGACGCCGCCACCGTAGGCGCCGACAAGGCCGGTGGCTATTCCCTGGTCAATTCCGAGACCACCGTCGGCCACGGAGTAGTACATGTAATACAGCAGGATGCCCTGCATGCCATAGAAGGAGAATCGTTCCCAAAGTTCAACGCTGAAGAGGTTGGCCAGCATCCGGGGGTGTCCCAGAAATGTCTTTTCTGCCGGATTGGCAGGGGGTTTTTGAGTTGTGCTCATTTATTCCATGATGCCATCGGGCTTTGGGGCTGTCATATCCACTTCAGTGCTCGCGCCGGGTGACCCCGGTGCGGGCGGAGATGACCCTCCAGTTGCGCCGACACAGCCAGCAGGTCCGCCTCGGCGCTGGGCCGCCCGATCAGCTGGATTCCCATGGAGAGTCCAGCGGCCGTGGTGTGCACCGGTACCGAGATGGCCGGCAGGCCGCAGACGTTCACCATCGACGTGAACGGGGAGTACTGGCACTGCCGCATGTAATCCGTGTCCGCCTCCGAGGAGGTGTACCAGCCGATCGGCCTCGGCGACATTCCGAGGGCGGGCGTCAGAATCATGTCGAACTCCGCGTACTGCGCAATGGTGTCCTGTTCGAACTGCCTCAGGATGTCGACGGCGCCGGCCAGTTCGGTGCCGCTGCGCTCCTGTGCCCGGTGGCGGAGGGTGCGGGTAAGCGGCATGAGCTGCGGTTCGCGGCTCAGCGGAATCCGGGCGACGGCGAGGGCGGCGGTCCATACCGTCTGGAAGGCGCGGTGGTACCGCTCGTCATAGCGGATGTCCGTCTCAAGCAGATCATGCCCGACGGCGGTGAGTGCCTTAATCCCGGCATCCAGGCCCGCTTGGGCCGGCTGGTCGAGCGCGATGTGAAAGGCACTTGCGAACGGCGATGCCGTGCTCACGCCAATGCGGAACGTCCCTGCCGCACGTTGCGCCGCCTGGAGAAAAGAGCCGCTCCGCACCGCGGAAGTCGCGTGGTGATTCGGCTCGTTGACCATGGCGTCGAGCAGCACGGCGGCATCCGCCGTCGTTCTTGCCAAGGGCCCGGCTACCACAAACTGGCCCAGATCGCTTTGCCCCGAGCCGGAAGGTACCCGGCCGCGGTTTGGCTTCAAGCCAACCAGCCCGGTGGCGGCGGCGGGGATCCTCACCGACCCGCCGCCGTCGGTGCCCGGCGCAAACGGAAGCATGGCGGCGGCGACGGCGGCCGCACTCCCGCCGGACGATCCTCCAGGGCTGAGCGTGGGATCGAGGGGATTGCGCGCGGACGGGGCAACGCGGTTCTCGCTGTAGCAGCTCAGGCCGAACTCAGGAACCTGCGTTTTGCCGAGGCTGATGGCTCCAGCGCGCCGCAGCACGGATACCAGTGGGGAGTCGCTGAGGGCAGTGCCATGGTCCAGTGCCGCGCTCCCGTGGGTGGTTTTGACACCCGCGACGTCGGCCAGATCCTTATGCGCCAGCGGCAGTCCGTGAAGGGCGGGCAGATCACCACCTTCGGCCTGACGTTGATCGGCGGCGACAGCTTCGGCAAGAGCCAAATCCGCTGTGACCGTGACAAAAGATCCCAGGCCGGGGTTCAGTTCCTCAATGCGCCGGAGGTAATGCGCGGTCAATTCGCGGGAGCTGAGTTCGCCGCGGGCAATGGCGTCCCGTTGGGCCAGTGCGGTCAGCTCGTGGAGAGCAGTCACCGTGACGGGCCGAGGAACCGCGGCTCAACCCGCTCTTCGACTGCCACTGCATCGACGCTCTCGCCGGCACCGGCGCGCACAATGTAGGCACCCTTGCCGGGTGACTCACTGACCGCTTCCATGAGGCGGGTGCCTTGGTACACCAGACCAACGCCGTCGTCGGTGCAGTGAGTCTCACCCAGCGTGCCGTCGGCGACCAGACGGTGAATGAGGGGTCTGCGCTGATCCTCGGAATCGTAGTGCACGCCATTGCCAAAGGGCAGGAATCCCAGAGCGTTGGTGACCGGCTGCAGTTCGGGGCCAAAGGAGTCGGTGGTGCCGCCCTGGAACCAACACAGCGATCCGGCGGAGACCCCTGCCAGCACCACGCCGGCCTCCCAGACGCGGCGGAAGGCCTCGTCCAGTCCATGAACCCGCCACACGGCGAGCAGATTGGCCACCGATCCGCCGTTGACCCAGACCACATCCTGGTTTAGAAGGTGTTCCTCCGGGTTCTGCACATTCGGCATGGTGAAAAGATTCAGGCAGGTGGACTGAAAGCCGGCCACCCGCGACGCCTCGGTGAAGCGCTGGTTCCATTCCCGCGAATCGCCTCCTGCGGTACCCAGAAAGGTGATCCGCGGCGCCCGTCCGGAGACACCGGACAGCTCCACCGCGTGGTGCACCAGGTGGTTGAATTCCACATCCACCCGGTGGCCGCGCCTATAGCCACCGGAAGTTGCAAGGATGGTGGGTTGCTCCGCGGGCATAGGCACCTCAGCATGCTTGTGATCGGTCGGGTCCGCCTCCACTATAGGCTTGGACAGAGGTCGCCGGACAAGTGGAGGGCAAGCAGCTTGAGCGAGTTTGAGAATGTGTTGGTTGACGCCGTCAGCACCGAAACAACGGTCCTTGACGTGCGCGAGGACTACGAATGGCAGGCGGGCCATATTGACGGTGCCCTGCATATCCCCGTTGAGCAGATCCCCGCACGGCTTGAGGAACTGGATCCGGATGAGGACGTTCAGGTTATCTGCCGCACGGGTGGCCGCTCCTTCCGCGTGGCCCAGTGGCTGGTGGCCAACGGGTATTCAGCGGTGAATGTTGCCGGAGGGATGGATGCCTGGGTTGAGGCGTCCAAACCAATAGTGTCCGAATCCGGGAAAGAGCCACGGGTCTTATGAATTCGTACGCCTACCTGGGCCCCGAAGGAACCTTCACCGAGGCAGCTCTTCTGCAGGTGCCCGGGGCGGACTCCGCCGATCGGATTCCGGTCTCAACAGTCAACGCCGCACTTGACCTGGTGCGCAAGGGTGCGGTTGATGCCGCTATGGTGCCGATCGAGAATTCGGTTGAGGGCGGGGTCTCGGCCACTCTGGATGCCATCGCCGGCGGAGAGCCGTTGCGGATCATCCGTGAGGTGCTGGTTCCCATTTCGTTTGTCCTGGTGGCACAGCCCGGCTTGGAACTCGCGGACGTCCGGACGGTGGCCACGCACGGCCACGCCTGGGCGCAGTGCCGTGGGTGGACCGAAGCGCATATCCCTCAAGCAGAATATGTTCCCGCATCATCAACCGCTGCCTCAGCGTATGGGCTGCTGAACGACGATTGCACCTATGACGCCGGGATCTGCTCCCCGCTGGTGGCGGCACGCCTGTCCCTGCGCGTGCTGGCTGAACACATTGGCGATGTCTCCGACGCGGTCACTCGCTTCATCCTGGTGAGCAAACCAAACGTGTTGCCCGAGCCCACTGGGGCGGACAAGACCACCCTCGTCATCCCGCTGCCGGAGGATCATCCTGGTGCTTTGATGGAAATTCTTGACCAGTTTGCGGCGCGCGGCGTCAACCTGAGCCGTATCGAGTCGCGGCCAACGGGCCAGTTCCTTGGAGATTACTTTTTCAGCATTGACGCGGACGGACATATCGCCGACGCCAGGGTGGCCGACGCGCTGAAGGGTCTGCACCGCATCAGCCCTCAGCTTCGGTTTCTGGGCTCGTACGCCCGCGCGGACCGTCGGGAACACGACGTCGTCCGCCACACCACCGACGATGCATTCCGCGCAGCACATATATGGGTGGATTCACTGCTGAAACCCTCCCCGGACAGGGAAGATCTCCGCTAACGCTCTCTAGCGTTCACTCCAAAGGGTGGTGGTTATGACTCGGCTTCGCCGCAGTGATTTCAGCAAGGCCGGTATCACCAGGCGACGTCACGGGACAGGGTTCAGCTACGCCTCTGCCGATGGTTCTGTGCTGAAGGATCAGGCCGAGGTTGAGCGCGTGAAGGCTTTGGCCATCCCGCCCGCGTGGGCGGACGTATGGATTGCGCCCTACGCAAACGGACACATTCAAGCGGTTGGCACGGACGACGCCGGCAGGCGCCAGTACATCTACCATCCCGCATGGAGGGAACGGAAGGACAGGGAAAAATTTGATCGGGCGCTGGAGTTCGGAGAGCGTTTGCCCGGCGCACGACGGGTGATCACGCAGCATCTGCGAAGTAAGGGCAGCGGTTTGGAGCGGGCACTGGCCGCCGGGCTACGGATAGTTGATGCGGGGCCCTGCGGATCGGCTCCACCCAATATGTGGAGGCTAATGGGTCCTTTGGCGTCACCACGCTGCGGGTTGATCATGTGCAGCTCCGCGGTCCCGTGGTCCGGTTCAACTTTCCGGGGAAAAGCGGCCAGCAATGGGAAAGCACCGTGGAAGATGCGGACCTGGCAGCGGCCCTGCGGCCCATGCTCCGCAGGGAGGGCGCGGACACCGTCCTTGCCTACCGTGCGGGTGACGGCGGGTGGCAACAGGTTGACGCAGCCCAGCTCAACGACTTCCTGCGCCAGGTCAGCGGTGACGGTTTCACCGCCAAGGATTTCCGGACGTGGCAGGCCACTGTGGTTGCTGCAATGGAGCTTGCACGTCTCGATCTCAAGGCGGCCAGCCGGACTGCCCGCCAAAAAGCCGTGGCAGCAACTATGCGCAGCGTTGCCGATCACCTGGGTAACACGCCCGCAGTCGCGCGAAGCTCCTACGTTGATCCGCGATTGGTTGACCGTTTCATGAGCGGCGAGGTGATCCCCGTGGCAGGGTACTCGGCGTCGGAGAAGGCTGTTCGCGGGCTGCTTAATGCCTAGGAAAGCTTCCGCGCCGCCCGTCCCGTAAGTAGGCTTACGGTGAGCGCCCGGCCAGTGGCGCGGACCTTTGATGAAAGGCAGGCACCATGAGTGAACAGTCAAAAGACGAAGGGCGCGAAGTCAACCCGAACGAGGGCGGTGGAAGCACCTCGGATGAGAACTGGCATGGCGACGCTGGCGACCAGGCGAATGACCTCCGATTCGCGGAGGAGCAGCAGCTTATTAACAGCCAGGCGCATGGCGAGTTCCCTGACGGGAGCGTCGACGAGACGGTGACCGGCGGGTATACCGGAGCGCAGACGCCCACATCGGATGGCGGATACACCAGCGCGGAAAATTCGGTGGAAGAAGGCGAATACACCGATGTTGAGGGGGACGCGACCGGCGTCACCGAGCGGGAAGGGCAGTACACCGACGCTGACTCCAGCGATGACCCCGACCGCGATAAAGGAACCCGTTAGCTTTCTGCCGAATGACTGAAGAGTCCCGCTGATGGTCCGGTTGTTTCCCCCAGCACCCGGACCATCAGCGCCCCCGGATCCACTTCAACGGAAACGGTGGTAACGGCACCCGATAGATCGCCGTCGATCTGTGTTTCGGTGGGTTCGAGTACCGTCACAGTTACCTTTCGGGCGCGGTAGTAGGTGAGGACGGGAATGGGGCGGCGCTGCCGGAAGACTATTTTTCCTGCCATCCACAACCAGCCAAGAACGCTGCGGGGGCTCATGACCACCACGTCCAGGTAGCCGTCGTCGATGGTCGAGTCTGGAATAAGCTCAATGCCTCCGGGCAGCTTGGCGCAATTCGCGAAGAGAACGCTGCGCACCTTTCGGCTCTGGGCGGGACGGTCGTCCAGGCTGATGGAGACGCGCTGCCGCCGGCCGGGAAGATGCCGTACTCCCGCTTCGCTGTATGCCAGCCAGCCGAACTTCTCCTTCAGGCTGTCCCTGGTTGCGGCCACCACCGTTGCGTCCAGCCCGATGCCGCCCACAACGAGGAAGGCATGCTGAGAGCTGACGCCGGTGCGTTCGTTCAGCAGCGAGATCCGCCCCATGTCTATTCGCCGTCCGCTGCCATGAAGCGCCTGCCGGATGCTCCGGGGAATGTCATTGACCGCGATCCCCAGGTTGCGTGCAAGCAGATTTCCTGTCCCCAGGGGAACAAGGCCCAGCGACGCGGAACTGTGTGCCAGCGTCTGGGCCACAGCGCGGACCGTACCGTCCCCGCCAGCCGCCAGTACGACGTCGTACCCCTCCTCCAGTGCGCGGCTCGCCTGACCGAAACCCGGGTCCTCAACCGTGGTTTCGAGGATCAGCGGAGGCTCCCATCCGGAGTCGGCGCAGGCCTGCTCAACCTGTTCACGGGTGAGGGCGGCGTGCAGCTTGACCGGGTTCAGGACGAGCGCAACGCGCTGGGTACCGGAATTGGGCGGCGGTGCTGCAGCGTAGGACACGATGTCGGACCGTCCGGCGCGCGCCCGGCGAACACCCCACCAGCTATAAGCCGATACGGCTGCGGCGAGTGCCGCAATTACAAGGACAACCAACTCGACCTGCATGATGGACCCAGACTATCCCTACCCGGTGGGATGCCAAGGCGCCCCCCGCAATTGGGTAGTCTTGGACGGTGATCGACGTAAATGAACTTCGCGAAAACCCTGAAAAATTCCGCCTGTCACAGCGCGCCCGGCGGGCTGATGAATCCCTGGTTGACTCAGTTGTTTCCGCAGACTCCAAGCGGCGCGAGGCGGTCACCAGCGCTGAGTCCCTGCGTGCGGACCAGAATGCCTTCGGCAAGCGGGTGGCGAAGGCACAGGGTGCCCAAAAGCAGGAGCTGCTCGCCGAAGTGAAAGCGCTCGCTGCGGCAGTGAAGACTGCTGCCGCCGAGGCGGAGGCTTCCAAGGCCGAGCAGGAATTGCTGCTGCGCCGGTTGCCCAATGTCATCCAGGATGGCGTTCCCGAGGGCGGCGAAGATGACTTTACGGTCCTCAAGACAGTTGGAGCGCCCGCGGAGTTCGATTTCGCGCCCCGGGACCATCTTGAAATCGGGGAGCTTCTCGGCGCCATTGACATGGAACGGGGAGCCAAAGTGTCCGGCTCACGGTTCTACTTCCTCAAAGGCGTTGGGGCGCGCCTTGAGCTGGCGCTGCTGAACATGGCAATGGACCAGGCCGTCCAAGCCGGTTTTACACCGATGATCACGCCAACCCTGGTCCGCCCCGAGATCATGCAGGGCACCGGCTTCGACGTGGCGCACGACGCCGAGATCTACCGCCTCGCTGAAGACGACCTGTACCTGGTAGGCACCTCGGAGGTGGCGATGGCCGGTTATCACGCCGACGAGATCCTCGACCTGTCGGACGGGCCCGTGCGCTACGCCGGCTGGTCATCGTGTTACCGGCGGGAGGCGGGCGCACACGGTAAGGATAACCGCGGCATTATCCGCGTCCATCAGTTCAACAAGGTGGAAATGTTTTCCTACACCACCGTTGAGGAATCCTACGCGGAGCATGAGCGGATGCTTGCGTGGGAAGAGGAGATGCTGGCGAAGGTTGAGCTTCCCTACCGTGTGATAGACACGGCTGCCGGCGACCTGGGTATGTCCGCCGCGCGCAAGTTCGACTGCGAGGCGTGGGTTCCCACCCAGAACGCCTACCGCGAGCTGACCTCTACGTCCAATTGCACAACGTTCCAGGCCCGGCGCCTGAACATCCGTGAACGGTTGTTGGGGGAGGGGCAGAAGGGCACGCGCGCTGTCGCGACCCTGAACGGGACCCTGGCCACAACCCGGTGGATCGTTGCCATCTTGGAGCACCACCAGAATCCGGACGGGTCGGTGACGGTTCCCGTGGCACTGCGACCGTATCTGGGTGGCTTGGAAGTCCTTCCGGTCATTTAGCCGAGCGACGTGGCGCCTGCGGAACCTCCCGCAGGCGCCATTTCTGATTCTGCGCGACCTCAACGGCCGTCGGACACCGTAACGACTGGCACCTCCGCCCGTTACCGTGTCCCGCGGTCAAAAGCGTCGCCGGTTTTCAGGATGTCGAACGCCATTGACCTGGAGGGCATCTTCGGAGTGTCGGCTCCAAACCGGCATTGAGAAGGATGGTACGCAACCGTTCAGGGTGGGTGGCATCCTCCCAAAGCCATCGGGCAACGCCATTGCCCTGTGCCCTAAGCCTGTCTTCACGGATCTTCTCCGCGACAACAATGTCCTCAGGCCGGCGCCCACCGAGAAACTCCTCGCTCTTGTACTTGGCGCGCCCGTCAAACTCACCCACAAGCTTGTTTTCCGGCCAATAGTAATCCGTCGTAGCAATATGTCTTCCCTGAGCGTCGAGGAATACACGTTGGAGCTCCGGGGGTGGGAAGCCCATCAGATACATTGATGCCCTGCTCAGAGACTCGCCTGCAGAGCCGGAATTGGTCACCGCGAAATCCAGAATGGCCCGGCACCGTGAGCGGAGGGCTGCCGGCTGAAGCTGGTCGAGGCGGCGCTGCATCTGTGCCCGGGTGATCCGGCAGCTGCCGCTGCGCTGTGGGTTGAGGCAATAGTCCCACGCGATGACTGCATCCTCGAACGAGTCAGTACCCGCAAGGTCCAAGAGCGTACTCGGGATATCCGTCAACGTTAGTCCGCCTTGGGACACAAACTGCTGATGTGGGCGGATGAGTTGACGGTCGACACCATGGCGGCTCCGCCCACCACCCGGACGGTTGTGTGTGCACTGAAGTGTCGGCGGAACCTTTCGAACCGAAATTCCCCAGATGACTGCAGCGCTCCGCCGCGAAAAATGTGGGGCGTAGTCCGCAATCGCTTCAAGCGCCTGAGCGGCGAGGCGGTGACGGTCCCATTCGTCCAGCTTCTTCCACGCTTTCGCATCGACGTATGCTCCGCGGCGCACCCGGACGAGTAGTCCGGCGCCGTGCTTTTGTCTGAGCGCTTTGCTGTCCTGGCCAATGATGCTGAGGGAGGAACTGAGCTGAAGGTGCGGTAGGGCCATGCTGTCTAGGATGGACCGTTAGGATCGGCGTATCTCCGCAATCGGTGCGTATGTGGATAAAGCGCGGTGTGTGAACCGCTGTGGAGGTGAAGTCCCGGACACAGTTCCGCCCAGGAGCTCCCTGACCGGTCTGGCGCAACCCTAACGACTGACGCCTCCGCTCATTGCCGTGTCCCGCGACCGAAAGCGTCGCTCGGCCGGACTCCTGCCGCGCCCAGCCCACGATCAACGGCCGTGTTCCGCACGATCAGCGACGCCAAGAAGTAACCAACCGTTTGCCAAGCTGTGACCTCCGCCCTACCGACCAGCGGCTGGCATCTGGTTCACTGGACTAATGACAACCGCAATTACGGCTGGCATCGATGACCAGCAGCAGACACATAACAGGAAGCTCATCGCACTCGACGTTGACGGCACGCTTGTTGACCATGACGGCGACATGTCGGATGAAGTGCGGGACGCCGCCCGCGCGGTGGTGGACGCCGGCCACGAGGTGATCGTGGCAACGGGCCGGTCCCTGGGCGCAACGCTTCCCATCATCGAACGTATTGGGCTCACCCGCGGTTACGCGGTGTGCTCCAACGGTGGCGTGACCCTCCGGATCGATACCCATAACCTCGACACCGGTTATGAAGTGATCAACCGGGTCACCTTCGATCCCGGGCCCGCACTCAGGGCGCTTCGCAGGAGTCTTCCTACCGCAAAGTTCGCGCTTGAGGATGACCAGGGTCAGTTCCTCGCCACTGAGCGGTTTCAGGATGCCAGTTTTGGAGCTGAGGCGAAGAGCGTGGACTTCGCGCGCATGCTGGAGGCAACGGCGGTGCGCGTGGTGGTCTTCAGCACTGACAGCACGGCCGAGGAGTTCGGCGAGGCCGTTGAGGCAATCGGACTCCACGGTGTCACCTACTCTGTAGGCTGGACCGCTTGGCTGGACATTGCCGCGTCCGGCGTCACCAAGGCGAGCGCGCTCGAACTTCTCCGCCGCAGAACCAACGTCGATCCGTCGCACACGGTTGCGGTGGGCGACGGCCGGAATGATATCGAGATGCTTACCTGGGCGGCTCGCGGAGTCGCTATGGGACAGGCTCCGGAAGAAGTGCTGGCGGCGGCCTCGGAGGTCACGGGATCCGTGTACGACGACGGCGCCGCGAAAGTCCTGCGCTCCCTCGCCTGACTTGCCGTTGCCGGCTTAGGGCGTGTTTCCTGAGCGTAGGTGAGGGCTAATTCGTCGTAGCGAGTGGCCCGGAGCGCCATTGCTTGAGGGTGTTGAAACTGCGTTCGACGACATTGCGCCGCTTGTGCGCGTCCTTGTCGTAGCTTATGGGCCGTCCGCTGGAGAAGCCCCTGCGTTTCCTGTTGGATGATTTCTGGTCGTCGTTTTCTGGGATGACGCATTCAACGCCACGTCCGCGCAGGTAGCAGGGCATGGATCTTCCTTGTCAGGCCGCTGCGGAGCGTCCGACGGCATGATCATCCGGCTCATCAATCAGATTCCTGTAATTCGAGAGGTCCCCCTGTGTGGCGGGGAAGGCTAGTGCCGTGCCCGGTAGCGGTAGTTGATGCCTTCTGTCATCAACCGGTGGCTTTCACAAGGCGTCCAAGGCTCCGAGTCCGCGGCGCGCATCTATTAGATCACTGGAAGGAATCAAAGAACGCCGTAACATCGGATGCGACCCGATCCGGGCATTCCCACAAGACCAGATGCGCCGCATCGGGGTAGATCTTCAGCACGGCGCCGGTTATCCGGGCTGCCAACACTTCTTGGTCGCTCCGTGGCAACAAGTTGTCATCGTCGCCCCACAGGATCAGTGTGGGTGCCTGGATGGTTCCCGACTCAGTTGGCGGCGTGGCGGTGCCGAGGCCCTGCAGGATGCCCTTCCACGCGTGGGCGGGCATCCTGACGCCGTCGCTTATCCGGTCCTCGATAAACCAGGAGGGAACCGCATGCAACAGGGGATACCAGGACAACGAATGCCGGACCCAATCCTCGTCGATGGGGTCCGTCAGGCGGTCCACTTCATCGGCGAACGGGGGCCGTCCGCGGAGGCTCAGTGGGGAGCCCACCAGCACGAGTGCCGCGACCCGGCCCGGGTAGGCGACGGTCAGCTGCTGGGCGACGTAGCCGCCGCTGGAGGAGCCGAGGACGAAGGCCTTCGGAACGTTGAGGGCGTCCAGAATCGCGGCGGCGTCCTCGGCCTGTTCCGCCAGGGAGTATCCCGACTCCGGTTTGTCCGCGGCACCCTGCCCCCGGAGGTCGGGGGCGTAGATCCTGAACTTAGTCAGCAGTGGTGCCAGGCGATCGAAGCATCCGCGGGATTCGCCCCACGGATGCAGCAGCAGCATTGGCCGCGCGTCGGCGTCGCCCTGAACGAGACACGGCACCGTGATGCCTGTCCGGAGCCTAAGATCCCGGACCTCGGATTCCATGGCTTCAGGGTACGCCGCGCAAGCGGACCGTGAGCAAGCCTCTGCCAGACGCTGAGGCTCAGGAGAGGATGTGCTGGTAACGGATGTGGTCCTGCCATGCGCCTGCGATCTTGACGCATTCCAGCTAGTAGGCCCCCGATTTAGGAGACACGACCTAGTACGCGAGTGCCGCAGGCGGCAGCGAAACCGGTCCGTAGGCTAGATCGAGGAGCCGGGCGGCGGCGGGCCGGGTTGCCCATTCCTCGATCCAATGGGAGCGGACCACTGCCTTACTGACTGCCTGGGTGGTGATGCTGAGTTCCTGGGCGATGAGCTTCTGCTGTCCGCGTGCGCCCGGAGTCATCAAGTCCAGCACATTCCACTCCGCCTCAGAGCGCGTATAGACAATCTGGCCGAGCAGCCGCAGCACAGCTTCGGCTTCAGCCGCGATCTGGGTATCCGGCCCGTCCACCGCAAGCGGTATGCGCTCACCGGTTTTCTGGGCCCGGTTCACGGCGCGGCGCGCATACACCAGCCCGTACCCTTGTGCTTCGACTATTTTCTCGGGAATGGGCACATGAAGCTCACCCACTCCGATTCCCACATGCCACCGCCGGAAACGGATGGCTTTCAACGCGATGTCGACGGCCGCGGCGGCATTGTCCACCGCGCCTTGCAACTCGTCCCCAACCGACCGTTGAAAGGGGACCACGGCATCGACAAAACGTAATTCGCGCAGCAGGTCCGGAACCAGGTCGCCGACCTCGCGGGAATCACGCTGGTTGATGGTCAGCACAAAGAGCATGGCATCAGTATGACTGAAGCTGTTCCGTAAACAACCGATTTACGTTGATTAGGCACGAGTTTGCGTGGACTACGAACGTGTCCGGATCACCGTATACTTCCGCTGGCCATCGCCAAACGTGGGGAAGGGGGTAGTTGCGCTGAGTATTGCGCCGATTATCAGCAATGGAATGAACGGCACCAGCAGCACCGTGGCAAGCATCCTGCCGATACCTTTCCATGCCCCGATGGGCCGGCCGTCCGGCACCCGCACACTTTTGATTCCCACCATTGCCGCGCCGAGGGTCCGCCGGGTGCCGTAAAAGATGCCGTAGATGATGGCGGACACCGGAAGGCCCAGAACGAGCGCCAGCGCTGCGGCGTCTCCGGTGTCCGTGAAGCCGGTGGCCAGGATGGGTGTAAGCACCAAGGTGCAGGCAAGCCACAGGAGCACGCCCATCACAATGTCAATCAGGGCCGCCGCGATGCGCCGGCCGGCGCCTGCACGCACAGCGGTCATGGTGTTATTCATTGGATGACGGAGTATTGACGAGTTCTTCCTGCAGCCTTCGGTTGAGAGTGTCCGCGGAGACCTCTGCAATGCTGAACTGCGCGGACCCGGACTGGTTTGTGGCAGAGAGAACCTGAACGGAATCGGCGCCGGTGTACACGGTGAGATTGGTGAACGTTTCCGGACCACCGCTTGCGCCGGTGTAAATCGTCACTGCGCGGCTTTCACCAAGCAACGAGACGCCACGATCCTCAAACTCCGCTTGGTTCAAGACCGTGGGCTCCCCGTCTGAGTCCGCAACACTCCTGGGGTCTCCGAGCACGGACAACCGGTGAGCCAGACGATCAGCCGGGTAGACCACAAAAGCGTGGATGCCGCCGTCGTTCACCTCTTCCTCAAGCACGGTGTCGTCGTGAATGTAGGTGAAGAGCCAGTGACGGCCAACGTCAGAGGTCCGCTGTCCGGTGACGATGCGCTGCGCGGTCCGGCGCAGCGTCATGATGCCGGTGACGTGCTCATTGGCGTTGAGCCGGGTGGGCTCTTCGTTTCCTTTCTCGATAACCGGAAAGGCGATGCCCTTGGACATCAGGCTCCGCAGCGCAACAGTTGCGGCCAGATACTTGTTTTCCTCGTGTTTTTCGAGGAACGGCAAAGCGACAAACTGGTCCCTGTCGATACCGTCGAGGGCAACGATTTCCTCGTCGGTGAGAGTCGGGAGCCCATCGCTGGCCTCAAACGACAGTGCCAGGACCTGCTTTGCACACTCGACGTCGCGGGTGGTCCACTCAATCTGCTTGGTACTCAATCGAACAATCCTCCAATCGATCCAATCGGATCATCAACAAAGTCGCCTACACCTTCAGTCACACTATCGGCCAGGTCGCCGGCGCCTTCCAATGCGTCACTGCCAAAGTCCGTGACCGCATCCACAGCGTCTCCGCCGAAGTCCCTCACCGCGTCCACGGCGTTCCCCGTGAACTCCGTAATATTGTCCCAGTTGTCATAGACGTAGGTGCCGAGCGCCCAGGCTCCGGCGGCCACACCGGCGCCCACCACAATTCCCACGCCCACCGGGCCCAGCAGTCCGGCCGCCATCAGCAAAGTTCCACCACCGCCAATGACGCTCAAACCACCGGCCACGCGGTCGCCCACCCCGAGGGCTCCCTCATGAGCCGGATCGAACATGTCGTGAATGCCGCCGGCAATGCTGAACGGCGCCAGGAGCGGCCCAGCGAAACGGCTGAACTTCGAAAACTTGCTGGTCGCGTTGAGCATGTCGTCGGCCCACGAGACGTTGCGGAGTCCCTGCGCAAGATCGAGAATGCGTTTGCTGTTGATGAACGCTTCCGAGTTTTTGAGGAACTGATACGCGCCATAGCCGGCGGCCGCGAATCCGCCCGCTGCGCTGAGTGAGTCGACGATTGCATCAAGGATGCCGCCGCCGCCGTCGGCGCTCTTGGCTGTGCCCGCCGGGGTGCCGTCGAAACCGCCAATGGCACCTGAACCTGAGTCCGACGTCTGCTCCTGCTGGCGCGCCTGTTCCAGCAGGTCACGTGATCCCCGGTCCAGCGTATTAGCCGCAAGCATGATGGCCATCTGTTGGCCGTCCCAGGAGGAACGGAGCGAGTCGGCGTCCCTGCCGCGCCATCCGGTGTTATTGATGACGCCGGCTGTCAGGGTGGACCGGATGGTGCGCAGGTTTTCGGCGGATTGCGAAAACCGCTCAGCCAGTGTTTGCAGCTGCTCGATGTTGGCGCCGAGTGTTTCTGACATGAGTATGCCTTCACGTTGAGACCGGAAGATTCCACCTCAGAACCTACCCCTGCGCCCGCATGGGCGCCATGGGGAGGGGTCCCCATGAACAGCGCCGCTTAGTCAGCGGCCCTGCGGTGCGACGGACGCGTTGTCGGAATCGGCGTCGACATCGCGGCCCTGCGGCTCATCCTCTTCGCTGTGTTCTCCCTGCTGCTTGAAGCGTTCCAGGGATGCCTTAACCTCTGCCTCTGCTTCAGCGCGGCCGGCCCAGTCAGCCGCCTCAACCCATTTGCCGGGTTCCAGATCCTTGTACTTGGTGAAGAAGTGTTCGATCTCATCGAGCAGGAACTTCGATACATCCGAAAGTTCCCGGATGTGATCGAAGCGGGGATCCACCGGGACGCAGAGAACCTTTGCATCCCCGCCGCCGTCGTCGGTCATGTTGAACACGCCAATGGGACGGGATTCCACCAGGACGCCCGGGATGAGATCGAAATCCTGCAGCATCACCATGGCGTCCAGGGGATCGCCGTCTTCGCCGAGCGTGTTCTCGAAGTAGCCGTAGTGTGTGGGGTACTGCATGGAGGTGAAGAGCACGCGGTCCAGGCGAAGGCGGTGAGTTTCGTGGTCGATTTCGTACTTGACGCGTGAACCCTTGGGTATCTCGATGGTGACGTCGAGTTGCATGGAAACTCCTCTTGATGGAAGCTGGCGGCGCGGGCGCAAAGCGGCAGGCGCCCGGTTTACTGTTAAAGATAGTAGGTCCGCGTCACTTCCCCCATTCCGGCCAGGTCCGCCCGGGCACTGTGCGCAGGGTTTACTCCACATCACGGGCAAGGGGGAGGGCACCATGAAGCGCAGCGCGCGCCTTGTGACGACCATGCTGCTTGTCCTTGCGCTGGGCGCTTTGGCTGTGCCGTTCGGCCTGCACTTCGGCCCCCGTGTGGCAGATGTCCTTGCGGTCAAAGAGCCCACGCCGGAACCAGTCATCCCTTCTATGCAGCGTCCGCCGGAGGATCTCAGCGTTCCCACAATGGTGAGCAGGCTGGATTCCGCAGCACCCATCCCCGACCCCACCGTCCTCGAGTCACTGCTCGCCGAAGAGCTGGTGATCAGCGGGTCGGGTTCGTTTACCGGGACAGTCATCGATGCTGAAACGGGTGAAACGCTCTACAACCGCGACGGCGAAAAGCTGCAGCTGCCGGCGTCGAACATGAAGCTCCTCACCGCCACCGCCGTCCTCACCAAATTGGATCCGGACAAGCGTCTGATCACGTCGGTGCACCAGGGAAGCGAGCCGGGGTCGCTGCTGCTTCGCGCTGGTGGCGATGTGCTGCTTGGCTCCGGCAGATCCGATGCCGACGGTGTCATTGGACATGCCGGACTGGCAACCCTCGCGGCCCAAACCGCCAAAGAACTGGAGGCTGAAGGCCCAGTCCGGATCTTCCTGGACGACTCGCTCTTCGCTGGTCCCGTCCTCAACGCCGGCTGGAATGCCGGTGATATTGAAAACGGAGAGATTGCGCCCATCTACCCGTTGGCAATCAACTCGTCCTGGATCGAGGAGGGGACGCAGGCGGGTCCGCGTTCGCAGGATGCTGCCATGGACGCTGCGGCGGTCTTCCGGAAGGCGCTGGCCGAAGCCGGCATCGACGTCGAGGAGGACATCCAGCGGGCACCCACCCCACCGGACGCGCCGCTTCTTGCTTCTGTTGAATCGGCAACGGTCAGCGAACTCGTTTCCCACATGCTCCTGACCTCGGACAACTATCTGGCTGAGGCGCTCGCCAGGGTAGCGGCGAAGGCCAGTGGGCGTCCGGCGTCGTTTGGGGGCGGCCTGGAAACCATCGTCGAAGCGCTGGGCGCCCTGGAACTCCCCACCGAGGGCATGTTCCTGGGCGACGCAGCGGGTCTCTCCCCCCGCACGCTGGTATCGCCGGCACAGCTGGCCGGATTGGTGCAGGCCCTGCTCGCCACCGAGGACCGTTCCCTACAGCGGGTGCTCGACGGGCTTCCGGTCGCGGGATTGTCGGGCACGCTGGCGGACCGCTATAACGACGGCGACGCGGCTGCCGGTGCCGGCCTGGTGCGCGCCAAGACCGGCACACTCAATGCGGTGACGGCGCTGACCGGGCACGTGGTGACGGCGGAGGGGCGGCTGCTCGCATTCTCCTTCATCGCGGGAGACCTGGACGGTAACACCGGTCAGGCAAGAGCCGCCGCGGACAACGCGGCGGCAGTGCTCGCTGCTTGCGGGTGCCGCTAGCTGCACACCGCACGCGACTGGGCGGGGCGACGCCCTCCCAGATTAGTGTGGTCGAATGGTCCCCATGGAAAGCAGCACGCCGTCCCGCCCGCAACTCGTCAACTGGGAGCTCGCCGCCAGCAGCGCGGCAAAGCTCTCGCCTCCGGGTCCCCAGCTGCGTGCAGGAGAAATAGCTGCGGCCGTGCAGAACCTCCGCGAACTGGCGGATGCCTCTGTGGGCCACGTTCACCGGATCACTGGGCTGGATGCCGCACGGGACCTCCGCGACTCCGAGCTGCTCATCGTGGACCGCGCGTCCTGGGCGAAGGCCAACACCCAGAGCTTCCAGACCCTGATGGCGCCGGCGCTTGAGGAGCTCCTTCGCACCAAGGGCGAGCATTTGAAGAATGGCGGAGCGGCCGTCAGCGGCAACGTCACGGGTGCGCAGATGGGCGCAATTCTGGCTTTCCTGTCCAGCAAGGTCCTGGGCCAGTATGACCCGTTTGTCCCATCGCGCAATGGGCCGGGCGGCCGCCTGATGCTGGTTGCCCCGAACATCATTTCGATCGAACGCGAGCTCAATGTAGATCCAACGGACTTCCGGCTGTGGGTTTGCCTGCATGAGCAGACTCACCGGGTGCAGTTTGCCGCCGCGCCCTGGCTGAAGGACCACATGCGGGAGCACATTTCCCAGCTGACCGTCGGGCTGGTCGACAAGGCGGACGGCCTGTCTGAGCGCCTCGCTGGCGCGCTGAAGTCGATCTCCCCGCGCCAGGGTGGTTCACAGAACGACGACGACGGCGTTCCGCCCCAGGATTCCGGCGTCCTGTCCCTGCTCCAAGACCCGGAGGACAAGGCGCGACTGTCTCATCTCACCGCCGTGATGAGCCTGTTGGAAGGCCATGCCAACGTGGTGATGGACGCAGTCGACTCAAGCATTGTCCCTACCGTCAAAACGATCCGCAGCCGCTTCAACGCGCGCGGTAAATCCCGTGGTCCGGTGGAAAAGCTCATTCGACGGCTCATGGGCCTCGACGCGAAGATGCGCCAGTACAGCGACGGCGCCCGGTTTGTCCGGCGCGTGGTGGACGCGGTGGGCATGGAGGGGTTCAACCGGGTGTGGATCAGCGCGGACAACCTCCCCACCGAGAAGGAGATCCATTCCCCTGACGCGTGGATTACCCGGATGGGTCTGCAGCCCGTTGGCTGAAGTGCGCACACTGTGATCCGGCGGCCCCGGCTCAGTCCCGTGGTGGGTGTTGCCCGGAACCTTGTGCGCCAGGCGCTCCGGGACGCGGAGGTAGCCCAGGGTTCCCTGGTGCTGGTTGCCTGCAGCGGCGGACCGGATTCCCTGGCCCTCGCTGCAACCGCCTCGCACTTTGCCCGCAGCGGAGAATTCCGGGTGGGTGCTGTGGTGGTGGATCACGGGCTGCAGGCGGGGAGCGCCGACGTCGCAGACCGCGCTCAACAGCAGCTGCAGGCCCTTGGCCTGGACCCGGTGGAAGTCCGCCGCGTCACCGTGCCAACCTCAGGCATGGGACCGGAGGCGGCCGCGCGGACGGTGCGCTATGAAGCGTTGGATGCGGCCGTCGTCGGGCATGGCGCTGCGGCAGTACTTCTGGGCCACACCCTTGATGATCAGGCGGAACAGGTGCTGCTTGGCCTCTCCCGCGGCTCGGGAACCCGGTCGCTGGCGGGGATGCCGGCACGGCGGGGGAGCTACCTGCGGCCTTTCCTCAGCCTCCAGCGCGCCGACACTGATGAGGTGTGCCGGTTCGAGAACCTCCAGCCATGGCACGACCCCAGCAATGCGGATCCGGTCTTCGCCCGTTCGCGTGTCCGGAGCGAGGTGCTGCCCTATCTCGAGGAGCAGTTGGGTCCGGGAATAGCGCGGGCGCTCTACCGCACGTCCCGCATCCTCGGGCAGGACGCAGACTATCTGGACGCGGTCAGCAAGGACGAGTACGGGCGGATCAGGAGGGAGCACGACGGCGGCATCCTCCTGTCCGAGGAGGCGCTGCGATCGCTTCCGCCCTCCCTGCGACAGCGGGTGCTGGCGCTCGCCGTCGTCGAACTTGGCGGTGTCCAGCCCAGCTACGAGCGGCTCCTGGCGGCGGAGAATCTCCTGAGGCGCGAAGGTTCAGCCGGGCCGGTGCAGCTGGGAGGCAACGTAAGCGCCTACCGGCAGGTGCGTGGGAAGCCCGTTCCCCATGGGGAGCCCGGCTATGGCAGTCTTGTCCTTAGGAAAAACCGCCGCGTGCCGTCCTAGCCGGGTGCGCGGATTCGATTACCCCCAGGAGTTATTGGTGGATTCACACGACGTCCAGTCAGACCTCAAGCACGTTCTTTACACCAAAGAGGACATCCAGCGGCGGGTGAATGAACTGGCGGCGGAAATCGACAGCGACTATGCCGGCCGGGACCTGCTGATTGTGGGCGTGTTGAAGGGCGCGGTGATGGTCATGGCGGACCTGGCGCGGGCGCTGCACTCGCATGTGACCATGGACTGGATGGCGGTGTCCTCCTACGGATCCGGAACGCAGTCCTCGGGAGTGGTGCGCATCCTCAAGGACCTCGAGACGGACCTCATGGGAAAGCACGTTTTGATAGTCGAGGACATCATCGATTCGGGGCTCACACTGTCCTGGCTGAAGGCGAACCTGCTCTCGCGCGGTCCCGCCTCGGTGGAAATCTGCACGCTCCTCCGCAAGCCCGAGGCCGCCAAGGTGAACATTGACGTGAAGTACGTGGGGTACAACATCCCCAACGAGTTTGTTGTGGGCTACGGTTTGGATTTCGCCGAAAAGTACCGCAACCTCGATTTCATCGGAACGCTTGCACCGCACGTCTACGAGTAGGCGGCTCACCGGGTGACTCCGCGGCCACCCACGTTGGTTCTGTACGCCCAGAGGGAACTTTTCGATCGCAGTGTGCGTGGATTCTGCAGACGGTGTAAAGCTTGAATGGCGTTCATGGCGCCCAGAGAAAAGCGCCCGTGGATAATTTGGCTCGTGAAGCAGGAGGGACAGGGTCTTACAACCCTGAGACGCATGAAATTTAAGAAGATTTTCAAGGGCCCCATATTCTGGATTGTGCTCGCGGTAGTGGCACTACTTGTCATCCTGCCCACTGTCTTCAACAGCAGCGGCGCGCGGGTCGACACCAGCGTGGGTCTTGAGCTGCTGGAGTCCGACAGCGTTGAACAGGCCAAAATCCACGACGGCGAGAACCGCGTCGACCTCACGCTGAGAGAAGACTACGAGGATCTGGGCCGAAGCGTTCAGTTCTTCTTCAGCCAGAACCGTGGCGAGCTGGTGGTCGAGGCAATCAACCAGTCCGACGTCGATGGCTTTACCGACCAGCCCCTTGAAAACAACTGGTTCGGAAACATCTTCAGCCTTATTTTCCCCATCCTGATCCTGGGTGCTATCTTCTGGTTCCTGCTCAGCCGCATGCAGGGCGGCGGCTCCAAGGTGATGCAGTTTGGTAAGTCGAAGGCCAAGCTCATCAACAAGGACCTGCCACAGGTCACCTTCAACGATGTTGCGGGCGCTGATGAAGCCGTTGAGGAACTGCATGAGATCAAGGAATTCCTGCAGGAGCCGGCCAAGTTTCAGGCTCTCGGCGCCAAGATCCCCACGGGTGTGTTGCTCTACGGTCCTCCCGGAACTGGTAAAACGCTGTTGGCCCGAGCTGTTGCCGGTGAGGCGGGCGCGCCCTTCTATTCAATCTCAGGGTCCGACTTTGTTGAGATGTTTGTGGGCGTTGGCGCATCCCGCGTGCGTGATCTCTTTGAGCAGGCCAAGGCCAACGCTCCCGCCATCATCTTTGTGGACGAGATCGACGCCGTTGGCCGCCACCGTGGCGCCGGTGTGGGCGGCGGAAACGATGAGCGCGAGCAGACCCTGAACCAACTCCTGGTGGAGATGGACGGCTTCGACGCCAACACCAACGTGATACTTATTGCCGCGACAAACCGTCCGGATGTCCTGGATCCCGCACTGTTGCGCCCGGGACGCTTTGACCGCCAGATTGGCGTCGAGGCACCGGACATGGGCGGACGGGATCGAATTTTGCAGGTGCACTCCAAGGGAAAGCCGATGGCACCGGGCGTGGACCTGCGCTCCGTTGCCAAGAAGACCCCCGGCTTTACCGGTGCGGACCTCGCCAATGTGCTGAACGAAGCGGCGCTGCTCACCGCGCGCTCCAACGCGAACCTTATTGACGACCGCGCGCTGGATGAAGCGATCGACCGTGTGATTGCCGGACCGCAGAAACGCAGCCGCGTGATGAAGGAACTTGAGCGCAAGATTACGGCCTACCACGAGGGCGGCCACGCGCTGGTGGCGGCGGCCCTGCGGAACACCGATCCGGTCACCAAGGTGACTATCCTGCCTCGCGGACGTGCCTTGGGCTACACCATGGTGATGCCCGCGGATGACAAGTATTCGATCACCCGCAACGAGCTTCTGGACCAGCTTGCCTACGCGATGGGCGGCAGGGTGGCAGAGGAAATTGTGTTCCACGACCCCTCGACGGGTGCGTCCAACGACATCGAGAAGGCCACGTCCACGGCACGCAAGATGGTGACCCAGTACGGCATGAGCGAACGCATCGGGTCCGTCAAGCTGGGCCAGGGCGGCGGGGAGCCGTTCCTCGGCCGGGATATGGGCCACGAACGCAACTACTCTGACCACATCGCCTACATTGTGGACGAAGAGGTGCGCCGTCTGATCGACAACGCACATGACGAGGCCTACCAGATCCTCACCGAGAACCGGGACGTTCTAGACAGCATCGCGCTGGAGTTGCTGGAACGTGAAACCTTGAACCAGGCGGAAATCGCCGAGGTGTTCACTGATGTGCGCAAGCGCAGCCTTCGCACCGTCTGGCTGTCCAAAGATACCCGCCCGGTCCACTCGCTCCCACCGGTGGTTTCCGCCAAAGAGCGTGCGGAAGCGGATCAGGCCGGCGAGCCGGACCCGAACACCGTTGCTCCACAGGACCAGATTGCCGACGCCAACATGCCGCAGGATTTTGACGTGCAGGTCAGCGGACTCCCCGAGCCGGAGTCAGGCGACGGCAGCCGGGGTGGCAAAGGCGGTGCCGGGGGAACGGAACGTTCGCTGGGCCACGACCGTAACGAGTAGGAAGCCGGCCTTACCTGCCGGGTTAGGATCAATTGGTGACGGACTTCGACGATGAGATGATCGACGCTGCGCTGGCAGCGAGCGGTTCCCCGGTGGACCAGCCAAGAATCCAGCGGGCGGTGCGGGAGATCCTCGCCGCCATTGGCGAGGACCCTGAGCGTGACGGTCTCCGCGAAACCCCCAACCGTGTGGCGCGGGCCTATGCGGAGTTCTTTGCCGGTCTGCACCAAGACGCCGGTGAGGTTCTTTCCACGACTTTTAATCTTGATCATGAGGAACTGGTCCTGGTTAAGGACATACCGTTCTACTCGACGTGTGAGCACCACCTTGTTCCATTTCACGGGGCTGCACACATCGGCTACATCCCCTCGGCGGAGGGAAAGGTCACAGGCCTCAGCAAACTTGCGCGGCTGGTAGAGGTTTTTGCCCGCCGGCCGCAGGTGCAGGAGCGGCTGACCACCCAGATAGTCGATGCACTGATGACGCACCTGCAACCAAAGGGTGCCATTGTGGTTATTGAGTGCGAGCACATGTGCATGTCCATGCGCGGTATTCGCAAGCCCGGTGCAAAGACGGTCACCTCCGCTGTCCGCGGGCAGGTCAGGGACACGGCCACACGCGCGGAAGCAATGAGCTTGATACTCGGAAGATAGGACTGAATACATGGATTCTCTTGCGGCAGCCCCTGGAACCGGACCGGCAACTTCACCGCTACCCGTACTGCGCCCCTCGCGGGTGGCCAAGTCCTTCTCCGACCTGCCCACCAACCGGACCCTGGTTATGGGAATTCTCAATGTCACCCCGGACTCCTTCAGCGATGGGGGCAGGTTCTCTACGGCGGACGATGCAATCGCTGAAGGACTCCGCATGCACTACGCTGGCGCGGACATGATCGATGTGGGGGGAGAGTCCACCCGGCCCAACGCAGACAAAACCACCGTGGAAGAAGAGCAGAAACGCATCCTCCCGGTGGTGGCAGCCCTGGTGAAGGCCGGTGCGTTGGTCAGTGTTGACACCATGCACGCCAGCACCGCGGCAAGGGCCATTGATGCAGGGGCGGCCGTTGTCAATGACGTTTCCGGTCTGGACTTTGACCCGGAGATGCCGGCTCTCATCGCGGAACGGAAGGTGCCGTACGTGTTGATGCACCGCCGTGGAAATGCCCTGACCATGAACTCACTCGCCACGTATGACGATGTGGTGGAGGACGTTATTTCCGAGCTCATGAGCGTCCGGGACAAGTTCTACGCGGCCGGTGTCAGCCCGGAACAGATCATCTTGGATCCCGGAATCGGCTTCGCAAAAACTGACGAACAGAACTGGGATTTGCTTCGGTCCCTTGAACGGTTTGACGTGCTGGGGCACCGCGTCCTGGTGGGTGCTTCGCGCAAGCGTTTCCTGGGTACGCTGCTCACCATGGCCGGCAAGGCCGCCGCCCCGGCCGAACGCGACCACGCGAGTGCTGCCGTGTCCACTCTGGCGGCCGCCAACGGTGCCTGGTGCGTACGGGTGCACGACGTCGGACCCAGCCTTGATGCTGTCAAGGTCTCCGCGGCGTGGACCAAGTAGGCGCTCCGATGACACGCGCCCTGCCGGTCAGACAGGACACCATCGCGCTCAAGGGGATTACCGCCGTCGGGCACCACGGAGTCTTTGAACACGAACGGCGCAATGGTCAGCCTTTCATTGTGGACGCGGTGCTGTATCTGGATCTCCGGAGCGCGGGCACAACCGATGACCTGTCGCAGACCGCTCACTACGGAGAGCTGGCGGAACAGATTAAGGACCTGATCACCGGTGAGCCCCTGAACCTGATCGAAGCACTTGCCGAGCGCATTGCTGCCCACGTGCTGACGGCGTTCGCGGTGGATGCCGTCGAAGTAACCGTGCACAAGCCCAAAGCCCCCATCGAAGTACCTTTCGGCGATGTTGCGGTATCGATCTTCAGGGAACGCACATGAGCCGCGCTGTGCGCTCGGTGCTTGCGTTGGGCAGCAATCTGGGGGAGAGCCGCGACACGTTATCCCTTGCCGTTGCGGATCTGGTTGATACTCCGCGGGTGAGGCTACGGGAGGTGTCGCCGATTGTCCTCACCAAGGCCGTGGGCGGGCCGGATCAACCGGACTACCTGAACATGGTGGTGGAGGTGGAAACCGACTTCTCACCGTATGAGCTGTTGGAACACTGCAAGGCGGTTGAGAACAAGCACCTGCGGGTTCGGACAGTCCGCTGGGGTCCGAGGACACTGGACATCGACATCATCACCTTTGGCGACTACACCTCGCAGGATGAGCAACTCACCATCCCCCACCCCCGCGCGGCGACCCGCGCCTTTGTGCTGCAGCCCTGGGTGTGGATGGATTCCTCGGCAGTCCTCGAGGGCAGGCTGGTGTCCGAGCTGGTTGAGCAGGCGGAGGACCTGGACGGCCTCGTTCCGTTCGAGGGGGTCTAACAGCGTGGATTCGATCAAGGTCAGTTGGTTGGCAGTGATTGGCCTGGTTGCTGCCGTGGCCGGGTGGCTTGTTAATTGGTGGGCTACGCGCAACGGCTTTCCGGCTCCGTCACTCCACCTCAGTGCCCTGCTCACGGTGGCGGTGGTGGTTGCCATAACCCTGATCTTCGGCCTGCGGGTGCGGCGTTGGCGCAACGGCAAGCGGGACCGTCCGCTGAGCGCCATCCTGGCGGCCCGCACCCTCGTCCTTGCCCAGGCAACCGCTTACGCGGGTGCGCTGAGTACGGGGTGGCATCTGGGAATCCTTTTGGATCAACTCACGCTCCTGTCCGTCCGGAACAACCTGGGACCGGTATGGGGGTCCCTTGCGCTGGTAGCCGGCGGTATAGCGATGATAATTGTTGGCATGGTGGTGGAAGGTTTCTGCAGGCTGCCACCCGATGACAACGCCGATTCGGCAGAAACAAGTCAGGACGGCGAGGGGGAATATGCGTAAGGAACCGATTGATCCGGCGGGGCTCGACTGGACAAGGGTGTCACCGAAGTACTTAACGGTTCAGTTGATCGCGTGGGCAGTGGAGGCCCTGATCTACCTCGTGGTCACCTCGGTGCCCCTGGTGCTGATGTTGACGGACGTGTGGCCCGGGTATCCGGCTTGGTTGGCCTGGGGGCTGCCCGCGGTGGTGCTCGTACTGGAACTGTGGCGCGTCATCCTGCTCCCGCGTCAGATCCGTTCCATCGGATACGCGGAGCGGGACGAGGACCTCCTGGTACGCAGGGGCATTTTCTTCCAGCGCACCATGGTGGTGCCTTACGGCCGGATGCAGTACGTCGACGTGGCCGTGGGTCCGCTTGAGCGGGCTTTCGGGTTGTGCACGGTGAAGCTGCATACAGCCTCACCGGGAACCAATGCACAGCTTCCCGGCCTGCCCACTGAGGAAGGGGCGCGGCTGCGGGAGCAGCTGTCCGAGCGCGGCGAAGCGAAGCTGGCCGGACTGTGACCAGCGAACCCGCAGCCGAAAGTGGCAGCCAGCACTCCGGCGTCGTCCCCGACCCGGCCCTGCTGGCGGCGCCCCAGGACGAGTGGAAGCGCGTCCACATCATCTCGCCCCTGGTGCGCGGCTGGATTGCGCTGGTGGCCATCATCTTCTTTGCCGGCCGTGACTGGTTTGAAAGCCTCCTGAGCGGTGAGGATGCGGTGGGACTGCCGGGTGACGGCGGCGCCCGCCTTCCGTGGGCGATCGCCATCATTACCGGAGTGGTACTGCTGGTTGCCGCGGGCTTCCTGCTGTCCTGGTACTTCACCCGGTACCAGGTGACCGAGCAGCATGTGAAAGTGAACTCGGGCATTATCTTCAGGCAGAACCGGCAGGCCAGGCTGGACCGTGTGCAGGCCATTGACGTGGTGCAGCCGTTCCTGGCTCGGATTTTTGGCTTGGCGGAACTGAAGTTCGAAGTGGCCGATGCCGGGGAATCCGCGGTGAAACTCGCCTTCCTGAAGTTGAAGGACGCCCAGCAGCTGCGCGCCACCATCCTCGCGCGTGCCGCCGGTGTAACGATCGATCCCGAGCATCCCGACGAAATCCAGGAAGCCCCCGAAAGGGAGGTTCTGGCACTGACGCCGCGGCGGGTTTTTGGTGCGGCTGCGCTTTCAGGCACCACTATCTTCCTTATCCTTGCGCTCGTAGCGGTGATTGTCCTCGCGGTGCTGGCCCGTACCGGGGCGCTGCTGGCGATCGTCATCCCGGTGGGACTGGCGGTGGTCGGCGGCTACTGGAGCGTCATCAATACCGGCTTCAATTTCCGTGCAGCGATTTCACCGGACGGCATCCGTATCCGTTACGGGCTGCTGGATACCCGGACGCAGACTGTTCCGCCGGGCCGCGTGCAGGCCGTTGGAATCATCCAGTCGCCGCTCTGGCGAATCAAAGGCTGGTACAAAGTGACTGTCAACGTGGCCGGCTATGGTGCGGCGGCCAGCGGGGAGTCGCAGGCACGCGCCACCATCCTGCCGGTGGGAACCCGGGACGAGGTTCTGCAGATCCTTGCCTTGGTCCTCCCCGATCCGGGAACCGAAAACCCGGTTGACGTTTTCACTGCCGGCATTCGAGGGCGGGACAACGACGGCGGATTTGTCACCTCTCCGCGGCGGGCGCGGCCTATTGCCCCGTTGGCGTGGCGCCGAAACGGGTTTAAGGTCACCGATACTGCCCTGCTGGTGCGGTCGGGCGCCTGGTGGCGCCAGCTCGCCGTCGTACCTCATGAGCGCACCCAATCGCTGGCCGTACACCAAGGGCCGCTTGCGCGGAGGTTTGGGGTGGCCGACGTGATACTGCACACCACACCGGGGCCTGTTTCGCCCCGCGTGGTCCAGACCGGCCAGGACGCGGCGTGGACCCTTTTCCACGAGCAGGCGCGGCGCGCAGCAGATGCACGCAGACGCAGCGGCCCTGAACAGTGGATGCGCCCCGTGGAGGAACCCCAGCGGGTTTCCATGCCGCAACCGCCCACCTATTCGGCACTGGACCGCCCTGATGAGGCCCCCAATGACAACCGCTAGGACCTCCCGCCGCCCCGGACGACTGGGGGTGGGGGTGATCGGGGCGGGCAAGGTGGGCGCCGTCCTTGGCGCGGCCCTCAGGGCGGCGGAACACGCCATTGTGGGTGTGTCGGCGGTGTCCGAGGCAAGTCGCGAACGTGCGGAAAACCTCCTGCCGGGCGTGCCGGTCCTGGAGATCCCGGACATCATTGAGCGGTCCGAACTGGTATTGCTTGCAGTGCCCGACGACGCCCTGCCGGACTTGGTTGCCGGACTAGCGGCGGTGGGAGCCTGGCAGCCCGGGCAGTTGGTGGCACACACCTCCGGCAGGCACGGCATCGGTGTGCTGGATCCCGCCTGCGCTGTCGGTGTGATTCCGTTGGCGCTGCATCCGGCCATGACCTTCACCGGGATGAGCCTGGACCTGACCCGGCTGCCTGACTGCTCGTTTGGTGTGAGCGCACCGGTGGCTGTCCTGCCTGTGGCGCAGGCGCTGGTGGTTGAGATGGGCGCCGAGCCGGTGGTGATCGAAGAGGAACACAGGGTTCTCTATCATGTTGCCCTCGCGCACGCGTCCAACCATCTGGTTACCATTGCGGCGCAATCAACCCAACTACTGACCGATATCGGGGTGGAGCGGCCGGACCGCCTCCTTGGGCCGCTCATGCGGGCGTCCCTGGAAAACGCGCTGTCCGCTGGAGAGGGTGCGCTGACTGGACCAGTCGCGCGGGGAGATGTGGGAACAGTCGCTGCACATGCCGCCGCGCTGGCGGGCCAGGACTCCGAGGACATCCGGATCGCGTTCCGGGAACTCGCCAGTGCAACATCACGGCGGGCGGTGGACCGGGGCCTTCTCACCGAAGAACAGGGCCGGGCCATTGAAGCGGCGTTGATCATCGGAGACGGCAATTGAGCACACTGCCCCGCCTGGTAACAAACGGAGCCGCGCTTCGGCAGGCTTCAACCAACCTTCTTACTGCCGCCGGAAATGGTTCACGGCTGGGGCTCATGCCGACCATGGGCGCACTTCATGAGGGCCACGCCGGATTGGCGGCCGCCATGCGGAGCGACACTGATGTGACAATCGCTTCCATCTTTGTTAATCCGCTGCAGTTCGGAGAGTCGGCTGACCTTGAGCGGTATCCACGGACTCTGGAGACGGACTTGGAGCTGCTTGGCGACTGCGGTGTGGACCTGGTGTTTGCCCCAGCCCAGGGTGAGGTCTATCCGGACGGCCGTCCGATGGTCACACTCCAGTCCGGTCCGTTGGGTGAAAAGTTTGAAGGCGCGGCCCGGCCCGCCCATTTTGACGGCATGTTGACCGTTGTTGCAAAGCTGTTCCATTTAGCCTGGCCGGCGGTTGATGCCCGCTACCGGGCATACTTTGGCCAAAAAGACGCACAGCAACTCGCGTTGATCAGAAGAATGGTCCGTGACCTGAACTTTCCAATGGAGATTGTTGCAGTGCCAACGGTTCGCACTGATGACGGGCTCGCGCTGTCCAGCCGAAACAGGTTCCTCAGCGGCGACGAGCGTGACGCCGCACTGGTGCTCTCACGTGCACTGCGGTTGTTGGTTGGACGTGCCGAGCGCAACGAACCCCTGGACCTGGATTCCGCCGTCGCACTGGTCGACAGCCAGCCCCTTGTCCAGACCGATTATTTTGACGTCGTCGATCCGCTGACCCTGGAACCCTTGGCGTTCAATTGCCGCGAAACCCCGTTTACCGGTGAGGGACTCGCGCTGATTGCCGCGCGCGTGGGCACCGTGCGGCTGATTGACAATATGCCGCTCCTCGGCGGACAAAGCAGCCCGGTCCTTAACCGGTAACCTTGTATATCGTGACCACCGAACATACCCAGTCGACCGCAGAGTCCACCGAAGAGTTCACCGAGCAGATGCGAATCCGCATGGAGAAGCGGGCCCGCATCCTGGAACGCGGCGATGAAGCGTACTCAGTCAAGCCGGATCGTACCCATGCTCTTGCCGAGATCCGGACGCGGTTCGAGGCCCTGGCGGCGGGCGAATCCACGGGCGAGAAGGTGGGTGTGGTTGGCCGGGTCGTGTTCATCCGCAACTCTGGAAAACTGTGCTTCGCTATGCTGCAGGAGGGAAACGGCACCCGTCTGCAGATCATGCTGAGCCTCGCCGTGGTGGGTGGGGAGGCCCTGACCGACTGGAAGTCGACGGTGGACCTCGGCGACCACATCCTGGTGCAAGGCGAGGTGATCAGTTCGAGGACCGGTGAACTGTCCGTCATGGCGGATGCCTGGGAGATGGCGTCCAAGGCGCTGCGGCCGCTGCCCACGCTCCACGCCGGCGTGAATGAGGAGACCCGCGTCAGGCAGCGTTACGTGGACCTCATGGTCCGCCAGGAGGCCCGGGATATGGTCATGCGCCGGGCGGCCATCACCAGGTCCATCCGGGAGACCCTGCACGCGCGTGAGTATGTTGAGGTGGAAACCCCCATCCTCCAGCTGGTGCACGGCGGCGCGACCGCCCGCCCCTTTGAAACCCACCTCAACGCCTTTGATCAGAAAATGACACTCCGAATTGCGCTCGAACTTTATTTGAAGCGGGCTGTGGTCGGTGGAATTGATCGTGTCTATGAGATCGGAAGGATATTCCGAAACGAAGGCGTGGACTCAACACACAGCCCTGAATTCACCATGCTTGAGTGCTATGAAGCCTACGCGGACCAGTTTGTGATGGCGGACCGGATGAGGGAGATAATCCTGAATTGTGCCGACCTGCTTGGATCACGCACCATTGAAACGACCGCCGGAACCATTGACTTAAATGGCGAATGGCGATGGCTTGGAGTTTATCCGGGCCTGTCCGAGGCCGTGGGGCGCGAGATTACCCCGGCTACGGACAAAGCAACACTTGTAGATGTGGCGCAGGACCGTGGAATCAAGACGGATCCTGCCTGGAGTACTGAGAAAATGGTTGTTGAACTTTTTGGGGAAATTGTGGAGCCAACCCTGATCCAACCCACTTTCGTGTTCGATTATCCACCATCTGCCCAACCACTGGCGCGGCAGCACAGGGAGAATCCACAACTTATCGAAGCGTGGGACCTGATTATCGGCGGCATGGAGCGGGGAACCGCATTCTCGGAACTCATCGACCCAGTCATCCAGCGCGAAAGATTGACGGAACAGTCGCGTCGAGCGGCTGCAGGGGACGATGAGGCAATGCAGTTGGATGAGGATTTCCTACGGGCGCTGGAATACGGCGCACCGCCCATGGGTGGTATTGGCCTGGGAATCGACCGCCTGGTAATGCTGTTTACCAATGTCGGAATCAGGGAATCCATCCTGTTTCCAATGCTCAAGCCGGAACTGGGCTGAACCATGGAATATCTTGCTGTACTCCTTCCGTCAGCGGCAGTCGGGGCGATCTTTTATTTTGTGATGCGATCAATTTTTAATGCTGACCGAACGGAACGCGCGGCTATGGCTGAAGCGGAACGGGCACAGGACAGAAAAGATGCGGACGCGAAAAATCCCGCCGCTGATGAGCTGGAACCGGAAGAGCCGGGGCGCTGATCCCGAAGCCCCATTGTTCCTGCGGGATTCTTTTGACGAACGCAATGGCCACGACGCATAATTACTCTTGATATAGAAAGTTCCCACTTATCTTCAGGAGTTCACCGTGGCGCAAAAGGTAAAGATCATTCTCATTGACGACCTTGACGGCGGCGAAGCGGAGGAGACAGTCAGATTCGGACTCGACGGAGTTCAGTATGAAATGGATCTTTCCTCATCCCACGCAAAGGAATTGCGCGACGCACTATCGCTTTATGTCGCCGGCGCGCGCAGGAGCACGCAGGCCGCGAAAACGCGGGGAGTTGTTCCCGCCCGTAATCAGGAGGCATCGCAGATCCGCGAATGGGCACGGGCCAACGGGTACAACGTTTCTTCACGCGGCAGGGTGAACAGTGAAATTGTGGACGCCTACCGGTCGGCCCAGCACTAACCGCAGGCTGACCAACCCCCTTTTCCTCCGGTTGCGCCCAAAGCTGAACCAGCCGCTCAGACCAGTCGTTTATCTCGCCTGTGGCGAACACGCTCCAAAACCAGTTCGAGGGCACGTAGCATCGAATTACGCGTTAGCAAGGAGTGTGTCTCATGTTTGAGAGATTTACGGATCGTGCCCGTCGGGTTGTTGTGCTGGCTCAAGAAGAAGCCCGCATGCTCAACCACAACTACATTGGCACCGAGCACATCCTGCTTGGACTTATCCATGAGGGTGAAGGGGTGGCCGCCAAGGCTCTTGAGTCCCTGAGCATTTCCCTCGGTGCCGTCCGCGAGCAGGTACAGGAGATCATCGGCCAGGGCCAGCAGGCGCCGTCCGGTCACATCCCCTTCACACCGCGCGCCAAGAAGGTGCTGGAGCTTTCCCTACGGGAAGCGCTTCAGCTTGGCCACAACTACATTGGCACCGAGCACATCCTGCTTGGACTCATCCGTGAGGGTGAGGGCGTTGCAGCGCAGGTGCTGGTCAAGCTCGGCGCTGACCTCAACCGTGTGCGGCAGCAGGTCATTCAGCTGCTCTCCGGTTACCAGGGCAAGGAGCCGGTCAGTTCAGGGGGCCAGCAGCAGGAAGGCACACCCGCGGGTTCGGTGGTGCTGGACCAGTTCGGCAGGAATCTCACCCAGGCAGCTCGCGAGGGCAAACTTGATCCGGTGATCGGGCGTGCGCTCGAAATGGAACGGGTCATGCAGGTCCTTTCCCGCCGCACAAAGAACAACCCCGTCCTGATCGGTGAGCCCGGCGTCGGAAAAACCGCCGTCGTCGAAGGCCTGGCGCAGGCCATCGTCCGTGGCGACGTGCCGGAGACCATTAAGGACAAGCAGCTTTACACCCTGGACCTTGGTTCGCTCGTTGCGGGCTCCCGGTACCGCGGAGACTTTGAGGAACGCCTCAAGAAGGTGCTGAAGGAGATCCGCACCCGCGGAGACATCATCCTGTTTATCGATGAGATCCACACACTTGTGGGAGCCGGTGCCGCGGAGGGTGCAATTGATGCAGCTTCCATTCTGAAGCCCATGCTTGCCCGGGGCGAGCTTCAGACCATCGGTGCCACCACGCTGGATGAATACCGCAAGCACATCGAAAAGGACGCGGCACTGGAGCGCCGGTTCCAGCCCATCCAGGTCCAGGAGCCCTCGGTGGCGCATACCATCGAGATTCTCAAGGGTCTGCGGGACCGCTACGAGGCGCACCACCGCGTCTCCATTACTGACGCCGCCCTCGCCGCGGCGGCCCACCTCTCCGAGCGCTACGTCTCGGATCGTTTCCTGCCGGACAAGGCCATCGACCTCATTGATGAGGCGGGTGCACGCCTTCGCATCCGCCGGATGACGGCACCGCCGGAACTCAAGGAGATTGACGAGCGTATTGCCGACGTCAAGCGGGAGAAGGAATCCGCCATTGACGCCCAGGATTTCGAGGGCGCTGCCTCACTGCGTGACAAGGAGCAAAAGCTTCATGATGAGCGCATGGACAAGGAGCGCCGCTGGAAGTCCGGCGGGCTGGATGACATCGCCGAGGTGGATGAGGAACTCATCGCCGAGGTGCTGGCCAACTCCACCGGCATTCCCGTCTTCAAGCTAACAGAGGAAGAATCCTCGAGGCTGCTTCACATGGAGGATGAACTGCACAAGCGGGTCATCGGCCAGGATGACGCCATCAAGGCCATCTCCCAGGCGATCCGACGCACACGCGCCGGGCTGAAGGATCCCAAGCGTCCCGGCGGCTCGTTCATCTTTGCCGGGCCCACGGGTGTCGGCAAGACCGAGCTCGCGAAGGCTCTTGCTGAATTCCTGTTTGGTGACGAGGAGTCCCTCATTACCCTGGACATGTCGGAATACTCGGAGAAGCACACCGTTTCCAGGCTTTTCGGTGCTCCTCCCGGGTATGTCGGCTATGAGGAAGGTGGGCAGCTGACCGAAAAGGTCCGTCGTCGCCCGTTCTCCGTGGTGCTCTTTGACGAGGTGGAGAAGGCTCACGCTGACCTGTTCAACTCACTGCTCCAGATCCTTGAGGATGGCCGTCTGACCGACAGCCAAGGCAGGGTTGTGGACTTCAAGAACACCGTGATCATCATGACCACCAACCTTGGTACGCGTGACATTTCCAAGGGCGTCATGACCGGCTTCCAGTCCGGAACCGATACCAACACCAACTACTCCCGGATCAAGGCCAAGGTCACTGAAGAGCTCAAGCAGCACTTCCGGCCTGAGTTCCTCAACCGTGTTGATGACACGGTGGTGTTCCCGCAGCTGACTCAGGAAGAGATCGTCCAGATTGTGGATCTGTTCCTCGAAAGGCTTGGCAAGCGGATGGCGGACAAGGGGATGAGTATCGAGCTCACCCCTGCGGCCAAAGTCCTGCTCGCCACCCGCGGCTACGACCCGTCAATGGGAGCGCGGCCCCTGCGCCGCACCATCCAGCGCGAGATTGAGGATCAGCTCTCCGAGAAGATCCTCTTTGGCGAGATCAAGTCCGGCGAGATTGTTTCGGTTGACGTCGAAGGCGAAGGAGATGACGCCATCTTCACCTTTGTGGGACACGGAGCGCCCAAGGAAATCGAGGACTCCCCGGCAGCCATCGAAGCAACAGTTCCTGAGTAAACGCGTCACACCACAGACGGCCCGTTCCCCAACCAGGGGGCGGGCCGTCTTTGTGCCCGCCTGCAATCGACTCTCCCCAAACTGCCCTTCTCAGGGCTCAAAAACGCCTGGGAAGGTCACTTTGGGGAGAGTCGATTGATGTGTGGGTGCCTGAAGCAACCGGATTACTCCCTGAGTGAAGTGACTGTGAACCAGACCACACTGATGGTAGAGATGAAGGCATGACTTCTGAGCCCAATTCACCCACCCCCGTGAAGCCTGCGACCCCATTCCATGACCTGGATCACTATATTGCGATACCGCGTCTCAACGGGTTGTCCCTGAATCCGGACGGCACCCGTCTGGTCACTGCTGTAGCCACGCTAAATTCCAAATCCACCGCGTACACCACGGCATTGTGGGAATTGGACCCTACCGGCCGCCAACCTGCCCGGCGGATCACCCGCAGCGCGAAGGGGGAATCGGGTGCCGCCTTCCTT
>NZ_AZSC01000351.1 GCF_000520595.1 Arthrobacter sp. H5
AATTCCAGTTGTTCCCGTGGACATCAGGTAAGCAGCCCAGAACCACAAATGCAGCGCGGTATGGGTCTTGTGCAGGACTGTACCGGCCGTCAGAGACACCTGATAGGCGCAGCCACCGCACTGCCATAGTCGTCGTGCTGCTATCGGCCACGCCGTTGTGCCGCCACACCGCGGACAGACGAAACCCTCAGGCCACCGGCACTGGAACAGATAGTCCAGACACGCCTGCTCATCGCCGAATCTGGCCTGGAAATCCAATATCGTCCGCGGAAAATCTGGCTTGGCCATGAATAAACCCTACCTGAGCTAACCGTTCACCCACTAGATCCGTTTTGTGAAGGCTCTGCAGGATGGGGGCAATACAGTCGCCATGACCGGTGACGGTGTCAATGATGCCCCGGCTCTGAAACAGGCGGACATCGGTATCGCTATGGGTATCACGGGGACGGACGTGTCCAAGGGCGCGGCGAAAATGATCCTGACCGACGATAATTTCGCGACCATCGTTTCAGCGGTCAAGGAAGGCCGAGGGGTTTACGCGAACATCATCAAATTCGTGAAGTTTCAGTTGACGACAGCGTGGGGCTTTGTGCTGATTTTTCTTGTGTGCGGGGGTGCTGGGCCTGGCTGGCGGTGCACCATTCACGGCACTGCAGATCCTCTGGGTGAACATCATCATGGACGGTCCACCCGCCCTGGCGCTCGGAGTAGACCCGGCCAGTCCGGACATCATGAAGGAAAAGCCACGGCCCGCGAATGAACCGCTGCTGACCCGTAACCGTTTACTACGGATTCTCGTTCTCGGCGCTGTCATGGCTACAGGCACCATCGCCATCCTCGCGCTGTCACCGGTCCTTTTCCCTGAAAGCTCTACGGATCCAGACCTCGCCACAACCCTGGCATTTACGACCTTCGTTTTTTATCAAGTGTTTAACCTGCTTAACGTTCGCTCTGAACCCGGGTCCGTGTTCTCGGCGCAAACCTTCACTAACCGCAGCATCTGGGTGGCGTTAGCCGCCGTGGTAGTGCTCCAGGTGCTAGTGGTGAATCTACAGCTGCTGCAGGGCTTCTTTGACACCACAGCACTCACCTCCACCCAATGGGCGCTAGCCCTTCTGGTCGGATCCTCGGTCCTGTGGATCGAGGAAATCCGCAAAGCATTTGCGCGAAACCTGCCACACCTGGGCAAATCTTCTAACACTGCAACCCACAGCGCTCTGACCAACCCACACTCTTAGCCCATGACGCATGTATAGGTTAATGGCATGACACCTCCAGCTCACGCTGCTTCGTTCCTCGCGCTTCATCACGGCCCTACGCCGCTGCTGCTCGCCAATGCCTGGAGCATTGTCTTGGCACGGTTGTTCGCCTCGATGGGGTTCCATGCGCTTGCCACAACCAGCGGTGGGTACGCTGCGTCGCTGGGCCGTCTCGATGGTCAGCTGACGCGCGACGATGCCCTCGAGTATGCAGCGGAGCTCGTGTAGGCGACGCCCCTGCCCGTCAACGCCGACTTGGAAAGTGGTTTCGGGGATGATCCGGCGGTTGTCGCTGAGACGTTCGGCCTTGCGGCCCGGACCGGACTGGCCGGCGCAACGATCGAGGACTTTACCGGCGAAGCGGGCTCTCCCATCTACGGACTCGATCTCGCCGCCGAGCAAGTGCGGGCCGCCGCCGAAGCTTCTCACCGGGGGCCGACACGATCCGCCGCCTTCAGGCCTACCAGGAGGCTGGTGCAGATGTCTTTATGCGCCTGGCCTCACCCGGTTAGAGGACATCCGATCCGTAGTGGCGTAGGTAGATCGCCCGGTCAATGTGCTCGCGATGGCGGGCACACCGGACGTCTCGGAGTTGAGCTCTGTGGGCGTCAGCCGGATTTCGGTCGGTGGTGCATTCGCTTTTGCGGCCCTCGGAGCCGCGGCCAATGCAGCACGTGAGCTACTCGATCAGGGAACCTACAACTCTACCTCCGGGTCGAAAGTCGGCAGAGAGATCACCATGACCACCTTCAGCGACTGAGCCCTCGCGGGACACCTCGACAAATTCAAGTATTCACAGTGCAGCGCTACCGGGTGGGTTATCCTGCCTGAGCCTTGAAGTACCGGCTTTACGAGTACCTCGCGGTTTGGGCATGGTTAGCTTGTTTCGGTGCGTGTGATACCACGCCGGATGTCCGCCACCCCGATCAATATTTCACCCCGCAGCAACCCTGGACGTCTTCCGGCAGCCCATCGTCAGCCGGGGCAGAGACGTACCGTTCTGTCGATACGTCTCTGAGAAGTGATTCCACGCCAATCGGCGCAGGCCCGCCCATCAAGTTTTCAACGACAGTCACTGCCGGAAACTCCATCCGAGTTAATAGGACCCGCCTCATATTCTGGAGTGGAGCGGTACTCGGTATATCGGAGGCACGGTTAATTCGGTGAAAGAAGGTCAGCATCCAGTCTCACCCTTGTTTGAGTCGGCGTTCACGTCTATTGGTCCGCCGCCGGTTGATAGCTCATTCGCCTGATGGCGTTGAAGCCACCTAGCTGTTCTTCGGTAACATCCTCAGCTTTAGCTGGCTGAGTCCTCGCGGCCGCTGGGCCAGGTTGCGTGCAATGAGTGCCAGTTCCGCACCAGCCGGTGTGGCCGCGCCAGCCAACACGATCGGATGCCCTTTGTCTCCGCCTTCCCGGAGGGAAACTTCCAGTGGAACGCTACCCAGTAATGGAACGTCGTGTCCCAGTGTTTCCGACAACCGGCCGGCGAGTGTACATCCGCCGCCTTTGCCAAACAGTTCCATCCGCTCACCGGTGGGCAGCTCAAGCCACGACATGTTCTCAATAACGCCTGCGACTTTCTGCCCGGTTTGTTGAGCCATGCTGCCCGCGCGCACGGCGACGTCGGCTGCTGCGCTCTGGGGGGTGGTCACCACCAGCAGCTCGGACTGGGGTAGCAACTGGGCCACCGAAATGGCGACGTCTCCGGTGCCGGGTGGCATGTCGAGGAACAACACGTCAAGGTCGCCGAAGTACACGTCGGTGAGGAATTGTTCAAGTGCGCGGTGCAGCATGGGACCACGCCATGCGACTGGCTGATTCCCGCTGACAAACATGCCGATCGAAATGACTTTCACGCCATGCGCGACCGGTGGCAGGATCATCTCGTCCACCTGCGTAGGAGGCTGGTCAATTCCTAGCAGGGCCGGCACCGAGAATCCGTAAACATCGGCGTCGATAATCCCTACCCGCAGGCCCTCGGCGGCCATGGCGACCGCGAGATTGACCGTTACGCTGGACTTGCCCACGCCCCCTTTACCACTGGCCACAGCGTAAATCCGGGTGAGGGATCCCTCGTCGTTGAAAGGGATCCCTCGGGCGGTTTGAGGCCCGCGAAGCTTTTCCTTCAGCTCATCGCGTTGCTGCTGCGACATGACGTTGAGGCGGACAATGACACCGTGAACACCATCCACCGCTGCCAGCGCCTTTTCCACATCGCGTGTGATCGTTCCTTTTAAGGGGCAACCCGCAATGGTCAGGAGGACATCAACAGTGACGGTGCCGTCGTCCTGCACAATGATGTTTTCCACCATGCCAACTTCGGTGATCGGGCGCCTGAGCTCGGGGTCCATGACGGTGGACAACGCCGCACCTATTGACGCTTCCAGGGTCACTTTCTGTCCTTTCGGATTGCCGGTGCCGCATCTGAAACAGCCTCGATATTGTTCACCCGGGTGTTGCCCGTCCAGGGAACCACCTCACTCGGTGCGCGTTGAGCGGTGAACGTGGCGGCCAGTCCACCGAACCGCCGCCGCACCGTCACCTCAGTCATGCCGAGTTCAATAAGTAGGCGCCGGAGGTCACCCTCGGAGGCCAGCCGAATGTCGGCGTGATCGGCGCGATGGACGAGCCTCGCAATGGCGGTGTCCAAGAGGTCGTAGCCGATTAATACGCCGCCAGGGCGCAGGACCCGCACCGCCTCTGCGAGAGCGCGCTCCCATGCACCGACATGGTGGAGCATCAGGAACGAAACCACCACATCGAAGGTTTCGGCGTCGAACCGAAGGCGGGTTGCGTCGCCTGTCACAGCATTGGCTCGGTCGCCGTAGCCGGTTAGGCGGTGCCTGCTCGCCTCCACCATTGTCGGGTCAGGATCGAGGGCGGTCATGGTTATATCGGGGTACGCCTGCAGAAGTCGGGCGGCCATAGCTCCCCCGCCTGATCCGATTTCAAGAACCCGTCCTTGTAGTTTCTGCTTACCAATCGCCCAGGGCAGGACTACCCTGCGCGCAAACACACCCCAGACGTTACAGCGGCAGAGGGCTTGTTCCAGTGCTGGCATAATCGGCAATTGAGCCTCCTTCTGCTGATACGGATGACGGCCTCCAGTATGGTGTAACACTCTCGGCTCAGCCATTATCTGTAAACCCGTCTGGAGAGGTCCGAGAGGCAGAAACCGCCCTACCAGGTCAAGGATCTTAGCCTCGAAACAGTTACTCAATTTTGGCCGCAGGTTGCTTTCGTCTGCTTCCAACGGCGACCAAAGTGAACAGCAGCGCAATCAGCGCCGTAATGGTTAGCAGCATCAGTCCGATGAAGTAGCTTTGCTCTTCAGGGTTGTACGTCGCGCCCATGATCAGCGGTGGAAAGTATCCGCCCAGTCCGCCTGCCGCACTGACGATCCCCGATACTGCGCCTACCTTCCCTGCGGGTGAGAGGACACCAACCCAGGCGAAGACACCGCCAGCTCCCAGGCCCAGGGCTGCAGCCATAGCCACAAACGTCGCGCCTGCGGTGATTTCAGTATCAGGGCGAAGCTGAACCATCCACGCCAGGACCGCAACCGCTGCGAGGGAGATAACCACCACCGGTTTGGAGCCGATTCTGTCCGCAAGGACGCCGCCCACTGGTCGCGCGAGGACGGCCGCAAGAGCGAAACCGGCGGTACGTGCTCCTGCGGATGTTGGGTCAAAATCATAAACATCCCGCAAATAGATGGGGAGGTAGTTGGAAAAAGAAACAAACCCACCGAAAACCACCGCATAGAGAAAGCCCAACTTCCAGGTCACTCCAAGTCTGGCGGCGCCCAGCAGCCTGGGTGCAACCGGTGTCGTACTGCGTGTGAACGCCGGTGAATCTCGCATGAAGAACCACACGACGCCCGCAGTGATCATGAGCAAACCTGCAAGCGACAAGTGCGTTGGAACGTACCCCCACCAGGCCACCAAACGGGGCATGAGGAAAGCGGACAGTGCGGTTCCGCCCATTCCAGCACCGAAAACTCCGGTGGCAAAACCCCGCTTACCCGGTTCATACCAGGCACTCACGAAGGGTATCCCCACGGCGAAGATCGTCCCGGCTATACCGAGAAAGAAGGCGGCAGCCACCAGCAGGGTATAGGAACCGAGCATCCCACCCAAAACAACCAACAACAGCGGAGGAACCGCGCCGAGGAGGATAAGCGTGAAAGTGGGTGAACGGTTAGCTCAGGTTATGTCTTGCGTTTCGGCCATTTTCTGTGATTTGGCGGTAGGTAGTCGGCGGCTGCCGACTGCCAAGACCGAGGAGAGTCTGGAACGCAGCCATGGGCGTGCTGCGTCTGTTGTAGCGGAACGTGAATTCGTCGAGGTAAACCTGTAGTTGTTCATTGCTGACAGATCGGTGTGTCCCTCGCAGCCACGTCTTGAAATTGCTGATCGCACGATGCACTCGAGGCATGACCGGGTCTGCGTCGTCGGCTCTCTTGGCGGCCCT
>NZ_AZSC01000352.1 GCF_000520595.1 Arthrobacter sp. H5
CTACATGCTTGCGTCCACTATGCGGTTCCCAACCAACAAACCACGGGAACACAACAACACAACAGGTCTAAAACTACATAAAGACAATGTTGTAACCACCAGATTTACCCACCCCCACACACACGCGGGGGCCACGGGTACACAAGGTTACGGCGGTCACAGCGTGGGGGAAACGCCCGGTCCCATTCCGAACCCGGAAGCTAAGACCCACAGCGCCGATGGTACTGCACCCGAGAGAGTGTGGGAGAGTAGGACACCGCCGGACAACCATTAACGTGAAGGGCCCCACCACAGACGGTGGGGCCCTTCACGCATTAAAACCCAAACAGGGTAGCAACCAGGTTCTGTTCAAGGCATTGATCAACATCATCCGTCCTACTTCCTCGAAGTCCCCGTCGCCGACATCGTGCGCCCAGACTACCGTGCCAACAGCCTGGAGTATCGATTCAGCCGCGAACACCTTCGCGTCTGTTTCGGTCAAGGCCTGGCCGTAGCCGGCCATGAATGCCTCTTGAAGATCCGGCCTGCCGATCCACTGCTGGTTTTTCAGGCGAACCAGGTCCGAGACCCACGGCCGAACGTCGGCTCGGCCAAAGTCGATGACGCATACGATGCCGTCCTCTATCAACCAGTTCCGTGGCTGATAGTCCCCGTGTGTGAGGACCACCTCCACCGGACCTCGATAGAGGGTTCCGAGCGCCTGGTGGATGCTGTCTGCGTCCCCACCTGAGAAGAGCGCATGCCCCTGCTCCATGAATCGCGTTGTCTTCCGAACCAGGCCCGGTAGATAAGCAGTTGACCATCCCCGGTGTTGGTGCAATCGTGCCAGCAGAGTGCCGGCCCGCTCATGCGTGTCCGGCGCCAGTTCCTCCGCCCGGCCTTGCACCAGGGCACCCGGAAGGGAGCTGACGGCGAACATTTGATGTACGCGCGATGAGTGGAGGAGAACCGGGGCATGGTCTCCTAGAGCGTTCACGCCGGAGCTGTACGCGGTGAGCTCGCGTTCGATGTGGTGGCTGGTGGCGCTGTACTTAACAAACACCTCACTGCCCGATCCCGTTCTGAGCGGTCTTACCCGCTGCACAGTAGTGTCCTGCAGCGGCCACGATTTGTCCTCAAGGACTTCATAGGGCCCAATCCACGATTGTAGAACTGACACCTGGGCGGCCGGGAGTTGACGGTGCGACATGCTCGTAGTCTATGTTTATCGTCACAGCCATGCAGGCGTGCCACTGACGCCTAATGACTGACTATGTCAACCTAAGCGGGACCCATGGGGGCGGTCTAAGTGGGACCCACTGCTTAGTGTGTGCAGTACCGGAGGGATCTTCTTCGGGACCAAGAATTCCCCTAGTGAACCACTGGCACGTCTGGGGGCCGGGGTGTGAGGATTGGCAGCGAGAAAGGCCCGTGTGTGGCCAGGCTTCGGGTAGTTGAACAGAAGTCACCCAGTACGACGCCTGCGGCAACGCCTTGTTCAAAGCGGGCGGGATCGACAGCTAAGAGAGTTGTGGTGGATTGTCACGGGCGTGTGCCTGCAGCTTGTGAGGCGGTTCGTGTCGATCAGCGAGGGAGGAACCTGATGCAAATGATTGGCCCGCCCAATAGAAAAGCCCGCGCTTCGCAGCGCGGGCTTCCCCTTTTAGCAGGCAGTTATTATCAGCGAGGACTAGAGAACGTCCACCACAACAACGAGCACGTTGTCGACGATGGTGACGTCCACGACGTCCTGTACGTCGATGTCGTTGTTGTTCAGGATCTGAATGGTCAGCCCGTTGAGGACGTTGTTCACGTCCACGTCGACGTCGCGGATGATGTTGATGCTTCCATCGGGGCTGAGGATCTGGATCTGATCGATGTCCACCGTGCGGTCGACGTTCACGGCGGCTGCTACCAGTCCACCGATTGCACCTGCGGTCTGGTTCGGTGCTGCCTGCGCCATTCCGGCTCCGCCAAGGGTCAGGGCTCCAGCGAGTGCGACAGTGGTAAGAGTCTTCTTCATGGTCTGCATCGGTTTATCTCCTTCAAAAGACGGTTGGGATGCTTCCCGTTATTTTATCTACGTTACTCCCTGGTAACGAACAAGTAAATTGATCAGCCGACTTATTAGTTTCGAGCCGTACTGCTTGACACCTCAATCGTGGGACAGGTGGGGCTCATCGTCCTGCCCGGACGAGCGTGACTATCGCTGAAACCGTCCACGAGATCATCGACGAGATAGCGTCTCTCACCACAGGGCATGGCTCCCTGCCATCGTTACCAAAGATCTCCCGGCAAACCTTCGATGCTGCACGGCCCGGTGAGGTGGGCCCCGCTTTGACAGGGTGAAGTAACCACATTTCAACCGATCAGGTGGTGTGTTGGGCGCGGGTGTGGGCGAGCCGGTAGGAGTCGGTGCCGGTTTCGATGATGGTGCCGTTGAAGGTCAACCGGTCCACGATCGCGGCGCAGAGCCTGGGGTCGGTGAAGGTCTTTGTCCAGCCGGAGAAGGACTCGTTGGATGCGATCGCGATCGAGTTGTTCTCTTCTCGCTCGGTGAGAACTTGGAAGAGGAGTTCGGCGCCGCGCCGGTCGAGTTCCATGTAGCCGAGTTCATCGATCATCAGCAGGTCCACTCGGCCGTAGCGGGCGATGGTCCTGGCGAGGTTTTTCTCGTCGGCGGCTTCGACGAGTTCGTTCACGAGGCGTGTGGCGAGCGTGTATCTGACCCTGAAGCCTTTCTCGGCAGCGGCGGTGCCGAGGCCGATGAGGAGGTGGCTTTTGCCGGTGCCGGAGTCACCGATGAGGCAGAGCGGTTGCCCTCTTCGGACCCAGTCTCCGGTGGCTAGCGTGTTGATGGTGGCCGGGTTGATGTTCGGGTTGGCATCGAAGTCGAAATCTCCGAGCCATTTATCTCTTGGGAACCCTGCGGCTTTGACTCGTCGCACCGAGGACCGCCGATCGCGGTCGTCACACTCGGCCAGCAGCAGCTCTGCGAGGAACCCTTGATAGCTCAGCTGCTCCTTCTGCGCTTTCGTCGTGGCTTCGTCAACGACAGCGCGGATCGTTGGAAGGCGGAGCCTGCGGCAGGCTTGGTCGATCGCTGCGTTGGCTGCTTCTTCGGTGAGGCCTCGCCTTCGTCGCAGGGTCGTGGTGATGCTGGTCGTGGTGGTCATGATGCTGTTCCCTTCTGGGCTGCGTCATTGATGGTGTTATTGGTTGCGGGTTCTGTTCGTTCGGGCAGGCGCAGCAACTGGTCGTACGCGGCAACCGACGGCAAAGGCCTTGTGTCGACTGGCAGACCGGCGATGACCGCGGCCGGATCCGCGAGACGGCGTTGAGTAAGACTGACAACCCGTCGCTCGGGGCCACGGGCTTGTTCAACACGATGACGGTCCAAACCGGACCCACCCAGGGCTTCATACCGGCGGGCCTCGACCGCGACGACATCGGCGGTGACCGCCCCGACGGTGAGCGCTGCGGTAATCCCTGCAATGACATCCTGGGCTGCCATCGACCGGTGCAGGAGAAGAACATCGATCAGGGCGCGGGTGCCGCCGGCGTCCCCGTCGGTCTTGCGGGCCGCGGCCCAGAACGCTTCATGGGCGGAGGTGAAGGCCCCGGACGCTCGTGCATGGGCCAGAGCAGTCGAGCCTGGCAGGGCGCCGGGTTTGTGGTGGAGGACCTCGAGGTAATGGTCAAGGTCCACGCTCTGCCCGTGCTGCGTCACCACCCGGGGATGCCTGGCGATTTCGGTACGGCCGTCGAAGACGACTACCTCGGACGCGCGAAGAAAAACCCGCACGGGTCGTCCGATGACCCGGGCCGGAACGGAGTAGGACGCCATCCGTACCCGGATGAGGCTTGACCGGTTCACCCTTGGTGTCAGTGTCAGTGTCAGGCCCGGCTCGAACCGTTCCGCCGTGATCGGCGCGAGCAGGGATCGTTCGAGGGCGAAGTCCTGGGCGACGGTATGAAGACGGCTATCGATACGGCGGTCCTCGTCATCGATGTCCCACTGCCTGATCTGGTGATTGAGCTCGGCAAGGGAATCGACGACGGGCATCGGGGACAGGTGGGTGCGGCGGAACCGGCCGACTTCCCCCTCGACGCCGCCTTTCTCATGGGCGCCCTCGATGCCAGGGTGGCAGTAGAAAGCGTCAAACCCGTAGTGGGACCGGAACAAGAGCCACCGCTGGTTCTCGGTCCGCTGCCTGCCGGTACCGTAGATGACTTTCACGACCGCGTCGGTGAGGTTGTCGTACCTGATGTGTCGGGTCGGGATGCCGCCGATGTCCTCGAATGCGTCGATATGGCCTTCGAGGAACGCTTCCTGCGCCTGGGTCGAATAGACCCGGTGGATCGCTTTGCCGGAGTTGGACAGGCGGAAGGTGAACATATGGCACTTGGTCTTCACCCCGGCCAGCACCACCCAGACCTCCCCGAAGTCGACTTCCGCCTCCGCCCCCGGCGCATGTTCCTGAGGAACGAAGACCTCCGGCAGCCGGCCGGCCTCCGCATCAATTTCCGGGCGACGTTTGCGGACATAGTCACGGACCGTCGAATAGGACAGCTCTTTTGCCCCGTGCTCATCAGCGAGGCGAGCAAAGACACGTCTCGCGGTATGACGCTGCTTGCGGGGACCCTCAAGGTCCTGCCGGAGCATCGCGTCGATCACAGCCTTGAATACATCCAACCGGGGCGCTGCCCGCACCCGGGGCTTTCGGGCTGGTGGTTCCGCCTGCCCGAGGGCCTGCCGGACAGTTGGCCGGCCGACACCATGACGTCGGGCCAGCTCCCTGATCGAGAGACCCTCCACGCGCGCATCACGCCGGATCCGCGCAAAAACTTCCACCCGAGACTCCATTCGAACCTCCACCTTGAGCAACCAAAAAAGCGTTGCAACAACGGTGAAGGTGGGTCCGGCTCAAACTGCCCGTGACACCCCGAAACAGCCGAAGTGGGTCCCGCTTAGATTGCCCTGGTGGGTACAAACAAAGCTGCCATAGTCAAATGACGGCGACAAAGGATGGATGACCCGCGGATCCGCGGGAATTTCTAGCTGCACCTGGCCGATTTGCGCACGTGTTGGGTGACGTGTAATGTCTTCTAAGTCGCCGCCGCTGGAACGGGAAAACCCGGACCGGCATGAGCGGCCAAACCCCACACAAACGGAATATTTCCGCTAGACGGTCATGTTCTGGGTGGGGAACGCCGGGTAACCTGCGCGGATCAGCCAGAACAGGCTGATTTGACCGGGTTGGGTTTGGCGGGTAAGTTTGAAAAGTTGCTCCGGAGCGATGGCAGTGCCTGTTTGGGTGTTGTTTGGTG
>NZ_KI915038.1:0-2853 GCF_000520595.1 Arthrobacter sp. H5
ACTAGCACCGCGCCCGCCGCGCCCACCCCGACCACGACCGCGTCGACCTCCTCGTGGGCGCTCAATGCGTGCCCCCGGCTGAACCGGAGGGGCTGCCGCCCGAGCCGCTACGCGTCACGATCGCGACGGAGGACACAGGTGAGGACTCCTTCGGCTGCCACGGGTCACGCTGACCGTATCCGGTGCGCATGTAACCGCGTTTGCTCGCCGGACCGGGCCAGCCGATCTCCGCCCACGCCGCAGGATGGGCGTAGTAGACCGCCACGACCTCCTGCATGATCTTGTCGAACGCGGCGGCCGGGGGCAGCCGGCGCCACACCTGGCCCTCCGCCTCCCCGGTCTGCACGGCCGCCAGCACGTCGTCGCGCTGCCCGTCGTCGAGTGCTGTGAACCGGGTCCCGTACCTGGCGGCGGTCGTCTCCTCCAGCCCCTGCAACGCCAGCCGCCACAGTTGCTGGTCCCACGGCATGGCCTCCTTGCGGAAACCATCGGTATCGTCCTCGAACAGCATCTGATCGATGAACGGGGTGATGGGGACGGCCTCGCCCGCGTTGCGGTCCGGTTGCGGGATCAGCCGATCGACGACGGCGTCCAGCAGGTCCGCTTCGTCCTCGGTGAAGAACCGTCGCGGTGGGACCTGCCCGATCCGGGCGAGCACCAGCTCGCGGGTGCGGTCCTCCCAGTGGTCCGACTGCCCCAGGGGGTCAAAACCCTCATAGGGTGAGCGCTTCACGAGACGCTCCTCCTCTCCGCGGCCAGCCCGATCAGGCCGAGCCCGACCATCTGCAGCGGCGCCGGCGCAGGTGGCCCGTTCAACCAGTTGAACAGGAACGACCGGCGGTCGTAACCTCCGTAGCGTCGGTGCAGGCCGTAGAGGTGGAACCCTGTGCCCGCCACCCCGAGCAGGGTTGTCCAGGCCGACGCGGCCATGGCAGCCGTGCGCGCCCGGTCGCTGCCGGAGGCCGCGGCCAACGCCGATACCGCGCCGGCAACCGGTAGAGTGACGACCGGAATCCACTGCGCAGGGTTCTGGAATGCCCCGCGGGCGTGCAGATAACCGATCTCCCCCCACAGCGGAGGGATGTTCAGCGCCGTGAACACCCGCATCAACCGGTTGACCGGGACGCGGGCGAGCAACGGAGCAGCCACCGGGTGCGACACCGTGGACATCAACCCCATCAGCCCCAGACCGAGATACTGCAGCGGCGCGGCCACCGGCGGCCCGTACCAGGCGTGGAAGAGGAACCCCCGCGGCTCATCCGCGCCCGGTTTCTTGAGGATGGCGCGCTGATGTTTGACGAACCCGATTAGCGCGATACCTGTCTGGGCGGCCGACAGGACCCCAAAGGTACGCCCCCCGTGTCGCCCACCGGTCACGGCTGTGACCACCCCCGCGGCGGCCACCAACGGGCCGGCGACGATGGGAACGTACATCAACCGACGTCGGAACCCTCCCCTGTAGTGCTCGCTCAGGTTATCCAGCCACAACAGCGCGGTCGACGCCGCCGTAACCATCGCGATCTTGCTTCGCAGACGCTGCAGATCAGCCGGCCACGGCACCGAAGGGGCAGCCGTGCGATGACCTCGCAAGCCACCGGGTCCGATCCACCCGGTCCGCGTGGCGCGACGGAGCATCACCGGCGCCTCATGACCCTCATGCCGGCCTCGACGAAACCGGCCACCGACAGCCCATACACCAGATGCCCTGCGATACCACGAAGATGGGTGACCAGCGGATACTTCTGCGGCGGTGGTGTCAGCCCCAGCAACGGGTTTCCGACTTCGTCGACGAGCACCGCCATCGACAGGCCCGTGACCACCCCAGCACCGAAGGGAGTCATTCCCCAACGGCGACGAGCCACCATGTAAACCGGGACCCAGCCCAACGCCAACGCGTAGTGGATCCCCGACCCGATCCGCCCAGCCTGCTCATCCGACATGTCCTGCCCGACCAACGCCGCGCCCTTCTTCGCCGCGACGTTGTAAGCCACCCCGTAACTGGCGGCCTCCTCCTGCCGCTTGGCGCCATCGCTCTGCTGCTCATACATGAACGTGGTGACCTTACCCATCACCATCGCCGCCCCGAAACCAGCACCGCCGACCAGCACCGCATCCCCGACCAAGTCCTTCGCGCTCATCCCTGTTCCCTTCTGCTCTGCGACCGCCGATCGTGGCGGTCGCAGTTGTCTGCGCTGCCTGGCACTAGCCGGGGCAGATTCCCCGGATGCGCCACCCGACGCCGGGAGCGTTCGCCGCGGAATCGATCGTCAGGAGGACAGCGGAACCTCTTTGCGCCGGGCACCAGGCCCGGGCCGGAGCCGGCCCAACGGCCGCGCGAGCGCTGTCTTCGCGTGCATTCGATCTCCCGAGATCTCTTGTCAGTGGCTTCGGCAACCCAGTGCGATGTGGGTCACACTGGGCATAGTTTCACCCTAGCCATGGACGTTCGACAGTACAACCGGTCTTCTTCGAGGACCGCAGTCAGCAGGACGACGACCCGCCCTGTGCCCGGCCGGGCCCAGGGCGGTCACCGATGAGCCCTGCGCGATCGGCCGGCGTCCACGAGGTCCAGCGCTCCGGCCCCGTGGGAGGGAGGAAACGACCGCGCCACCACGCGCCGGAAAACCGACCGGCTCGCCGCCCGTTCCCAGACCCGGTGGGGCCGGGGACGACTTCGGCACCGCCGCCGGTCACAGGACAGTGGACCGACGCCCAACACCGCTTCACCCTGACCTTCGCCGAGCCCGCTTGAACCACTGCTCAGCGCCGATCCCGTGGCCGGAAGGCGAGGATGGGCGGAATGATCGTGACGTAGGCGACCATGCCGATGAGTTCTACCAGGGTCTGGGTGGC
>NZ_KI915038.1:2953-4898 GCF_000520595.1 Arthrobacter sp. H5
CCCCGCCAGCGCCAGGGGCGCCGGCAACGCCAGTGCCAGGGGCAGCACCACCAGGGAGTTGCGGGTGGCGCCGCTGAAGACCACTGCCATGGTGCCCGGAGAATCCCTCCGGGCCATCCGTGCGACAAGGACTCCCAGAGGGACCATGATCAGCAGGAACGCCGTGTAGAGGGGGATCACCGCCAGCAGGGAGGCGATCTCTCGTCCGATCCCGGCGATCTGGGATCCGACCACCACGGCAAGCGTCAACATCATCAAGGGCACCATCAGCCCCTGCATCACCGCCATCACGCGCTGGCCTGCCGGCGCCCGCCCGGCCCATCGTTGGGTCGTGGCAGCCAGCACCAGGGGGATGATGATCAGGACGACGAGGGCCTCGACGAACGGTCCCGGGTCGATCACTGCCACGATGTCCGGGCCGACGAAGAGCAGCAGATACACGGGGAGCATGACCATCTGGGCCAGCATCAGGACCGGCGCAGCCGCCAGCAGACGGTCACTGGCCCCACCGGCCAGACCCGAAAACACGATCACATAGTCGATGCACGGGCTCAGCAACACCAGCAGCACGCCGATCAGCAGAGCCTGATCGCCGGCCACGAAACGGGAAAGATCGAAGACAGCGACCGGGACCACCAGGAAGTTCAGCACCAGGACCGCCGCCATGAACCGCAGATCCCGTACGGCGCGGCCCATCACCGAGAACGGAATGCCCAGGAACGTGGCCGACTGCTCCAGCCTGTGAGGTCCCGGCCCAGCCACGGCCGTTTGCATCGGGACGGGACGTCCATGGGGGCATTGGGGGTGCGCGAACGAGGCCGGGGTAAAGTTCATCACCACCGTCGTTGCCGGACACCGGGTCACGGCAGCAGCAACGACTTCAAAGCAGTCTTCACTCGAGCCAGGGGGTGCCCGTGAAATACACGATCGAGGTGGCGGTGGTGTTCGTCCAGTCGGGTCTCAGTTTTTATGCCTTCTGGCTTGTCTGGCGAGTGCTGCTACCGGACCTGCCCGGACCCCACGACCCCGAGAAACGGATCGCCCCCGTTCGCGGGGTACTTCACGGACCCGTTCATCGTTCCTGTCGCGAGGACATTTCGCGTTCCGCCGCGTCTCGTGGCGCTCCTCTTGCTGGCGCTCGTTGCGGCGCTGTCGGTCGCTCTGGGCCGCCTTCCGTCCCTGTTCGAGTAGACATGCCGGCACAGGGCTCCTGGGTTTTCCTGCCCGGATAGCTGCGACTTTTCCCCCATCGCCGATGGGAGACTGTGGGCGCCGAAGCGTACGGCTGACATGCGCCCACAGTCTTGACCTTTCCCGGCGGGCAGGGTTTAGGTTGACAGTGACTCATCAATGAACGCACCCCAGTGGCGTTCGTCACGGCCCGCGACGTCGGAGCCACCGCCCCGGCAGAACGAGAGGACATGCATGAGTGTCAGGACCACCGAGGCGGACCGCGCTGCGCCGGAAATATCCGACTACGGCCTGCTCGGGGACTGCCACGGTTCGGCGCTGGTATCCCGTGACGGTTCGGTGGATTGGTGGTGCCCCGCGCGTTTCGACGCCCCCGCAGTTTTCGGCCGGCTCCTGGGCCCGCACGCCGGGCACTGGTCCATCCGCCCGGCCGCCGGATATTCGGTGGAGCGCCGGTACCTCGAGGGGTCGATGGTCGTCGAGACTGACTTCCGGTGCGAGAGCGGGGTGCTGCGGGTCACCGACGGTCTGCTGCTGGGGGCGGGGGAGCGGGGCCACGAGATCGGGTTCGGCTCTCCCCACGTGCTGGTGCGTCAGCTCGAAGTGCTGGAGGGCGAGGTCGAGGTGGAGGTGGAGCTGGTGTCCCGTTTCGAGTACGGGCTGGTCACCCCTACGCTGGCGCGGACGGCGGCGGGCGTGGACATCATCGGCGGCGCCGACCGGCTCCTGCTTACCGGCGACCGCGAACTGCAGA
>NZ_AZSC01000355.1 GCF_000520595.1 Arthrobacter sp. H5
TATCGGGCGTCTACGTCGGCAGCTGGAGGTGAGTGAACGCAAGCTGGCACGGACTGCAGCTGCGTTGTCGATAATGGAAAAAGCACGACTGCTTTTGGAGGATATCTCCGAAAGCGCGGAGCAGCAGCCCTGGTACAAGAAACCCTGATGAGCGCCTACACCGCCCTCACCCTGGCGGACATCTCTACCCGGGAAGCGGCCGTGATTGCAGGGGTATCCAGGGCCACAGCGACCCGCAAACCCCGCATCGCGGTGGAAGACCCTCCGCCGGTCCCGGCGCCGGCAAACAAGCTCTCAGTGGCCGAGCGCGCCCACATCCTGGCGACCGTGAATTCGAAGGATTTCGTGGACCTGCCGCCGGTGCAGATCTATGCCCGGCTCCTGGACGAAGGCGTCTATTTGTGCTCAATCTCCACGTTCTATCGCGTCCTGGAGGAGAACTGCCAGGTCAAGGAACGCCGACGGATCGCACGCCACCCGGCGCGGGCCGTGCCGGAGCTGGTCGCGACCGGACCCGGACAGGTTTACACCTGGGACATCACCAAACTCGCCGGCCCGATCAAGGGCAAATACTACGACTGCTACGTCATGATCGACATCTATTCCCGCTACATCGTCGGCGCCTACGTCCATGCCCACGAGTCCGGGGAACTGGCCGTGGAAATGATGAAGGAAATCTTCGGCATCCACGGCATCCACGGCATCCACGGCATCCCGCAGATCGTCCACGCCGATTATGCCGAGGAAAACGCTAAGCCGAGGAACTTGCCTGCCGCCCATGCGCCGCGGGGAATCGGGCTCCTTTCCTCGGCTTAGTATTTGGTGCCGGTCGCGGGGTTACCGTCGTCGTATCCACATGCCCAGTGAAAGGGAAATGCCATGGACACGACGGTCAGGGAGATTGGCGAGCGGGTTGTTGCCGCGTTGGAAGCGGCCGGGTACGCGACGTTGACGATTGATCAATACCGCAATTCGATTCGGTGGTTGGATCTACTTGCTCGACAACAGGGTGGGGTGTATTCGCTTGCGTTGGGTGCTGAGTTCACTTTGATGACGGCGAGCCCACAGACGGGCAAGCCCTTCAGTCCGTCGCTTCGCGCGGACTTTGCCCGTCTGGTGGGAGTATTTGATTCCTATGTGCTGACTGGACAGGTGGACCTTTCAATAAAAAGGCGCAGCCGTGTTCGGGTCGTTCCGCAGTTCCAGGAGTTCGCGGCACTCTTGAATGCTTGGTCGGATGAGATGGGGCAGCGTGGACTGGCCGTAGCCACCCGGAGCGCCTATGGTCGTGCAGCTTGCGATTACCTTCTGTATTTGGAGGCCGGCGAGATGACATCGCTGCGGGAGGCCGGCGGGGCCAGCGTGCCTGGTTTTCTGGAATCGTTGCGGGGTCGGTGGGCGGAAACTGCGATGTGGTCGGTGGTGTCGAATTTCCGTCCGTTCCTGAACTTCACACAACGTTCAGACCTGCTCAATGCCCTGAAGATGGCCGGGGCGAAACGTCATCACGGCATCGTTCCCCTGCTGGGCAGCGATGAGGAACGGGCGGTTATCCAGGCGTGCACCTGTGGAAAGACTTCCGCACGGGATGCCGCAATCACCTTGCTGGCGCTGGTGACCGGCCTGCGTGCATGCGATCTGGTTGCTTTGCGATTACAGGACATCGACTGGCGGGGAATGACGGTCGGGATCGTGCAACAGAAGACCGGCAATCCGCTGACGATTCCGTTGCCCCCTGTGATTGCGGGGAAACTTGCAGAGTATGTCCTTGGTGAGCGGCCGGACGTTGCCAACGAGCACGTGTTTTTGCGCGCGGTGGCGCCCCATACCGAGCTGGCAAGCCATGCCTCCATTTATCAACTGACCAAGCGGGTCTTCAAAACAGCAGAGGTGGATCGCACCAGGGTCGGGACCAGGCTGCTGCGCCATAACGCCGCTTCCAAACTCCTGCGCGCCGGAACACCGCTGCCAACGATATCGGCGGTTCTTGGCCATTCGAACCCGGATTCCACCAACGTGTACCTCAGCACGGATACCGAGCATATGCGAGCATGCATCCTGCCCCTGGCGTTGCCACAAGGAGCGAAGCGATGAACGGGGCCAGGTTTACCAGCGTGTTCGCCCCCGATCTTGAGCGTTTCCTCGCCTTCAAGGAAAACATGGGCTATCACGGCAAATCCCGGGTGTGGTACTTGAGGAATTTCGACCGCTATTGCACGGAGCACGGGCTGGAGGATTTTGACCGTCTCACCGTTGAAGGGTGGGTTCTCTTCAAGCAGTCGAGCCCACCGGCCACCTCCCCGTCGTGGATGTCATACATCAGGGACTTCGGCCGATGGCTTCGCATCAACGGCAACGAAAACGCGTACGTGTTATCGGATCAGTGGCGAACCAAGCGTAGCCGCACCCAGCCGCACCTGTTCTCACAAGAAGAAACGGCCAGGTTTTTCGATGCCGCGGTACGGCTGGCAAGCACCTCGCCGTGGAAATGGCAGGCTCTTGCATTCTTCGCACTGATGCATTCGTGCGGCCTGCGCACGTGCGAGGTGCGTAGGCTGACAGTCAACGATGTGAACCTCATGGACGGGTCCATCGACGTGCGCTGGTCCAAGGGAAACCGCAGTCGGCAGCTTCCCCTCACCGATCAGATCGTAGGCATCCTGGCCGAATGTGACCAAGCATCACGTCGCGCCTATGGACACGAGCGAGCAGCATTCTTCGTCACTTCAACAGGAAACCCGGTGCAACAAGTTGCCGTTGGTCTCACATTCCACAGGATCTGGGACCAGGCCGGGTTACCGCGGCCCCTCGAAGGAAAGCAACCGAGACCCTACGATTTTCGGCATCACTTTGCCTATGCCAACATCGAGAGGTGGATGGCCGAAGGTACCGACGTCAACGCCATGATGCCGTACCTGGCCCGGCATATGGGCCATGCCTCGCTGGACAGCACCTACTACTACATCCATACATCCCCGGATTTCATGAGCGGCTACGCCGATCTGACCCGTGACAACCAAGGAATGCTGCCCGTGGTGGGATTCGAATGAACGAGACACCAGGAGCGACACCCCGAACTTCTGGGGATACGCGCGAAACTATTTGCATGAATACATGCCCAAGGTCAGGATGCTGTCGCCAAAAACCATCGAGGCGTACCGGATTTCCGTGGAATGCTTCGTCGGCTACCTCGTCGACGAGCAGCACATCCAGCGCAAGAACATCAGCTTCGATCACTTCGAACGACCATTCCTCAAGGCTTGGCTGGTCTGGATGCGGGAGACCAAAAACTACCAGCCAAAAACCTTGAACCTGCGCCTGACCGCGGTCAAGGCGTTCCTGCAATACGCAGCCCAGGAAGACCTCCTGCTGGTTGCGTTGCACGATGCGGCCAAGACACTCACAGCCCCCACCCAGCCGAAAAAGCCCATCGAATACCTGCAAGAGAACGAAACCACAGCAATCCTTGCCGCCTTCAACGGCTCCAGCATGAAGTCGCGGCGCAACCGCATGCTCCTGATACTCCTCTACGAGAGCGCGGCACGCGTCAGTGAGCTCACAGCCTTGACCCTGGGCGACTTCAAGCTGACACGGCCGGCACACTTGACGCTGATCGGGAAAGGGAAGAAGAGCCGGGTCGTCCCCCTGGGCGATAAGAGCGTCGAGCATCTTCAGGTCTATCTCAACGAGTTCCATCCCAATCTGCCAAGCCTGCCCGCAACGCGCCCACTATTCAACAGCCCCCATCTCGGGGAACCCGTCAGGCTCTCGGAAGACAGCATCTCGGCGATCCTCAAGAAGGCCGGAGACATCGCCCGGGAAACCTGCCCATCGATCCCCATCAGGCTGCATTGCCACATGATCCGCAAGACCAAGGCCATGGACCTCTACAAACAAGGAATCCCGCTGCCAATCATCATGCAACTGCTCGGCCACGAAAGCATGAGCACCACCTCAGCCTTCTACGCCTTCGCCACCCTGGACATGATGACAGCAGCGATAAACGCAACAACACCGGGATTGAGCATCACTGACACCGAGTGGCTCAGCGAAGAAAAACTCCAACTTCTATACACACTCCGTTAGTTCAGGAAATACTAAGCCGAGGAAAGGAGCCCGATTCCCCGCGGCGCATGGGCGGCAGGCAAGTTCCTCGGCTTAGCGTTTTCCTCGGCATAATCCGCGTAGTGGGTGAACGGTTAGCTCAGGTAGGGTTTATTCATGGCCAAGCCAGATTTTCCGCGGACGATATTGGATTTCCAGGCCAGATTC
>NZ_AZSC01000356.1 GCF_000520595.1 Arthrobacter sp. H5
CCGGCGATGATCGCTGGCAACCCGCCGTCCGGGTGTCCCGGTGAAGGTGACTAGTAGTTGGGCGTTTCCTCTTTGCCCTGGCCGATAGCCGATGGCGTGCCGCCGGAGCCGCCGGACTTCAGAGCCGCCAGACGTGCTTCGATCTCGGTCTGCTCACCAAGGTCCTCCAGGCTTTCAAACTGGGCATCGAGACTCGAATTGGCCAGCTCGGACTGCCCAAGCACCTTGGCTTCCTCGCGGCGGATCTTTTCCTCGAAGCGGCCAACCTCGCTGGTGGGGTCCATGAAGTCGATGCTCTTGACGGCGTCGTGGACCTGCTGCTGAGCCTGAGCGGTGCGGGAACGGGCAATGAGTTCATCCCGTTTGCTGGTGAGCTCGGTCAGCTTGCCCTTCATCTGGTTCAGGCCGTTCTTAAGCTTCTCCACGATCTCGGTCTGCGACGCAATCGTGGGTTCGGCGCCCTTCGCCTCATTCTCAGAAGCCATTTGCCGCTGAATGGCCACCTTGGCAAGGTTGTCGAACTTCGTGGCATCAACGCTGTCTCCGGAAGCGCGGTACTCGTCCGCCTTCTTTGAGGCGGCCAAGGCCTTGTTTCCCCAGTTCCGGGAGGCTTCAATGTCCTCGTTGTAATCCTCTTGAAGCATGCGCAGGTTGCCGATGGTCTGCGCAACGGCGCTTTCCGCCTCGGAGATGCTGTTGGAATAATCGCGGACCATCTGATCCAGCATCTTCTGCGGATCTTCGGCCTGGTCCAGGATGGAGTTGATGTTTGCTTTGGCCAACTGGGCGATGCGCCCGAATATCGACTGCTTTACCATGGGTTTCCCTTTCGATCTGCCTGTAATGAACTTCATTTGCATGCCTGCCTGAACTGTCTAGAAATCGCCGAAACCACCGCCGAAGTCGCCGAAGCCACCACCGCCGGCATCGAATCCGCCAAATCCGCCACCGCCGAACATTCCGCCGTCGCCGCCCCCACCGTCACCGCCGAAGAAACCTCCTCCGTGTCCGCCGCCGTTGAGGATCGATCCAATCAGGATGCCGCCCAGCAGGGCGCCACCCATGCCGTCTCCGCGTCCGCCGAACATGCCGCCGCCGCCGAAGCCTCCCATGCGGCCCCCGAATCCTTCAACGTCCTGCTGCGCAATCTGAGCGGCCTGCTCGGCCAGCGCGCCGGCCTGCTGGGCGTGGGACAACGCTGTGACCGGGTCGGAGGATTGGATCTCCAGCGCATAGTCGAGGTTTCGTTCCGCTTCGGCCAGGCGGGTGCGTGCCTCACTGCCCACACCGCCGCGGCGTGCACGAATGTAGTCCGCTGTGCCGGAGATCCGCGATTGGGCGGCCATGATGGTGTGCTGAAGAGCCTCGCGGGCCCGGTGCGCCTGCTCGTTCTGGTCTTTGACTCCACCGAGCGACGCGTCAAGCTGGCTATGGGCGGCCTCGATGCGTTGCAGCAGGGAGATGGGGTCGATACGGCCGGTGGCGACTTCCCTTCTCACGGTTTCGAGTGCCGCCTGGGCGTTTGCCACTGGACCAGCAAGATCCTGGTGCTGGCCGGTCGAAACCATTGCCTGGGCCTGCGCCAGATCCTGCGCGGTGTCGGAGACTGCCCGTTCCATTTCGCGCTGCGCATCGTCCAGCTCAGCGGCGCGCTTGTCGATCGCCTGCAGGAGAACGGTGGTCTGGTGAACGCTCTCCTCGGTGGCGCGGACGGCTACGACGGCGGCGCTGGTGTTGCCTTCGGAGAGGTTCCGTTGCGCTGTCTCCGCAGCGTTATCGACAAAGCTCAGGCGCTCCCGCGCCTGCTGGATGTTGTCCTGTACCTGTGAGGTTGCGGAGTCTGCGTAGGCCCCGCGAAGCCGCTCGAGCGTTCGTTCTGCCGCTGCAACACGTGTGCCAACATCCGTGGCCGATGAGCGTGCGTCCGCGAGGGCTTGTGGCGCATTGCGTTCCAGTTCGCGGAGTGCGTCGAAGTCTTCCTTGTGCTCCTGCAGGGACTCGCTGACCGATTCACAACGTCGGATAATGTCCCCGAGCCAGGTGCGCTGCTCCTCCTCGGTGTCGGGGATGTGGTCGTCCAACTGCTGCTGCAGTTTGAACGATTCGGTCATGTGTGATTTGGCCGCTGCAATATCCTCGGCAAACGGCTTGACCGAGGCGTCGCCATACTGGGCCTGCGCGAAGCCGAGCTCCTGCTCACTCGACTTGATGGCGTCGTCGGCAGCTATGAGCAGGCTGCCGGCACGTTTGCGCAGATCCTCGACGCTGACGGAAGCCAGCGGATCGAGTACTTTGCCGTCGGCTCCCCGGCCGGGCCCGAAGTCGATCTCCGACGCCGTCGGACGGTCCTCCAGGCTCTTCTGCCCCTTGTTGCTCTTGGAGCGAAGATAGAAATAGCCGCCAACCCCTGCAAGTGCAATCAGTGCGCCAATAAAAAGTATGGTTCCCAAGCCGCCTCCGTCGTCGTTCGAATTGTTATCGCCCACGGACTCTCCGGAGAGGACCTGTGAAATGCCCTCGGTCGCGGCGATTCCGCCGCCTTCCCAATCACCCTGACCAAGCTCGGGTCTCACGATCTCTTCATAGATGGCGAGTGACTGCGAATCCACTTCGCTGCGGCTGTCGGCCAGCAGCCCGGCCTGCCCCTGCTCCACGCCAACAACCAGGACGGCATCATCGGCGCCTAATTCGCTGACTTCTGCCGTAGAGGCCGCCCACGCCCCGGGATCCGACGGGTTGGTGAACTCATCTACATAAACCACATGAAGGGTGTAACCGTGCTCGGCCTCAAGGTCCGCGATGGCATTCTCCAGAGTGTCCTCATCGGCCGGCTCCAGAACGCCGGCGTCATCAATAACCGTGTCCGATCCAAAATTGACTGGGTCCGCCGCCAAGGCCGTCGAAACGCCCAGGGGCAGCATCATCAAGGCGCTGAGCCCCACAGCAGAAGTGATGCGCCTGGTGCTCGATCTCATTCAGTACCCTTCAGCATTGCCTGCCGGGAGGCTCCCGGAGCGGGTTCACGACGGGCAGAATGTCTGCGGCACGCCGATAATCACCTGCTTTTTGATTCTATGGCGCGGCGATGGGGGCAGTCCACCGGAGAGGCTATGCCGCGAGCGAAACCCGGCTCCAAACCACCTCGTACGGTTCTCAACCTGCACCGCGCGGGCGGATGGGACAGACTGGTATCAGCTGCCTGGAGCTCCTGCGCTTTCGGCTGGTTCCCAGCAGGCGTCCAGCAAACGTCCTCCGTTAGCCCCAATGCCGTTTACTTAGGCTTCTTGGGCATGCGTTTGAGTGGCCAGTTGGACATTTTGCGTTTGACGGCCCTGGGGTTGGTTCTGGGTCTTCGTTGGGGCAGGAGTTCGTGGAGGATCTCCGTGGCGAAGAGCACGAATGCGTCTTTAGCTTGGTGAGGGGGAAAAGGCCGGGGGCCCGGCGATGGTCCGCCTGGCTGCCCGGAGGGTGCGTGTGAAGGAGAGCCGTAAAGGGTCTTCCTCGAATTGGTGGGCGACGTCGGCGATCAGGGATCGCAGGGCGTAGTGGGCGCAGAGGTATCCGTAGATTTCCTGCAGGACCCCGTCCGGGGTTTTGGAGCGCAGCACGATGGAGGGTCCACGCTGGTGGGTCTTGAGTTCATCGAAGCAGGATTCGATTTCCCAGCGCCGGGCGT
>NZ_AZSC01000357.1 GCF_000520595.1 Arthrobacter sp. H5
AGTAAGGACACCGGCCTGGGCAACCTGCCGCTGGCGGCGTTTGCCTCCAACGAAGTGTGGGTTCATCTGGTCATGCTGGCCGTGGAACTGACGGCCTGGACCCAGATGCTCGCTCTGGCGGGCACCGAGGCCAGGCGGTGGGAACCCAAACGGCTGCGGGCCAGGATCTTTGAAACGGCTGGCAGAATCGTGCGCACCGGCCGCCGCTTCATCCTGCATCTGGCAGCCGCAGCCCCGGAAACACCAGCGATTCTTCAGGCCCTGGACCGCATCCGGGCCCTGCCGGCCCCCGGCTGAGACCGGACGGCTCAGTGTCCCGACGAAGCAGATCACAGCCTTTGGAACCAGTGGAAACCAGTCCCACCCGAGACCACTCGGGCAAAATGTCGTACCCGGATGCCATAATTCAGGACATCAGGCAGCCGGTAAGCCCTGACCCACAGGCGACCCCACCCGATGAAAGATCGAGGTTAGGGTGTCCAGCGGGAAGAGTCTACCCGGCGCGTGAACCGGTTCTTCCTGCTCAAAGGGAGCATTCGCTAACCATCGCGTTCGACTTCGATGGCGTCTTGGCGGATGATTCCTCAGAGAGAGTCTATGCAGAAGGCGATCTTCAAAGTTTCCTCATTCACGAAGTAGACAATATGAACATACCTGCAATTGGCGGGCCCATCAAACCATTCTTTATGGCAATTGCAGGCATTCAGTCCTTAGAGACTCAACGAAAAGAATCCGACCCAATCTACCAACGGCGCCTGCGATCTTCCATCGTGACAGCGCGTAATAGCCCTGCCGACCTCCGGGTACTAAACACCCTCGAGTCTTGGGGGGTAACTGTTGACGACGCCTTCTTCCTTGGTGGGCTTGAAAAGGGACCTGTGTTGAGCGTACTGAAACCAGACATCTTCTTCGATGACCAAAAGGTTCACATCGAGTCCGCTTCGAAGCACACGATGTCGGCCCACGTTGTATTCGGCGTTAGAAATGAGAAATCTTCTGCAGCAATCCAGGTTGAACCGCCGGCGAGTGTTTCTCCCTAGGGATTCCCTTCGCGACCCCTACTTGGGGAAACTTTCATTAGATTTTCGACGCATCGTAATTCTATCCGTCCGTACCATGCAGGCAACTCATTGACCTTTCAGGCGCATCTTGCGTGTGGCCCTTTTCGGTTGCCAGCGCTGCGCCTATTCCTTGGGACATTCATTGTCGTGACACTTGCATCGTGTCCCTCGACCAAATCCAACGAAAGCTGCTGCGGCCCAACTGAAGGTTGCTGCCGCGGGGCCGCCTGGATTGATCGGGGCGCCCTCCGCCATGCCGAGAGCGAGCCCTTCTTTCCCGAAACTTTAAACGATCCATCGCGGTTTTCTCGAATCTGCATCCCGCCGGCTTTGACGAGCTCATGCCCAAAACCCTAGCCACGGCGACGGTCGACCGCCTGCTGCACCACGCGCACGTCTGCCAAATCTCAGGGGAATTCATCCGCCTCAGCCAAGCCCTCGCCGGAAAAGGAGTCACCCCGATGAACTAAACCAAGTCCCGAACATGGCCAACGCCGCCAATCACCTGGTGGGCAGATCCGCTGGCCATGAACGGGCAGTTTTCATGGCCACCAGCGGGCAGTAATACTGGCCGCCCGTGGGCACTTCTCAATGGCCCTTGACAGACCGCCTTGGGAACCTCTGCGCACCTCCTGCTGCCCGAATCCGGCTGCTATATCGGCGATGTGATCCGGCCCACCCCACCGACAGCAAACGGCCGGTGATCGAAAGAAGCCGAATCTGGATGAGCTCTGGAAGCAGACGCTCGATTCACGGGGTGCCGCATCGCAGCGGCCAAAGAGAACCCTGCCCGGCCCGATACCCACCCATGCCTGCAAACCGATAAACAGCCGAAACCGGATTCCGGCCCCGGCAGACTGGTGGACTCAGGCTAAGTGCGCCACTCTCTCATTTGACGGCAGTATCACCCCAGCCCAACCCATCAGTCGCTTCCATAAGCATTACTATGTAGCATAGTAGTTTACGGACATTTTCAACAGGAAGGCTTCCTAATGACGCTCGGGACAGACCCGCAGGACAAGTTTGCCGACTATGCCAACCCGGAACGGCTTGTTTCCGCACAATGGCTTGCCGGACACCTCGGCAGCGAAAATCTCATTGTTGTTGAGTCGGATGAAGACGTCCTGCTTTACGACACGGGACACATCCCCGGTGCAGTCAAAATCGACTGGCACATCGATCTTAATGACGAAGTCACCCGCGACTACGTCGATGGCGAGAACTTTGCCAATCTCATGTCGGCGAAAGGTATCTCCAGGGACACGACCGTGGTGATCTACGGGGACAAGAGTAACTGGTGGGCCGCCTACGCACTGTGGGTCTTTACCCTCTTCGGTCACGAAGACGTCCGCCTTCTCGACGGTGGTCGGGATAAATGGAGCGCCGACGGCCACGAACTGACGACTGACATCCCCGAAATTACCCCGACTCACTACCCCGTCGTTGACCGTAACGACGCACCCATCCGCGCCTTCATGACCGACGTGCAACAGCACTTCGGAAGGCCGCTCATCGATGTCCGCTCGATGGATGAATACACCGGCGCCCGCACTCACATGCCCGCCTACCCAGAAGAGGGTGCGTTGCGTGGGGGCCACATTCCCACGGCAGTATCAGTGCCGTGGGCTCGGGCCGCCGCTGAGGATGGCACATTTCGTACATGGGAGGAGCTCGACGCAATCTACTGCGGAGAAGCAGGACTGAAGACTGGCGATGATGTGGTGACCTACTGCCGAATCGGCGAACGGTCCAGCCACACGTGGTTTGTCCTGTCCCACCTGCTGGGGTTCGAAAAAGTCCGCAATTACGACGGCTCCTGGACCGAATGGGGCAACGCCGTCCGCGTACCGATCACCAAGGGAGCAGATCCGGGAATCGTTCCGGCTACGTCCCGCTAAATACATAACTTGAAAAACGGCATTCTGGAAACAGCTGCGACGCATCCCCGCAAAAGGGGCGGCAACCATGCCGGGTTTACAGGAAATTCTTGGATCCGTATCGGGGAAACTCAGCGTCGGCGATCCCCTGCCTATCGGCACTTTCTCATTTGGCCGCACGTTAGCCGACTCATTCCACTCTCACAAGCGCAACCACAGTCAACAGTAGCTCTCGGTGCGACGCTATCAAAAGGCCGGTGCGTCAGCTTTCACGGTGACAAACAGTTCAGGCGACAAGCAGTTTGTTGCGGGACCGATGGGCAGCCGGGTCACTCCATTGCGAAAATGACAGGACTTGAGGACTTCGAGGTAGCACAGGGTATGATTTCCGGCGCCGTGCACATCCCCATGGGCGACCTGCATGCGCGGTTGCACGAACTGGACCCCACCGTCCCTGTGGTCGCGGTCTGCCGCAGCGGTAACCGCAGCGCCACCGTCGCGGACGCACTGAACCAAGCCGGATTCACCGCGTCCACCATGACGGGCGGCATAATCGCCTGGCAGCGCGCCGGACTGCCAACAATTTGAGAAACAGCCCGGGAGTTCGATTCCCGGGCATTGCACCTGACCGTTGAACACCTAAGGAGAAAACCATGGACGTCAT
>NZ_AZSC01000358.1 GCF_000520595.1 Arthrobacter sp. H5
GCGTGTCATAGCCGTAGGTACGCGGCCGTGGCCTGCGCGCCACGGCCTTCGCCGGTCCCTTGCGTTTCCGGGCGTTCGCCAGCGCACGGCGTGCATTAGCCCGGGACCAGCCGGTCACACCGGTCAGCTCATCAAGAATCCTCCCCTTCTCCTTCTTGGCAGCCTTCGCGTACTCCACAGCGGCCTTCTTCGTGATTTCCCGACGCGCACCCATCGATAACCCGTGACCCATTCCTCATCGTCGCTGCCGTGCCCGTGACAGGCCGTGATTTCGCGAGCGTTTCTCAAATGAGGCATGCACCCCATTTCGCGAGCACTATAGATGAGTCTTGTCGAGGGGTTCCGTGCCGGTCGGTTGCGCGCTAGGCTCAATGCATCCGGTCAAGCGGTTAGAGGGCGCTTGTCATCGACGATCCACATCGAAGGAATCACCATGACTGAAAAGCCCTTCACGGAAGCCGCCGCCCACAACATCCGGGACTGGGCCGATCTTGCGGAAGAGATGTGGTCCTATCTCACCGGCAAGGGCGCCGCGGTCAACTACAGCTTCATTGATATGACAGTCGAAGTGCCGCGGGACATAGGGCCAGACGCACCCCGCGCAACGTGGAAGTTGAACGGAACCCTCAGGGTCACCACCAGCGACAACGATGCAGTCGGCTCCGACACCCACCGCAGCTGACCGTGCAACAACGGATTTGGCTCGACATCGATCTTGACTTTTCGTTTTGCCATCCAAGCGGAGACATCGAACGCCCGGAGCTCAGCGGCACCGTCAAAGCGGCAGGTTCCACGGTGGATGTCTACTGTGATGACCCGAAGGCTTTTGACGGTTCGCTGCCATCGCTTGACGCGGTCCGGGACCTGGCCAACGGGTTGGCTGAGCAAGGCCTGACCGTCTCCATTGCCGGACCCGGCGGCGCTCTGGTCAGCCTGGGTGACGTGAAAGCATCGCTCGCACAGCGTCTCGTGACGAGGTCGCCGCACATAAATCTGGGATCCGCCACTGCGCTTGCTCCGCTGCTGGGGCTGGCACGCAGGATGGGATCGCGTGAGAAGCCGGCCAGCCTGCTGCCCCCAGGTACCCCTTTCCCATTGGTGCCCACCGTCAACCGAACAATTCGCAGGCGCGGCGTGACCACAACGCACCACGCCGCGGGCAGTGGCAGGCCGCGACTCATCTTTGTTCAGAACTCAGAGATGTGGGACGGGCAAATTCCCCGTGAATTTAACCTGGCGACGGGAACCAGCGTTATTGGAAGCAGCGCCGAAGCAGATCTGGTGCTGGATGGACTGCAGGATCTCCACGCAGAGGTAATCCATAACGACGCCGACGAGTACGTGCTTGTGCCGCACGGGCCGGTGAGCGGAAGCGTTAACCAGGAGGGCGATACCGTACTGCGCACGGGAGCACGTATTCAGTTGGGGCAATGGTCTCTGGCTTTCTTCCGCGAGGAGTACGCCGATCATGGACGGCCTTTTGGCGGCAGAAGCGGTGGAGAATTCGCCTACCAGCGGCCTCAGCGGGATCCACGAACCGGCCAGGTTGAGCAGGATGGGTCGGAAGGCGTGGGAGACTTCCGCCGGAACCCCCGCTAAACCGGTCCTTGGACAGTGTGGAACTGCTGCTCCACGGCAGCGCGGAGGAACTTATCCGGGCCGAGTGGCGTCGCTTGGCGGAGGCCGGGCTGCCCAGCCTCGCGTCGCATACGGCTGCGTCCAACCGTCCCCATGTCACTCTCGCCGCGGCACCGGCGATTCCCGGGGATCACGATCACCTGTTGGGTGACGTGTTCCGTCGTTGGTTGGACCTGCGCTTCGGTGGACATGCCATTTTCGCCACGGGACACTACTTTGTGCTGGCGAGGCTGGTGATGGCCAGCGATATCCTGCTTGATGTCCACGCACGCATTCACCGGATCTTGGAGGAGGTGCCTGGAATGGCGCGCAACACGATACCGGGATTCTGGACGCCCCACGTCACCATTGCCCGGAGAATGTCTGCGGCGCAGGTCGGCGCGGGCCTGACGCTGCTCGGCACGAATTCCTTCGAGGCCGGCGTGGGCGGAATCAGGCGCTGGGACAGCCACGAACGCACGGTGATATCGCTTGCAGACTATTGCGCCTAGGGCGTGTCTCCTAGTTGATCGGTAGGGTCTTTGGGGGACTGGAGGTATGTCACGCACTGCTGTTTTGACGGATGCCCAGTGGGCGCGGATTGAGCCGTTGATGCCGAGCTCGGACGGAAGCCCGGGCCGTCCGCTCAACGATCACAGGCTGTGGTCGAGGGCATAGTTTACCGGTTCCGGGCAGGAATCCCGTGGCGGGATTTGCCGGAGTGCTTCGGGTCGTGGAAGACGGTGTGGAAACGCCACCGACGGTTCAGCTGGCTACCTGATACGACAAACTCGCCATCGCCTACCGTGGAGGAGTCGTACTCCGCGCCATCACCATCTGGCTCAAGAATTAGGAGACGCGCCCTAGTGGTCGTTGTGCTGGCGTCGGATGTAGTCCGCCATCCCGGGCACCGTGAAGGCTATCTTCCCGTGATCGGGGGAGTAGATCAGGCCCTTGACCAGGAGTTGGGCCCGGGCAGCTGCGAGGCTGCTTGGTTTGGTGTTCAACCGTTGTGCGATCTCCGTGGTCGAGGAACCGTTGGTTCCGTCATCGGACATGGCGCGAAGGTAGTTTCGTTCACTCTTGGTGGCACGATCCCATCTGGAAGGGAAGAACCCGGTATCGAGATGGGCCATGCCAGCGTCAACCGCGAGCTCAGCGTCGGTAGCGGTGAATAACGGCTCAGGCGCTATGTCCCAGATTGATCGCCCGTACTCCTGGAGGAAATAGGGGTAGCCATCGGCCGCGTCGACGAGTACGTCGAGGGCATCGGAAGTGTAGGCGGCGTTGAACGCCAAGGCCGGGCGGCTCAGTGCTGCACTCGCGGCATCGGGTTTTAACGGTCCTATGCGCCTGTAGTCGAACAGGTGTTCGGCGTAGCTGCGTGATCCGCTGAGGATTGAAGGAAGGTTCGGCAGGCCCGCACCGATGATGTAGAAGGGCCAGCCCCGCTGCCCGGCTGCGTGCTGGGCTGCGATCAGAGCCGATAGGAGCTCCTCGTCGAGGTCCTGCATTTCGTCGATGAGTATGACAAAACCCTTGTGTTCATCCGTCATCGCCAGGGATATGTCTTCGATCAGTTCCTCGAGATCGATGGCGATCTGGCCGGTGTCTGCTCGGCCGGTTCTGGTGTCGACGCCGAGGCTTGCCCCGGTGACTCCAACACTCATGCTGAAGGAAGCGATGCTGCCTAGGGCTGCTTTCCAGCGTTGCCCCATGGAAGGCTTGTTTAATCGTCGGGCGGCGCTGATAAGCTCGCGGGCCAAGCGTGCTTGGAGTGCTGTCTGACCTGATTCAGCTGTTTTGCCCTCCAGGTAGACGGTTATCCACCCAGCTTCTTCAGCTGTTGCCCGTAGATGGTTTAGCAGCACCGTTTTACCTACGCCGCGCAGCCCGGAGAGAACCATCCCGCGGTTATGCAGACCAGGACCCGCGCGCTGAATCATGACCAGGAAGGTGTCGATCTCGCTGGATCTGCCT
>NZ_AZSC01000359.1 GCF_000520595.1 Arthrobacter sp. H5
CTGGAAGCCAGGGGTTTGCACTACGTGCTGGCTGTTCCCATGAACCAAAACGTCCTCGCCCCCACGGCAGGGATCGGCGAGCAATGGCGCGCTGATAAACTCATCGCTTCCCTGTTCGCCAATGCCTGGCGGACCCGGACAGCCGGGGCCGGAACCAAGGGCGACCGCCGCTATTCCTGGGCACGGACCCGCATCAACGGACCCGCCGAAACCAGAGAACACTGGCTGCTGGCCCGCCGGTCCCTGAAAAACCCCACCGACCTGGCCTACTACATCTGCCACGGCCCCAACCGGGTCTCCCTCGCCGAACTGGTGCGGATCGCCGGCGCCCGCTGGGCCATCGAGGAAACCTTCCAAACCTCCAAAGGCGAAACAGGGCTGGATCACTACCAAGTCCGCCAATACACCGGCTGGTACCGCCACATCACCCTCTCCATGTTCGCCCAGGCCTTCCTGACCGTGATCCGCTCCAAAAAAGGGGCCCTGCCCCCGCTGACGGCGTACTGATCCGGCTCTCACTGCCCGAAATCAGACGCCTGTTGGTCCGACTAGTCTGGCACCGGACCATCGCCCCCGAACAAGTCCTGGAACACTCAACCTGGCGTCGAAAACACCAGCACCGCGCCCGACATAGTCATTACAAAGCCCGCGGACACACCCCATAAACGCGACTGTAGTACTAGCCGGGCAGGGGTGCCTCGTCTTTACAGGCGGGGGTGTTGCTCGGCCCGGACGGAGCCGGACCCGGCGAAGTGACCCGGTGCTCGCTCGCTCCCACTGGGACAACGGACCTCACTGCGTTCCGGAGGACTGCTGTCGTGATGGCGAGGATCAATGAGCGCCGCGTGACTCAGGTATTGCAACGATGGTGTCTGAAAAGAGGCACTGTAAACTCGCCCGTTCTCACCGTTTTTCTGCACGCTTTGATTTTCGGACGCTTGCGCGTCCAGTGGGTGAGGAGGTGGCAGTACCGCTCATAGGTTTAGGGCCACCACCCGGCCGTAGGTGCTTGCGGGCACAGGTTTTCGCGACGATTCCGGGAAAGGCGCGTCAAGGGTCGAGGCAGGGTCAAGGGTTGCAATACTCACAACACCCCGGGTCGGCGTATTGAAGGCCTGTCAGGTCGTTGGTAATGCGATGTGTGCATCTGAGGCACCCATGGATTTCCGCGCGGGTCTCGCCCGTGGGGGCGCCGCAGGCTCTGCACGGCAGTCCTTCTACCCGTTCTGCCTTCCAGAATCCCGGAGTGCCGCAGGCCGGACATAGGGAGCGTAACTTCTGTGCGAGGTCTTTGGCGGCGAGGCGGATGTTTTCCATGCGTGTCGGATTGGTGTGGGCGCGCATGTCGGTCTCGAGAAGCACCATAGTGTTCGCGGATTGCTCCAGCATCCGGGTGAAAGTGACTTCCAGCTCCGGCCAGGTGGCGATTCCTTTGCGGATGCGCGGGTCGTGCTCGCCTTCCGGGCGTAGCACCAGATAATGCTCGGGGAACTTGGATTGACGGGCAAAAGCTTCGGCTGTTTCCCAGTCCGCCGCCAGAAGGTGGGAGAAATTCGTATTGCCCTGGGCGATGCCGACCACCTCCAGATTGCGCTCGACGTCGATCCAGACTAGGAGTTCGACGTTCCAGGAGAACATCCCAACATACGGGTCGTGGCCAAACGAACCTTCACTGGCGAGACCCAGCGGCAACCCTGACAATTCGATGCCTATGCGCGCTTTGTTGCGTGCGGCCTCAAGCTGTGTTCCCACGCGGGAGATGTCGCGGGTAAAAGTACCGAGCAAGTCCGTGTCGTAACCTACGATGTGTTCGACCCGGCAGCCGAGCGCGCGCCCCAGCACAGCACGGGCGCGATCACGCGTTCCTTGCCGTGCTGGGTGAGGAGGGAAATTTGCTCACCGGAATAGACGGAGGGTGTCTCCGAACCGCCGGTTTCGGTGACTATCACGATTTACCTCCCTTCCCGGGTGAGGCAGTAGCGAGGTCTAGCGTGATGGAGTCTTCGAACATCGTGAACTTCCAGGTGGGACCGGCGGCTACCACAGGGACGGGGTGTACGAGTCGGAGAGAACCACGAAACCCCTAACTGAACGTTTCACTAGGAGTGGCAGCGCTGGGTCAGCCAGACACCGTTCATATCCGGGCCTCGCCCAACTATCCGATGTGATGGTGGGTTGGTACCACGGAATGTGGGTTGGCTTCGAACACCTCAAGAAGCTCTCCAATTTGGTGGTGGCGTTCCAAGGGATGTCGTAGTGGCAATTCCGGGTAGAGCTGATACCGATTACGCCGCCCATCGCGTTGACGCTTTAGATAACCGGCTGCGACAAGTTCGGCCACGATGCGCTGGGCGGCACGTTCGGTAATACCCACCGCTACCGCGATGTCGCGAAAACGCATCCCGGGATCGTTCGCAACGCACATCAGCACGTGCGTGTGATTAGTAAGAAAGGTCCAGTCAGCCACACCCCCATTATAGACGACCAGAAATACGCGCTTCACAATACCTGCTCCAACTGTCAGGTATTTATCTATTCTGTCTACGTTTGCAGCCAGAAGCGTTGGTCATGAACCTTGAGCGAAGGCCGCCGTCTGCATGATGTTTTGTCCAACAGATTTTGCCCCCTCAGGCTGGAAAACTCTCAGATTCTCCCATCTGATGTCACTTCAACCAACGAAGCAAGGCGCACTGAGTGCTTGATCCCGTCATCCTCCTTTCTCTGCTCGGCACCGTGGCGTGCTGCTGCGTTGAGCACCAAGGGGTCGGTATTCCTGGATCAGTGTCCACAGTTCGGGGTTTCTGTAGAGGGTCGCCCGGGAAATTTCGGTCTCTGCCGCGATGAACACCACGATCGACCAAGGCGTGCCTAGCGAAGAGGGTTTCCCCGCTGGCGCGAGCCGCGTCTACGACCTGATCCTGCGTGACACGGTGGGGGGACACTTGCACGGCATCTTCCGTAAGGATCACAAACGGGTGGCCTAGCCTCAATGCCGTTTACTTAGGCTTCTTGGGCATGCGTTTGAGTGGCCAGTTGGACATTTTGCGTTTGACGGCCCTGGGGTTGGTTCTGGGTCTTCGTTGGGGCAGGAGTTCGTGGAGGATCTCCGTGGCGAAGAGCACGAATGCGTCTTTAGCTTGGTGAGGGGGAAAAGGCCGGGGGCCCGGCGATGGTCCGCCTGGCTGCCCGGAGGGTGCGTGTGAAGGAGAGCCGTAAAGGGTCTTCCTCGAATTGGTGGGCGACGTCGGCGATCAGGGATCGCAGGGCGTAGTGGGCGCAGAGGTATCC
>NZ_AZSC01000360.1 GCF_000520595.1 Arthrobacter sp. H5
GGGCGAGGGCAATTCCGCCGCCGAGGCCGATCAGGCCCATCTCGGGTCCGCTACTACGCGATCATTTGCACCTACCACCCGAGATGTCCGGCACGCTGGTCATCTCGTGAGCCGGGCAGGCAGCTCCGCTGGAAACCGTAGGGCACGCCCGCTGGGGAAAGGGATCCAGCGAACGCAGACCAGGCGCGCAATCGATTACTGATGATTGTCCTGCGCGTTCTGGTTACGGTGGGCTTGGTCGCTGGCGCTGTCATCCACTTCCAGTTTGCACCCCGGTTTCCAGCAGGCTGCACCGGGCGGAATCGGTGGGGGTAATCTCTTCCGGATCCAGGCGCATGGCCGTCCTCGCCGCCCTGCATGTCCTGATCCGGGGAGACCGGGTCGCGTACGTGGTGGCAGCGGTTGTTGGGCTCCCGGCATCGGCGGCCGTGGTCCTGTACAGGTACGTGCAGGTTCCAGCGATCGGCCCGATTCAGTCGATGTATGAGCCTGTCTGGTACGGGAAAAGGCCCTCACCGCAGTGGCAGAAGCCGCCGCCGGGATCCTCGCCATCATTGGCTACACACTCCTATACCGGCGCCGCAATCACAGGTAAGCCGCTGCGGCATACTGTGTGGTGAGGTCTGTGTCGAAGCTGAAGCCGTTCCAGGCCGAGCCATTTCAGTCCTGGGCGACGCTGCGTGGCTGAGGCTTTTCTTGCTGCCGGGTGCTTCTAATTGCTTTGGCGCCTTATCAAAGGGCCAGTGATTCACGCCCCTAGAGGTTGTTCCGGCGTCTGGTGTCTTAGCCTTGATCCACCGAAGGTTGGTCGGTGGTGGTTGGCGGCCGGGTTTGGCTGTGGTTTTGGTTTTTGGGTAGGGCTTATTGTTCGGCCTTACTGCCGGTGTTGTTCCACTTTTGTTCCTGATTGCGCGGTTGCGTCTGGATGAACGGGTTGCCTACGCTGCGGCAGGCGGTCGATGGATGCTGGTGAATAGTTGTTCCCATGCGGTTTGCCAGGGCCAGGATTCGGGGAGGTGGAGTCGTGTTCTTCGGGCGCTGGATGCGATTCTGGCCGGGATGTGAATGAGTTTGCGGCGGATCGTGCCGGTACGGCTTTTACTGAAAGTTCCGCCGGCGAGGATTCCGGCGGTGCGGGTGAGGTTGTAGGCGATGACCGCGGCGACGAGTCAGGCGGAGTTCGCCGCGAAGTTCCCCGAGGGTAGGTGTGCCAGTGCGCTGTCCTTCAGATCTGCGTTGACTTGTTCAATGATGGCGTGTTTGCGGTGTGTCCGGTCCGCGGCGATGGTGTCCATGACCCTGGCGTCGACGGTGGTGAAGAACGCGTGGAACCGGTGGGTGTCAAACAATGTTGGCTGCCCGTCCCCGGCTTTCGGGTTCAGCTCCGGGATCCGGCGCACGACGAGCCGTCCGGTGACCTGTTCGGTTTTCTTCCGGGAAGAGAACGCGGTGAACGGTATCCCGGCGACCTCGGCCCGTGAGATCCACGAGTTAGCGGCCTCGTCGAAGATTGCGTCGGTGTACTCGATGGTCTTCCAGGCGGTGTCCTCGATGGTGGTGACGGCGCGTTTGACGGCCGGATCCATGCGTGCGGTCACGGACACCTCCGCGCCACCGGCTATGGCTGCGGTCCCGACGGCGTGGCCATAATAGGCCGAATCAAACCGGCACAACACCTGCCGCTGAGTCGAGAGTCCCTTGAGCGTGGTGAGGGCGTCGGTGACGAAGCATCTGGGGGACCCGGGAGGGATTCTGGCGATTGACGAAACGGGGTTGGGCCAGGATCACCGGGGCAGTGTTCTTCGTGGAGGCGGTAGCCAGTAAGGCGTTCAGTCCACGGACCCCGGAATACCCGTAGCCTGCACCCTCCTTGGCGTAGCCGTGAACCTCGATGATCGTGTCATCGACGTCCACGAAAACGAAGTCCTCCGCTCCCGGGTCACCAAGCAGCGGTGCGTCGGTGCCAAGCAGCGCAGCGCACCTGTCGAGGTTGGTCAGGAAGCGGGAGGCGACCGCATCCAACTGGCGCACGTGCCCGAAGGTGAACTTCCGCAGGAATGAGCCCAGCGTCGAGGGTGCGTAGCAGGCATCAAGAAGGCGTTTCATCCCACCGTGGCGCAGCAAGGCCATGTCATCGATTGAATCCGCGCCAGCGACCATCCCGGCTACCAAGGAGCCGACCTTCAAACCGGCGTTCGCGCCCTTATCCGTAGGTACCGTCAACCAGTGATCGGTCAACTCATGCAATCCGGCGTCCCTGGCCAACCCCATGACCGGAACCAACCCGGCCGTCGACACCTCAGTTGATCCGATGCGTTCGGTGGAGGCAAACCAGGACAGCAGTTGCGGATCTATGGCCCCGATCACCGTGCGCATGTTGACTAATTGGGCGGGCACGTTGCTGTTTATCAGTGGTTCAAGATGCGCGACGCGGTTACGGAGCCGGTAAACCCCTTCGACCGCCCGTTCGAGTTGGTATGGGGTCCTTGTCAGGTGCGGGAAAGCCTCATGGAGTGCT
>NZ_AZSC01000361.1 GCF_000520595.1 Arthrobacter sp. H5
CGTAGATGCGGGCTGTGCCGCCGGCTCCTCAACAGCCTCAGCCTTGCGGGCCTTCGACGCGGCAGCCTCCTGTGCGATGGTCTCCTGTGCGATGGCCTCTTCGGCTGCAACAGCTGCCTGCGCGTCGGCAGCTTCGGCAGATGCAGTAGTCGAGTAGCCCTCGGGCAACAGATCGGCCAGGCTCTGGGTCATTGGCCCCTTGCCATCCGGCGACACGTCCACCTTCTCGCCCGACTTGCCTGCCTCATTCGCAGCTTTGGATTCAGCCCGTTGCACGGCGCGGCGGGCCTCAGCCTTGGCCTCCGCCTTGTTCTTGACAGGTCCAATCACCATGACCATATTGCGGCCGTCAATGCGGGGAGTGGACTCCACCACACCAACTTCGGCAACGTCCTCGGCGAAGCGCTGCAGCAGGCGGATACCCATTTCCGGACGCTGCTGCTCGCGACCGCGGAACTGGATCATGGCCTTGACCTTGTCTCCTGCACCGAGGAAGCGAAGCGCATGCCCGCGCTTGGTCTCGTAGTCGTGGGTGTCAATCTTCAGACGAAACCGGATCTCCTTGAGAACGGTGTTTGTCTGGTTCTTGCGCGCCTCGCGAGCCTTGACCGCTGCTTCATACTTGTACTTGCCAAAATCCATGAGCTTCGCAACCGGAGGCTTCGCCTGCGGCGCCACTTCAACAAGATCAAGGTCGGACTCGGCAGCGAGCCGGAGGGCGTCCTCAATGCGGACAATCCCTACCTGTTCGCCCGCAGGGCCTACCAACCGCACCTCGGGGACACGGATACGATCATTGATTCTTGGCTCGCTAATGTGTTGCTCCTGTTTTCTCGAAGAATGTGAACCACCTGCAATAGAAGAAGGCCTCCGATTGCATGCGCATTCGAAGGCCTCGATAATCAGTGCCGGGCAGCCACCGCGTCCAAGAGACGCGTACCACCTCACGTGCACCGACCTGAACCCGGCTGCCGCCACGAACCGAATCCGGAACGCCTGGCAATCGCGGGTGGGAGAGGACTCCGCTTGCATACTGAAGGTGATTTTTCTCATGGCCACGGATGGGCACAAAAAATAACGACCTTCAATTGGTCTGTGACAAGCTTACCAGCATGAGCACCCCAGACAGCAATCAGCCCGGCACCCGCCATACCTTTCAGCCAGCCGCAGAGCGACCTGAACCAGCCGGCGCGCAGGATCGCGTACGCGACATCGCCGAGGTAGCGGCGGTGGAAGTGATTACGACGACGGCTGTCCACCTGATGAGCGCTGCGGCAGTCAAGTGCGGACTCGCCGAGGGAGACGACGCGGAGCAGCACAAGGACCTCGACGAAGCGAGGAAGCTCATTACCGCCCTCGCCGGTCTGATCACGGCCGCCGCACCGGAGATCGGCAGCCAGCACGCCGGCCCCCTGCGCGACGGACTGCGGTCGCTCCAACTGGCCTTCCGTGAAGCATCCCTCATCGAGGACGCCCCCGGACAGGGCCCGGGAGAGAAGTTCACTGGCCCGGTCAACTAGACCCGCCGCCGTCGTACCCGCTGCACCACCAACCCGAGCAGAGATATCGCTGCCGCCGCGGAACCGACCGCGGTAAATCCGCCCCACGGACCAACCACGTCGATCATGACCCCGGCGAGCGGCGCACCCAGCGCCACCCCGGACGTCAACGCCGACCCGTACCAGCCCATGGCTTCCCCGCGCCGCTCCTCGTCCACCAGTTGTGCAACCTTCTCCGAAGCCGCCGAGAGGACCGGCGCACACACCAGACCCGGAGCGAGGGCCAGCAGGCTGAGGGTCAGGGTGTTATCCGCTAATCCCATGGGGATGGTCAGGGCGCTCATCAGCAGCAGCAGCGTCAGCGGTGACACAGTGTGGTGCATGGCACCGTAAACAAGACCACCCACTACCGACGCCGCACACCATGCCAGGAATACCCACCCGAGTTCGGAGACCCTGTCAGCGTCCTCGAGGACTGCGATGATTCCCACGTCAGTGCCCGCGAGGACAAGTCCTGCGCCGGCAGCGACAACCATCACCACCGCCACCGGAATGGTGAGCCAGGAAAAGCTGCCCGCAATACGGGTCCTCGCTGCCCTGGTGCGGCCGGGCCGGGCACCTGGCAACAGTTCCGCCGATGCCTCGGGGACCCGCGCTGGAGCAGCGGCCACCACGGCATTTACAGTGGCTGCGTCGTCCTCCGGTCCGTCCAGCGATGGTCCAACCGCTGACGGCTGACTACTGCGGGTGGGCGGATTGAACCACATCAGAAATAACCCGGCGAAAGAGGTGGACAGCCCCACCAGGGTCAGCCCCAGCACCGTGGACACCTGGGTGGCGAGTATCGCTCCGAGCGCCGGCCCGCCCATGAAAATCACTTCGGTGGAGACGGCGTCCAGGGTGAAGGCCGTGCGGCGGGCGTCTCCTGTCACCATGACTCCCAGGGACTGACGGACCACCGAGAAGACGGGAAGGG
>NZ_KI915039.1:0-6121 GCF_000520595.1 Arthrobacter sp. H5
GTCGTTGGACTTGTACGGACGGGCACGGGTGAAGTAGAGGTCCTTATCATCGGCCCACTTGATCAGGGCGTGGTTGATGAACTCTCCACCATTGTCCGTATCCAGTCCGACCATGGGGAACGGCAACCGCGCAACAACATCATCCATCGCCCCCAGCACCCATTTGTGGGCGCCGTTACGGACCGCGACGTTCTCGGTCCACCCGGTGAACACGTCCGTGGCCGTCAGGGTTCTGGCGAATTCCCCGGCCAGGGTGGGTCCGCAGTGGACGACCATGTCCGCCTCGATGAAGCCGGGAGCCTGTTCGTGTTCATCGCCGGCCTTACGGACCGTGATCGAGTTACGCAGCAACGGCCCGGCCTTGGTCGCCGACAAACCACTGGGCTTCGCTGCGTCCCTGGTGGGCTTGAGTAACCGGTCAATCGTGGCACCGGAGATCTTCAGCAGCTGCGCCCGCACCAGCGGAGTAAACCGTTTCGGGTCAAGCTCCCCGTGAGCCTCAAGCCTGGGCAGCCACAGCCCATGGTCGCGGCAAGATACTTACCCGACGGCATCCCGGCCAGCCGCCACACCTGGATCAACACCCTAAGCGTGTCATAGCCGTAGGTACGCGGCCGTGGCCTGCGCGCCACGGCCTTCGCCGGTCCCTTGCGTTTCCGGGCGTTCGCCAGCGCACGGCGTGCATTAGCCCGGGACCAGCCGGTCACACCGGTCAGCTCATCAAGAATCCTCCCCTTCTCCTTCTTGGCAGCCTTCGCGTACTCCACAGCGGCCTTCTTCGTGATTTCCCGACGCGCACCCATCGATAACCCGTGACCCATTCCTCATCGTCGCTGCCGTGCCCGTGACAGGCCGTGATTTCGCGAGCGTTTCTCAAATGAGGCATGCACCCCATTTCGCGAGCACTATAGATGAGTCTTGTCGCCCCGACGCCAGCAGCGCGCCTATGCTGTAACATTGCATGCGATGCCTAGGCGAGGGAGCGCCCCCGGATTCATTCCGGCGGACTCCGTTATCGACGGTGGCTGGTCACATTTCCCGGTAGAACCGGCGACCTGTTGCTGGAGCACTGACTCCCTCTCCTGAGCTTTCGACTTCCGACAGTCCACAAGGAGAAATCATGTCCGAGCAGAAACTTGGCGCAGAACTGCGCACCGATTACGGCAAGGGCGCAGCCCGCCAGGCCCGCCGCGCCGAAAAGATCCCCGCGGTCATCTACGGCCACGGCGCAGATCCCATCCACATCCTGCTTCCCGCAAAAGCCACCACGCTTGCGCTGCGCCAGTCCAACGCACTGCTCACCATCGACGTGGAAGGCGAAACCCACCTGGCACTCGCCAAGGACATCCAGCGCAACCCGATCAAGCAGATCGTTGAGCACATTGACCTCCTCACCGTGCGTAGCGGCGAAAAGGTCATCGTGGACGTCTACATCCACATTGAAGGCGAACTTGCGCCCGGCGCCGTGATGAACCTTGAGCACCCCAACGTTTCCGTTGAGTCCGAGGCAACCCACATCCCCGAGTACCTCACCGTGAACATCGAAGGCCACACCGTAGGCGAGCACGTCTACGCCAAGGACATCGCGCTGCCCAAGGGCACCGTGCTGCTGATCGAGGATGACACCCTGATCATCAACATCACCTCACCAACCGTGCAGGACCTCGGCGAGGATGAAGAGACCGAAGGCACCGAAACCGCTGGCGAGACCGCCGGCGACGCCGAAGACTCCAACAGCTAACTGCGGCTCTCAATGGCAGATAACACCTGGCTGGTAGCCGGGCTCGGAAACCCCGGGCCCGGCTACGCCGGTAACAGGCACAACGTGGGTCAGATGGTGCTCAGCGTCCTCGCAGCCCGGATGGGCGGCAGCTTCAAATCCCACAAGTCGCACGCAGCCGTCCTCGAAGGCCGGCTGGGCATCGGCGGGCCGCGGGTGGTGCTGGCCAAACCCCTGACCTACATGAACCTCACCGGCGGACCGGTCTCCGCACTCTGCCGGTTCTATGACATCGCCGCCGACCATGTGGCGGCCGTCCACGATGAGATCGACATTCCCTTCAACGCCATCAAGCTGAAGACCGGCGGCGGCGAAGGCGGCCACAACGGGCTGCGGGACATCAGCAAGGCAATCGGGACGCGGGACTACCTGCGCGTCCGCGTGGGTGTGGGCCGCCCGCCGGGACGCCAGGACGCCGCCGATCACGTTCTCCGCGACTTCAGCGCGGCCGAAAAAAAGGACCTTCCCATCCTGCTGGAGGAGGCTGCCGACGCCGTTGAAGAACTTATCCTCCAGGGTCTGGTCAGTGCCCAGCAAAAGTTTCATTCCAGCGCTGGTTAGCGATAAAATAGAACGTGTCCACCGCGGGAGAAAACCACCCCGCCCGGTAGACAAAACAGGTGCACATAACGGATTGGTCACGGAGACTCATTCGTGCGTATGATTGCATCGGCCTACAGGCCCCAAGAGCGGGGGCCGACGTTGGGCGGCCTCTGAGACTGGGCCACCCCCATCCCAGCGTCGGTCCCTTTTTTGTGCGCTTTGCCCCCTTGGCACCCACTCTCAGCCTGCCACCGCTGCCCGCGTCCGCCGTCGTCCTAATCGATGACGAATAATTGGTGCGATAAGTCACATTCTGGCGTATTCTAAGGCCAGCGCAAGACGTGTTGGGGCGGACTCGATGAAACTTTGTGTTGTACCCGGTGCTGGCAGAAAACTGTCGCCACTTGAGGGAGATGGTGAACGGCCGGCCGGCCGCTTTTCCGGAGTGGACGGCGGCTGCACATGCTGAACGTCCATGGGGAATGGCCGCTGGTAGGGCGGGACAGTGAGCTGCGCGATGTGCGCCGCGCGCTTCTGGACAGTGAAGGCCACGGCGCAATCCTCACCGGCCAGTCAGGGGTGGGGAAAACCGCCCTCGCACAGCGCATTGCCCGGCAGCTCGGTGACGAGTTTGACCTTGTCTATGTACGCGGTTCCTCGATCACCGCCAAGATTCCCTACGGCGCACTCAGCTTTGTACTCAGCGATCTCGATGACGCCATTGTGGACAATCCACTGATGCTCCTGCGCGGCCTGCAGGAGCTCTACGAACAACGCCCGGACGGTCGTCAGACGCTGATCCTGGCTGACAACGTGGAGGACCTCGACCCGTCATCCTGCATGGCCATTTCCCATCTGGTCCGGGTGTCCGCGGTCAAGCTGCTGGCCGTGTGTCAGAGCATCGACGGTGCACCCGAGGAATTCTATGACCTGTGGAAAGACGAGGTGCTTCAGCGCATTGACCTGGCACCGCTGGGGCTGGCGCACACCACAACCCTTCTCGCCGCTGCACTCGACGCACCGGTGTCCCGGGCAGCCGCCGTGAGCATGTGGCAAACGAGCGGTGGAAACCCGCTGTTCCTGCAGGCACTGACCCGTGAGCAGATCGATTCCGGGGAGATGCTGGAGCGGGATGGCGTCTGGGTGGCAAATGCGCAGGACGCACGCAAGACAAGGCGCTCCGTTGCCGACTGGATCACGGTGAGGATCCGCAGGCTGCCCGCGGATCAGCGCGAAGTGGTGGAGCTTGTCTCAGTGGTGGGCGTGATTCCCCTTGAGCTGCTGCTGCGCTTTGTGCAGTCGGGGCCCGTTGACGAGCTGCAGCGGAGTAAATTCCTGGAATTGGAACTAGGGGACCGTCCCCTGGTACGTATTGCGAACAGGCTTGTGGGCGAGGTTATCCGCGCACAGGTGCCGCTCGGGAAAAGCCGGGAGCTGCTGCGGGCACTGGCAGCTGAGTCACACAACTGGGACATGCCCCCCATCAGCAGGATGACCTACGCGGCGTGGTGTCTGGACTGCGGCGCGGACATCGACGCGGACAGCCTGATCGAAGCCGGCCAGCTGGCCAACCGTCACTTCCAGCCCGCAGCGGCGCTCCGGTTTGTGCGTTCAATCCCGGGCTACCGGCGCCTGGCGCCGGCTGTGATTGAAGAGGCCCGTGCCCTGGGGATCTACGGCGACGTTGACGGTGCCCTTCAAGTGCTTGATGATTTCACCTCTGCAGGACACGCAATCCAAACGTCCGAGTGGGTCAGCATGGGGATCCTCCAGTGCAGGCTCATGGTTCAAAGCCACACCAGGTACGCAGAGGCGGCCCCGCGGCTCGCTCAACTCCGCGGCGGACTGCTCCTGGAGGCATCGGCCGGATCCGTTGAAGACCTGGTGGACACAGTGGAATCGTTTGCCGTGGAGCTTGCAGTCCACGAGGGACGCTACGCAGACATCATGGAGGACTACGCTGAGCTTTCGGCAGAGTGCCGTAACGACCACAGGCCGTCCCGGCATGAGGTGTGCGGCTGGCTCGCGGAGGCGATGGCCGTGACCGGACGGCAGGAAGACGCCGTCCGGCTGTGCACAGCGGTGGTGTCCCGTGTCATGGAGAGCAGCAGCGATCTGCTTGCACTCGAAGCTGCGCAGACCCAACTGTTCAAGGTCCTGGTCCTGTCCGGACAATGGGACGAATGCCTCATCATGCTCGAAGGACCGGGGACGCGGGGAACGGACACCATCTATGACGGGTCCGCCTCCGAATTTGCGGAGGGCTGCCTGCTCGCCTACGCGGGACGCGGAACCGAAGCGTTGGACAAACTGCTGCCCGCGCTCAGTCAACTTCACGTCAGCGACCGCCATCAACTCCTGGGCATGGCCGAAGCAGCCACCGCCTACGCTTACGCCCTGGTGGGCGAAGTGCAGGCTTCCCAGCAACATCTGGCCGCACTGGAGCGGGAGACCACGCGGCTCGGCTGGCTCGAACAACGCTCCATCCGCTATTTCGCCGTACTGGCCTCAACGGCAATTCTCCCGCCGCTGGAGGTTGCCCAGCACATGCTTGACCTCGCTGACGAGGACCGGCTATTGGGCAATCCGGGACACGAACTGATGTTCCTCTGCCAGGCCGTTCAACACGGCATGGTGTCCGCGGCGGACAGGCTTGCGTCCTCCGCCCGGTCCATGCAGGGCCCGCTCGCCGAGGTATGCGCTCTCTACGGGAAGGGCATTGCATCCCGCGACGTCCATCAGGTGCTGCTCGCGGCGCAGCGGTCAGCGGACATCGGAAACTACCGTCTGGCCAGCGACGCCGCCCGGGAGGCCGTGCAGATCGCCCAGTCCACCGGTGATCACGCCACCGTCTCCGCCGCCGAAAAAGTGCTCCGCGACGTCGGAGCCCCAGGTGTAGCCGGCCGCCGGAACGCCTTGGACCTGCTCACGGAGCGGGAACGCAGCATAGCCGTATTGGTGTCACAGTCCAGGAGCAACCGCGAGATTGCGGACGTGATGTTTGTGTCCGTCCGCACCGTCGAAGGACACGTCTACCGCATCTTCTCAAAGCTTGGAGTGTCATCCCGCAGCCAACTCGCACTGCTACTTGAGTAGTCGGATGGTGGCTGAACATTCCGAGGGGACACATGAACTAGTAGGCCGCGGACACCTGATAACGGAGATCCTGTCATCGATCACCGGGTCCCACTACCTGGGTGCGATGCTTGTCGGCGAAGCAGGAGTGGGAAAGACCGCCCTCGCCCGCAGCGTTGCCGACGCGCTCGATGGCACAGTTGCCGTCCTGCCGATTACTGCGAGCCCCTCGCTGCACCGGGTGCCGTTTGGCGCCCTGGCCCCCTACCTGAAATCCCTCTCCATCACCGATGTGGGTTCCTCCGTTGCCGTGTACCGCAGCATCATGGCGCACCTGGAAACGCGTCGCACGGACTCATCCTCGCTGCCACTGTTCCTGGTGGATGATTCACACGAGCTGGACGACAGCACCAGCGTGCTGCTGGCGCAACTCGTAGCAAGCCGGCGGGCCAAAATCCTTGCCCTGTCACGGTCAATCCCCGGTCCGCCCACCGAGTTCGCATCACTCTGGCAAGACGGGCTGCTGCACCGCTATGACCTTGGACCGCTGAACCCGCAGGAGGTCCATGAGCTGTGTGTCACGGAGCTGGGAGGCGAAGTACTGACCAGTGTCAGCGTCTCGCTGAGCCGGACATCCGGAGGCAACCCGATGTTCCTGCTGGCGCTGCTGCGCCAGGGGCAGCGCTCGGGCTACCTCCAGGCGCGCAACGGGATCTGGCGGCT
>NZ_KI915039.1:6221-11521 GCF_000520595.1 Arthrobacter sp. H5
GCCGCCACTGGACCTGAGGCTCGTGGACCTCATCAAAAGCCGGTTCCGCAGGCGCAGCCCCGACGAAAGCGCCGTCCTGGAAGTCCTGGCGCTGGCGGAACCCATGCCCCTGGAAGTTCTGGTCCAGTGCGGAGAACGGGAAGCCATCTCCAGCCTCCACGAGGATTCACTGCTGACCATCTCCATGGACCGTGACCAGATTGTCTCGCTCAGCCATCCCCTGTACGGCGAAGTCATCAGGAAGGACGTTCCGGCCGGACGCAGCCTGGCCATCCGCCGACAAGTACTCAAACTCATGGACCGCGATTCCCGTTCCGCCGACAGTTTTCTCCGTTACGTGGCCTGGGGCCTGGACTGCGGACTGCCACCGGACGAGAAAACACTCCTCAAGGCCGCGGTGGTGGCCAACCGGCTGTACGATCCCGAGTTTGCGCTCCGCGCCGCCCGCGCGGTCCACACCACTGACCTTCGCGGAAACGCGATGGTGGAGATAGCCCGCGCCCAGATGATGAGGGGCAATCTACCCTACTCAAGGGAGATTGTTGACGAGGTGCTGGCCGGGTGCAGCAGCCTGTGGCTGGCTAAGGAGGCAACCCTGCTTTCGGTTGCCCTGCGCCTGCGGGGCAAAAACGCGGCGGAGATGATCCGCAGCGATGCCGCGCGGTGGGAGCTAATTGTTGAACAGCTCACGTCCAAGAACGACGGCGGCCGCGAGCGTTCGGTGTCCCTACTGGGCTGCCGCGTCATGGAAAGCTACGCGCTGAACTTCGAGGGCCGGTTCTATGAGGCCGAAGAGAAGCTCCAGGCAATCCTCGCTGCCAAACACGGCTCGGACGAACTGCGCCTTGCGGCCTTGAGCCTGATGGGGGAGACCCTTGGCTCCACCGGGCGGGCGCTGCAGGGTGCGGATTGCACCCGGGAGGCGCTGCAAATCATCTTCTCGACCGGCCATACCTTTGTGGCACATCTGGAGTTTGTACTTGCACGCCATTTTCTGTGTCTGGCGCATGCGGGGGAATGGGACGAGATCAAGGCCCTGCTGGAGCAGCGTTCCCTCTCAGGCTCCGGTGGAATGGTCCACTTCGGCGGGATGCTGGAACTGGCGGAAGGGCTGATTGCACTCCGGAAGGGGTTCATGCGCACTGCACGGACCCGGCTTATTCTGGCCGTGGAGGGCCTGCGGGAATCGGACATCAACCAGATGATGCCGCTGGCGCTAGGCCTTGCGGCCTTTGCCTGCGCCATGGTGGGGGACTCCACCCGTGCCCGCGGCTATATCAGCGACTTCGCGGTGGATGCGGGAACCGGCACCAAACAGGCGTGCCTGCTGGGCGAGGTGCATGTCACCGCGGCGAATGCACTGTTCCAGGGCGCCTCGAAAAGCATTGAGGAACTCCGGCGCACGGCGGACTTCGCGGAGGAGGAAAAGATGCCGGTGGTGGCGGCCATCGCCTTGGAGCTGTCCGCCCGGCTGGGGGACAACCGGACGTTTGAACAACTGGCGCACATCACAGCGCCCTTTGAGGGCAAGGAGGGAGCCATCCTCCACGCCATGGCCCAGGGAGCGCTGGACAAGGACCCGGACGCCCTCCAGCGGGCTGCAACACTGGCTGAGGCGTCCCAGTTCCTGCTGCTCGCCGCCGAGTGCCTCGGCAAAGCCGTGAAGCTCCTGGGTGAACGCTCCGAGGAACAGAAATCCCGCGCAGTGCAGCAGCGGCTCACCACAATTGTGGACCAGCTGGAAGGTTTGCAGAGCCCGCAGCTTGCGGACACCGGCTCCGCATCCAAGCTGACGCAGCGGGAGCAGGATATTTCCACACTCGCGTCCAAGGGCTATTCAAACAAGGATATTGCGCAGCAGCACGGTGTGTCGGTGCGCACTGTCGAGGGCCACCTCTACCGGATTTTCGCGAAGCTTGGCATCACCCGCCGTGAGGAACTGCCGGGAGCATAGAGGCATCGAGTACTGGCCGCGCACCCCCGGGTACGCGCGCGCGGGAGGCGAGTACCGGCGTCGTACATTGGGCTGAAAAGTCGGGTAACCACTACTCGTGTGTGGGCGCTCTGAACCTCCTATCTTGAAGGAGTAAGACAAGGTAAAGCGGGAACAGCAGGCGCCAACGGGATTGGCCGTTGCCGGCTGTTTTCGAGGATGGTCCCCCGGGGTGCATCCTCCATAGGCGGAGCCGGCGATGTCGAAGCCTTCCGAGACCAAGGCTCGTCCCCAGCCATCGTCGGCTCCCTCTCACCGGACCGCCCTCACCGGCGCCGTTGTTCGGTAGAGTGGTGAGCGCCCGTTCTTCACTTGAGGGAGACCTTTTGACTGTCCCTGCCGCACCAGGCCATCCGCTGACCGACGCCGAGGTCAGGCGCATCCGCAACGACTTTCCCATCCTTGGGTCCAACGTGGGCGGGCAGCCACTGGTGTACCTCGATTCGGGTGCCACGTCGCAGAACCCGATCAGTGTGATGGAAGCCGAGCAGGAATATTATGAGCAGCGCAACGCCGCTGTGCACCGTGGCGCACACACGCTGGCGGTGGATGCCACCGAGGCCTTTGAAGCTGCCCGGTCCACCATTGCCGCCCTGATCGGTGCCTCCACGGACGAGCTTGTCTGGACCTCCAACGCCACCGAAGCCCTCAACTTGGTTGCCTATTCTCTGTCCAACGCCTCCGCTGGCCGCGGTGGGGAGGCAGCCCGCCGGTTTGCACTGGGTCCGGGTGACACCATTGTGGTCACCGAGATGGAGCACCACGCCAACCTGGTGCCGTGGCAGGAACTTGCGGCGCGCACCGGCGCGGACCTGCGGTTCATTCCACTTGACGACGACGGCGCGCTGCGGCTAGAGGAGGCCGCGTCGGTGATCGATTCCTCCACAAAGGTGGTTGCCTTCACCCACGTGTCCAATGTCCTGGGAATCATCAACCCCGTGGCCCACATTGTGGCGCTTGCCCGTGCGGTGGGCGCGTTGACCGTGCTGGATGCCTGCCAGTCGGTGCCGCATCTTCCCGTGGACGTGTCTCAGCTGGGAATTGACTTCATGGCGTTCTCCGGCCACAAGATGCTTGGTCCCACCGGAATCGGCGCGCTGTACGGGCGGGCGGAGCTGCTGGCCGATATGCCGCCGGTGCTGACCGGCGGTTCCATGATCACCACCGTCACCATGGAGAACGCCGGCTACCTGCCGCCGCCGGCACGGTTCGAAGCCGGGACGCAGCGGATCTCGCAGGCAATAGGCCTTGCCGCGGCGGTAAACTACCTGACCGAAACCGGCATGGAACGCATTGAGGCCTGGGAAGCGGAGCTGGGCGTCCGGCTGGTGCAGGGCCTTGAATCGCTGGACGGGGTGACGGTGCTTGGGCCGGGCGCCGGAACGCCGCGGATTGGGCTGGCTGCGTTCGACGTTGACGGCGTACACGCCCACGACGTCGGCCAGTTCCTCGACAGCCGCGGCATCGCCGTGCGCGTGGGACACCACTGCGCCCAGCCGCTGCACCGCCGGCTTGGCCTCACCGCATCCACCCGCGCCAGCACCTACCTCTACAACACCACCGACGAGGTGGACGCATTCCTCGATGCGGTCTCGGGCGTCCGCACTTTTTTTGGAGCAACGTAATTTTCTTTGGAGCAATATAATGCAGAGCGATGTTGAACAGCTGTACCAGCAGATCATCCTCGACCATGCGCGGCGGCGGGTGGGTTTTGGGCTGGCTTCTTCCGGTTCAGGCGCGTCCGGGTCCGTTGGCGAGTCCCACCAGCTGAATCCGGTGTGCGGGGACGAGATTACGCTGCGGGTGGTCCTGCAGGACGGCGCCGTCAGCGGTGTTGGCTGGGAAGGCGCGGGGTGTGCCATTTCGATGGCCTCGGCGTCAGTTTTGGCTGAACTGGTGGCGGAGGAGGACCGAGACCGGGTGATCGAGTTGGTGGACAAGTTCAGGGAGCTGATGCGTTCCCGGGGCGCGGAAACGGCCGAGGACCCGGCGCTGGGCGACGCATCAGCGTTCTCCGGGGTGTCGCGCTACCCCGCAAGGGTCAAATGCGCCATGCTCGCGTGGGTTGCGCTCGAAGAAGCGGTGCTGGCCGCGAACCGGTAGCGCCGTCGTCGTCGTTGTTAGCCTCCCGGACGAAGTTAGCCTCCCGGACGTCGTCGTTAGCAATCCGGACAAAGCCGTTAGCCTCCCGGACAAAAGTGACCGGTATTCCGCTAACGTATTTCCAGGTTGCTGCAGTTTGTCCGGATTGCTCACTCCTTCCGCGCGTGGAGCCAGCGTTCCCTAGCGTTCCTCGAAAAGGTCCGGGACGCCGTCGTTGTCGGCGTCAACCTTCTCGGTTTCCTCAATTTTCCGGTAGCGCTTGTTCCTGCTCCGCAGGATGACCGCCGCGATCAGGGCCGAAATCAGTGAGGCGCCCAGGATGGCAACCTTGGCGTGGTCATTGTGCTCGGACCCCTGGGCGAAGCTGAGATCGTTGACCAGCAGGGATACGGTGAAGCCGACGCCCGCGAGCACCCCGACGCCCAGCAGGTCCACCCATTTAAGGTCCGGGTCCAGGTTGGCGCGGGTGGTCTTGGTGACGGTCCACGTGGTGAGCAGGATGCCAATGGGCTTGCCCAGTACCAGCCCCAGCACAATGCCTATGGTCACCGGATCTCCGAGCGCGGATATGAGGCCGTCCGCTCCGCCAACGGCAACGCCGGCGGAGAAGAACGCGAAGATCGGCACGGCAATTCCGGTGGACAGCGGCCGGAAACGGTGTTCGAAGATTTCGGCCAGCCCTGGTTTGTTTCCCCGCGGGGCGAGCTTTTGGCCGTCTTTGTTCTTGCGCAGCACCGGAATCATGAATCCCAGCAGCACGCCGGCCACCGTCGCATGCACGCCCGAAGCATGCATCAGCGCCCAGGTCGCCACGCCGATGGGAAGCAGGATCAGCCAGGCAGCGGGGGTCTTGCTGCCAAAGTACTTGGGATTCCTGTGCGCCAGGAACGCAAACAGGGCCAACGGAACCAGCATGAGTAGCAGGTAAATGAACTCGACATCCTCCGAGTAGAAGAATGCGATGATCGCGATGGCAATCAGGTCATCCACCACAGCCAGCGTCAGCAGGAAAATCCGGAGAGCACTGGGCAGGTGCGAGCTGATGACGGCCAGCACCGCCAGAGCAAACGCGATGTCGGTGGCGGTGGGAATGGCCCACCCGCGCAGTGTCTCCGGTGAGGTAATGTTCACGGCCACGTAGATCAGCGCCGGCACAATCACACCACCCGCGGCGGCGGCAACGGGTACGACGGCGCGGCTTGGC
>NZ_KI915039.1:11621-13456 GCF_000520595.1 Arthrobacter sp. H5
TTCCGCAGATCGCCCGCCACGAATTCGCGCTTGAGTTCAAGCCCCACCAGGAAGAAGAAGACCGCTAGGAGCCCATCCGCTGCCCAGGTCCCGACACTCAGTTTGAGGTGCCAGGGCTCATAGCCAAACTCGAAGTCCCGAATGGCAAAGTAACTTTCCGAAGCGGGGGAGTTGGCCCAGACCAGGGCGGCCAAGGCAGCGATCAGCAGCAGTATGCCGCCGACAGTTTCCTTGCGAAGGATCTCGCTGATCCGCAGGTATTCCGGGTAACTGGACCGGTTGAGAATGCTCTTGCCGGGGGGCGGCGTGGGCGTTGAGGGCACGGATGGCTCCTATATGAGTGTGGGCATAACTGTACCTATACCGACCAGACTTCCCGGCTCACCAGGATCTATCGTAGCGGGTTCAGGATCTCCACGCGGGCCTGGCGGCCCTTGGTCGATCACCGGGGGTCGGGCCTGGCGGCCCTTGGTCGATCACCGGTGGGGTGCTCCGGTGGTCGACCAAGAGAGCGCTAACGAACGCGTGGAGACCCGGTGCGGGAGGCACTTAGGCCACGAGGGTACGGATTCCGATCACCAGCGTTGCAGCCCCCAGGATCATCGACGTGCTGATGAGCATGAAATGCACCTTGAGGAACCGTGTTGCCCCGCCGTGCTCATCCTTGGAGCGGGGGTCCTTGAAAATGCGCTTCAGGAACGGCGGCCAAACAATAAGCGTCCAGAGTCCGGCCAGAACAAGGATCAGCGACAGTGGCAGAGGCAGTGACATCAGCGCTTCTCGAGCCAGCTCTTCGCCTGCGTCGCCTGGATGTTCAACGCCTTGCCGATCATGGGCTCGGCCGCATCGGCGATCTTTTTACCCATGAACGGGATCGACGAGGTCACGTTGCCGGTCACCTCGACACGGGTTCCGGTGCCTTCAGCCACCAGCCGCTGCACAGCGTCAACATTGATGGGAACGCCGGCAACCGTCATGGCTACCTTGGCTTCCCGGGATCCGTCTGCCAGCGGGGCGGCCCACTGCTCGATCTGGGTCACTGTGAGGCTGTCGCCCACAAACTTGCGCACAAAGTCCGGCAGCCGCGTGGTGGGAAGGGTGCGCACAGCGGTGAGAGTGAACGCTGAGGAGGTATCGCCGTCGACCGTTAACGACTTCAGTTCGCCGCCCACGTGCTCACTGGTGTGTTTCAGGAATGCCTCGTCGGTGAATACACCGGTTACGGTGGCGACGTCGTAGGGCAGGGTGGTGGAAGCGTTCAGTGCCAAGGTTCCTCCGGGAATGGGGTGATCGGGTTTTGCGTCCTACCTATCCTAAGCCAACCGGGTTGGGCGGCCATGTAGTCTGGAACCACTCCCGGACGTCACAGCATTCGCTGCGAATTTCGGGCTTTTGTGCTGTCTTGCCTGCGTTTGCCGGATGCCCTGTGGAGGAAACTGCAATGACCCTGAACGGACTGCGTACTGCCCTCAGCGAGGATGCATCGTTTGGCCGGGTGCGCGCCAACGCTTCGCGGCCCGTTGCGGACCGCAGTACAGACCTCCAGATTGGCGCTCCCACCGGGTTGCGGGTGGCCTTGCTGGCGGAAATGGTCGACGGCGTGCGCGCGGCGAAGCACGACGGCGCGGCCCCCGTTGTGGTGGCCGTGACCGCCACGGGCCGGGAAGCCGAAGACTTGGCGGCTGCGTTGCGCAGCTACCTGCCGGCGTCGGACATTGAAGAGTTCCCGAGCTGGGAAACGCTGCCACATGAGCGGCTGTCCCCGCGCTCTGACACCGTTGGCCGGCGGCTTTCCGTGCTGCGCAGGCTCGCCCACCCGGGTGATGATCCGGTGC
>NZ_KI915039.1:13556-22880 GCF_000520595.1 Arthrobacter sp. H5
GTGATGATCCGGTGCGGATCATCACCGCGCCCATCCGCGCCGTCGTGCAGCCGCTGGTCGCCGGACTGGGCGAACTGACACCCGTGACGCTGACCGTGGGACAGGAAATGGCGTTCACCGACGTGGTCAAGGCGCTCGCCGACGCAGCGTACTCCCGGGTGGACATGGTCACCCACCGCGGGGAGTTTGCCGTGCGCGGCGGGATCATCGACGTCTTCCCGCCCACCGAGGACCATCCGGTGCGCGTTGAGTTCTTTGGCGATGAGGTGGAGGCGATGCGCTGGTTTGCCGTGGCGGACCAGCGGTCGCTGACCAGTTCACATGACGCAGCTCCGCCCTCCTCGTTGTATGCGCCGCCGTGCCGGGAGATTCTCATTACGCCGTCGGTCATGTCACGTGCGTCGAAGCTGCAGTCAGAGCTGCCCGCAGCCGCCGGAATGCTGGAGAAGATTGCCGGCGGGATTGCCGTGGAGGGAATGGAGTCGCTGGCACCCGTGCTGGTGGATGCCATGGTTCCCTTTGCGGGGGAGCTGCCGGCCGGGTCCATCGCCGTGATCATCGAGCCGGAAAAGGTGCGTGCCCGCGCGCACGACCTCGCCGCCACCAACGAGGAATTCCTCGCAGCGGCCTGGTCAACAACGTCCGACGGCGGCAACGCGCCCGTTGATCTCTCTGCGAAGCTTGGTGCCGATCTGGAAGCCGCTAGCTTCCGGTCACTGGCCGACACGCGTTCCGCCGCCCTGGCCAATAACGTGGCCTGGTGGTCCATTACGTCCTTTGGGTCCGATGACACGCTGACCGAGGTGGATACCTTCACGGTCGCGGCCCGCGAGCCGCGCGGCTATCAGGGCGACGTGGCCGAGATGATGGAGTTCATTGGCGGGCGGGTCCGCGACCAGTGGCGCATTGTGGTGGCAACCGAGGGCCCCGGTCCGGCGCAGCGCCTGGCCGAACTGTTCCACGACAATGACATTCCGGCGTCGCGGGTGGATTCGCTGGAGTTGCCGCCGCAGCCGGGAATCATTGAGATTACGACGGCGTCTGCCGGACGCGGGTTTGTGCTGGACGGGCTCAAGCTCGGGCTGCTCACGGAGGCTGACCTGCTGGGCCGGACCTCCGCCTCCGGAACCCGCGACATGCGGAAGATGCCCTCCAAACGTCGTAACGCCGTCGACCCTTTGCAGTTGCGCGAAGGGGACCATGTGGTCCACGAACAGCACGGCGTGGCCCGGTTTGTGGAACTGCTCCAGCGCTCCACCGGGGCCGGCCCCACCAAGGCCGTGCGCGAATACCTGGTCCTCGAATACGCGCCGTCCAAACGCGGTGCGCCAGGCGACCGGCTGTTTGTGCCAACCGACCAGCTGGATCAGGTGACCCGGTATGTGGGCGGGGATGCGCCGGCGCTGAGCAAGATGGGCGGATCGGACTGGTCCAAGACCAAGAACCAGGCGCGCAAGGCGGTCAAGGAGATTGCCGGGGAGCTGATCAGGCTGTACTCGGCCCGGATGGCGTCGCGCGGTTTTGCGTTTGGTCCGGATACGCCGTGGCAGCGCGAGCTGGAGGAGGCCTTTCCGTACATCGAGACGCCGGACCAGCTGACCACCATCAACGAGGTCAAGGCGGACATGGAGCGCGAGATTCCCATGGACCGGTTGGTTTCGGGTGATGTGGGCTACGGCAAGACGGAAATCGCGGTGCGGGCCGCGTTCAAGGCGGTGCAGGACGGCAAGCAGGTGGCGGTACTGGTGCCCACCACGCTGCTGGTGCAGCAGCACTTCGAGACGTTTTCGGAGCGATTCTCCGGCTTTCCGGTGCGGGTGAAGCCCCTGTCCCGTTTTCAGTCGACGAAGGAGTCCCGGGAGACGGTGGAGGGGCTGCTCAACGGGTCGGTTGATGTGGTGATCGGGACGCACCGGCTGCTCTCCAAAGAGGTGCAGTTCAAGGACCTTGGCCTGGTGGTGGTGGATGAGGAGCAGCGCTTTGGTGTGGAGCACAAGGAAGCGCTGAAGAAGATGCGCACCAATGTGGATGTGCTGGCCATGAGCGCCACGCCGATTCCGCGCACACTGGAGATGTCCCTGACCGGGATCCGCGAGACGTCAACGCTGGCCACGCCGCCGGAGGAGCGGCATCCGGTACTGACCTACGTTGGGCCGTACACCGACAAGCAGACGTCCGCCGCCATCCGCCGCGAATTGATGCGCGAGGGCCAGGTGTTCTTTGTGCACAACCGGGTGTCATCCATCGACCGGACGGCCGCCCACCTGCAGCAGCTTGTTCCGGAGGCCCGGGTGGCTGTGGCGCACGGCCAGATGAGCGAGTCCCGGCTGGAACAGATGATCGTGGACTTCTGGGAAAGGCGGTTCGACGTGCTGGTCTGCACCACCATCATCGAAACCGGCCTGGACATTTCCAACGCCAACACGTTGATTGTGGACCGGGCGGACAACTATGGGCTGTCCCAGTTGCACCAGCTGAGGGGCCGGGTGGGCCGTGGCCGTGAGCGGGCCTACGCCTACTTCCTGTATCCCACCGAGAAGCCGCTGGGCGAGGTGGCCCTGGAGCGACTGAAGGCTGTCGCGTCCCACAACGAGCTGGGCGCCGGTATGCAACTGGCGCTGAAGGACCTGGAGATCCGCGGCGCCGGAAACCTGTTGGGCGGCGAACAGTCAGGGCATATCCAGGGCGTGGGCTTTGACCTGTACATCCGCCTGGTCGGCGAAGCCGTGGCCGACTACCGCGGCGAGGCCGAGGAGAAGGCCGCCGAAATGAAGATCGAGCTTCCCATCAACGCCCACCTGCCGCATGATTACGTGCCGGGGGAGAGGCTCCGCCTGGAGGCCTATCGGAAACTGGCTTCCGCGCTGACTCATGAGGCCATCGATGAGGTTGTTGCTGAACTGGGTGACCGGTACGGCGAACCTCCGGCGCCGGTGGTGAACCTGATCGCGGTGGCCCGGTTCCGGGTGGGTGCGCGTGCCGCGGGGCTCACCGATGTGGCGCTGCAGGGCAACTTCGTCAAGTTTGCCCCCGCAGACCTCCCTGAGTCGAAGGAGATGCGGCTCAAGCGGATGTACCCCGGATCCTCGGTGAAACCCGCCATGAACGCGGCGCTGATTCCCAAGCCGAAAACCGCGCCTGTGGGTGGCCGCGACCTGGCGGACGCGGAGATCCTGTCCTGGGCGCAGAACGTGATCGATGCGGTGTTTGCGGCGTAGCTGCGCTGGTTACCGGGTGGTAAAGTCGAAGCCGACCATGCGGGTCCGACCACCTGTTCCACACGCCCACACCCCCGTCCGCAGCGCCGCCACGGGGAAGGCAGCGGAAACCGCCCCGCACGGCATGGATATGGAAGTACGGAGATCATGTGAGCATGGAAACCACCCGCACCGTCACCAGCATTGCCCCGGCGTCGAGGGCGCTGGAAGTGATCGGCGGGGACCTGACCGAACGCAGCCTGCGCCGCTATCTTGAAGGCATTCCCGGCGTCGACGCGGTGGGCCTCGAAGCCCGCGCCGCCGCCCTGGGCACCCGCTCCATCAAGACCACCTCCAAGGCCTGGGCGTTGGATAAGATCATCGAGCTGACCGACCTCACCACGCTGGAGGGGTCCGATACGCCCGGCAAAGTCCGGTCGCTGGTGGCCAAGGCAATGGTCCCCGACCCCGATGACATGACCTGCCCCCGCGTCGCCGCGGTCTGCGTGTACGGGGACATGGTTCCCCACGCCGTGGAGGCGTTGGGATCAGCGCACGACGACGGCGCGTCAGGCCGCATCAACGTCGCGGCGGTTGCCACGGCCTTCCCCAGCGGACGGTCATCCCGCTCGGTCAAGCTGTCCGACACCTCCGATGCGGTAGCTGCAGGAGCCGACGAAATTGACATGGTCATAGACCGCGGAGCGTTCCTCGCCGGCCGTTATGGCCAGGTGTTCGACGAGATCGTTGCCGTCAAGGAAGCCTGCCGCCGTGCGGACGGCAGCTTTGCGCACCTCAAGGTCATCCTGGAAACCGGTGAGCTGGTTACTTATGACAACGTGCGGCGTGCGTCCTGGCTGGCCATCCTGGCCGGCGGCGACTTCATCAAGACCTCCACCGGCAAGGTGGCGCCCGCCGCAACCCTCCCGGTGACGCTGTCCATGCTGGAAGTGGTCCGTGACTGGCACCGCCTCACGGGCGAGAAGATCGGTGTCAAACCGGCCGGCGGAATCCGCGCCTCCAAGGACGCCATCAAGTACCTGGTCACCGTCGCCGAGACAGTGGGCGAGGGATGGCTCACCCCGCACCTGTTCCGCTTCGGTGCCTCCAGCCTGCTCAACGACGTTCTGTTGCAGCGTCAAAAACTCTCCAGTGGCCACTACTCCGGCGCCGCCTACGTCACGATCGACTAAGGACTTTTCCATGACATTCCTCGACTACGCACCGGCCCCCGAGTCGGCGTCGATCCTGAACCTCAAGAGCGAATACGGGCTCTTCATCAACGGTGACTTTGTGCCAGGCAAGGGCGAATCCTTCACCAGCATCTCCCCGGCCACCGAACAGCAGATCACCACCGTGTCCTGTGCCAGCGAGGCGGACGTGGACACCGCCGTCGTCGCCGCCCGCCGCGCATACGAGCGCACCTGGTCGAAGCTGTCCGGCGCTGACCGCGGCAAGTACCTCTTCCGAATTGCCCGGCTGGTGCAGGAACGCTCGCGCGAGCTTGCCGTCGCTGAGAGTCTGGACAACGGCAAGCCGATCAAGGAAAGCCGCGACGTCGACATCCCACTGGTTGCCGCCTGGTTCTTCTACTACGCCGGCTGGGCGGACAAGCTGGACTACGCCGGGCTCGGTCCCGCACCCCGTTCCCTGGGCGTCGCCGCGCAGGTGATCCCGTGGAACTTCCCGCTGCTGATGCTGGCGTGGAAGATTGCGCCTGCTTTGGCCGCGGGCAACACCGTGGTGCTCAAGCCCGCCGAAACCACGCCGCTCACTGCCCTGCTGTTCGCCGAGATCCTGCAGCAGGCAGACCTCCCTCCCGGCGTCGTCAATATCATTACCGGCGCGGGAGCCACAGGCTCCGCCTTAGTCAACCACCCCGACGTGAACAAGGTCGCATTTACAGGCTCGACGGCGGTGGGCCGTGAGATTGCCCGCTCCACCGCGGGCACGGCCAAGAAACTCACGCTGGAGCTCGGGGGCAAGGGCGCCAATATTGTGTTCGACGATGCTCCCATTGACCAGGCCATCGAGGGCATAGTCAACGGCATCTTCTTCAACCAGGGGCAGGTCTGCTGCGCAGGATCCCGTCTGCTGGTGCAGGAGTCAGTGCACGACGAGGTGGTTGACCGGCTCAAGGAGCGGCTGTCCACGCTTCGGGTGGGGGATCCGCTGGATAAGAACACCGATGTCGGCGCCATCAACTCGGCATCGCAGCTGGGCCGGATGCGTGAACTGTCCGACATCGGCGAGCAGGAAGGCGCCACCCGCTGGAGCCCGGCCTGCACCCTGCCGGATAAGGGTTTCTGGTTCCCGCCGACGGTGTTCACCAATGTGTCCACGAGCCACCGCATTGCCCGGGATGAGATCTTTGGCCCGGTGCTATCCGTGCTTACGTTCCGCACGCCCGCCGAGGCCATCGCGAAGGCGAACAACACGCCATACGGCCTGTCGGCCGGCATCTGGACCGACAAGGGCAGCCGCATCCTGGCCGTGGCTGACAAGCTGCGGGCCGGCGTGGTCTGGGCCAACACGTTCAACAAGTTTGATCCTGCATCACCGTTTGGCGGGTACAAGGAATCCGGCTATGGGCGCGAGGGCGGCCGTCACGGGCTCGCTGCGTACCTGGCGCCTGCTGCTGTTTCTTCGCGGGGGTCTTCGCGCTCGTCGTCCGCTTCTTCTGTCAAGGCACTGAGGGGAGGTACCAAATGAGCCGTCTCGCCGTTCCCAAGACCTACAAGCTCTACATCGGCGGAAAGTTTGTCCGCAGCGAATCCGGGCGTGTGTATGAAGTTTCGTCGAGGAAGGGTGGCTTCATGGCCAACGCCGCCAAGGCCTCCCGCAAGGACGCCCGGGATGCTGTTGTAGCGGCCCGCGCCGCAGTGAGCGGTTGGTCCGGAACCACCGGCTACAACCGCGGGCAGGTGCTGTATCGGATTGCGGAGATCCTCGATGGACGCCGTGCGCAGTTCGTGGAGGAAATTGCTGCGTCGGAGGGCGTGTCCGCGTCCGCCGCTGCCGCCCAGGTGGACGAGGCCATTGACCTGTGGGTCTGGTACGCCGGCTGGGCGGACAAGTACGTGCAGGTTGCCGGGAACGCCAACGCGGTGTCGGGTCCGTATTTCAACATCTCGGTTCCGGAGCCCACGGGCGTGGTTGCCGTCGTCGCACCGCAGGGTTCTGCTTCGTTGCTCGGCTTTGTGCGCGCTGTGGCGCCGGTGCTGGTGAGTGGAAACGCCGTCGTCGTGATCGCCAGCGAGCAGGCGCCGCTTGCCGCGCTCAGTCTGGGCGAAGTGCTGGCAACCAGCGACGTTCCGGCGGGTGTGATCAACGTGCTGAGCGGATCGCCGGCGGAAATTGCGCCCTGGCTGGCATCGCACGCGGATGTGAACGCGCTGGACCTGCTGGGCGCCGGCGACCTCGACTGGGTGGACCTGCAGATCGCCGCCGCGGAAACATTGAAGCGGGTGCTGCCGCCGGAATCAGGTCCGGATGCGGGTGCGGCGTCCATTGACCGGATCACGTTCTTCACCGAGACCAAGACGGTGTGGCACACGAAGGGTCTGCTCTAGCCTCCCTGATGCGGGTCCGGACGCCAGCCACGCCCCACAAGCGCGGTCCGCACCTTCGACACTGCGGGCTTCGCCTCGTTGCGCATGTGCCTTTTCGAGATCCGGATTTCCATCCAGTCGATCCTGCGTGCACTTTCTTCACGGCTGATGTCGCGCTCAACCTGATCCTCATCGGAATGAGTCGATCCGTCATACTCCACGCACACCTTGTACTCGGGGAATGACAGATCGGGCTCGTGATATTCGTTGCCGTCTGCGTCCATGATGGGAACATTTACCTGCGGCTCCGGCAGCCCGGCATAGATCAGAGCCAGACGGAGGCGCGTCTCCGGCGGCGAATCGGCGCCGACCCGACAGAGGTCCAAGGCCTCACGGGCTTTCCGGATTCCACGCTTGCCGCGATGCCGTTCGAGGAGGCGAAGCAGATCGGATTGCGTGCAATAGGGATCAATTCTGTCTTCGAACCGTGGCCGCGGAATCCGCACGAGGTGGTCGGCGATGACCACAAGATCGTCGATGGTGAGTCTGGCCGCGAGGTCCAACCAGGTGCGTTCCCGGGTGGTGATGTTGAGTCCATCCACGGTGATAATTTCATTCTCATACAGCCTGCATTCATGACCTGTCACCCCAGGGCGGCGCATCGCAGCACTTCCCTCGGGGCGGCTGATGTGAAATACCTGCTGTTCCTCCTGGCACAGATAGCAGGGAAAATCCCAGATTGCACCCGCCGTCTGGTGGGAGGCCGCGGATGACGTGGTGATCCGGCTGAAAGCCCCCGCCACCTGCGGCAGCTCGGATTCAACTTCGGCCAGTGCCCGTATGCCGTGACCGATCCGGATGATGTTGGAAGTCCGCAGGCGACGGCGGCTGACCGCGAGCTGATCGGATTCGGCCAATGTGAAGGGCTGAACAGCAAGGGGGGCTGGGAGGGGAGCAGGGTATCGCATGAAAAAGATTATGTGCGAGGAAGCCTGACGCCGCTTAAGTTATCCACAGCCATAGATCGACTCTCCCCAAATGGACGTTATTCCGGCGATTTCCGGGCTGAGAACGTCCATTTGGGGAGAGTCGATGCAAAGAGGGGGTCAGGCTTTTCGCTCCGCCTCAGGGGTCTGCCTGCCGCCCGTGTCCGAACGGCCCAGGATGGTCTGCGGAATCCAGTACGCCAGGAAGAACAGCACCAGGCAGACAGCCCAGGGCCAGACGGTGGTGAGCGTGCCGAACGCAAGCACCCCGATCGAGCACAGGAACAGCACCATCATGATCGTGAACACCACCAGGTTCTCGAGCAGGCGTCCCTCGCCGGAGTGGGTGGGGTGTTTGCGAACCGGCTGCTTGGACTGCGACGGATGGGCCATGGGGGTACTCCTCGAACTGGTGCGTGGTTAAGTGCTGCCCTAACCATATCCAACCTCAGACGTGCAGCCGGTATCCCCGCTTAATGACCGTGGCCACCAGCCTCGCGTCCGGCAGGGACTTCCGCAGCCGGCTGATGGTCATATCCAGTGCGTGTTCGCCCGCATCGCCGGGTAGCACACCGGCCAAGTGCTCCCGTGACAACACCGCTCCATTCGCTTCCACCAGCGCCCGGAACAGGCTCATGGGCGCGGGCGCCAGCTCAATGGCGGTGCCGTTGACGGACAAGTTTCTGCCCCGCAGCTCAATGGGACCGCACACGCTTTGATACTCCAGCACCCGATGCTGACCCAGATACTCACACACCAGCCGAATCAGCGCGCCCATGCGGTACCGTTCCGGCACCAGCGGCGCGACACCCACGTCGATCAACGGCTGCGCCGTCACGGGCCCGACGACGACGGCAGCCACCTGACCACGCAGGGCTCCGATAAACCGGTCCCGGTAGCCCATTTCGGAAGCAGTGCTCAGCACGGCGTCGACGGCGGGGGCGCTGGTGAACGTCACCACGTCCAGTCCGCCGCCGCACACAGCTTCGATCAGCCGCGGGAGCTGATCCGTACCGGCGGGTTTCACCCAGCGGTACGGTGTTGCGGTGAGCACCTGTGCGCCTGCCTGGCGAAGCCGGTCCAACTGCCGGAAATCGGTGTAGCCGTGCAGCTGGACCGCCACGGTGCGCCCGCGCAGGTCCAGCCCCAGCATCATGTTCACCAGCGACGCCGTGGTCTCGTCATGACTGATCCCGACGTCGTTCAGCCCGGCTGCGCGCACGGCTCCCCGTGCCTTGGGGCCGCGCACATAGATGCCGGCGCCGCCCAGCACCTCCAGCAGATTGTCTCCCAGTCCGGCAGCATCCGCGGCTTCGCACCAGCGGCGGAGCCCATAGGCGGTGGTCACCACCACGTAGTCCGGCCGTGCGGCCATGATGCGCCGTGTGTCTTCCAACAGCGGCAGGTCTTCAGCGACCGGGGCAATCTTCAAAGCCGGAGCGTGCAGCACCGATGCGCCGCGCCGCTGAAGCGCGTCGATCAGGTCGCCCGACCGCCGGTCCGACGTGACACCGATTCGAAAGCCCGTCAGGGAACCGCCGGATTCCGCAGTCCCGGCCGGTTCGGGCCCGGCCGCTTCAACCCGCGCCG
>NZ_KI915039.1:22980-94099 GCF_000520595.1 Arthrobacter sp. H5
CTTCAACCCGCGCCGTTTCAGGCCTGGCCGCTTCAACCCGCGCCGCTTCAACCCGCGTCATGATGCCACCAGCGGATGTGATGACGCCACCATCGGGTGGGTAAGCGCCTGCTCCAGCGCCTCGTCACATCCCTGATGCTGACGAACCACATCGCCGATCACCACCACCGCCGGAGACGTACACCGTGCCAGTCCGGCGGCCGTCACAGCGCCGCCAAGAGTGGAAATGGTGGTCCGCTGCTCCGGGCTGTACCCCTTCTCCACAATGGCCACGGGAACGATCGAAGCCATGCCGGCACGGCGCAGCCCCGACGTCAGGTGCGGCAGCGTTCCCACGCCCATCAGCACCACGATGGTGCCGCCCAGACCGGCCAGCGACTCAAGCTCGCGCTCGGTCAGGGGCGCGTGTCCCGACACCACGGTGAACGCGTGTGCCACGCCGCGCTGGGTCACCGGGATCCCCGCGGCAGCCGGCACGGCGATCGAACTGCTGATCCCCGGCACAGTGGACACGGGAATGTCCGCGGCCCGACAGCTGGCCACTTCCTCGCCGCCGCGGCCAAACACAAAGGGGTCTCCACCCTTGAGCCGCACCACGGTGAGCCCCTGCTGGGCCTTCGAAACCAGCAGCTTCTCAATGTTGGCCTGGCTCACCGGATGGTTGCCCGGCGTCTTTCCGACGTCGATCAGTTCAGCACCCGGCGCCAGCGCGGCGAGGTTGCGGTACGGGGCAAGGCGGTCAAAGAGTACGACGTCGGCCTCCCGCAGCGCGTCCAGCGCCCGCACCGTGAGCAGGTCCTCCACTCCTGGGCCACCACCCACCAGAGTCACCCGTCCGCCCGGGGCGGCCGGTTCCTCGACGGACACGGGGATGCCGAGATCCCGGCAGGACGCCGTCAGCGGCGCCCACGCGCCGTCGTCGTTCGCTTGGTTACCAACAATGACCGCCAGAGACACGCCGCGCAGCAGCCGCGGAGTGACGGCATCGGGAGATTCGATGCAGCGCACGACGGCGCCGGCCGCGTTCCAGCGCCGGATTACCCGGCGGGATTCCACGGGGACTCCCGCGATCAGCACGTGCAGCCCTGTGACATCGAGCGACATCTGCATGGTTACTTCACCCCTTCCTGTGTGGCGAGGTCCGCCGGTGTGGCGGGGCCGGCCCGCATCGGGATTCCCGCGCCCAGCAGGACGGGCCCGCTGCCGTCGGCGGACGCAGCGCGTTCCTCCTGCGTTGCCGGGCGGATCTGGCCACGTTCGGGAACATTGGCGATCCACTCGTCTTTTTCATGTGGTGCATTAACAAACGAACGGAACCGGCGGAGGCGTTCCGGGTCCTTCAGGGTTGCGGCCCATTCGTCCTCGTAATTGTCGATGTGGCGGGCCATGGCAGCTTCCAAATCTGCGGCGATGCCCAGTGAATCATTCACCACCACATCCTCAACGTGCAACAGACCGCCGTCCAGCTCGCCCTGCCACGCAGCGGTGCGTTGCAGGCGATCGGCGGTGCGGATGTAATACATCAGGTAGCGGTCGATGTACCTGATCAGGGTGTTGTCGTCCAAGTCCTTGGCCAGCAGCTGAGCGTGGACGGGGGTGGCGCCGCCGTTGCCACCGACGTACAGGTTCCAGCCGTCCGAGGTAGCGATGATGCCCACATCCTTACCCCGGGCCTCGGCGCATTCGCGGGCGCAGCCGGAAACGCCGAACTTGAGCTTGTGCGGGCTGCGCAGTCCGCGGTAGCGCAGTTCCAGGTGGATGGCCATGGCCACGGAATCCTGCACCCCGAATCTGCACCAGGTGGAGCCTACGCAGGATTTCACCGTGCGCAGGCTCTTCCCATAGGCCTGGCCGGACTCAAAGCCAGCGTTGACCAGGATTTTCCAGATCTCCGGCAGCTCCTCCAACCTGGCACCAAACATATCGATGCGTTGACCGCCGGTGATCTTGGTATACAAATTATAGTCCTGCGCCACTTTCGCGATGACGCCGAGCTTTTCGGGGGTGATTTCACCGCCCGGAATGCGGGGGACCACCGAGTAGGTTCCGTTCTTCTGCATGTTGGCCAGCGCGCGGTCGTTGGTGTCCTGCAGGATCCCGCGACCGCCGTCGAGCACGTATTCAGCCCGCTGGGAGGCAAGGATGGAACCTACCACCGGCTTGCAGATATCGCAGCCCGTGGATCCGGTTCCAAAGCGCTCCAGAATGCCTTCGAAACTGTCCAGTTCAAGTACCCGGACGGCCTCAAAGAGCTCCGGCCGGGACATGGCGAAGTGCTCGCACAACGCCTTGGATACCTCGATACCGCTCTTGGTCAGCTCGCCCTCAAGGAGCTTCTTCAGCATCGGGACGCAGGAGCCGCAGCCCGTTCCGGCCTTGGTGCAGCTTTTCAGCGGGGTGAGTTCGCGGACCGGTTCGCTGCCCTCGCAGGTACCGCAACCGCCCACGGCGTCCCGGATGGACCCGGCGGAGACGTTGTTGCAAGAGCAGAGGATGGCGTCGTCGGGCAGTTCGGTGTCCGGGGCATCGCCGCCGGCCGCGGAGAGGTACGCGCCGGGCTCGGCGGACAGTTCGCGGCCCAGCAGTGGCCTCAGCGCAGTGTACGGCGAGGCATCACCAACAAAGATTCCGCCGAGCAGTGTCTTGGCGTCATCGGTGACCACCAGCTTCTGGTAGAGGCCGCGGGCCGGGTCAGCATAGACAATTTCGAGGCTGTGCTCGGTCTTGGCGAAGGCGTCGCCGAAGCTGGCCACCTCCACGCCGGAGAGCTTGAGCTTGGTGGCGGTGTCGAAGCCAGGGAAGGTTGCGGTGCCGCCGTGCAGCCGGTCGGCAACAATCTCCGCCATGGTGTTGGCCGGCGCCACCAGGCCCAGGCACATGCCGTCGAAGCAGGCCACCTCGCCGATCGCCCAAATGTGTTTGTCTTCCGTTGCGCACGCATCATCGATCACGACGCCGCCGCGCGGCCCCATGGTCATGCCGGCGTCGCGGGGGAGTTCGTCGCGTGCGCGGACGCCGATGGCAACGACTACAAGGTCTGCGGCGATGTTGCGGCCGTCCGCCATGTCCACCCCGGTGACCTGTCCGTCCTCGGTGGCGAAGCCGGAGGGGAAGACTCCGCCGTGGACCTCGACGCCCTTCGCGGTGATCAATCGGTCGAGGGCGGTTCCGGCGCCCTGATCCAGTTGGGTGTTCATCAGCCATTCGGCGCCGTTGATGACCGCGGCATTGGCGCCGAGCGTCTGCATGCCGCCGGCTGCCTCGAGTCCCAGGAGTCCGCCGCCAATCACGACGGCGTTGATGGTCCTGCCCTTCTCGGCGGTCAGCCGGGTGACTTCGGCGCGGAGGGTGCGGACGTCGTCGACCGTTCGGTACACATGCACGACCTCCGCACCGGCGATCGGCAGCCGGGCGGCGATTGAACCGGTGGCGAGGACCAACTGGTCATAACCGTGGGTGTCTCCTGCCGCCGTCGTGACCGTTCTGGTGGCGCGGTCCACGCTGACGGCGCGTGAGCCGGAAGCCAGCGTGATGGAGGGGTGCTCCCACATGGTGGCGTCGCCAAGCGTGAGGTCCACGTCCGCGGTCAGCGCCTGGCTGAGGGCAACGCGGTCATACGGCAGCCAGGTTTCCTCGGTGAGGACGGTGACGTGGAAGCCGTCGAGGCCGCGGGACCACATTGCTTCGACGAACCGGTGGGCGGCGGGACCGCCGCCAACAACGAGGATCTGCTGTGTATTCATGTACTCAACGTTAGGGATGCGCAGTTGCCCCCTCGTTTCGCTTATGTAAACGAAGATTAACTTTGCCTTCACCATGCCAGGGACCACCGGTGAGGTGCCTTTTACGTATCGGCAACACAACCCGAGTGTTGGTGTAACGCCGCACTCGTAGCGTCGAAGCAACGCCAAATACCAGTCGATACAGGGGAACCACCATGACTTTGCAGCTTGACCACGTGCCCGAGACCGGGTCTGTACGCAGCGAGACCGCCGGCACCTGGTATCCGATCTGCCGTCTGGACGATCTGGAGATCTGCTGGGGTGAAGCGGCTCTGGTCCATGGCCGTCAGGTTGCGCTGTTCCGGGTGGATTCCCTGACGGTGCTGGCGGTGTCCCACCGGGATCCTGTGAGCGGCTCACAGGTGATGGCACGCGGGATTGTCGGATCCAAGGGGCAGCGGTTTACGATCACTTCTCCGCTGCACAAGGAAATCTACTTCCTTGACTCGGGGGAGCCCGTGGCTGGAAACGGCGTGGCGCTGCGTAGCTTTCCGGTGAGGGTGGTTGACGGCGTCGTCGAGGTATTGGTTTAGCTGCGTTAAAGGCCGAGCGACTCCTCCACGTCACGCAGCACTGCGTCGAGCCGGGCCCGGGCGTTGTCCTTCGCCTCAGCCAGGAGTGCGGCCGAGTCGACCGGCTCCACCACCTCCAGATAACACTTCAACTTGGGCTCGGTACCGCTGGGGCGAATGATCACCCTCGTCTCGTCGCGGGTGACATAGAGGAGAGCATCGGTTGGCGGAAGGGAATCGCCCAGCAGCAGATCCTCCACCACGTCCACCGGGGACCCCGCAAAGGACTGTGGCGGCGACTCCCGCAGCCGGTTCATCATGGCGCCGAGCAACCCCAGGCTACCCACCCGAACGGACAGCTGGTCTCCGGCATGCAGACCGTGCACCAGTGCCAGTTCATCGAGCAGGTCAAACAGTGTTTTACCGGCCGCCTTGGTTGCCGCCGCAAGCTCGGCAACCAGCAGGCCAGCGGACATTCCGTCCTTGTCCCGCACCAGCTCCGGCGCCACGCAGTAGCCGAGCGCTTCCTCGTACCCGTAGGCCAGATCGGGCACACGCGAGATCCACTTGAACCCGGTGAGCGTCTGCACCGGCGTGATGCCCGCGGCCAAAGCGATGCGCCCCAGCAGCCGCGAGGAGACAATCGAGTTCGCAAAGACCCCGGGGCCTCGTCCCGCCAAGTGAACACCGAGCAGCGCACCGGTTTCATCACCGCGAAGCATCCGCCACTCGCCCGTTGCCGGGTCCTTGGCGGCGACGGCGACCCTGTCGGCATCCGGATCGTTGGCGAGCACCAGGTCAGCGTCATGTTCGACGGCAGCTTCGAATGCGAGGTCCAATGCCCCGGGTTCCTCCGGGTTGGGAAAATCGACGGTGGGAAACAGAGGATCGGGTTCTGCCTGCGCGGCGACCACCCGGACATCCTCGAAGCCCGCAGCGGACAGCACCGACACCGCGGTCCGGCCCCCCACACCGTGCAGGGGAGTAAGGACAATGCGCAGGCCCCGGTCCGGGTACGCGGACCGGTCTGACAGTGCGGCCACGGAGGAAACGTAGTCCTGTTCAATGCTTTCCGGCAGCACGGCCCAGCCTGCCGAAGCCATCTCAATGTGGTCCACCGTGGCAATGTGGGCGGCGATGGAGACATCATGCGGCGCAACAATCTGCACTCCGCGGGCCTCCGGTTCAACTGCCTGCCCGCCGAGGTAGACCTTGTAGCCGTTGTCCTGCGGAGGGTTGTGGCTGGCCGTCACCATGACTCCCACCTCACACTTCAGGGCGCGCACCGCGTAGGCGAGGATCGGTGTGGGCAGTTCGGACGGCATCAGGAACGTCTCGATACCGGCTGCCGTAAAGATCGCGGCGGTCTCCTCGGCGAAAATGCGCGAGTTGCGCCGGGCATCAAAGCCGACGACCGCGCGGGGCACGTACGTGCCTCCAGCCAGGTCCAGCGCGTGTGCGGCAACTCCTGCCGCAGCCCGGCGGACCACCACGCGGTTCATCCGGTTGGGACCTGCGCCCAGCGCGGCACGCAGCCCGGCCGTACCGAAAAGCAGCGGCCCACTGAAGCGATCATCAAGGTCCTGACATGCGGAGGCCTGGCCACCGTCGTCGTTCCCGGCTTTCATGATCAGGTCGGTGAGTTCCGCCGCCGTCTCCGGATCCGGATCCGCGGCCGCCCAATCGCGGGCCTGAATCAACAGGTCTGTGTTCAACGGGTCCATCTCAGAGCCTGCCGATAATGTCGGCGAGCAGCCGGGAGATCCTCGGCCCGGCAGCCTGCCCGGCTTCGATCACTTCGGCGTGGCTGAGCGGAACCGGGCTGATTCCTGCGGCGAGGTTGGTCACGAGAGACATGCCAAAGACCTCCATGCCGGCGTGCCGGGCCGCGATGGCCTCCAGCGCAGTGGACATCCCCACCAGGTCCGCGCCGATCCGCTTGGCGTACTGCACTTCCGCCGGCGTTTCGTAGTGCGGGCCGGTGAACTGGGCGTAGACACCCTCTTCGAGGGTTGGGTCCACCTCGCGGGCGAGTGCGCGGAGGCGGGAGGAATACAGATCGGTCAGGTCCACAAAGGTGGCTCCCTCAAGCGGCGACGTCGCCGTGAGGTTCAGATGATCGCTGATCAGCACCGGTGTGCCGGGCAGCCAGTGCTCCTGCAATCCGCCGCAGCCGTTGGTGAGGACCATGGTCTTGACGCCGGCGGCCGCGGCGGTCCGCACCCCATGGACGACGGCGCGGACGCCCTTGCCCTCGTAATAGTGCGTGCGCGCTCCGAGCACCAGGGCTCGTTTACCGGAGGAGGTCAGGACCGACCGCACGGTGCCAACATGGCCCACCACTGTGGGTGCCAAAAAGCCAGGAATGTCGGCGGCGTTCAGGGTGTGCGTGGTCTCACCGATGAGCTCAGCCGCCTCACCCCAGCCTGATCCAAGCACCAGGGCAATGTCATGGGTTTCAACGCCGGTGGCGCGGGCTATATGGTCTGCGGCGCTTTGCGCGAGTTTAAACGGGGCTTCATCAATCACCGCTCCAACTTACCCCCAGTTCTCCGGCCGGTTCCACCGCGGAGCCTGTTTGAGGAGGCATACCCGATACGACACAATGGCAGGTGTGAATAATCAACTCGACTTCAGCGCGCTCCGGATTGCCATACTGGGCGGAGGTCCCGGCGGCTACGAAGCGGCAATGGTTGCGGCCTCGCTGGGAGCCGACGTCACTGTTGTTGAGCGGAACGGGCTTGGCGGCTCAGCGGTGCTGACCGACGTCGTGCCCTCCAAGACCCTGATTGCCACCGCAGACACCATGGACCGTGTTGGCAATGCACACAACCTGGGCGTGAAGTTTGAGGATTCCGCGCCGGCCTACGCAGACCTGGGCCAGGTCAACCAGCGGCTGCTGGACCTGGCACTCAGCCAGTCCGCTGACATCTCCACCGCCCTGGAGCGGGCCGGTGTGAAGATCATCATTGGCGAGGGACGGCTGCTGGACAATCACCGGCTGGCCGTGGAGTCGGAATCGGGCAGTACCACCGTCGAAGCGGATGCAATTCTGCTCGCGGTCGGAGCGCATCCCCGCGAACTGCCCACCGCCAAGCCCGACGGCAAGCGGATCTTCAACTGGATCCAGATCTACAATCTGACCGAGGTCCCGGAGCACCTGATTGTGATTGGTTCGGGTGTCACCGGAGCGGAGTTCGCGTCGGCCTACAACGGGCTTGGCTCGAAGGTCACCCTGATATCCAGCCGTGATCGCGTGCTGCCGGGAGAGGACGTGGACGCCGCCGAGGTCCTGGAGAATGTCTTCCGTGAGCGCGGCATGACGGTTCTTTCACGGTCACGGGCCGACGGCGTGGTCAACACCGGGGACGGCGTGCAGGTCACCCTGTCCGATGGACGTACGGTGGATGGCAGCCACTGTCTCGTTGCGGTGGGGTCCATCCCCAACACGGCCGACATCGGGTTGGAGGATGCCGGCGTGTTCGTGGAGGAATCCGGCCACATCAAGGTGGACGGCGTCTCCCGCACCACGGCTGCCAATGTCTACGCCGCGGGAGATTGCACGGGGGTGCTCGCGTTGGCCTCGGTGGCGGCGATGCAGGGCCGGATTGCCATTGCGCACCTTCTCGGGGACAGCGTCACGCCATTGAAGCTCAAGCAGGTGGCATCGAACATCTTCACCGCGCCGGAGATCGCATCGGTGGGAGTGTCCCAGGCGGACGTCGAATCCGGCCATTACCAGGGCGACATTTTCAAGCTCTCACTGCACACCAACGCGCGGGCCAAGATGATGAACGTCAAGGACGGTTTCGTGAAGATCATCTCCCGCAAGGGCTCGGGCACGGTGATCGGCGGTGTGGTGGTGGCGCCGCGAGCGTCGGAGCTCATTTTCCCGCTGGCGCTCGCCGTGACCAAGAAGCTGCACGTGGATGATGTTGCCAACACTTTCACCATCTATCCGTCGCTCACCGGATCCATTTCCGAAGCAGCGCGCCGGCTGCACGTGCACCTCTGACGAGCAACTCTCACACCTCAGACGCATCGACTCTCCCCAAATGGACCTTCTCAGGGCGAAAACAGGGTTCAGAACGTCCATTTTGGGAGAGTCGATGCGTGGGGTGTGGGGAATCGTGGCGATGCGGGGGCTCAAAGCTGGGCGGCAGGAACCTTCTGGAAGTGCTCCTCGATGATCGTGCGGATGTCGCCGTGACAGCCGCCGCAGCCGGTGCCCGCCCGGGTCGACGCCGAAACCTCCGCCACCGTTGAACACCCCACCACCGCCGCCTGTTCAATGCTGCCCCGGCTCACACCGGCGCATCGGCACACGGTGTCTGCGGGATCGCTCGCGGCAGCAGAAGGCAGCGAATCGGCGCCGTCCAGCCGCAGCAGGCTCGAACGGTCAGCCGGAAGCTCGCTGCCACGCTCGAAGAGCAGTACCAGTTCCGCGGCGGTGCGCGGCATACCCACGCACACCAGGCCAACAAGCACTCCATCCCTGGTCACCATTTTGACGTAGCGCCCGTGCTGCGGATCCGCCCAGAGTGCAACGGCTGTGCCGTTCCGGTGGGCGGTCCACAGGTCCGCCGTGGTGTCCCCGGCGACGACGGCGTCGACTCCGCGCGCCTTCAGCATCACCACGGGCTGTGTGTCGGTCGCTGAAGGCACCAACACCGACGACGACGGCGCGCAGCCGGTCCCAGCGAGGGAACCAGTGAAGTGTCCAGCCAGCCACTCGGCCTGCCGCCACCCCGGCCCAATCAGACCCGACGGCGTTGTGTCTGAGGCACAGGACGGACACGAAGCGCACCGCACCTCGGCGCAGTCCCCGATGGCCCAGATGAACTCGTCATGGTGCGCCTGCAGGGAGTGGTCCACCAGGATGCCTGTGGCCACCGGGAGACCGGCACCCTCGGCGAGTTCAGTCCGCGGGCGCACGCCGCAGGACAGGAGCAGCAGATCGCCGGAGACCAGCCGGCCGTCATCCATCCGCAGCGCGGTGAACCGCTCACCATGTGAGAGCTCAAGACCCACCGCCTTGGCCCCGGACACCAGACGGACGCCGTGCTGCCGGAGCGCTGCGGCAAGCACCTGGCCGCCGCCGTCGTCAATCATCCGTGCGAGCGGATACCCACCGTGGTGCACCACGGTGACCCGTGCGCCTTCCTCGGCAGCAGCCAGCGCTGCCTCAAGGCCAAGGATGCCGCCGCCCAGCACCACCACGTCGCCACGGCGGCGAACAACGTCCTCAAGCGTGCGGGCATCGGCCAGGTCACGCAGCGTGGTGACGCCGAGGGGGAGGGCAGGCTGCAGCGGATCGGGGTTGAGACCGGCCAGATACGGAATGACCGGCCGGGCACCCGTGGCAAGGACCAGACGGTCATAATGGCAGGTGGAACCGTCGGACAGGTGAATCAACCGCCGTGCCCGGTCAATGCGCAGGACGGTACAGGTCAGCCGAACGTCGGCGCCCAGCGCTTCGAGGTGGGCCCGATCGCTGAGTGAGATTGCCTGCGCCGAGGCCCGGCCCACTCCAACATCCGCCACAAGCACCCGGTTGTAGGCCGGATCGGGCTCCGCGCCGATCACCGTTAGCTGCGCGGCGCCGGAGGCGAGCACCGGCTCCAGCAGGTCGATGAACCGGGCTGCCACGGGCCCAAAACCCACCACAATAATCTGCTCGGTCATACCGCCACCGCTCTTTCGATCGAACGCACCCGCACCCAGACCCGGGTGGTCTTGAATTCCGGCATGCCGGAGACGGGGTCAGTGTCCGACGACGTCACGAGGTTTGCATTCCCGGCACCCGGAAAGTGGAACGGAAGAAAGACGGTGTCGGGCCGGACAGCGGCGGTGAGAAGTGCCCGTGCGGCAACCACACCGCGGCAGTTACCCACCTCGACCTCCGCACCATCAAGGACGCCCAGACCTGCCGCAGTGACCGGATGGATCTGTAGCTGTTGCACGGACGTCGTGGTGAGGAGGTCATCAACGCGGCGGGTCTGTGTTCCCGATTGATAGTGCTCCAGCAGCCGCCCCGTAGCGAGCGCAAGCGTGCCGTCTCCTGGCGTGTGAAGCGGTGCGGACACTGCGTGGAGGACGGCCCGGCCGTCGTCGTGCGCAAAGCGGTCCAGAAAGAGCCGTGGCGTCCCACCCGAGCCGGCCGGGTAGGGCCAGTAGGCGGCCGCGCCGGAATCGAGCAGCGGATAGTCGATGCCCGAGTAGTCCGCGATCCCGCCCGCGCTCGCCGCACGGAGTTCGGTAAACACCGTTTCGGGGTCCTCACTGAACGACGACGGCGCGTCCAGCAGGTCCGCCAGCCGCGACATGATCCACAGTTCGCTCCGGGCACCGGTGGGCGGCTGCACCGCGGCGCGCCTGCGGAGAACGCGGCCTTCAAGATTGGTCATGGTGCCTTCTTCCTCGGCCCATTGGAGGACGGGAAGAATCAGGTCAGCTTCGGCAGCAGTTTCCGATCGAAAGAAGTCGCACACCACCAGGAAGTCGAGCCTGCGCAGGCCGTCAATCACTGAGGAGGCATTCGGCGCCGACACCGCAACGTTTGCCCCGTGGACAAAGAGGCAGCGCACACCGTCCGGCTGCCCCAGGGAGGCAAGGAGTTCGACGGCGGGAAGTCCCGGACCCGGGATGGCCTCCTCGGGCACGCCCCAGACTTTTGCCACGTGTTTCCGAGCCGCCGGATCGGTGATCTTCCGGTAGCCGGGCAGTTGATCGGCCTTTTGACCGTGTTCACGGCCGCCCTGCCCATTGCCCTGGCCGGTCAGTGTGCCGTATCCGTTGCGGGGGCTTCCGGGAAGGCCCAGCAGCAGCGCGAGGTTGATCGCCGCGGTGGCGGTGTCTGTTCCATTGACGTGCTGCTCGACGCCGCGTCCGGTGAGAATGTAGGATCCGCCGGGCTCCGCAAGGCGACGGGCGGTCTCCCGAACCAGTTGGGCGGGCACCCCCGTCACGGACTGGACCCGTTCCGGCCACCAGGGCGCCACGCTGCGGGCAACAGCCGAGTAGCCCCGGGTACGGGCCTGAATGTACTCCTGGTCTGCGAGACCCTCCATGATCACCACATGGGCCAGCCCCAGCAGCAGCGCGAGATCGGTGCCCGGCGTCGGCTGAAGGTGGATGCCGCGGCCCTGGGACGTGAGCTCCGCCGTCGCTGACCTTCGCGGGTCAACCACAATCAACCCGCCGGCGTCCCTCGCGGCCTGCAGATGCTGGACAAAGGGCGGCATGGTGTCAGCGGTGTTGGAGCCGAGCATCAGGATGGTGCCGGCGGAGCCCAGGTCTTCAAGGGGGAACGGCAGCCCGCGGTCCAGTCCGAAAGCGCGGTTGCCTGCAGCAGCAGCCGAGGACATGCAGAACCGGCCGTTGTAGTCGATCCGCGAGGTTCCGAGCGCCAGCCGCGCAAACTTTCCCAGCTGGTACGCCTTCTCATTGGTGAGTCCACCACCGCCGAACACGCCGATGGAATCGGCGCCGTACCGGGCGCGCGAAACGAGCACTTTGTCCCGGATGAGCTCCAGCGCCTGGTCCCAGCTGATCGGGTGGTGAGCGCCGTCGTCGTCCCTTAACAACGGTTCGGTGACGCGGTCCGGATGCCGCAGCAGGTCCGCCGATGTCCATCCCTTGCGGCACAGTCCGCCACGGTTGGTGGGGAACTCGCGGCCTGTAACCTCCGGCGATCCGCTCCCGGACGGTGTGAGGGTCATGGCGCACTGCAAGGCGCAGTAGGGGCAGTGCGTTGCGGTGCCGCTCATGCTAGACCCGTCCCACCGAGGAAGGGCTTCGGCGGAGGTAAAAGAACCAGGTGACGAGAAGCATCAGGGCGTAGGCCGTGACAAACCCGTAGAACGCCGCATCATAGGTACCCGTGGCGCTCTTGGACGCGTTCAGCATCTGCGGCACCACAAACCCGCCGTAGGCGCCGATCGCTGAGATCAGGCCCAGTGCAGCCGCGGCCTTGCGGCCTGTGCTCACCTGGCCGTCCTCTTTCCCGCGCAGCGCAAAAATCATGGGGATCATGCGGTAGGTGGAGCCGTTGCCGGCGCCCGCCGCGGCGAAGAGCACCAGGAACAGCCCGAGGAACAGCCAGAAGTTCGACGCCGGCAGTGTCCAGACCACGGCGAGTGCGGCGAGTGCCATGACGGCGAAAGCGGCGACGGTGATGCGGGCGCCGCCCCAGCGGTCGGCGAGACGTCCACCATAAGGCCGAGCGAGTGAACCCACCAGGGGGCCGAGGAACGCGAGGGAGAGCGCCGCGGGGCCCAGTGCGAAGGTGGAGAATTCGGGAAACGAGTCGAGGATCAGCTTCGGGAAGACGCCTGAGAAGCCGATGAACGAGCCGAAAGTGCCGATGTACAGGAACGCCATAACCCACAGGTGCGGTTCGCGGAGTGCGGCCAACGAGCCTGCGAGGTCCGACTTGGCGCTGGAAAGGTTGTCCATATACTTCCAGGCGCCAAATGCGGCCACCAGGATCAATGGAATCCAGATCCAGCCGGCCAGCGGCAGGTTCAGTGTGGCCGCGGCTCCGGCAGCGATCACCAGCGGAACAACCAACTGCGCGACGGCGGCACCAAGGTTTCCGCCGGCAGCATTCAGTCCCAGCGCCCAGCCCTTTTCACGCGCCGGATAGAAGAAGGTGATGTTGGCCATGGAGCTGGCAAAGTTGCCGCCGCCAAAGCCGGCCAGTGCCGCTACGCCCAGCATCACGCCGAAGGGCGTGTCCGGGGTGGAGACGCAGAGTGCCAGACCAACCGAGGGGATGAGGAGGAGCAGGGCGGAGATGACTGTCCAGTTGCGTCCGCCGAATCTGGGGACCATGAAGGTGTAGGGAATGCGGAGGGTTGCGCCCACCAGGCTGGGCATCGAGATCAGCCAGAAAATTTCCGGGGTGGTGAAGTTGAACCCCGCCGCCGGCAGGTACACCACAACGATTGACCATAGCTGCCACACCACAAAGCCGAGGAACTCGCAGGCTATGGACCACCGGAGATTACGGCGGGCAATGCCGCGTCCCGTGGACTCCCACTGGGCCTGGTCTTCCGGGTTCCAGTTCGCGATCCAGCGTCCGGGCCGGTGCTGAAGGGCGGCTGCGGACTCCTGGGTGACTGTGCGATCAACGCTCATGAGGAGCCTTTCAGTTCAAGGGGCAGTACGGCAACGTTATGGTTTGCGCATTTCGGGGGGTGTCAGGGAATGTAAACGCGGTGTGACATCCGGCTATCCGCGGTGGGCGAGAGCGGTTACCTTCATGTCGTTTCTTTTGCCACCGCGGCCTGAGTCCACGATGCGGACCGGTTATCCACTATCCGGACGCCGGTGGTGAGATGTGAGGACTATCATGATTGGACGCCGCCGCAACGCTCTTTCATCCCCGGCCGGCAATCTACAGAAAGCCTCAGGCATGTCATCCTCACCATCCCCGGCCGTCGACGCGGGTTCAGCAAAGCCGCTGAACCCCAAGGGCCGCGTTATCTTCGCCAGCCTTATCGGCACCACCATCGAGTTCTACGACTTCTATATCTATGCGACGGCCGCGGTGCTGGTCTTCCCCGCACTGTTCTTTCCCAACTCCGATCCCGCCACGGCACTGCTCCAGTCCTTTGCGGTGTTTGGCGTTGCCTTTGTCGCCCGTCCGCTGGGTTCCATCATCTTTGGCCACTTCGGCGACCGGATCGGCCGGAAGGGAACGCTTGTCGCCTCCCTGCTGACCATGGGAGTTGCAACCTTCCTGATCGGCGTGCTGCCCACGGCACAGGTGCCCGGATGGACCTTCCTGGCTCCGGCGCTCCTGGTGCTGCTCCGGTTCTTCCAGGGAATTGCCCTGGGTGGTGAGTGGAGCGGTGCTGCCCTCCTGGCAACCGAGAACGCACCGAAGAACAAGCGCGCCGTCTATGGAACCTTTCCGCAGCTGGGCGCACCGATCGGGTTCATCCTGGCGAATCTGCTCTTCGTCTACCTCAACTCGGCCCTCTCCAACGAGGATTTCCTTGCCTGGGGCTGGCGGGTACCCTTCATCGCGAGCGCGGTGCTGGTCATTGTTGGTCTCTACGTGCGGCTCAAGCTGATCGAAAGCCATACCTTCCAGCAGGTGCTGGACAAGGGGAAAGTGGTGAAGGTTCCGCTGGCAAGCGTGTTCACCCGGCAGTGGAAGCCGTTGCTGCTCGGTACGTTCATCATGTTCGCCACCTATGTGCTGTTCTACCTGATGACCTCATTTACCCTGTCCTTCGGCACCACACCGGCCACAGTTGAGGACGCCGCAGCGGCTGCGGAGGCTGCAGGGCGGTCGTTCAGCGCTGAGGCAGCAGCAACCTTTGTGCCAGGGCTGGGCATCCCGCGCGGGGACTTCCTCTGGATGCTGATCGTCGGCGTGGTGTTCTTCGGAATCTTCACTCTGGTGTCCGGGCCGCTGGCAGAGAAGTTTGGCCGCCGGAAAATGCTCCTGGCGGTCACCGTCGGCATCGCGGTGTTTGGGCTGACCTGGGTGCCCCTGTTTGGTGCGGGGGCAACCGGGGCCATGGCGTTGCTGATTATCGGTTTCATCCTGATGGGCCTCACCTTTGGCCCTATGGCGTCGATTCTTCCGGAGCTGTTTCCCGCCAACGTGAGGTACACGGGATCGGCTGTGGCTTATAACCTGTCGAGCGTGATTGGCGCCGCCCCGGCGTCGTTTGTTGCCATCGCTCTGTGGCAGGTTGCCGATGGAAGCACGCTTCTGGTGGGGCTGTATCTCAGCGCCGCGGCTGCGCTCACCTTCGCGGCTTTGTGGCTTTCCAAGGAGACCCGCGACAACGATTATGAGAACGACATCGGCTGAGCCGACAAGTGTGGAAGGGCGGCGTGGCACCTGCGGGGGCCGCGCCGTCGTCGTACCCGCAGACATCATGATTTTCACAAGCTTTGGCACGGCGGTCCAGCGTAGAATTAGCCAGATTCAACTTCAGCGGAAGCAGTGGCATGAGCCAGGAAACACTTGCAGGCGGGCGCTACGTCCTCGACAGGATAGTGGGCGCGGGCGGGATGGCTGACGTCTACCGGGCGCGGGATACCCGTCTTGGCCGCGACGTGGCAGTGAAGCTTTTTCGGCCGGGATCCGCGGAAGGGGTGGAGCGGGGATCGGGGGAGGCCCGGATGCTTGCGGGGCTGCACCATCCTGGTCTGGTGCGGGTTCTTGATATGGACACCGAAGCAGCGATTGTGGGACCCACCTACCTGGTGATGGAGTACGTGAAGGGACCAGACCTGGGCGCCCTGTTGCGGGAGGGGCCGTTGTCCCCCGGCGAAGTGCACACGATCGGCTGGGATTTGGCGAGAACGCTTGATTACATTCACGGACGAGGGATTGTGCACCGGGACATTAAGCCGTCCAATATGCTCACCCGCTGCGGTGAGGCAACTGATGGAATGTTCAGCTATCTGCTCACCGACTTTGGTATTGCCCGGTTTTTTGAAAGCAGCCGGCTGACAGCCACCGGAAGCCTGATCGGTACCGCCACCTACTTCAGTCCGGAGCAGGCGCGCGGCGAGACCGTGGGTGCGCCCACAGATATCTACGCCCTGGGACTGGTGCTGATCGAATGTCTGTCCGGCAAGCCGGCATACCCAGGGTCAGGCCTTGAGAGCGCACTGGCGCGGTTGAGCAGGCAGCCCTCGGTTCCTGAGACGGCCGGGCCGGCCTGGCAGGCTCTGATTACCGCGATGACCAACGAAAGGCCGCAGGACAGGCCCACAGCAGGCGAGGTTGACAGGGCGCTTTCCGCGATGGATCGGGAGCCGGCAGGCCAGACCCAGGTCCTGCAGCAGCAGGCGGCCCTGACTACGGTCATCGTCTCGGGCGGTGCAAGCAATCAGGAGCAGTCCACGCAACTCGCAGACCGGCCGCGCATCGCAGTCCCCTCGGCACCGTTTACGGAGCCAGGTTTTTCCCCTACTCAGCCGTCACCGTCCGTCGAACAGGCCACGTCCTCGGCGTGGTCGGATTCCGGAAGGTCCTGGGACCTCAAGCCCGTTGCCACCCCAAGGCCGCGTCTGTTTCCGGATGACATCCCGAATGACGGGGCTCGTGCGGGAAAGAGAAGGTACCGCACACTGATCTTTGCTGCCTTGGCGTTGCTTCTCCTAGCGGTTGCGGCGGTGGTCATTGTTGGACTGATCAGCGGGGCCTGGTCGGAACCCGAGCCTCTGCCCGCAGTTCCCGGTACCACGGGCGAGCTGCTGGATCGGCTCTACGAAAGCGTGCGGCCATGAAAACTTCCGTCCCACAATGGTTGGCGGCCGCAGCGTTGACCGCTGTGCTGACCGGTTGTTCGGCGCCTGCGATCCAGGACGGCGCATCGGATCGCTTTCAGGACACGGTCAGGGAAATCGCGCAACGTACCTCTGCGGGGGACAGCCTGGGCGCTGCCGTTCTGGCCAATCGTCTGAAAGAAGAGGTCAGGGTTGCAGCGGATCAGGGCGAGGTGACCTCCGGACGGGCATCTCTGATTCAGGAGAATATCGATTCGGTGCTGTCGGCCCTTGAGCCGGAGCCGGTGCCTGCCCCGTTGCCGTCGCCGTTGCCGTTGCCGTCGCCGTTGCCGTCGCCGTCGCCGTCGCCGTCGCCGTTGCCGTCGCCGGAACCGTCTACTCCGCCCGAGTCTCCGGTGCCGACCCAGTCTCCTTCGCTGTCAGAGTCTCCTGCGCCGCCCCAGCCTCCTGCGCCGTTGCCGATTCCGGCCACACCGGATGACAACGGCGGCGACGGCGGGACCGATCAGGACAACAGCGACAGCGGCCCGGGTAACAGCGATGACAAGGACGACGATTCGGACGACGACGATTCCGACGCCGACGACAGCAGCGGCAACGGACGCGGCCGCGGCCGCGGAGGCGACAACGACGACGGCTGAGCCGGCCGGCGGCTGGGTGCCTTGATGTTCGGTACCTCGGTGTTAGCTACCTCTGTGTTCGGTACCTCTGTGTTCGGTACCTCTGTGTTTGCTAACCGATCGCAGCGATGACTGCGCCCGCGGACACGGTGTCGCCGGGTTCTGCAGTCAGACGGGAAAGTGTTCCGGATTTGTGTGCGGTGAGCGGCTGCTCCATCTTCATGGCTTCGAGGACCACAATCAGGTCACCTTCGGAGACGGTGTCCCCGTCCTTGACCGCCACCTTGACGATTGTTCCCTGCATGGGGGACGTGAGCTCATCTCCGCCCGCTGCCGTTGCGGGGCCCCCGCGGACGCGTGACTTCTTGGGCTTTGTGCCGGCTGAGTTTTTGCTCCTGCCCGCTCCGAGTCCCGCGGGCAGAACTACTTCCAGCCGTTTGCCGCCCACCTCCACTGTGACTCGCTGCCGCTCGCCGTCGTCGTCGTTCTCCATCGCGGCCTGTGGCTCCCAGGGAGCGATGGTGTTTTCAAACTCTGTCTCAATCCAGCGTGTGTGTACGCGGAAGGCGCCCTCTGCAGGGGCGAAGGCGGGATCGACGACGACGGCGGCGTGGAAGGGCAGCACCGTCGGCATTCCATCGATTTCCATTTCATCCAATGCCCGGCGCGAGCGTTCGAGGGCTTGTTGGCGGGTGGCGCCGGTGACGATGAGTTTGGCCAGCATGGAATCGAAATTGCCGCCGATCACCTCGCCGGCCTCGATGCCGGAGTCAACGCGGACGCCGGGACCGGTGGGAAGCTTTAATGTCTGGACTGTGCCTGGGGCGGGCATGAAATTGCGGCCGGCATCTTCGCCGTTGATGCGGAATTCGAAGGAATGTCCGCGGACTTCAGGGTCCCCGTAGCCAAGCTCCTCACCGCGGGCGAGCCGGAACTGTTCGCGGACCAGGTCGATTCCGGTGACCTCCTCGGAGACAGGATGCTCAACCTGGAGGCGGGTGTTGACCTCAAGGAAGGAGATGGTGCCATCCTGTCCAACGAGGAATTCGCAGGTTCCGGCGCCTTGGTAGTGGGCTGCCTTGAGGATGGCTTTGGAAGCTTCATAAAGTTTGGTGTTCTGTTCGTCAGTGAGGAACGGGGCGGGTGCCTCTTCGACCAGTTTCTGGTTGCGCCGCTGGAGGGAGCAGTCGCGGGTGGACACCACCACCACGTTGCCGTGTGCATCCGCCAGACACTGCGTCTCCACGTGACGGGGGGCGTCGAGGAATCGTTCTACAAAGCATTCGCCGCGGCCGAAGGCGGCTACGGCTTCCCGGACTGCGGATTCGTAGGATTCCGGAATTTCATCTTGGTTGCGGACAACCTTGATGCCGCGGCCACCACCGCCGTAGGCAGCTTTGATGGCGAGGGGCAGTCCGTGGCTGTCGGCGAAATCGACGACTTCCTGGACGGAGGAGACCGGGTCTTTGGTTCCGGGGACCAGCGGGGCGCCAACCTGTTCCGCGATGTGGCGGGCCTGTACTTTGTCGCCTAGTTTGGCGATCGCGGCCGGTGGTGGGCCAATCCAGGTGATGCCGGCGTCGATGACCAGCTGTGCAAATTCGGCGTTCTCAGAGAGGAAACCGTAGCCCGGGTGGATTGCATCGGCTCCGCTTCGCTGTGCGGCCTCGATGATGCGGTCCATCATCAGGTAGGACTCGGCTGCGGTGTTGCCGCCCAGGGCGAAGGCCTCGTCGGCGAGCCGGACATGCAGGGCATCGCGGTCGGGTTCGGCGTAGACGGCAACGGAGACGATGCCTTCGTCCCGTGCAGCCCTGATGATCCGGACGGCGATTTCGCCGCGGTTGGCGACAAGTACCTTGGTGACTGACGAAGGTACAGCAGCGGGAATCGGCTCGCTCATAGTGTGGTTTGGCTCCTTTTGGTCTGTTTGGGAGCCTAGCGCGCTTTTGTTGTTACTGCCCATAAACCATGCGGATAGGTCGTGTCGAAGGGCTTCTTTTTGTAGGGAAGCTACAAAAGACTCTGATCCCGGGTGGCGGGTCCCGGGGGTCGACCGAATGTGCCACTCCGCTGGTCGACCAAAGCCGTTCGCGGCTGCCCGCATCCACCTGCCAGCGTCCACCTGCCCGCGTCCACCTGTCCGCGTCCACCTGTCCGCGTCCACCTGTCCGCGTCCACCTGCCCGCATCCACCTGCCAGCGTCCACCTGCCCGCGTCCACCTGTCGCGGCGGTTGCTGTGAGGCACAATAGATTCGAATACGTGTTCGGGTAATAATGTCAGAGCAGGGTGATGGACTGTAGTCATGGAATCAGCACAGGGCTTCGACGCACCCCACCAAGGGTTGACGTCGGTGTGGGAGGGGTCGGCTGCGCCCGCCCCGGCGGGTCCGCGTGGTTCGGTCCATTTGCTGCCGGTGCACCGGATGGAGCTCTCCGGAGCGGTGGACGCACTGGTGCTGGTGGAGGAGCTGAAATCCTGGGCCGAGGCGCAGACCGTGAAACTCACCGACCGTATCCGCGAACTCATCGCCCACGAAATCGAGGAACACGCCGACGCCCCTCGCTCCCACGGTGCGGCCGTCAGCGCCGCTGCCGGTGTCGGTGCGGGTGTGAGCGCTAGCACAGCTGCAGGTGCCAGCGCTAGCGCCGCTGCAGGTGTTGGTGGTGGTGCGGGTGTGCGGCAGCGGGCGGCTGAGCGGGATGAGTTGGCGGTCTCCGTGACGGCAGCGGAAATCGGTGCGGCGCTGCGGTTGCCGCACGGCACTGCCCGGACCCTGGTGGAACGCAGCAGACTGCTGCTGGGCCCCTTCGCCCGCACCCTGGGCTCGTTGGAGGCAGGGAAACTCTCATGGCGGCATACGGTGACAGTGCTGGAGGAATCCCTCGGCGTACCAAGGGAGGCGCAGCAGGAATTCGAAGAAAAGCTGCTAGCCGTAGCCGAACACACCACCGTCGCGCAGCTGAACCGGCGGGCACGCAGACTCCGCGAACGGGCCCATCCGGAATCGATTACCGCACGCAAAGCCAAAGCCGTCAAAGACCGCGGCGTCACCGTGGACTCCGACCAGGACGGGATGGCATGGCTGAATGCGTATCTACCCGCGGAACAGGCCCTCGGAATCTACAACCGGGTCGATGCCGCCGCCAGGAAACTCCAGTGTCCCGACGAGCCCCGGACACTGTCCCAGCTCCGTGCCGACGTCTTCACTGATGTTCTCACCCATACCTGTACCGGAGACCCGACACAGGGCACCGGCCACCGCGGCATCGCAGCCACAGTCTTCGTCACAGTCCCTGCACTCACACTCCTTGGCAGACACAAAGCCGGCTGCACCAAGAAACCCAGAACCAGCAACAGCAACAGCAACAGCGCAGCCGGCAACAGCGGCAGTGCAGATTCCCCAGCTGGCGCGATATGTGAATGCGGCGGGATCGACGGCGTCTCCGATCTGGAGGCCTGCGCACCCGGTTTGCTGGACGGTTACATTCCGATCGATCCGGAAACAGCCCGCATGCTCGCCGGCCACGCCGCGTCGTTCACCCGAATCCTCACCCACCCCGAAACCGGGGCAGTGCTCAGCGTCGGACGCGATTCCTACCGCCCGCCGAAACACCTGCAAAATTGGGCCAGACTCAACAACCCCACCTGCATCCACCCCGGCTGCAACAGATCATCCTGGTGCTGCGACCTCGACCACACCACCCCCTGGGCCAACGGCGGACACACCGCGCTCTGCAACCTCAAGCCCAGATGCAAATTCCACCACATGCTCAAAACCGAGAACTTCTGGAAAGACCAACAAATTGAACCGGGCCTGATTCAATCCACATCACTCGCCGGAAAAACCTACACCACCCTCCCCGAACCACCCCCACCCTTCTAAAGCGAGACGGGTCGGCGAAACCCTCGCCGTGAGGTGACTTCATGGACACAGTTGTGCAGTTGTGCTGTTGTGCAGTGGTGCGCTGGTGGATTCACCGTGAGTTCCCTGTCACGCCGTCGAGGGCTGGTTCCAAAAATCGGTCACACTCAAACCGGCCTTTTGTAAGAGCTCCCGCAACGTCGAAACACTCAGCCCCACCACGGCATGCGGATCACCATCCACCCGCGTGATGAAGGCGCCGCCCAAGCCGTCGATCGTAAAGGATCCAGCACAGTTCAGAGGCTCACCCGTCGCAACATACGCGGCAATCTCCGCCTCCGTCATCTCCGCAAAATGCACTGTAGCGGACGCAACAGCGCCCGCACCACAGGCCACGTCCTGGCTTGGATCCCAGCCCGCCCCAGTGCCACCACCCGCACCAACACCAGTGCCGCCGTCGTGCCCGTCACGCGCGTCAATCAACCAATGACCGGTATGCAAAACCCCCGACGAACCGGACATCCGCCCAATCCGCTCCCGCGCTACCGATGGCTCATACGGCTTGCCATGTGCCTCGCTGTCGAACTCGAAGATCGAATCACAACCGATCACCAACGCTCCCTGCGCGTCAGGCAGAGCAGCCACCGACTCCGCCTTGGCCCGCGCAAGAAGCAACGCTGTATCACCTGGACCAGGCGTGCCGCTCCGCACCGTGACTTCGTCCTCATCCACATCCGAAACGATCACAGTGTGTTGGATCCCGGCCTCGGCAAGGAGCTTGGTTCGAGCGGGCGAAGCGGACGCAAGGATAAGGCGCAGAGTCATCCACTCAGTTTAAACGGCAACGGGACGTGGCAAACTACTTGCCACGTCCCGTCACGTAAAAGCGCTGGAACCTAAGCCCTCGCGCCGGTCAACTCAGCATCAACAACCGGCTCCGTTGACGGGGTGTCGTCCACGAACGGATCGCCCGTGCGCTTGGCGTTGTACAGATCATGGTCGAGAATGCCTTCCCTCTTGGCCACAATGGTTGGAATGAGCGCCTGACCAGCCACATTCACGGCAGTGCGGCCCATATCGAGAATCGGATCAACAGCAAGCAGCAGACCCACGCCGGCAAGCGGCAGTCCCAAGGTGGAGAGCGTGAGCGTCAGCATGACGACGGCGCCGGTGGTACCGGCAGTTGCCGCGGAGCCAAGGACTGAAACCATTGCAATGAGCAGGTACTGCCCAAAGTCCAACTGGATTCCAAAGAACTGAGCCACAAAGATGGCAGCAATGGCCGGGTAGATCGCCGCGCAGCCGTCCATCTTAGTGGTCGCGCCCAGCGGCACCGCAAACGATGCATAACCGCGGGGAACGCCGAGATTACGCTCGGTCACCCGCTGGGTCAGGGGCAGTGTGCCGACAGATGAGCGCGACACGAAAGCCAGCTGGATAGCAGGCCAGGCACCGGAGAAATACTGCTTCACCGACAGGCCATGAGCCCTGATCAGGATCGGATACACGGCAAACAACACCAGCGCCAAGCCAACGTAGATAGCCACCGTGAACTTGCCCAACGCACCGATGGTGTCCCAACCATAGACCGCCACAGCGTTGCCGATCAGGCCCACCGTGCCGAGCGGCGCAATGCGGATGATCCACCACAGCACCTTCTGGATGACAGCAAGTGCGGACGCGTTGAAGTTCAGGAACGGTTCAGCCGGCTTGCCCACCTTCAGCGCGGCGATACCGACGGCGACGGCGACAACAAGAACCTGCAGCACGTTGAAGCTCAGCCCGGTTGAGATGTCTCCGGCGTCGTCAAGACTGGAGGAAGCCTCAAGTCCAAGGAAGTTGGCAGGAATCAGGCCGCCCAGGAACGCCCACCAGTCGCCCGTGCCGCCGGTGTAATCGTCGCCGGTGGCGTTGCTGTTGGCGCCGGGCTGGAAGATTGCTCCGAGGCCCATACCGATCGACACGGCAATGAGCGCCGTGATGCCAAACCAGAGCAACGTCTGCCCGGCAAGTCGTGCGGCATTGTTGACGGCACGGAGGTTGGTGATGGAGCTGACAACCGCCGTGAAAATCAGCGGAACAACTGCAGCACGGAGAAGGTCGACATAGCTGGAACCGATGGTGGCGAGTGTTGCGCCAAGAGCTGTAGGGGTTTCCTCCGTATGGCCCGTGTACTTGGCAATGAGGCCAAGGCCAAGGCCAACGATGAGTGCGGCAATGATCTGCGGCCCAAAGGATGTTACCCATGTGGGCAGACGGGTGCGGGTGCTGGTTTCTGAAGTCACTAGAAAACCTTAGGTCGATGCTTATAGCAAGAGGCGGGCAAGTTGCGAAATGTTACAACCCAACCCTGTGGCGCGGTATTCTTTTCCCCTGAAATTCCGCGCCACAGCATCGTTGTGTGAAGTTATTCCCGCTTAGCCTGTGAGCAACCTCAAGCCGACCAACCTCAAGCCGACCAACCTCAAGCCGACCAACCTCAAGCCGACCAATCTCAAGCCAGAAGTGCCCGGCGAAGAGTGTCCAGACCCACCGAGCCCAGGTTCAGAGACCGTGTGTGGAATTCGCGCAGGTCGAAACTGTCTCCCGCGGTCAATTTCACCTCGTCGCGGATCTGCTCCCACAGGCGTTGACCGATCTTGTACGACGGCGCCTGACCTGGCCAGCCCAGGTAGCGGTTGAACTCAAAGTTCAACTGGCCCTCGCTGATGGAGATGTTCTTCCGAAGGAACTCGTACCCCTTATTCGGTGTCCAGGTCCCGGAGCCCCACTGTGAAGGAATCTCCAGTTCAAGATGCACGCCGATGTCAAAGACCACACGTGCAGCGCGCATGCGCTGAGCATCGAGCATCCCAAGGCGGTCACCCGGATCGTTGAGGTACCCAAGCTCCTGCATCAAACGTTCGGCATACAGTGCCCAGCCTTCGCCATGCCCAGAAACCCAGACTGCATTCCGCCGCCACGAGTTCAGGAGCGCACGCTGGTAGGTGGCGGTGGCAACCTGCAGGTGGTGGCCCGGAACACCCTCATGATAGACAGTGGTGGTTTCCTTCCAGGTGGTAAAGGAGTCCTCACCCTCCGGCACGGACCACCACATACGGCCTGGCCTGGAGAAATCATCGCTGGGCCCGGTGTAGTAGATCCCGCCCTCTTTAGTGGGTGCGATCATGCACTCAAGCTTGCGCATGATGTCGGGAATGTCGAAGTGGACGCCGGCCAATTCAGAGACGGCCTTGTCAGACAGGCCCTGCATCCAGGCCTGAAGATTGTCCGTTCCCTGCAGTTGCCGTTCGGGCGAGTCGTCCAGGATCTTGATGGCTTCCTCAATGGAGGCGCCTTCCTTGATTTCGTTCGCGACCGCAACCTGCTCGGCGATAACACGGTCCAGTTCCTCCACACCCCACTGATACGTTTCCTCAAGGTCCACGGCGGAGCCCAGGAACCGCCGTGACATCAGAGCGTAGTGCTCGCGGCCAACTGCATCCTTGTCCGGAGCGGCAGGGAGCAACTCGTTCTCCAGGAATGCGGACAGCTGGCGGTAGGCGTGCCGTGCGGCGGCCGATCCCGCAACCAACTGGGCGCGCACGGTCTCGGGCAGTTCGCCGTCGTTCATTGACGCATTCTTGACGTACTCGTCAAAGTAGCCGCCGTCTTCCGCATACTTGCCGGTTTGCTCAATGACAATGCGAACCTGGCGGACAGCCGCCACCAGACCGCGGTCCTTACCCGCGCGCAGCGAGGTGATGTAGCCGGAAAGGGCATCGGCGACATTGTGCAGCCTGCCGGCGATGTGGGTCCACTGCTCTGCTGTGTCCGTGGGCATCAGGTCGAAAATCATCCGGATTTCCTGTGCAGGGCAGGCCAGGTTGTTCAAATCCGCAAGGTTCAAACCGGTGTGGTGTATCTCGAGTTCCAGGCCCAGCCGCTCACGCATGGCATCGAGGGTGACGGCGTCAACGTCGTCGGTCGGTTCCAGATCCGCCATGCGATCAAGGGTTTCGCGGGTCGCTTCGGCAAAGGCCTCCAACCCAGCCGGGGAGTAGTCGCGGTACTCGGTTTCGTGGCCAGGCAGGCCCAATTGGGTGGCAAAGCTGGGATCAAGCTCCAGCAGGGTATCCGTATATGCATCGGCAACGGCATCGATGGCGGTCTGCGGGCGGGCCGGAGCATCGCCCTGTGCGGTCGGGTTGTCTGAGGCGGAAGTCTGATTGATCACAGCACCGAGCCTAACCTCTCCCTGTTGCCCCAGGCCACGGTCGGAGACCCTGCGGGCACCATTCGTAACCGTATTGTGGCTGCTTTGAGCTGGATATCCTGGACGCTTCCGTCTTGAGTGGAGGACAGGATTGCTTATCTGAGGGAGAAGTTATGCGTGCGTGGCTCAGGTACCCGGCGCTGGCTGTGACAGCGGTTGTGGCTCTTACAGGCTGCGGATCGGCGGCGTCACCGGAACTGTTGGCCTCGCCCGATGTGGAACGCGTCGTCGTCAGCGTCGCCGACTATCCGGACGAAGTGGAAGCATTACGCAGCTCGGCTTTCCGGCTTGGTGCAGCGATGCTGGCAGGATCCCAGGCCGAAAATCAGGTGACCAGCCCGGTCAGCGCACTGTACGCGCTGTCGATGCTTCGGGCCGGTGCGCGGACGACGACGGCGGCTGAGCTGGATGAGGTGCTCGGCTTTCCTGCCGCGAACCGGGATGAGGCGATGAACGCCCTCCTGGCGCAGTGGCAGGAGCACGACGGCGATCCCGGCTCTGTGGATGAGGAAGAACCGCCCGAACAGCCCCTGCTTCATCTGGCGAACGGATTGTTTGTCGACAACGACCTTTCGGTGAGGGAAGAGTTTCTGAACACGCTGGCCGGACACTACGGCTCGGGCATCTATCCGGTGGACTACGGCGATCCGGCAACACAGGACAAACTCGGCGCCTGGATCAGTGAGAACACCGGTGGCCGGATCGAAGAAGCTCCGGTTGAGTATGATCCCGACACGGTGCTGAGCATCATCAACACGGTCTATTTCGCAGCGGCGTGGCAGGCACCGTTCGAACCGGAGCTGACCGGGGACGGGGACTTCAACACCGCAACCGGTCCACGGCGCGTGGACATGATGCATCATGCAGTCACAGGAAACTACGCTTCCGGGGACGGGTGGCAGGCCATGGACCTGCCCTACAACAACGGTTTCGCCATGCGGTTGGTGTTGCCTGACGAAGGAGAGTCTCCGGTGATGGACGAGGCGGCTCTGGCCGCGGTAGCCGACGCGATGGCCGGTGGGACCGCTGAACTGGTGGACTTGACCCTGCCGAAATGGGACCACCACTACAAGCAGGAGGACCTCAAGACGGTGCTCAAAGACATGGGGTTGACCGAGGCCATGGGCGAGGCACCGGACTACTCCGGAATTGCGCAGGATCTATTCGTCTCCGGTGCCGCCCAGGACGCAAACATCACGGTGGCGGAGGCCGGCACAGTGGCTGCAGCCGTCACACAGATAGGAATGGAGTCCTCCGCTCCTCCTCCGCCGGAGCTCACTCTGACCTTCGACCGACCCTTTCAGTACCAGATCATCCACGTCGAAACCGGTATGCCAATCTTCCTCGGCACCGTCATGGACCCCGCACCATGAACCGCCGGACCACTCAACGACTCGCCATCCTCGCGGCTTCCGCCCTGTTGATCGGCAGCTGCGGAGCGCCGATGGGCCACCGTTGACCACCGCGCCGAACGTGGAGCGGGTAAGCATTGCAATCGACGATTATCCGGACGCCGTTGACACCTTGCGAGGCTCGGCATTCCGGCTGGGCGCGGAGATGTTGGCAGGATCGCCGGCTGAGAATCAGGTGACCAGCCCGGTCAGCGCACTCTACGCGCTGGCGATGCTGCGCACGGGAACCGGAACGACGACGGCGGTCGAGATGGATGAGGTGCTCGGCTTTCCGGCCGAGAACCGCGACGAAGCGATGAATGCGCTGCTCGCCCAGTGGCAGCTGCACGACGGCGATCCCGCCTCGGTCGACGAGGAGGAACCTCCAGAACAGCCACTTCTGCACATCGCCAACGGCGTCTTTGTGGACGAGGCAAAGCCCACGGGGAAGGAGTACCTGGAAACTCTCGCGAGCCAGTACGGAACGGGGGCCTATCTGGTGGACTTCGGGGACGAGGCAACCGGGGCCATCATCGACTCCTGGGTCAGCGAACATACCGGCGGCAGGATCGAGGAGGCGCCGCTCAAACCGACTGCCAACACAACCCTCAGTCTTCTCAACACGGTGTACTTCGCTGCGGCGTGGCAGACCGGGTTTGAGCCGGCAAACACCCGGCCCGGGCCCTTCGCTACAGGCGACGGCTCATCGGTTCAAGCCGACATGATGCGCAACCAGCTGACTGCCAATTACGCAGAGGATGACGGTTGGCAAGCTGTGGATCTGCCCTACAACAACGGCTTTGTTATGCGGCTGGTGCTGCCGGATGAAGGTCAGTCGCCGATCATTGACGAAGCTCAGCTGGGCGCAGTACACGAAACGATGGGTGCGGGCAGCGAGTTGGAAGCGGCAGTGACCCTGCCGAAGTGGGAGCACGAGTACACGCAGGACCTCAAAAAGCTCTTGACGGAGATGGGACTGACCGAAACCATGGGTCCCGCACCGGATTTCAGGGCCATCCAGGAAGACGTTTTTGTGGAGGGAGCGGCACAGACCGCCAACATCACCGTCGCCGAGAAAGGCACCATCGCGGCAGCCGTGACACAAATCAACCTCGCCGGGTCAGGCCCGCCGCCCGCCGATGTGGAACTGGTCTTTGACCGTCCGTTCCTATACCAGATCCTCCATATGGATACCGGGATGCCGATCTTTCTGGGAACGGTGATGGATCCGCAACCTTGATCTATGGATCGATCCTCAGGGGCCCTCGGCCCGCTGTCCTGCGCCGGTGGCCCGCCGTCCCGCGCCGGTGGCCCGCGCCGCGCCCGTGGTCTCTGCCGACTGGACCCTGCGGTTTCCGGCCCACCGGATGAGCAGGGCAACTGCGAGGAAGCCGATGAGCATCGCCGCGCAGTAAGCCGCGACGCCGCCATAGCCGCCCTGAACATCGGGATCGAAGAACGGGTAGGCATAGAAGCCGCTAACGGGTCCGCGAATCAATGAATAGGTCACGTAAACTGCCGGAAAAACCAGCCAGAGCAGCGCGGTTTTCAACAGAATCTTGATTCTTGGCGGCTGGAGAATCCAATCGATGATCACTGCCACCGGCATCACGTAATGATGCACGGTGTTGATCCACGGCAGAAGCTCACCGAGCGGCACATCCCGTAAAAGGAGGCTGAATACGATTCCCACAAAAACCATATAGACCACTGACGCGCCGCGGATTGCCAGATCGAAGTCATTGGGAACGTAGCCCCGGGCCAGCCGAACCGCCGCAATGATAAAGACCGTGGCTGCAAAAATGTTGGACAGGATAGTGAAATAACTGAAGAAATTAACCACACCGAGACCCCGTGTGATTGAGATGTACAGCTGGATGACCACGCCCGCAAGGGCTAACAGTCCCAGGACCAACCGGAAAGCGATGACGAAATGACGCTTGGACATGCGCTGAGTTTACCCGCCGCTGCCTGCCAACTTGGGGAGATTTATCTGCCCGGTCGCAGCGCTCACCTAAGGGCACTCCGCCGCCACGACCCCGGACCCGGTGCCGGCGCCAGCCTCAACTGGTCCCGGCGCACCCACGTGCGATGGGTGGGCAATGCCATTTCTTCCGGTTCGGCCGCATGGAGTCCCAGCACGACGACGGCAAGCGCCGCCAGTTCCTCCGGCGTGGGATTGCCACCCAGCACTCGGAAGAGGGGGGGCTCCACGCGTTCGCTGGCGCTCTCTTGGTCGACCACCGGTGATCGCCCAAGCGAAGCGCGTGGAGATCCGGCCGGGGGCTCAGCAGCACTCACAGCGGAATGTTTCCGTGCTTCTTGCTCGGCAGTGAAGCGCGCTTGTCACGCAACGCACGAAGTCCACGCACCACCTGAACCCGCGTGTCCGACGGCGCGATGACCGCATCCACATAACCCAACTGGGCCGCCTGATACGGATTGAGAAGCTCGTCCTCGTATTGGCTGATCACATTGGCGCGCGCCGCCTCGACGTCTCCGCCGTCGTCGGCCACTGATTTCAAATGAGAGCGGTACAGGATGTTCACCGCACCCTGGGCGCCCATTACGCCGATCTGCGCTGTGGGCCAGGCAAGGTTCACATCGGCTCCCAGCTTCTTCGAACCCATCACGATGTAGGCACCGCCATAGGCCTTACGGGTGATGACGGTGATCTTGGGAACCGTGGCTTCGGCGTAGGCGTAGAGCAGCTTGGCACCTCGGCGGATGATGCCGTTGAACTCCTGGTCCTTGCCTGGCAGAAAGCCCGGCACGTCCACCAGCGTAAGAAGGGGGACGTTGAAGGCGTCACAGTTGCGCACAAAACGTGCTGCCTTCTCCGACGCGGCAATGTCCAGCGTGCCGGCAAACTGCATGGGCTGGTTGGCCACAATCCCGATGGTGTGGCCCTCCACCCGTGCGTAGCCGATCAGCACATTCGGCGCGTAAAGGGACTGCATTTCCAGGAAGTGACCGTCGTCCACGATGGCCTGAATGACCGTATGCATGTCGTACGGCTGATTTGCGGAGTCCGGGATGAGGGTGTCCAGGCCCTCATCCTCCACCGTGGGTTCCAGCTCTTCGGTGAACTCCGTCAGGGGCGCCTCGGCCAGGTTGTTGGACGGCAGAAAATCGAGCAACTCTCTGACAAAGTCAATGGCGTCCTGTTCATCCGACGCAAGATAAGTGGACGTACCCGTGGTGGAGTTGTGCTGGCGTGCGCCGCCCAGCGTTTCCATGTCGACGTCCTCACCCGTGACCGTCTTAATGACGTCAGGGCCGGTGATGAACATGTGCGAGGTCTTGTCCACCATCACCACATAGTCGGTCAGTGCGGGGGAGTACGCGGCACCGCCGGCACAGGGACCCATGATCAGTGAAATCTGCGGCACCACCCCGGAGGCGTGCACGTTGTTGCGGAAAATGTCGGCGAACATGGCCAGCGACGCGACACCCTCCTGGATGCGCGCGCCGCCGCCGTCGTTGATGCCCACCAGCGGGCAGCCGTTGCGCAGCGCGAACTCCTGCACCTTGACAATTTTCTCGCCGTTGACCTGGCTGAGCGACCCGCCGTAGACGGTGAAGTCCTGGCTGTAGACGGCGATCTGGCGTCCGTCCACCGTTGCGTAGCCGGAGACCACACCGTCACCCAGCGGCTTTTTCTTCTCCATGCCAAACGCGGTGGAGCGGTGCACGGCCAGGGCATCGAACTCCACAAAGGACCCGGGATCAACCAACAGGTCAATACGCTCGCGGGCAGTGTTCTTGCCGCGCGCATGCTGCTTTGCCACCGCTTCCGGCCCCGACGGCTGCGCAGCACGTTCCTGCCGCTGCCGGAAGTCGGCGAGCTTGCCGGCGGTGGTCTGTTGATCAGGGACCTCACCGGTGTGCGGTTCGGTTGGCAGTGTTTCGATGCGCATCGAGTCTCTTCGGTAGCCGGGCTGGTTAAGTAGGTATTCCACAAAAAGCGACGATCATTTTTCAGTCTAGTGAGTGATTGGCGGGTCATGGCTGTAGAAGACCTACAACTTCTCCGCGTAAGACTTAGCTTCCAGCCAAATGTTACTGACGGGTAACAATTAGGTTTTCACCAGGGGGTCACCTTTATTCTTTCCTCATGGCAAGCAACGACGCGGCGAACACTCATGTCCACTCTTCCGGCTCCCTGAAGGGCCGAACCGTACTGATGTCCGGTGGAAGCCGCGGGATCGGTTTGGCGATCGCTCTCCGCGCAGCCCGGGACGGCGCAAACGTGGCCATCATGGCCAAAACCGGTCAACCGCATCCATCATTGGCGGGTACGGTTCACACCGCCGCCCGGGAGATCAGCGACGCGGGCGGCGGAGCCCTGGCCATTGTGGGGGATGTAAGGAACGACGACGACGTCGCCGCGGCTGTCGAAGCGACCATCGCCGAGTTCGGAGGCATCGACGTCGTGGTCAACAATGCTTCCGCTATTGATCTGTCCACAACGCCCGACATCTCCATGAAACGGTACGACCTGATGGCGGACATCAACGTACGCGGCACCTTCATGCTGAGCAAGTTTTCCCTGGCGGCACTGAAGCGCTCCGGTAACCCGCACATCCTGACGCTTTCGCCGCCGCTGAACCTTGACCCGAAGTGGGCCGGAATGCATCTCGCCTACACCATGGCCAAATACGGCATGAGCCTCACCACCCTTGGCCTCGCCGAAGAACTCCGCGGCGATGGCGTGGCGGTCAACTCCCTCTGGCCACGGACGCTGATCGACACTGCGGCCATCCGGAACATGCCTGGCGGCGAAGACCTGGTCAAGGCCGCCCGCTCGCCCCGGATCGTGGCCGACGCTGCCCATGCCATCCTGACCCGGGACTCGCGCAGCTGCACCGGGAACTTCTTCACCGATGAAGAGGTTCTGGACCAGGAAGGCGTTACTGATTTTTCCGGCTACAGCATGGGCGCCCCGGAGAACGGGCTGGTACCGGACATCTTCCTGTAACAGGACACTCCAGTGATCGACCAGGTGCCCGCGAAGTCACCGGTGATCGACCAGGTGCCCGCGAAGTCACCGGTGATCGACCAGGTGCCCGCCAGGGCGCGCGTGGAGATCCTGCTCCGCTGGGCGGCGCGCGTGGAGATCCTGCTCCGCTGGGCGGCGCGCGTGGAGATCCTGCCGGCGCAGGGCTGGGTAAGATCGAACCCATGACTTCCCGCTATTCCAGCCTCGAACGCCCCGGATTGGATGAGGCTGGCCTGCGCGAAGCCCTCTGCGAACCCAAGGGTCCCTACGGGCGGCTGGACCTCGTCACCGAAACCGGCTCAACCAACACCGATCTTGCCCGGGATGCCGAGCAGCAGGCACGCTTATGGCCGGATCTGAGTGTGCTCACCGCCGAACAACAGAGCGCCGGACGGGGGCGCCTTGACCGGACGTGGATAGCACCGGAGCGGTCCTCGCTCATTGTCAGCATCCTCCTGAGGCCCACCAACTCCGACGGACGACCGCTTCCCACCCACAGCTATTCCTGGTTGTCGCTGCTGACCGCACTGGCGCTCGCCGAAGGCATCGACGACCGCACCGAGGTCAGTCCCCGCATCAAATGGCCCAATGATGTGCAGGTGGACGGCCGAAAACTCGCCGGAGTCCTGGCTCAGCTGGTGCCCGGCGCAAACGGCGCGCCGCCCGCCGTCGTCGTTGGTGTGGGTTTGAACGTCAGCCTGACCGACCAGGAACTCCCGGTGCCAACCGCTACCAGCCTCCTCCTCGAATATGCAAAAACCACTGACCGGAACGTCCTGCTCAAGGCATTTCTGCGCACCCTTGCACGGCACTATGCAGAGTTCACAGCGGTCGACGGCGATGCGGCACGTCCCTGGTCCGACGGTGAGTCACTCTCGGCCCGGGTTGGTAAGCGGATGGCCACGCTCGGCCAGGACATCCGCGCTGAACTGCCGGGAGGACAGTTCCTCACCGGGCGCGCGATGGGACTCGATGAGCGTGGCGGGCTCCTGGTGCGGGACGACGACGGCGAGCGGCACACTGTGACGGCAGGCGACGTCGTGCATGTGAGACCGCTCCACTGAAGATGAACCACGCAGGGACGCTTTTGCCGTCGATGACCGGTAGCCGGCCATGGCCATGAGGCTTGCCGCGGGCGAACACGTGATCGTGCGGACACGCCCCAATCCCCGCCCACTGCTCTGGCCGTTCCTGGGTGCCCTGGCGGTGCTCGCGGCCACGGGATACGGCCTCGGATGGCTCAGCAGGGCCAACCTTCCGATCGAGCTGCTGACCTGGGAACCATGGATTGTTTCGGCCGTGCTGGTGGTGGCCGGACTGTTGTTGCTGCGGATGTTTTTCAACCCGCTGCTGCGCTGGATGGGGTCGCGCTACATCCTGACGAGCAGGCGGCTGATTCGCAGGCGCGGGCTCGCCCGGCGGAGCGAACAGGATGTGACGCTCGCGGTGATCTACCAACTCGGAACAGACCAGAGCCTGATTCAGCGTGCAACCGGCAGCGGCACTCTGGTGATCGATCTGGGCCGTGACAGGACGGTTTCCTACCCGGATGTGCCGCGCATTCACACATTCAAGGAATTCATTGTCGCTGCGATCAGCGACCTACCATTGACCGTCATGTTTGATGGTGTAGACATGGAAGCTGACGTGGCCAACGAGTATGAAGGGGAGTGGTGATGAGCGCCAGCAATGGAGTAGAGGGGCCGGACACCGCCACCGCCGAGGCCGCGGAACCGCTCACCCGGTCCATGCCTGCTCCCAAGAAACGCCGCGTACCCGCGCCGCCGGCCGACATTGACCGCGAGATGATACGCAAGCTGGAGATTGAGCTGCTGGGTGCCGAACGCACGCTCCGCCGTCGTGATGTGGCGGCGGGAGCCGGAGTGTCGCTGCTGTCGGCGCGCAAGTTGTGGCGTGCCATGGGGTTCCCCAACATCGGGGACGAGGACGTTGCCTTCACAGAGAAAGACAAGGTCGCACTGACCACGATCATTGAACTCGTCCGGAACGAACAGCTGACCGAAGACGCGGCGATCTCCATCACCCGTGCGGTTGGCCAAATGACGGACCGCATGGTGGTCTGGCAGATCGAAGCCCTGGTGGAGGAAATGGTGGTGCAGCGGGGAATCACCGACGCCGCCGCCCGCAGGTCATTGGTGACCGAACTGCCCCACCTGATTGAACCGCTGGAGAAGACCCTCGTTTACGCGTGGCGGCGGCAGCTCAACGCGGGGGTCCAAAGGCTCGCGCTGCGTGCGGAGTCGGGGTTGCAGGCCAGCGCTGAAGGCCGGGTGGGGGACGAGGACGATGCACCGCTGCCGTTGGCACGCGCGGTTGGCTTCGCCGACCTGGTCTCCTATACCAGCCTGTCCCGCCAGATGAACGAACGGACGTTGGCGCAACTTGTCCAGCGGTTCGAAAACATATGTGCCGAGATTATTTCCGTGGGCGGTGGGCGGCTGGTCAAGACCATCGGAGATGAAGTCCTCTACATTGCGGAATCGCCTGAGGCCGGCGCTGAGATTTCGCTCGCGCTGGCCAAGGCGTTTACCGAGGATGACCTGTTGCCGTCGGCCAGGGTCTCCATGGTGTGGGGCCGTATCCTCTCCCGCCTGGGCGACATCTACGGGCCAACGGTCAACCTTGCCTCGCGGCTGACCTCCTTGGCGGAACCGGGTACGGTGCTGATCGATGCGTCGACGGCTGCGACGCTGCGGGACAACGAACGCTTTGTTCTGATGCCGCACAAGGCACGCACCGTCCGCGGATTCGGCGAAGTGCACCCGGTGACCCTTGCCAGGGGTACCGGTACTGGATTGATTCTGGACTAGGACTGTTTACCGGCCTGAGGTGGATGGGGAGAGCTACCCATCCGATCCGGTGTGAACCCTTGTATTGTCGTGCAACACTTTTAACGGTCAAGTTGTGGGTTCCGCTGGCATTGGGGCGGAACGTCAACCAAAGAGTCTCAGCCCGGGGTACCCATTGTGAAGTTTTTGAACCGCTTTAAGGGATTCAGCAGGAAACACAAGCGCGCAGCATCAATATCCGTGGTCACAATGGTCAGCACCGCAGTGGTCAGCGGTGCATTGCTGTACCCGGGATTTGCCACCGCTGACGTGGATTTGAACGACGGCGGAGTGTGGGTCACCAACGAGGGCAACGGCATGGTGGGCCACCTGAATTACCAGTCCAGGCTCCTTGACGGCGGCTATGCCGCCAACAGCGACGGCTTCGATGTGGCACAGAACGCCTCGACGGTGTTCAACATGAACTCCGACCAGTCAAAGGTCAGCCCGGTGGACGTCGCAAATGTTGTGCGCGGCACCGAAGTGCAGCTGCCGGGGTCGGCGGCGATTGCGTTGGGCGGGGAAACAGTCGCCGTGACCGACCGGGCCGGCGGAGCGGTCTGGATCACCACGGCACAGGGTCTTGGTGCTTTCAACGATAAGGAAACAGAGCCGGTGGTTGCTGATACGGCCGGCGTTGCCGCTGCTGTCTCCTCCAATAACACCGTGCTGATCGCGAATCCGCAGGAAGGCACCGTGCTGTCCTTCGCCGTCGGGCCCGATGGTTCCCATGAGGAGCCGGAGATCGCCACCGCGGATTCCCTGAAGGAGTTCGGCGATGTGCAGATCGCGGCTGTGGGGGACCAGGCGGTGGTTTTCGATGCTGAGTCGGGACAGTTGGTGTTGCCGGGTGGGCGCACGGTCACTCTTGATGGTGCGCAGGATGGCAAACTTCAGCAGAGCGGGCCGGCCAGCGGATCGGTGGTGGTGTCCACGCCGACGGCTTTGATTCAGCAGCCTTTGAACGGCGGGGATCCGACGGTCACAGAGCTGGACAATACCGGCGTGCCGGCCGCACCGGTATTCCTTGACGGTTGTGTGCATGCGGCGTGGGCCGGTGCCGGTGTGTATATCCGTGACTGCGTCGGCGATGCTGATGACCAGCGGGTTGAGATTCCGGGTATTGGGGCGCAGTCCGAGCTGGTGTTCCGGGTGAACCGCAGCGTGGTGGTTCTCAATGATGTTAATGCCGGTGATGTGTGGCTGGTGATGCAGAACATGCAGTTGGTTGACAACTGGGGCGATATTATCCCGCCGAAGCAAGAGTCCGATGAAGAGGATGAGGAATCCGCCAGCGAGAATCCGGTGAACACGTTGCCGGACCGCACGGGTGAGAACCGTCCGCCAGTTGCGGAAAACGACGCTTACGGTGCGCGCGCCGGGCGTACGACTATTTTGAATGTTTTGACGAATGATACGGATCCGGATGGGGATTTGTTGACCACGTCTTTGGAGGGTGAGCAGCCTGCGGCGGGGACGGTGCAGGCCATTTATAACGGTGCCGGAATGCAGATTGTGGTGCCGGCGGATGCCGCGGTGGGCGATCACACGTTCACCTACGAGGTGCGCGATGGCCGTGGTGGGTCTGATTCCGCCGACGTCACTGTTAATGTGCGAGGCGCCGATTCAAACGATCCGCCGGAGCCCATCCGCGCTACCACCATTCTGGTGGAAGAGGGCAAGTCCGTCAGCCAGAACATCCTGAGCAACTGGATGGATCCCGATGGTGACGACCTGTTTCTGGTCAGCGCAGAACCCACTCCCGACGGCGACCAGGTGCGAACCCGGTCTGACGGGCTGCTGACGTTCAGGGACGTCGGCAAAGGCCAGGGCGTAAAGGAAGTGCCCATCGTCGTCTCGGACGGCCGCGATGAGGTTGGTGGTGTTGTCACCTTCGATGTGCGCGCTGCGGGTACGCTGCCTCCTGTCGCGAACTTTGACCACTTCACCGCGACGGTCGGCCAGGAGACGCAGCTTTCACCGCTGCAGAACGATCTTGATCCGGCCGGTGGGCAGTTGAGCCTCGCGAAGGCTGAGATTACCGCCGGCGACGCATCGCTGACGCCCGATTATGAGACGGGAACCGTTGCCTTCACACCGTCCGCAGAGGGCTCCTACTATGTCGAGTATCTCGTCACCAATGGTCCGCAGAGCGCCACAGGTCTGATCCGGGTCGATGCGACAGCTGCCGGTGCCGAAGGAACGCCTGTGGCTGTGCGCGACGTGGCGCTGCTTCCCCGCAACGGTGATGTTTTGGTGGACGTGCTCGGCAACGACACCGATCCCACGGGCGGCGTTCTGGTGGTGCAGTCGGTGAGTGTGCCGGACGGTTCGCCCCTTGACGTTGCGGTGCTGGATCACAATGTTCTCCGCATCCACGACGTGCGTGGCCTGAATCAGCAGACCACCATCACTTATACGGTCTCCAACGGCAAGGCATCGGCGACCGGCGAGGTGAGCGTTCTGTCGGTGGAGGGCCCGGAGACGCTGCTGCCGCCGCAGGCCAACTCGGACGAAGTGACCGTGCGCGTGGGCGACGTCGTCAACGTCCCGGTGCTTGAGAATGATACGCATCCGAATAATGACGAACTCACCCTAAGCCCGGTGCTGGCCCAGGGGGTTGAGGCAGCGGATGGACGGATTTTTGCCTCCGAGAACTCCCTGCGGTTTATCGCCGGAGATACCGCCAAGACCGTGTACGCCATCTACGAGGTGATGGACAGTGCCGGGCAAACGGATTCGGCCGAGGTACGGATCAACATCCGGCCGGTTGATGACCAGAACGTCCCGCCGGTGCCGAAGAATCTTGACGCGAGGGTGATCGCCGGTTCGACGGTGCGTATTCCTGTGCCTCTGGACGGAATCGATGCCGACGGCGATTCCTCCTTCCTGACCGGGATTGACGCGGCACCGAAGATGGGGGCGGCTGTCCCTGGACCCAACTACATCGACTTCACCGCTTCTGCCGCTGGGGCGGGAACGGACACGTTCACCTATTCCGTGCGGGACAGGCTTGGGCTCGAAAACACGGCAACGGTGCGGGTGGGAATTGCGCCGGCAGCTGAGGCGAACCAGAAGCCGGTTGCCGTCAATGACGGCGTGGTGCTGCGGCCCGGCCGTGCCATCGCGGTGGACGCGTTGAAGAATGATTCGGACCCCGACGGTGACCCTGTTTCCCTGGATCCGGACGGTGTGAGCGCTACACCGGAGGAGATGGGGCCGCTGGTGAAGGAAGGTCGGGTGCTGTTCACCGCTCCCGAGGCCAATGGCACGTTCAATGTCTTGTACAAGGTTCAGGACAGCCGCGGCGCATCGGCCAACGGAAACATCACAGTCACCGTTGACCAGAATGCTCCGCTGCTGCTGCCTATTGCCCGCGATGACCGGGTGGAACCCGAGGAGACTAAAGGCCAGACTGCCGTTGACGTTCCGGTGTTGAAGAACGATGAGGATCCTGACGGGGTGGCCGAGGATCTTGAGATCACGGTCGACGCGGCTGATGGTGTTGCGGCTGTCTCACCGGACAATATTGTGCGGGTTGAACTGACCGGCGAAGCGCAAATCATCCCGTACACGGTGGAGGACATTGACGGCGGGTTGGCCACTGCCGTGATTTGGGTTCCGGGATTGAGCGACCAGTATCCGACGCTGATCAGCGATGCGCCCATCGACGTGACGGCAGGCGAAGAACTGGATCTGGACCTGAGGGACCTGGTCGAGGTCCGTGAGGGGCGCACCCCGCGGGTGAGCGTTGCCGAGAAGGTCGCAGCGATCGGGACCACCAACACCGGCCAGTGGGTAGTGGATCCCAACAACCTGCGGTACGCGGCGGACATCGACTACGCGGGTACGGGGTCGATCACGTTTGAGGTCACCGACGGCTCCGGACCGGATGATCCGGAAGGGCTGAAAGCCACGTTGACGGTTATCACCAACGTAATCCCCAACGCTGAACGGAACTTCCCGCCCGAACTCGACTCGGGTTCCCTTGAGGTGGCCCAGGCCGAACCGGCAACCACCCTTGATCTCAAGGCCCTGGCCACCGATCCGAATCCGGAGGACGTGGACGGCTTGGAGTTCTCGCTCACTTCGGCGGCGCCGGAGGGCTTCGATGTCAGTCTGGAAGGCACCGAATTGCGTGTTGCCGCGCAGGATTCGGCTGCTGTTGGGGCTACCGGGAGCGTAGCGGTTTCCGTGACCGATGGTGAGGAAACCGTCTCCAGCACGGTGGCGTTGACGGTGCTTGCCTCAAGCCGGCCCTTGCCGGTGGCCAATGATGATGTGATTGCCGAAGCGGTGCAGGGGGAGCCTGTCACAGTTGACGTGCTGGCCAATGATGTGAACCCGTTCCCGGAGGAGCCGCTTCAGATTGTCGATGTCATTGCCGACGGCAATGGCAGTGCATCCCAGCAGGGCGGCTCCGTGGTGGTCACACCAAGTGATTCGTTTGTGGGCAACATGACCGTTCAATACACAGTGCAGGACCGCACCGGTGAACAGTCACGCTACGCCAACGCCCAGATCCTGCTGACGGTCAAGGGCAAGCCCGGTGCTCCTTCCACGCCGATAGTGGAAAGCACCCGTAATGAGTCCGTAGTGTTGTCCTGGGATCCGCCGGCCGATAACGGGTCACCGATCACCGGATACACCGTCACCAGCAATAACGGGTTCACCCAGGAGTGCGCCACGACAACGTGCACGCTGACGGGCCTGACCAACAATGTCGAGTACGTGTTCACAGTGACCGCTGCCAATGACATCGGAGTCTCCGACCCTTCACCAGAGTCCGCTGTGGCGCGGCCGGACACACAGCCTGCGCAGGCGGCACCGCCAACCCTGGTCTTTGGTGACGGTGCGTTGACGGTGAACTGGACACCTCCAGCGAATGAAGGCTCTCCGATCGAGGGCTATGACCTGCAGATCTCCCCTGCCCCGCCCAACGGGGCAGTACAGCGCAGCGCCGCCGGAAGCCCGCTGACCTGGGAAGGGCTGGAGAACGGTACCGCATACAAGGTAAGGGTCCAGGCGCGTAACGCTGCACCTGAGCCTTCGGAGTGGAGTGACTATTCCGCGGCCGAGACACCTGCCGGATTGCCGGGAGTGCCTGCTGCGCCTAGTACATCACGCGCCCAGTCAGTGGGCGCAGAAAGCCAGTTGGTGGTGGACTGGAACGATGTGAACCCCAACGGCGCACCCGTGAGCAAGTACCAGGTCCAGGAATTCCGTGGCGGCGAACTGCAGCGCACCCTGCCCGAAGTCCAGGCTTCGGACCAGACCATTACGGTACCCAACTCCGAAGCTGACTACAGTTACGCAGTGCGGGCCTATAACAAGGCCGGTTGGAGCGCCTACGGTGCGCAGTCCGCACCTCGACGTGCGGTGGGGGAGCCCGCCGCGCCAACGGGGGTTGCCCTGGCGGAGTCGCGTACCGGCGCCGAGGGACGCCACGTAGTGATCTCCTTCAACGAGCTCACCGCGCAGCAGCGAAATGGTGCGCGCGCCTCCGAGGTCAGCTACCAGGCAAACTTCAGCGACGGACGCCAAATGGGCATCCGCAGCGGCCAGGAAGTAGGCGGGTTCCCCAATGGAACAGCCGTCACCGCAACCGTCACAGCAATCGTCAACAGCGACGGGTCCAACTACGCCAGCCAACCAGGCGGGTCGAATCAGGTGAATCCGTTTGGCAGGCCGGGAAAGCCTGCCGCCTCGGCGCAGGGTGGTGCCCGTGAACAGAAGTTCGTCAACGTCAGCTGGAATGCCCCTGATCCCGGCACTCACGACGTCAAACAGATCCAAATCCGCATCAACGGCGGCGGTGGCTGGGAGAACGTCCGCAACAACGGCGACCGCAGGATCAACACCAACGGCTACGACGAGCAAGTCACCATCGAAGTCCGCTCCCTGAACTCGCGGGACCAGGCGGGAAACATTGCCACAGCGAGGGCCCGGAGTGGTCAGGCGCCGCCTCCGCCGCCGCCGGCGCCAACTGAATGGGACATTACCGCTGGAGGGTCCGGTCTTGATTCACGCAGCTGCATGGATCCGGCCGGTGGGACCAACTTCGATCCCGCCACGCGAGACTGCCGGGGCGAACACTGGATGTACAACAACCAGACCATGAAGTCGAACTGCTACATCTCCCGAAGCAGCGGGCCCTGGTACCGCCAGCAGTCGGGTCCAAACACCGATGCCAACAACAATGGACTCTTCCTCAAGGGTATTCACACCACCAGGGGCAACAACCCTCCAGCAGGAATGCCACGCTGCTAGGTCCGCCCCTACCTCCCATGGGCACTTCTGCCCATGGGAGGCGCCGCAGCGCATAGCTACACTTATCTGGGCACTGCCTGCACGCTCACGCAGTGCACACATCATCCGGGGGAACGCTCTACATGAAATTTGGTCTCAACCAACGCAGACGGCGTCATGCCTCCGTGACCGCTTTTGGCGTGGTTGCGGCTGTGGCAATCACGGGTGCAGTGGTGAACCCCGGATTCACCACCGCCGAAGTGGACCTGAATGACGGCGGCGTGTGGGTCACCAACCTCTCTCAGGGCAAGACCGCACACCTCAATTACCAGTCCCGCACCCTTGACGGCGGCTTTGTAACCGGCAGCAACCGCTTTGAGATCCTGCAGCACGAGGGCACCGTGATAAACCACAACCAGGATCAGGCAACCCTCAGTCCGGTCAGCGACCGATGTGGCACTCGGGGAAGAAAACGAACTTCCCGGCAACGGAGTCCCTGCCCTTGGCAGCAGTCACGTGGTCCTGGCCAACAGCCCGGACGGCACTGTCCACGTCACTGATGCCGGCAACCTGGCAGGGTTCTCCTCTGAGGACACCGAGCCGTTGCTTGACGGCGTTCCGGGGGTAGCCGCCGCCATTAACTCCGAAGACACAGTCTTCACCGCCGACCCCGTCACCGGAACCATCCTCTCGTGGGAGCGCGGCGACACGGCCGTCTTCGAGGAGAGCACCCGGCAGTCGAGCGAGGGGATCAGCGGGGTGGAAAACCTGCAACTGTCGGCAGTCGGGGACCAGCCGGTGGCGTTGGACCCCGCCACGGGACGAATTTTCCTGCCTGACGGCCGCGAAACAGTGCTGCCCGACACTGCAGGCGCTCAGCTTCAACAGAGCGGTCCGGCGTCGTCGTTTGTTGCGGTGGCCACGGCCGGTGCGCTGTTCGAAGTGCCCCTGGACGGTTCTGTTCCCCGGTCAACTCCACTCGATGTCAGCAGCGACCCTATCCCACCGGTCCAGCTGGACGGATGCGTCCACGCCGCCTGGCCTGACGCCCAACTGTATGTCCGCGACTGCGTAACCGATGCGGATGACAGTACCGTGGAGATCCCGTCCCTGGCTGCGCAGTCGGAACTTGTGTTCCGGACCAACCGCGCCGTCGTCGTACTTAACGACATCCGCGGCGGTAACGTCTGGCTGGTCCAGCAGGACATGCTGCTGGTTCAAAACTGGGACGAAATCATTCCGCCCCCTGAGGAAGACGACAAGGAGGACGAGGAATCGGCCAGTGAGAATCCCATCAACACGCTGCCGGACCGCACCGGGGAAAACCAGCCGCCCGTAGCCCAGGATGACGTCCTCGGAGCACGCCGCGGATCCACCACCCTGTTGCCCGTCCTCGACAACGATTCAGACCCGGACGGCGACCTGCTGACCGTCACACTCCAGGGGACGCCACCGGATATCGGTGCCATCCAGCCGGTGTATGACTCGACCGGACTGCAGGTGGTGCTCGATGCTGAGGTGCCGCCCGGTCGCCACACCTTCGATTACGCGGTCGACGACGGCCGCGGAGGTACCGACACGGCGACGGTCTCGCTCGACATCCGGTCTGAAGACTCCAACGAGGCTCCCACGCAGAAGCGTAAGTCACGCCTTGTGCTGGAACAGGGACAAAACATCAGCCAGCACATCCTCGCCGACTGGACCGACGCTGACGGGGATGACCTGTTCCTCGAATCGGCTCAGGCAACCACCCCGGATGATACGGCCAGACACCGCGACGACGGCCTGATCACCTTCACCGACGCGGGCGGGCAGCTCGGAGAGAAGGAAGTCTCGATCAGTGTGTCCGATGGGCGTGAAAGCACCGAAGGAGCGGTGATTGTCGACGTACAGCCGGCGGGGAACGTACCGCCCATCGTCAATCCCGACCATCTGACGGTCAACGCGGGTGAGGACCTGCTTGTGGCGCCGTTGAAGAATGACCTGGACCCGTCCGGACGAGGGCTGAGGCTCACCAACGTCAATGGGGGCGAGGGCGCGGAAGTCACACCGAACTACGACGTCGGAACATTCACCTTCCGCTCGGACAGCCCAGGTCCCGTCTATCTTGACTACATTGCTGCCAACGGCCCGGCCAGTGCACCCGGGCTCATCCGTGTGGACGTCCTGCCTGAAGGCGGCGCCACAGGAGCGCCGGTGGCTGTGCGGGATAGTGCGCTGCTCCCGGCCGGCAACCAAACGCTCGTCGACGTACTGTCCAATGATTCGGACCCCGGAGGCGGGGTCCTGGTGGTCCAGTCCGTCACCCTGCCGGCTGAATCCCCGGTATCGGTGGCGGTGCTCAACCACAACATCCTCCGCGTGAGCGACACCCGCGGGCTCACAGAACGGATGACCTTCCAGTACACGGTGTCCAACGGCCGTGAAACGGCAACGGGCGACGTGTCGGTTGTCCCGGTTCCCGCCCCGGCAAAGCTGCAGCCGCCCCGTGCCGAAGAAGACGAAGTGACCGTCCGCGCAGGAGACGTCGCAACGGTGTATGTACTGGCAAACGACACCCATCCCAACGGCGGCGAGCTTACGCTCGATCCGGAACTGGTGGAAACTGTAGCCCCGGGCGAGGGCCTTCTCGCAGTTTCCGGCAATAGTCTTCGTTTCAAGGCAGGGGATACAGCCGGAACCTTCCGCGCGGTGTACGCCGTGCGCGGACCGGATGGGCAGGAGGACTCCGCACGGGTACTCATCCGCGTCCGCGCGCCGGATCCGGAGGACAACGCCCGGCCGCGTCCGGAAACCATCGAAGCCAGGGCAATAGCCGGCAACACCGCACGGATAGCTGTTCCGCTCGAAGGGATCGACCCGGACGGCGACTCGGTTTCGCTCGTCGGAATAGGCCAGGCGCCCACCAAGGGAACAGCAGCCATGGGCGCAACCTTCATCGAGTACACGCCCGCCAGTGACACCTCCGGGCAGGACTCCTTCAGCTACATCGTTGAGGACAGGTTGGGGGCACGCTCCACCGGCACCGTCCTGGTGGGCATCGCCCTTCCCACAACGGTGAACCAGACACCCGTTCCCGTTGACGACTCGGTGGTGGTGCTGCCGAACCGCAGCGTCACGGTGGACGCGCTCTCCAACGACTCCGACCCTGACGGCGACGCACTTGCACTGCCCGCGGACGGACTGGAAGCTGCAGGCGGAATCCAAGCCGCCGTCGTTGACCGGAAGGTTCGCTTTGATTCCCCGGCGCAGCCGGGCGCCACAGCCATCCGCTATACGGTTGATGATGGCCGCGGGGGGAAGGCCGTTGGCACCATTCGGGTTCAAACCAGTCCTGACGCGCCGAAAATCGCCCCCGTTGCACACGATGACCGGGTCTCCTTTCCTGAGACGCTCGGCCAGAGTGCAGTGGATGTTCCGGTGCTGAAGAACGACGTCGACCGCGATGGGTCACCGGACGAGCTAACGGTCAGCTTCCCTGAAAACACTGACACTGCGACTGTCGCCGCCGGCAGCGATACGGCGGGCACGGTCAACGTCCAGCTGCTCCCGGAAGCCCAGACCATTCCTTACACTGTGACGGATATTGACGGGCTGTCCGCCACCGCATTCATTCATGTACCGGGTCTGGCCAATCAGCCACCGGCGCTGCGCAGCACGGAGGCCCTCGAAGTTATGAGCGGCGAGGAGCTCCTACTCGATCTGAGTGAGCTGGTAGTGGTCCGCGAAGGCCGGGAAGCCCAGCTCACGGACGACGCCAGGGTCACAGCAGTCGCGTCGAACAATGCGCCCCTGGTCAGGAACGCCACCTCGTTGGCATTCACCTCCGCCGAAGACTATGCCGGCGCCGCCGCCGTGAGTTTTGAAGTAACCGACGGTGTGTCCCTCGATGATCCGGACGGCCTGAAAGCAGTGCTGACCGTCAGCATCCGCGTGTTGCCTGATCCAAACCTGAACCATCCGCCGGAGGCGTCCTCGGGTGAATTGGTGGTTGCCCAGCAGGAAGCGGCCGCCATGGATCTCGCCCGCTTGGTGGAGGACATCGACGAGCAGGATGCAGGAAAACTCGTTTTTGCACTGGTCGATGAAGTTCCAGGTGGGCTGATCGCGCAGCTCGACGAATCGGTGTTGACCGTTGAATCGGGAACGGCTGAAAAGGGTCTTACCCACCCGGTCCGTTTTTCCGTGACTGACGGCAGGAGTGAACCGGTGGAGGCTACTATCGATGTGTCAGTGGTCAGCTCCACCCAGCCACTTGCGGTGGCCAACGATGACCTCGTTGCCGACGCTGTTCAGGGCGAAACCGAAACCGTGGACGTGCTCGGCAACGATTCCAACCCGTTCCCTGATTCACCGCTGCAGCTCATTGCTGTCCAGACCGAAACCGGAGCGGGGTCCGCCACAGCCCAGGGCAACTCCGTTGCAGTGACACCGGCTTCCGACTTTGTGGGGACCATGGTGGTCAGCTATCGGGTGGCCGACCGCACGGGTGACCCGCAGCGTGAGGTTGAAGGAAGGGTCCGACTCACCGTCCGCGGTGCGCCCGACGCGCCGCCGACCCCGGCTGTGGGAGAGGTGCGCAGCGAGATGGTCACGCTCTCCTGGGATCCGCCGGCGGACAACGGGTCGCGGATCACCGGCTACGTGGTGACAGGCAGTCAAGGCGTCAGCCAGGAATGCCCGGCAACCACCTGCAGCATCACCGGACTGACCAACAACGTCGAGTACACCTTTGCTGTGGCGGCAAGGAACGACGTCGGCGAGTCACCGCAATCCGGCCAATCCGCCGTCGCTCGTCCCGACGAGAAACCGGAAGCCCCCGCACCTCCGACGCTGCAGTTTGGTGATGGATCCGTGCTGGTTAACTGGGCTGTTCCTTCCACCGCCGGTTCGCCTGTGGAGCGTTATGACCTGGAAATTTCCCCTGCGCCCGCCGGTGGCGGCTTCCAAAAGTCGTCAGTGACCGGCACCTCGGTTGAATGGTCGGGCCTGCAGAACGGAACCCTGTATGAGGTCCGTGTGCGGGCCTACAATCAGGCGCCTGATCCGTCCGACTGGGGAGCGTACTCGGACGGGATGATACCCGCGGGCCAACCGGCGGCGCCGTCCAAACCCTCCGTTCAGGTCTCGTCCCAGGGCGGGGCGGCCAACTCGGTGCTCGCCGTCTCGTGGGCGCAGCCCACCACGGCGGAAAAGAACGGTGCCGAGATTGACGCCTACACGCTGACAACCTTCCAGGACGGCAAGGCCGTGCGCAGTGCCGAGCTGTCCGGTTCGGTGTTCTCGGCTTCGGTCACCCTGGCCAATTCCCAAAGTCCCTACACCTTCAGCGTCACGGCCACCAACAAGGCAGGAGCCGGAGCGCCCAGCGATCCGTCCGACCCGCGTCAGGCGGTCGGTGCGCCCGGCGCGGTTCCGGACGTGAGCGCCGTCGAGGGAGACCGGCGGCTCATCGTGACGCACGAATCGGCGGCGGCCAACGGTGCACAAGCCGACCAGACACGCTACGAATACCAACTCAACAACGGTGCCTTTGCAGAACTGCCTGCCGACGGTGTTTTGGCAGGCCTGAGCAACGGCACCAGCTATAGCGTGGGCGTGCGCGCAATTAATACGGCCAACGGAAGCTCGCTTCCGGGAGCAGCGACCCAGTCAAACACGGTGGTTCCGTTTGGCAAGCCTTCGACTCCGTCCATCAGCTCTGCTCCGGCAGGCGAACAGGTGAACTTCACCATTGGAGCCACGCCGAAAAACGGACGGGACATTGCCTCTGTGGCTTGGAGTGCCGCGGGGCGATCCGGTTCAGTGGGTGCAGGGGGCGGAACCGCCACGGCCGGGAGCGGCTTTGATCAAAGCGTGGAGATCACCGTCACGGTGACCGATTCCGAGGGGCAGAAGTCCTCCACCACTGCCACCGGACGCACGTCGCCGCCACCCAGGAAGTACGGCACGGTGTATGAGGACTCGGACCTCAGCGCAACCTGCGAGTTTGCCCAGCCCAACGACTCCAAGCCGTCAGCGCGGCAGGCGTGCGACGACGCCGGAGGCACGTGGCGACAGAACGGTCACCGTTTTGAGATCCAGTGCATCTCCAACAGCGGAGCGGCCCATCCCATATATGATTCCAACGGAAACCTGATCGGTTCCAGCAGGGAATGGGTGAACCGTGCCGGCGGTGGCTGGTTCAAGTCCAACTCAATCACCAAGGACGCGGGAGCCCCGTCATGCTAGCTATTCTAAATATCGGTCAACGGGCAGTATCGCGTTGTCCCCAACAACAGCACCAACCACAGAAAAGGAACCAACCATGGCAATGACAGTTGAGCAGGCCACCTGGTTTGCCGGGACGTTCGACAAGCTGGTGGGAAACGTGGGGCAGGCCGTCCTCGGCAAGTCGCACGTGATCCGGCTGGTGCTCACTGCCATGCTCGCGGAGGGGCATGTGTTGTTGGAAGACGCACCAGGGACAGGAAAGACGATGCTCGCGCGGTCGCTTGCCGCCACCGTCCAGGGGAGCCATTCGCGCATCCAGTTCACCCCGGACCTCTTGCCGTCGGACGTCACAGGTATCACCATCTATGACCAGAAGACGCAGGAGTTTGAGTTCCATAAGGGTCCGATCTTCGCGAATATCGTGTTGGCTGACGAGATCAACCGTGCGTCGCCGAAAACGCAGTCCGCGCTGCTTGAGGTCATGGAGGAATCCCGGGTCACCGTGGACGGAGTCAGCTACACCAATGATCGTCCGTTTATGGTTATTGCCACCCAGAACCCCATTGAGCAGGCTGGCACCTACCGGCTCCCCGAGGCACAACTGGACCGCTTCCTGATCAAGACGATGATCGGATACCCGGACCACGCCTCCACGGTCCAACTGCTCGGCGGGGCCTCCACCCGGGACCGTTCCTCGATTCTGTCCCCGATGATCACCACACAGGCCGTCATGGACATGGCGGATCTCGCCACCGAAACCCATGTGGACCCGGCAGTCCTTGAGTACATTTCGCGATTGACGGAGGAAACCAGGAACGCTCCCGAGTCCAGGCTCGGCGTTTCAGTGCGCGGTGCCCTGGCAATGGTCCGGGCAGCCAAGGTGTGGGCTGCTGGCCAGGGCCGGCATTATGTGCTGCCTGACGACATCAAGGAATTGGCGCCCTACGTCTGGACGCACCGGTTTGTGATGGATCCAGAAGCCGAATTTGCCGGTGCAACGCCGGAGGCCATCCTCAAGCGTGTGCTCGCGGATGTCTCGGCACCCCAGCAGCGGGCAAGCGCGTAACGGACGGATATTTTCCAACCATGTCAACCGATACCAGGTCCGCCGAAACCCGGGCTTCTCAGCGTGAGCGCAGGTCCGCGGGCAGACGCCAGCTGCAGAACCCCGCCCCACGCGGTCAGCGGCGGGGCAGTTCCCGCAACCCCAAACTGCATCCGGCGTCGATCATCAAGGATGCCGTAACGCTGGCCGAGCTTGTCCTGTTCCCCGTGTGGAAGAGGATCCGTTCCTTCCTGGGCCGGCATCTTGGGCCGGTATTCGATGTGGTCAGTCCCCTTGGCTGGATCCTGATTCCCACGGTTGCGGGATTGTGGGTCCTTGGCGCAGTCTTTGGCTGGCGGGAAGCCATCGTGGCAGCACTGCTGGGAACCATCCTGTTTGTCCTTGCGGTGGGCTTCATCCTGGGTCGTTCGTCCTACGCCGTTGAGCTCGATCTTGCCCGAACCCGCGTTGCGGTGGGCGACCGGGCGGTGGGCAGCGTGGCGGTATCCAACACCGCGACCAAACCCCTGCTGCCGGCATCCCTCGAACTTCCCGTGGGTTCGGCTACGGCAGTGTTCCACCTGCCGCGGCTCAAACCCGGCGAGGTACACGAAGACCTTTTCACCATCCCAACCCAGCGCCGCGCAGTCATTGTGGTGGGACCAGTCCGCTCAGTGCGGGCGGATCCGCTGAGCCTGCTGCGCCGGCAGGTGCTGTGGACCGAACCCACCGACCTGTATGTCCATCCCCGGACCGCACCGCTGGTGGGATCCGCCGCCGGATTCATCCGAGACCTCGAAGGGCTGCCAACCAAGGAGCTCTCCAGCGCGGATGTCTCCTTCCACGCCCTCCGCGACTACGTTCCGGGCGATGACCGCCGTCACATCCACTGGAAAACCACCGCCCGTACGGGCAAGCTCATGGTCCGCCAGTTTGAGGAGACCCGACGGTCACACCTGGCCGTAGCACTCTCAACCAACACCAACGAGTATGAGACGGACATCGAGTTTGAGCTTGCCGTCTCGGTTGCCAGCTCCATTGGCCTGCAGGCCATCCGGGAACAGCGCAACCTCAGCGTCCTAACCCAGAATGGCCCGCTGCGCTCCGAAACAGGACGCAACCTGCTCGATGACATGACGCGCATTGAGGGACGCGGCATGCGCGCCACAGCTCTGGATCTGGCGCGAACGACGGCGGACACGGTCCCCAACGCGTCAGTTGTCTTCTTTGTCGTGGGTCCCCATGTGACACCCTCCCAGCTCCGGTCCGCCGCGGCGTCGGTACCTCCCGGAATCCGGTGCATTGCGGTGCGTTGCGTCGCAGACCAGGAACAGGGCAGGGCGACGATCGGCGACCTGACGGTGCTGACCCTGAACAGCCTCACAGACCTTGCCATGATTCTTCGAAAGGCTGCAGCATGAGCCGCCGGTCCAATAGATCCCGGACCATGCCGTTGGCACTTCAGGCCGGAGTGGACTGGTCGGTACTCACCGTCCTGCTTGGGCTGGGGGTGCTGGGTTTCGGACCCACGTTTGGTGGAGACGCCCGTTACCTGATTGTCGGATTTGGCGGTGTGCTGCTTGGCCTGGGCATCGCCTGGCTGGCTGCCCGCTACCGGTGGGGCCTGTGGACCACAGTTGGTGCGGTGCTCGGTGCCTACCTGGTCCTGGGTAGCGCTTTGGCTGCGCCGGTGGAGGCCTTCCTCGGGTTCCTGCCCACATTGGAGTCCCTCCGTGTGCTGATTGTGGGAGTGGTGTTCTCCTGGAAGGACATCCTCACCGTGGCCGATCCGGTGGGCATTGCCCGGGGGATGCTTGTGGTGCCCTTCCTGGGATCCCTGCTGACCGCCGTCGTCGCCGGGTCCCTCGCCTGGCGCCTCCGCTCACCGTACTGGGTAATGCTTCCCGTTTTTGCCCTGTTTATTACCAGCATTGCCTTTGGCACAAACCGGGCGTCGCTGCCTGAGGTACGCGGAATCCTGCTCATTGCCGTTGTGACCGCGTGGCTGGCCTATCGCCGGGACATTGCGCGCACCGACCAGACCAGCAGCGTTTCGGCCAATTCCACGGTGGCCGATGACGCCGTCACGCGATCGGGAAGGCTTCGCAGGCTGGGCGTTGGAGGCGCAGTCCTGGCGGTGGCGACCGTGCTGACCCTTGTGGTGAGTCCCATCGTTGCAGGCGAGACGGACCGGGCCGTGCTGCGGGACGTCGTCGAACCGCCCGTGGACCTGTTCGATTACCCAAGTCCGCTGACCAGCTTTCGCAAGTATGTGAAGGACAATGCCGAGGAAACCCTGCTGACCGTTGACGGCCTACCTGAGGGCCAGCGGGTGCGCCTGGCCGCCATGGATGCCTACGACGGTGTGGTGTATAACGTCGATCCACAGGCGGCCGGCAACTTTGCCCGCGTGGGTGATGCACAGCAGCTGGGGAACACCGAGGTGGAGGACGGCGAGGGCACCACCGCAACACTGAGCTTCACCATCGGCGATTACAGCGGCGTCTGGCTGCCCTCCGGCGGCGAGCTCCTGGGTGTGGAACTGCAGGGTCCCCGGGCACAGGATTTGAGCCGCTCCCTCTATTACAACGACGACTCCCGCACAGCTTTGTCCACCATCGGCGTCCAGCCGGGTGACACCTACAGCGTCAATGTGCTGTTTCCCGACGTTCCGGAAGACACCCAGCTGGCACAGTATGGTTTCGCCGATCTGAGCCTTCCCAGGGTGGTGAATGATCCGCCGGTCATTGCGTCGAAAGCCAGCGAGTACGTGGGCAGTGTGTCGGAGCCCATCGAACGGGTGCGCAGACTGGAACAGGTGCTGAGTGCGCAGGGGTTCTTCAGCAACGGCAAGGACGGCGAGGCACCTTCGCTGCCCGGCCACGGCGCGGCGCGGATGCTGGCTCTCTTCGACGCCGAGCAGATGGTCGGTGACGACGAGCAGTACGCCGTCTCCATGGCCTTGATGGCGCGGAAACTCAACATTCCCGCCCGGGTTGTCATGGGCTTCTACCCGGATTGGGAGGCGATTGACAACCCCGATGCCCCCATCGAGATCAAGGGCGCGGATGTGCATGCCTGGGTTGAAATAGCGTTTGACAACGCCGGCTGGGTTCCCTTCGACCCCACGCCGCCTGAGGACAACGAGCCCGTTCCTCCCCAGCAACAGCCACGGTCCACGCCCAAGCCTCAGGTCCTGCAACCCCCGCCGCCACCACAGGAGCCTGCCGAACTGCCGCCGGACTCCGCACCGGAGCCGCAGGACGCGGAGGAACGTACCCGGGACTTCTGGGATATCTGGGGTTCGTTGATTGCAGCGATAGCGCTGGCGCTGATTCCACTTGCCGTGCTCCTCATTCCCCTGCTGGTGATAGCACTGCTGAAATCACGACGCCGGAAGAAGCGTTCCCGTTCCGGCCGGCCGACGCAGCGGGTTGGCGGGGGATGGAGCGAAGTCATGTCCTTGGCCACAGACCTCGGCGCTGAAACCAATGGGAAATCCACGCGCCGTGAAAGCGCACGGGGACTCGGCGAGGCGTTCCCGGCCAGCAGCCATTCCACCACCCGGTTGGCGGATCGCGCTGACGCGTGCATTTTCTCGGCGGGCGAGCCCACCGAGCAGGAGGTGGAGGAATACTGGAGTACGGTGCACTCCTCACTCGATGATATGCGTGGATCGGTGGGGTTCTGGAAGAGACAGCGGGCACGCTTCTCGCCACGCTCGCTGATTCACGATGCGAGGAGCAGGATGACGGGAACGAGGCCGTGACTCACTCAGGGCTCGCCTGTCCGCGCTGCCGGATGCCGGTCACCCCGGGGACACTTTATTGCGTGCAATGCGGCGCGCACCTTTCCAATCGTGGCGAACATATCCGTACAGTGGAGCAACCACCGGTCGCGGCGTCCACCCACGGCGTCAGCCGCCCCGGCAATCAGTATCCAGGTTGGCATCAGCCGCCCGGACAGTCTGTGTCCAGGGCGTCAGGAGAAGGCGAGATCAGCATGGCCCGGTTAGACCTGAGCAACGCCTCGGCGGGAAAGCGGCTTGTCGCGAAGCTGATCGACGGCGTACCGCCGGCAATCCTTCTTGGCATCGCCGGATTCGTCGGGTCCATGATGATTGGCTATGAGCAGGTCTCCTCTACGACGGCGCGGCTGGACCTGGGGCTGTTCTTTGTCTTCACCGGCATCGGCGCACTGCTTACCCTGATCTACGGAATAGTTATGTGGGGGTGGGAGGCCCGGACGGGCAAGACGCTGGGAAACCTCATGCTGGGGCTCCGCACCACCAACGAAGAGGGACACGCGCCGGGCTGGCTGGCCGTCTTTGTCCGGGGGCTGCTGATCTACCTTTCCGGCATTGTTCCGGTGATCGGCTTTGTCATCATCATGATTTCCAACCTGTGGGACTCTCGCGGCAAGCGACAGGGCTGGCACGACAAGGCCGCACGAACGCTGGTGTTCGATGTGCGCAGCGGCAGGGATCCCCTGACGACCGGCGGCATTGACGGGCCGGCATCCTTTGCTCCACAGCCTCCACCACCCGCCCTGCAACCCGTCCGATCGCCGATGGTCGGCGCGGGGACATCCTCCGAGGAAGCGCCAACCGGAATTCCGCCCGAACCTGCGAAGAATCCGGCGGCACCACAGAGTCCGGCAGCCCGGCCGATTGCCGGCCCATCAGCGGCAGGTCAGTACTCTTTTGCTCCAGAGTTTGCGTCCGGGCCACAGGCTGCCCCCGAAAGCGCGCAGGAACATCCGGACCCGGAATCCGAACCAACCCGGGTATCGCCAGGAAAGCTCCGCGGCGGAGTCCGGATAACGTTCGACAACGGACGCGAAGTGACACTGACATCACAGGCCCTCGTTGGACGCAATCCGGCGGCCACAGCAGGGGACCCGGTGGAGCAGTTGATCGAATTCGACGACCACGGGAGATCTGTGTCCAAGACCCATCTACATCTCAGGGTGGAAGGCGGACAGGTTTGGGTGACTGACCGCAATTCCACCAACGGGAGTTCCATTACCACCCCGGACGGACTCCGGACCCCCCTCGGCGGGGGCCAGACCGTCCTGGCGCTGCCGGGCGCCACAGTACATTTTGGAGACCGCAGTTTCCTGGTGGTGCGGCGATGAACGGCGGAGAGCGTCCGGAGCGGGCGTTGACCATCCGGTTGAACTACGGGTACGCGTCCGACCGCGGGCTCAAACGCGAACTCAACGAGGATTCCTTGATCGCAGCCGAGCCGGTGTTCGCCGTCGCCGACGGCATGGGCGGCCACGAGGCAGGCGAAATAGCCAGCGGCATCTGTGTCCGAACCCTTGGGGACAGCTGGATCATCGGCGAGCACGCACCCCAGTTCTCGGCAGCGGATCTCGAGGAACTGCTGCACAAAGCGGATCGCGACATTCGGGAGGAAACAGGCGGTAAGGCCGGCACCACCCTCACCGGTGTGGTTCTTGTTCAGGAATCGGCTATGCCGTACTGGCTGTTTTTCAATGTTGGGGACTCGCGGACGTACCGGTTGAGTCAAGGTAGGTTCGGCCAAATTTCAGTGGATCATTCAGAAGTGCAGGAACTGGTTGACCTGGGACAGATCACCGCGGAAGAGGCCACGGTCCATCCGCGCCGGCATGTGGTGACGCGCGCATTGGGCACCGGCGAGGACACGGAGGCGGACTTCTGGCTGATGCCCGTTGAAGAAGGCGACCGGATTCTGATCTGCTCGGACGGACTCAGCGGTGAACTGTCCGATGAGCGCATCTATGCGCTGCTGAGCACACTGAATAACCCCCAGCATGCCGCCGATGCAATGGTCCAGGAGACCCTGCGGTCCGGCGCGCGGGATAATGTCTCGGTGATCGTGCTGGACGCTACGGGGGTGGCTGGCGAACCTGACCTGCTGACCACGGCTCCCCGTATGGAGGCGGAGAACCTCGAGGCAGACAATACCGAGGAGAACACGTTGCCCGTCCGCGGCAGGGACGCTGCCTCCGGCGGATCAGCCGCGACGGCCATCGTGAAGGAGACGGGCCAGCAATGAGCGTCATCCGGTACAGCAGCGGCGACTGGTTGTGCACAGTGCGTTCGGGTCTGCTGATTCTGCTGCCCGCAGGCACCAGCCAGGAAACCTTGGACCGTCTCTGGGAAGTCATGGAAAGCACGCCTCAGATCCATGCGGTCCTCCCGGTAGTGTCGGGCGGATTCGATGCGGGCCTCACAGCGATGCCGGCCTTCGGTGTGGTTTCCTTCAGCGGCCGGCTGCACGCGGTACTCAGGGGTGCCCTTACCTTGAGCGCTGCGGGTGATAACGGGCCGGTTGAATTGTCCGGCGAGAAGGTGACCACCTGGACCGAACGGATCCTCGACCAGGAAACCACTGGTTTTACCCTCTGGGCCGGGCAATCCACCAGCCACGCCGGGACGCCTTTGCTTGCGCTGGAGAGCGGCACCGTATGGGCCGGGTCCGTCACAGTGTCCGTTGGCACCGGGGCAGCCGCACAGGCTCCCGGTGGGCAACCGCCGGCAGCATCCGTCAGCGCCGACGACGCCGAGGATTCCGCCACGATCAATCCCGGGCTGTTCCTGACAACCACGGCCGCTGAACCAGACGATTCCGAGGATGACGCGCCCCAGATTGAACAGGCCCAGAGTGACCAGCCCCAAAGTGATGCGCCCCAGGGTGACGCGCCCCAGATTGAACAGTCCCAGATTGAACAGGCCCAGAGTGACCAGTCCCTCGCCGGTCAGCCCGGCGATGGCGCACCGAGCGCCGCGCAATCCGATGACGACGGGCCGATGCCCGGCAGTGACGTATCTGACGCCGACCAGGAGCCAACCTCGGGACCCGACTATGACCACCTGTGGGAGCAGACTGTGGTCCGCCGGGTTGAGGACGCAGCTGTCCGGCCAGTAGAAGAGGATGAGGACGGTGGGCCGGCCACTGAGGACAATGCTGTAGCCCTCGAGTCTTCCGAGAAGTCTTCCGACAACCTGGAACACGCATCATCACCCGCGGCGGCTGCCGAGGACCGGGAACCTTCCGTCGATGCCGGCGCCGCGCAGCCCATTCCAGGTGCTGCCGCTCCAATTGCCGCGGAGCCAGTTCCTGCCCCGGCGGGCCTCCTGATCGATTCCGTGCCATGGTCGCGGGGAAGCAGTCCATCCGCTGCGCAGCCCGTGAAGACACCTCCCGAACCCAGCCGCGCACCAGCGCGTGAGCCGGCCGCAGTCCGGGAGACGCCGTCGTCGTCCGTTCCACGCCCGGCCGGAACTACCGGCGAACAGCTCGGAGACCACGACGGGCAGACCATCATGCGCAGTGATCTTTCCGGGATCCCGGCAGCCGCAGCACCCGCAGAGGATCCGAAACCCGGAACGGGTCCGTTGGTGCTGGCGAGGCTTTGTCCCCAGGGACACGCCAACCCGCCGGAAAGTTCGGGCTGCGGCATCTGCTCCCAGCCGCTCGGCACCGAGACGCAGCAGGTACGCCGGCCCAGCCTCGGCAGGATGCGCGTCTCAACCGGCGAAGTGATTGAGTTGGACCAGCCCCTGATTGTGGGACGCCAGCCGTCAGTATCCCGGGTGCAGGGCAGCGGCATGCCCAAACTAGTGCAGGTGCGCAGCGACAGCGGCGACATTTCCCGGTCACACGTGGAAGTGCGGTTGGATGGCTGGCACGTCCTGCTGTGTGACCTGCGCGCGACCAACGGAACGGTACTGATCCGGGAAGGCCAGCCTGCCCGCAGGCTGGGTGAGGGCGAAAGCGCCTTCCTGCTCGACGGGGATATCGCCCAGCTGGGTGAGGACGTCTCGCTGCGTTTTGAGGATCTTCGATGAGTCCAAAGCGTGCAGCAGCACCACCGCCGTCAATACCCGGCTACCGGTATGTCAGCCTGCTCGGTTCCGGCGGGTTTGCGGACGTGTATCTGTATGAGCAGGACCGGCCGCGGCGCCGCGTTGCGGTCAAGGTACTCCTTTCAGGCCTGTTGACCGAAGGTGCGCGCAGGGCGTTCGAGTCAGAGGCCAACCTGATGGCCCAGTTGTCTTCGCATCCCTACATCGTCACCATCTATGAAGCGAACGTGACTGACGACGGTCATTCCTACCTGGCCATGGAGTACTGCTCGCGGCCAAGCCTGGACGTACGGTATCGAAAGGCACGCTTGTCGGTGGCCGAAACGCTGAACATCGGCATCCAGGTTGCCTCTGCCGTGGAATCGGCGCACCGTGCCGGCATCATCCACCGTGACATTAAACCGGCCAACATCCTCGTCACCGATTACGGTCGTCCTGCGCTGACCGATTTTGGCATCTCCGGGACCATCGACGGACAGGATGACGACGATCTCGGCATGTCCATCCCCTGGTCCCCTCCTGAAGCCTTCCACGGCAATGTGAGCGATGGCGTGAGCCTGGACGTCTGGTCACTGGGCGCCACTGTGTATACGTTGTTGGCCGGACGGTCTCCCTTTGTGTTTCCCGGAATGGACAATTCACAGCCCGAACTCATGACCCGCATCGCGACCATGCCGCTGCAGCGGATCGGCCGGAACGACGTGCCTGATTCGCTGGAACTGGCGCTCGCCACCGCAATGTCCAAGCAGCCCGGCTCCCGGTACAACTCTGCGTACTCCTGTGCACTGACCCTGCAGAGGATCCAGACGGAGATGGGCCTGTCCGTCACCCCGTTCGAGGTGCTCGACGATACCCCCCATCTGGACGATGACGACAACGACGACGAGTTCACGCGCGTCCGCAAAGTGGTTTCGATTGACCCGGATGCCACCAACTCGACGTTTGACGCAACGTTTCCCCGGCGCGAAGCGCCCACCAGGCCGCTCACCGGACCGAGCCCTGCCCCTGCCCCCGGGCATGCGGTGCCCGCGCATTCGGCGGGTAGTCCGGAGGAGGACACGGGCTGGCGGGAGCACACCGTCCTGCGCGGCCAGGAGCCACACGGTGATTCCCAGCGAATGGAGACCACCGTTCACCGGCCCAACGCGGACGCACCGGAATCTGAGGGGGCAGTAAGCGAGCCAGGCAGCCGAAAGCGGAACGTGGTGCTCGGCGTCGTCGGCTCGGTGGTGTTGCTCGCAGGGATCTCCGTAGGAGTGGCCGCCGTGGTGTCCGGGGACCCTGAACCTGAGGAAACGATCGCAGGTCCCACGCAGCCACCGCCGGATGCGCTGGCCGGCGTGGAGGGGAATGTTCCCGAGCCCGAGGATTTAGTCGGCACTGAGAACGGCAACGAAGTGGTGTTTACCTGGAGCAATCCTGATCCGCGTGACGGGGATGTGTACCGCTTCCGTACCGTTACAGTGACGGATGAGGGGGAGTGGAAGCGCACCGAGCAGCAACAGGCAGCACTCCAGGCAAACCCGGACGGCACCACCTGCATCGACGTACAAATCGCCCGCGGCAACGGGACGGCCTCTGAGCCCGAACGTGCCTGCTGGCCTGAATAGTTTTCGGAAGGAACTCCTGTGGGGGAACTCGCAATCGATTTTTGCGGTGAATGGCATGAGCCTCAGGACGATGCCGCCTTTGACATAGGGCGTGAAGGTGATCTTGAAGTGGACGATAATCCCTACCTTCACCGCAAGTTCCTGCAGATTGCCCGGCACAACGGGATCTGGTGGCTCAACAACGTGGGCACCATGCTGTCCGCCACGGTTGCCGATACCACCGGAGGAATGCAGGCCTGGGTGGCGCCCGGCGCCCGGATCCCGATTGTCTTTGGCCTCACCAAGGTTGTTTTTACCGCCGGGCCCACCACGTATGAGTTCGACATCCATCTCAAGACGCCAGCCTTCAAGCAGGAGAGCCACAGCGGCGACAGCGCCGGGGATACCACCATTGGGCCGGTGAACTTCACTGACTCGCAGAAAGCCATCATCGTTGCGCTGGCCGAGCCGATGCTGCGCCGGGAGGGAACGGGCTTCAGCTCCATCCCCTCCTCCGCGGAGGCAGCGAAAACTCTGGGCTGGGCGCTGACAAAGTTTAACCGGAAGCTGGACAACGTCTGCGACAAACTCGACCGGGTGGGTGTGGTGGGACTCCGCGGCGGCGGAGGCAAACTGGCAACCAACAGGCGTGCCCGGCTGGTGGAACACGCTGTGACCTCACAGTTGGTGACGTCAGAGGATCTCCATCTGCTGGAGACCATGAAGGGCAAGGCGGATGACGAATAGGATTCCGCGGACCCTTGTGCGGAAGGATCCGGCATGAAGCTGCGTCTTACCCTGAGGCGGGAGCCCCACGAAGCCAAGGACCTGGCGGTCACGGTGGACGGACTGGCAACCGTCAGCGACGTTGCCCACGAGTTGTACGCCGCGGACCCCGGAAGGGCCGGCGCACCGGCACCGGGAAGCCTGTCCCTGACTGTCGATGAGTCCTACGTTGCCGGCGGGATGCGCGGGCGGACCCTCGATCCGTCGGTGAACCTGTTTGAGTCCGGACTCCGGCCGGGCTCCACCATCAGCATTGCCCACGTCAGCGAACAGTTCAACGTCCCCGGGCAGGATCGTGGACCGGCGGTTGCGACGCTACGGGTGCTTTCCGGACCCGACGCCGGCAAGGAGTTCTCGCTTCCGGTGGGCGCCAGCTACCTGGGCCGGGACCGTAACGCCGACATCCGGCTTTCAGACCCGATGATGTCCAAACGTCACGCGCGCATCAACGTGTCCGAAGATATCGAAATCATGGACACCAACTCCGCGAACGGTCTGATCATGGGCGGCAGCCGGGTATCCCGGGCGGCCCTGACCTCAGCTGACGAGGTGACGCTGGGAGACACCACCATCGCAGTGGTGGCCCTTGGCCGTTCGCGTTCCGGTGACTCCACCAATCCACTGGTGGAGTTCAACAGGTCCCCCCGCGTGGTTCCGGTTTTCCCAGGCACGCCGAAGGCCACCCCCGCCGGGCCCAAGCGCCCCAGTCCGTTCCGCTTTCCCTTCATCATGCTGGTGGCGCCCATCCTGATGGGCGGCATCATGTTCTCCATTACCCGCAGCCCCTTCAGCCTGATCTTCATCCTGATGATGCCGATGATCCTGATCGGCACCTACTTTGACCGTCGGATGACGGAGAAGAAGGCGTTGAAGGAAGCCATTGAGCAATTCCGCAGCGCCATGGCGTTCTTCCGATCGGACCTGGAACGCACCCAGAACGTGGAACGTGCTGTGCGGCACGCCGAAGCGCCGTCCGTCTCCGACACCGTCGACGCGATCTACAAACTGGGTCCCCTGCTGTGGACGCACCGTCCCGAACACGATTTCTTCCTGACCCTGCGTTTCGGCACCGGACGGGCACCGTCACGGACCCCCATCAAAGAGTCCAGCAGCAATGACACCCTGCCGGAATACTCCGAAGAGATCCGGCAGACCGTCGAGGAGTTCTCCTTCATCGACAACGTGCCGGTCGTCGCGAATTTCCGGTTGTCCGGTGCGCTCGGCGTCGCTGGGGCACGCGGAGTGGTTGACGACGTTGCGCGCGGGCTCGTAGTGCAGGCCATTGGGCTGCATTCGCCGGCGGAATTGACGATGGCGGCGCTCACCTCGGTTGAATCGAAGGAGCGGTGGTCCTGGCTACAGTGGCTGCCCCACACGGGATCGGTCCACAGTCCGCTCACCGGCGACCATCTTGCGGCCGGACCGGCAGCCGGTGGGCTGTTGCTTTCCCGGCTGGAGGACCTGATCGCCGACCGCTCCGGCAAGCGCACGGGTGCCTTCCTGCGTGGCGGTCTCGATGCCGAGAAGGACATCGGCTCACCCAACCCGATCACGCCGTCGGTCCTCGTGATTGTGGAGGACGACGCCAAGGTGGACCGTGCGCGCCTCACCCGTGTCGCGGAAGCGGGTGCCGACGTCGGCATCCATATCATCTGGGTGGCCACCTCGGTGCCGTCCCTGCCAGCCTGCTGCCGCGATTTCATTTTCGTGGACGCCCACAACTCCAACCTGACAGGCCAAGTGCGGCTCGGAGAACTGACCACGCCGGTGAGCTGCGAAAGCGTGGACCTTGAACTTGCCGGGCAGCTGGCCCGGATGCTGACTCCCGTGGTTGATGTGGGCAAACCCGTCAACGACGAGTCCGACCTTCCACGCGCCGTGTCCTACGTAACGCTGGCCGGACACGAACTGGTGGAAACGACGTCGGCCGTTGCTGACCGCTGGAAGGAAAACAACTCCGTGGCATCCACGGCAGTGCCCAACCGCAAACACCAGGGATCGCTGCGTGCCCTCGTCGGGTCAAAGGGCGTGGAGCCCATGTACCTTGACTTGAAGACCGAAGGGCCGCACGCGTTGGTGGGCGGAACCACCGGCGCGGGTAAATCTGAGTTCCTGCAGTCCTGGGTGCTGGGCATGGCTGCCGCCTACAGCCCGGACCGGCTGACCTTCCTTTTTGTCGATTACAAGGGCGGCGCAGCCTTTGCGGACTGCGTGAAGCTTCCGCACACCGTTGGCCTGGTGACCGACCTGTCACCCCACCTGGTGCGGCGGGCACTGACGTCGCTGAGGGCGGAACTGCATTACCGGGAACACCTGTTCAACCGGAAAAAGGCCAAGGACCTGCTCGCCATGGAGCGGGAGGCTGACCCGGAAACGCCGCCGTCCCTGGTGATCGTGGTGGATGAGTTCGCGGCGCTCGCCAAGGAGGTTCCGGAATTTGTTGACGGGGTGGTCGACATCGCCGCACGTGGCCGTTCACTGGGACTGCACCTGATCCTGGCCACCCAGCGGCCGTCCGGCGTCATCAAGGACAACCTGCGCGCCAACACCAACATGCGGATTGCGCTGCGGATGGCGGACACGGATGATTCCCAGGACATCCTTGGCACACCGATGGCCGCATACTTCAGTCCGTCCATTCCGGGCAGGGGGGCCGCGAAAACAGGTCCGGGACGCATCCAAGGGTTCCAGACGGGGTACGCCGGTGGCTGGACCACGCGCGAACCCTCCAGGCCCCGGATCGACATCGTCGAAATGGACTTCGGCTCCGGCCAGACGTGGGAGCCGGAGGCTGAGCCGCCGGTGGAGGAGGCTGATGGGCCTAACGACATCGCACGGATCGTGGACAACGTGTCGCAGGCCGCCATTGAACTGGGTGTCACGCCGCCCCGCAAACCATGGCTGGAAGAACTGGCCGAGGCCTATGACTTCTCCAAACTGCCCAATCCCCGCACCGATGAAAAGCTGTTGCTGGGCGTAGTGGATGACCCGGCGCACCAGGCGCAGCCCACGGTGTTCTATCACCCGGACACCGACGGCAATCTGGCGATTCTCGGCTCGGGCGGCGCCGGCAAATCCGCGGCTCTGAGAACCCTTGCCATCGCTTCGGCCGTCACGGTTCGCGGTGGCCCGGTTCAGGTCTACGGCATTGACAGTGCATCAAACGGACTGCAAATGCTGGATCAGCTTCCGCACGTTGGAGTGATTCTCGACGGCGACGATTCAGAGCGGATCGGCCGGCTGCTCCGCTACATCAGGGGTATTATCGCGGACCGGTCCGATCGGTTCGCGGAGGTCAAAGCCGGAACGATCAGCGACTATCGCCGGCTCGCCAATAAACCCGACGAACCCCGCATCCTCCTCCTGGTGGATGGCCTCACCACCTTCCGGGAACAGTACGAGTTCAAGGGCAGGGAACGGCACTTCGAGCTGTTCCAGCAGATCGCCACCGACGGCCGTCCTATGGGTGTCCACGTGATCGTGACCGGTGAGCGCACAAACTCGCTGCCGCCGTCGTTGGCTGCTTCCATCCCGCGCCGGATCATCCTGCGGATGGCGAACCGGGACGATTACTCAACGCTGGGCGTGCCGCGGGATGTGCTGACCACTGCCTCGCCGCCAGGCAGGGGAGTCCTTGACGGGCTGGAACTGCAGCTCGCCATCTTCGGTGGCAATGCGAACCTTGAACTGCAGGCACGCGAAATTGAAAGACTGCGTGACGCCATGCTGCGGCAGGGAGTACCGCAGGCGCCGTGCGTGCTCAGTCTGCCCGAGTCGATCGACCTTGAGATCCTTCCGGCATCGAACGGTTCAGCGGTGATCGGCGTCGACGACTTCAATCTTGAACCTGCCGCGGTTGCGACCTCGGGTGCGTTCATGGTTTCTGGACCTCCAGGGGCGGGGCGTACCGTGGCGCTGGTGACCATGGCCGCGGCGTTGAAGAAGTCGTCGCCGCAGACCAAACGGGTGTATCTCGGTTCGCGCCGCTCCAACATCGCCTCGCTGGACGTCTGGGACGAGGCCTTCGCCACCCCGGCAGTGGTTCAGCCCGAGCTTGCCCGGTTGAGCAAGCTCGTCGAGGGACCGGAAGGATCGGTGGCATTCTTTATCGAGGGGGTCACCGAGTTCACCGATTCAGCGGCGGAACTGGAACTGTCCACGTTGGTGAAAGCGGCGGTGAAGGCTGGTCAGTGGGTTGTTGGCGAAGCCGAGACCTCCACCTGGTCCAGTGCCTGGAACCTGGCCGGTCCCTTCAAGGCCGGGCGCCGCGGGCTACTGCTGAACCCCAACGAGCTCGACGGCGACACCCTCCTGAACACGTCGCTTGGGCGGACGTCCGGCAATCGCTTCCTTCCCGGCCGCGGATACGTGATTGGGCGGGGAAAGTCCTACAAGCTGCAGGTGGCAACAACCATGAACGGCACGGGTTAACCCTGCTGCCGTGCGCATGGGCAGTACTGCATGGGTAGCGCTCCATGGGCAGGTGTACCCATCGACGATGGATGAGCAGGTCGTATAGATTCTTAGTAGTCGCCCGGTTGGACAGTCCGGCAGGGCACGGAGGCTCGGGATAATCCTGAGCCTCACATACGAAAGGTGGGGAACAATGAGCGATGTAACACATGGTAATAACCCGGAGCAGATGGGACAGCTTTCACAGCTGCTGACCCAGAAGTCCGAAGAACTGAACCAGACCGCCAGCCAGCTCACCCAGCAGCTCGGCAACACCGCCTGGGTTGGTCCGGACTCCGAGCGTTTCCGCGGCGAGTGGGAAACCCACCGTGCCCAGCTGACCCAGATTGCCAGCCAGCTGCAGGAAGTCAGCACCACGGTTCAGCGGAACCGTCAGGATCAGGAAGCCACCTCGGGCAACTAGGCTCCGGCTTAACCAGAACCGTCCCGCAGCCTACGCTGCGGGACGGTTTTGTGTTTAATGCTTCCGGTTTGTGTTTAATGCCTCCTGCCGCAAAGTGTCGTTGCTGTGGGGCAAGATAGGACTGTGCCCAGGAAACAGGAACCCACTGCCAACCCCGGAGTTGAACTTCCCGCCGACCAGGTCCCCGCTGAGGGGCTGAAAGAGGAGTATGCCGTACTGGCGGAGGAGGTTCGCCGGCACCGGTTCGCGTATTACAACGAGAATGCTCCCGTTGTCTCTGATGCCGAATTTGATGAACTGTTCCGCAGGCTTGAGCAGCTCGAAGCCCTCCATCCGGAGCTCGTTTCCAACGATTCACCCACCCAGGAAGTAGGCGGCGATGTCTCGTCCGCCTTCGCGCCGGTGGAGCATCTGCAGCGGATGTATAGCCTTGAGGACGTGTTTTCGCTTGATGAGCTGGATGTCTGGATCAAACGGGCAGCTGCGGGCATTGAGGGGCAACGGCCAGGCAGCAGCATTTCCTGGTTGACTGAGCTGAAAATTGATGGCCTCGCGGTCAGTCTGCTGTACCGCAACGGAGACCTGGTTCGGGCAGCCACCCGGGGGGACGGAACCACGGGTGAGGACATCACCCACAACGTGCTGACCATTGCGTCCATCCCACAAAAACTCGCCGGCGGCGACCACCCTGCGGAAGTGGAGGTGCGGGGAGAGGTGTTCTTTCCCACCAAGGAATTTGCACGGCTGAACGAAACCATGGTGGAGGCAGGCAAGGCGCCGTTTGCCAATCCGCGCAACGCGGCCGCCGGATCGCTGCGTCAAAAGGATCCGGCACTGACGGCGCAGCGTCCGCTGGACATGTTTGTGCACGGTATCGGTGCGCGGGAGGGGCTCATTGCCGAGAGCCAGTCGGAAACCTACGGCCTGCTCAAACAGTGGGGCCTCCCGGTATCGCCGTATTTCAAGGTGCTGGAAAATTATCAGGCGGTGCTTGAGTTCATCGAGCATCACGGAGACCACCGCCACGACCTTTTCCACGAGATTGACGGCATTGTGGTCAAAGTGGACAGCTTCGCCCTGCAGCGCAGTTTGGGGCACACGTCCAGGGTTCCCCGCTGGGCTGTCGCCTTCAAATATCCGCCGGAAGAAGTCAACACCAAACTGCTGGACATCCGAGTCAATGTGGGCCGCACCGGCCGTGTCACACCGTACGGAATCATGGATCCGGTCAAAGTTGCGGGTTCCACCGTGGAAATGGCCACCCTGCACAACCAGGAAGTGGTCAAGGCAAAGGGTGTGCTGATCGGTGACACGGTGGTGCTGCGTAAGGCCGGCGATGTGATTCCCGAGATTGTGGGGCCTGTTGTGTCACTGCGGGACGGCAGCGAACGCGAGTTTGTCATGCCGAGTCGCTGTCCCTCCTGCAACACCGCCCTGGCCCCGGCCAAGGAGGGTGACGTGGACATCCGCTGCCCCAACGCACGGTCCTGCCCTTCACAGTTGCGCGAACGCGTCTTCCACCTCGCCGGACGAGGCGGGTTCGACATCGAGGCCTTGGGCTGGGAGGCTGCCATTGCCCTTACCCAGCCGGCCGAGCCAACGCCCCCGCCGCTGACGTCTGAGGCAGAGCTTTTTAACCTCACTCCAGAGGATCTCGCCGGCGTAAGGATAATGCGGGACAAGAAGTCCAAGGGTGTGGTGACCGGCCAGGAGCTGGTCCCGTATTTCTACAATAAGGGCACCGAAAAGAAGCCTTCGGAGCCCACTGCCAACACCCGCAAACTCTTCACCGAACTGGAAAAGGCCAGGTCCCAGCCGCTCTGGCGAGTCCTGGTGGCTCTGTCCATCAGACACGTTGGGCCCACTGCGTCGCGTGCGCTGGCCGGAGCCTTTGGCTCAATGGAACGGATCCGGAGCGCAACTCAGGAGGAACTGGCCAATGTCGACGGCGTTGGTCCCACCATCGGGTTGGCTCTGGTCGAATGGTTCGCAGAGGACTGGCACCGCGACATTGTTGATGCATGGGCGGCCGCAGGAGTGCGGATGGCTGACGAGATTGACGAGTCCATGCCCCGTACCCTGGAGGGCCTGACTGTGGTTGTCACCGGCTCCCTCGAAGGTTACAGTCGCGACGAAGCCAAGGAGGCAATCATTCAGCGTGGAGGAAAAGCTGCCGGATCGGTGTCGAAGAAGACCGATTACGTCGTCGCGGGGGAGAACGCGGGCACCAAGCTGGAGAAGGCGGAGGCTCTGGGACTTACTGTCCTGGACGAAGAGGGATTCACCAGGCTGCTTGCGGAAGGACCCGAATGAACACCCAGATAAGCGCAACCGAAATCCTTCATGTCGCCCGGCAGGCCGCCGAAGCCGGCGCGGCTGTCCTCAGGAAACGCAGTGCAGGGGTCATCGGGGCACGGAACAAGAGCTCCGACAGTGACTGGGTTACTGACTTTGACATGGCTGCGGAGCGCGCCGTCCGCGATGTCATCTGGCGAACACGTCCCCACGATGCAATCACTGGTGAGGAGTATGGAACCACGGTGCCTGCAGGTGCGCCGTCAGGAATCCGCTGGTCCATTGACCCCTTGGACGGCACCACCAACTTCATCCGCAATATTGTCTATTACGGCACGTCGGTAGCGGCAGTTAATGACAACGGCGAATGGCTGGCCGGCGTGGTCGATGCCCCTGCACTGGACCGCGTGTACTGGGCTGCGCGCGGACAGGGAGCCTGGCTGCGCGAACGCGGCTCGGTGCGTCAGCTGAGTGGACCGGACCCCCAACAGACCGGGGCGCTGATCGGCAGCGGGTTCACATACACTGCGCAGCGGCGGGGAAAGCAATTGCTGGAGTTGGGCTCGCTGATGGAAGGGCATGGGGATCTTCGTCGTATCGGGTCGGCTGCGTTGGACCTGTGCATGGTGGCAGACGGAACCCTCGACTCTTTTGCGGAGCGTGGACTCAATGAACACGATTGGGCGGCAGCCGCCCTGATCGCAGAAGAGGCCGGCGCCGTCGTCCTTCGTCCGGCGCTGACGCGGGCGCTGGAGGGTGGCCCCGATGACGCTGAGCGTTTCGGCGCGTTCACTGCTGCTGGAAGCGCGGACCTGATTGCGGCCGTAAGGCTTCTGGAGGCACAGGGGTGACGGTGAGCTGGCAGAAGGTCTTTTCCACTCTCGCAGCTCCGCGTTTCCGTGAACTGTATGCGCAGGCTGTGCTTGGGCATGATTCGGATGCCACGCCCAAGGAAATCGACAAACTGCTTGATTCCGGTTGTTTCAGACAGACGGTACGGTCAACGATGGCCTGTTCAAGGATGTGCTTGCCGCCGGCACTGCTCAGCGGCCGCAGGGGGTGGACAGGTTTTTCAGTGAGGGCAGGATTGACGGCGTTCCGCGAAACCCTGCGGAACGGGACCAGCTGCTGGGGCATCTGGCCGGTCGGTTGCTGCCGGACTTCGAATTGCCGGAGCGTCAGGTCAACCTGCTGCTCGGCACGGTAACCGGGGACATACCCATGCTCAGACGGGCTCTTATCGATTACGGGTTCGTAGAGCGCAACAGGGACGGCACCGGTTATCGGCGGGTGGCATGAGGCTGATCCCTGTTATACGTGGCTGCGGTGGATCAGCTGCTGCATTGCAGGACCGCCATCAGACTAGCTCGGCTATTCCGCGGGCTGGGGACCGCCAAGCCGCCGTCGTAATTCGTCCACGGCCAGGACCGTCCGGGATGCGGCTCCGGAACGTTTGAGAATGTCGGAGACATGGACGGCGACTGTGCGGTTGGAAATGCGGAGCAATTGTGAAATCCGTTCATTGCTCTCACCCTCGACGATGAGGTCGAGAATGTCGCGCTGACGAGCGGTGAGGACGGCAGGCTCCGCCAGACTTGCCTGACGCATGGTGTCGAACTTCCGGTGACCTGCCTGGGCCTGGTCGGTTTTGCCGAGTCATGGTTTGTCGGGTTCCTGATGACTGGGAGTTTTGTATTGGTGTGGCATCCCGTGCTGTTTGCTGTGACGATCCTGCTGCTGGTGTTCGCGATGACCGGCGCATCCCTGTCCATGGCGGCAGTGTTTGTGCTGGCCCGCTCGGCGCGATCGTTTCAGAATTCGCTCAGCTATCCCTTCTACCTGTTGGGTGGTGTCATGGTCCCTGTGGCGTTGTTGCCCGTGTGGGTACAGCCGTTGTCAGCCGGCGTGTTCCTCTCCTGGGCAGCTGATCTCCTGAGGGACTCCCTTGTCCAAGGCTATGTTGAGGATCAGCTGTTCAGGCTGGCGATGCTGGCCGGCCTTGGTTTCGTCAGCTTTGTGGCCGGGAGTGCACTGGTGAAGGCATCGGTGAACCGTCTCCGCAGGACAGGGAGGATGACCTATGCGTGAACGCTACGCCACCCTGAACGTCATCCGACACGCAGCCTACATAGCCGCCGCGGATTTCCGCACCGTGTACACGCCGTTGACATGGGGCGTTGGCTGGCTGGGACGCGTGATCATGCAGGTTTTGTTCTTTGCCGTGATCGGCCTGCTGCTCCAGGACCCAGATGCAGTGCTTTACCTGTTTGTGGGCCAGGCGATCATGATGACCGCCACCGAAACCCTGCTGTCCATCCAATCGACGCAGTGGGAGCGCGGCACCGGCACCCTCGGGCTGCTCACGGCGGCGCCTGCGCGGTTGTGGCCCGTCTTCCTTGGGCGAAGTCTCCAGTGGATGCCCAGCGGAGTGGCCACCGCATCGATCGTCCTGTTTGCCATTGGGCCGTTCCTGGAGGTGGCGTGGTCGCTTCCGGCAGCGGCCGCCGTCGTCGTCTGCCTGATCTGTTGTGCCCTGGGCACCTACGGCTTGGCGCTCTTCGTTGCGGCACTGGTGCTGCGGTTACCGGAATGGCGCAACGTGGTGGCGAATATCGTGCAAATGGCCCACACCCTGTTTTGTGGGGTGGTGGTACCAGTGGCATTCTGGCCGACCGGGGTTCAGGGCGCAGCGCAGGCCCTACCCTTGACGCACGGGCTGGCCGCGGTCCGTCTGATCGAGGATAGGCAGGAGGTGCCCGTCGAAGTGTGGGGGCTGTTGAGCCTATGTATAGCCCTCGGTGCGGGCTGGTTGATGCTGGCCGTTTGGGCGTTCGAACGGTTCGGTGAACACGGCCGCCGGACGGGAACAATCGACTTCGACTAGGGTCACAAGGGAGGGGCGTGTATCCAGGCTCAGTTTCGAAGGACAAGACTCTTTCATGAACATCACCATCCGTTCGGTCACGGAGGCCGACTACGACGACGTCCGCCGCATTACGTGCGACGCCTACCTTGAGGCGGGCTACTTCCAGAGCCTGGAACATCCGTACATGACCGTGCTGGCGGACGTTGAGCACCGGGCTGAGCACGCGGAAATCTGGGTTGCGGAGCGCGACGGTGTGGTCATCGGTTCCGTGGCGATTACCTTCGAGGGCCAGCGCTATACCGACATTGCGCTCGCCGGGGAACTGGAGTTCCGGATGCTCGCCGTGGACCCCGGTGTTCAGCGCGGGGGAGTCGGCAGGTTCATGGTAGAGGAAATCATCGAATACGCGCGCACCTTGGCGGGCATCAATGCTGTCAGCCTGACCAGCGGATCTGAAATGGTGCGTGCCCACGCGTTGTATGAATCATTGGGCTTCGTCCGGGTTCCTGAACGGGACTGGTGGGTGCGGGAAGAGGAAATCCAGCTCTGGGTGTTCCGGCTGGAGCTCTAGGAGTCGGCCTCAGGTCCCGTGCCGGCGGCTTCCAGTGGCTTTGAGACGTTTGGCGTAGTGTGCTGCAGAGCTGAGCGCAGTGAGCCTTCCGATGTTTTCAGTGCAGCCAGCGCATCGGAATGGTCAATCCCGCCTTGGAGCATGAGGATCGCTTCCTTCACTGAGCCGTGAGCGGTCAGGAGGGCTGCTTGCGCAGTTGCGCTGTCCGCGCCGGTCACCCGCATAACGGTCGCCTCGGATCGCAGCTGGAGCTTCTCGTTTGTTGCGCGCAGGTCCACCATCAGGTTGCCGTACGTCTTACCCAGTTTCACCATGCTGAGCGTGCTGAGCATATTCAGTACCAGTTTCTGGGCGGTCCCTGCCTTCAGGCGTGTGGAGCCGGCCACGAACTCGGGCCCCACTTCCACCTCAATGGCAATGAGAGCGATACTCCCGATAACGGAGGACCGGTTGCAGGCCAGAGCCACCGTCAGCGCACCGGTGTCCCTCGCATGTCTAAGTGCTCCGACCACGTACGGCGTCCGGCCGGAAGCACTTATCCCCACGACCGCATCGACAGCCTTAATGCCGAGCGAGCGCAGGTCCTCCGCGCCGGCAGCGTCGTTGTCCTCAGCGTCCTCCACAGCGCCCACAATGGCGGGCTTTCCGCCAGCTATGACTCCCACCACCTGGTCGGGATCCGTTCCGAAGGTGGGAGGGCACTCGCTGGCATCCAGGATGCCGAGGCGGCCGGGTGTGCCCGCGCCCACATAGATGAGGCGTCCGCCGGCGCGCAGCCGGTCGGTGATGGCATCGACGGCTTCAACTATCCTGTCCCGCTCGCTGTCCACAGCCTCCGGAACGGAGCGGTCCGCAACGTTCATCAGCCGGACCAGTTCAGAGGTTGGCTGGGTGTCGATCCTGGCAAACCGCGCGTCAACGCCTTCAGTGGCAAGGGACGCGAGCTCATCTTTCAGGGCCCGACCGGAGCGCTTTGTCATGGCATCAACGAAAGCATAAACGGACTGTCGACGTCAATAGTTTTCAGATAGGGTAAGCGATGTGAAACATTCCTTCATTAGGGAGGTTGATCGTAGCTCATCGGTCGTAGCTCGTGAAAGGATCACAGGATGGGTGACACCCTGACTCCGCCGCAGCTCGAGGATCCCGATGAAATTTCCGCGCGCGTTCGGGCCACGCTGCCGTCGTTGCCACCCGCAGCGGCCAGGGTTGCGCGGTTGATCCTTGAGGATCCCGCAACGGTGTCACAGTCGACCCTGATGACGATGCGCAAATCCACGGGTGTCAGCGAGGCCACCATTGTGCGGACAGCCAGGGCGCTGGGCTACACCGGCTACCCGCAACTGCGCCTTGCGTTGGCGGCATCGTCGGCACGGCGCGAACCGGCTCAGGTGGTTACGGGCGATGTGTCACAGGGCGACTCCCTGGAGGATGTCATTGCCAAGCTGGCCGGTGCCGAGCAGCAGGCACTGCGGGAAACAGCGGCACACCTTGATTCAGCTGCGCTCGCAGCCGTTGCCGACGCACTCGCGCGCTCGACGCGCTCCCTCTGTTTCGGGCTGGCCGCTTCTGGGCTGGTGGCTGCCGATCTTGCTCAAAAGCTGACGCGTGGCGGTTTTGTCTGTCACAGTCCCACGGATATCCACCTTGCACATACCCAGGCCGCGCTGTTGAAACACGGGGATGCGGCGATTGTCATTTCGCACTCCGGTGAGACGACGGAATCGGTCAGGGTTCTTGACACCGCGCAGCGGGCCGGAGCGGTCACTGTGGCCATTACCGGTTCCGAGCAATCCACGCTTGCGGATCTCGCTGATCACACGTTGGTGGCCGCAGGCCATGAGCGGGGGCTGCGGCCGGCGGCGCTGTCCAGCCGAATTGGGCAGCTCTTCGTTGTTGACTGTGTCTTTGTCGCGTTAACCCAGCGCACCTACGCACAAACCAATAGGGCTATTGCTATAACCCGCGATTCCGTGGCCCGGCAGCAGGGCGGACACACCCGTGGCTGAGCGGACTGGAATGCGTGGAGTGTGCGGTATCGACCTCGGCGGATCAGGCTGCCGTGCCGTTGTGGGCAAGCTGGACGCGAAGGGCTCTCTCTCAGCGGGCACGATGACGGAGCCGGTGCACCGGAACGTCGGGGTCACAGTGGGTGCGCAGGGCGTGGACCCCAACCAACTTGTGGATGCACTCGAACCCGCGGTACGCGCGGCTGCCGCTGAGGCTGGC
>NZ_KI915039.1:94199-143230 GCF_000520595.1 Arthrobacter sp. H5
CGGCTGCCGCTGAGGCTGGCGTGGAAGACTTCGATGCCGTGGCGGTCGGTGCCGCGAGCCTCCTCGGACTGCTCCCCGACGTCGCACCCTTTCACCAGTCGCTTGCGGCACGGCTGCGCACGAAGGTGACCGTTGCAGCGTCGGACATGGTCACGTCGCACGCCGGTGCACTCGGTTTCCAGCCCGGTGCGGTGCTTGCGGCTGGAACGGGAGCCGTGGCACTCGGCACTGACTTCAGGGACAACTGGCATCGTGTGGACGGATGGGGACACATACTGGGCGACGACGGCGGCGGAGCCTGGATTGGTGCACGCGGACTCAAGCTCGCCCTCAGGTCCATCGACGGCAGGGTGGGTGGGTCAGTTCCGCTGCAGCAGGGTCTCATCAGTCTTTTCGGTTCGAAGGAAGCGTTGATCCAGGACGTGTACACCCGCTCCGACAGGGCTGGCCTGCTCGCCTCATTTGTCCCGGTCATGGCCTCCCACGGTGAAGAGCCAGATGTGCGGCGCATCTTTGAGGCGGCTGGTGCTGCACTTGCAGACACTGCCGCCGCGGCGCTGCCCTCACCGTTGCCTCCCCGGTTGGCACTGGTGGGCGGACTGTTCAACGCGACACCCCTGATCCGAAAGTACCTGCTGGTCCGCCTGACCGAAGTACGGCCCGACGTTGCCGTCTGTGATCCCGAAGGGACGTCGCTCGATGGTGCCCTGCAGCTGGCCTTGCGCGCTGCACGCGGCGAGGTTCGAGACACCCCACCGTATGTGACTGTTCGACGGCACTGATTGTTCGACAGCACTGACTGAAACTGTCATTCCTGAAGCTGGAACGGTCATTCCTGAAGGGGGTCATCCGGCAACCGCCAGTGAACCAGCTGCGCGCCCATGGCGACCGCATTTCATCCGGAGCACGCTGCAACACGTTCACGCAGACCTCCCGGTGACCGGCAGACCAGGTCCGTTCCGGTGGTAGTGGTTTTGCCGCGGCGCCTGTGCCGGGTCGATATAGCGGGGCGGGATGAACCACGGCCTGCCGTTAATTGTTTGGATTCGCCAGTCACCCTGATGAATCAGATGATGGTGGCGGGTGCAGAGCAAACAGCCGTTGTCGCAACTGGTGGCGCCCCCGTGTTCCCAAGGATTGATGTGATGTGCTTCGCACCAGGATGCCGGGATGGTGCAGTCCGGAAAGGTGCATCCGCCGTCACGGGCAACGAGACCCTTGCGCATGAACGGGGTGAAGAGCCGCGCTGCGCGGCCAATATCGAGAATCTGGCCGGCCCCGCCAAGCACCACCGGGATAATATCTGCGTCACAGGCCAGCTGGCGAATGCTGCGTGCGCTGAGCGGTCCGGTGAACACAGCGTGGCCCGCCCGTCCAAGATCGCTCACGAGATCCTCGTGATTGATCGTCACCATCACCTGGGGCCGGTGTCCTCCGGTGGCGGGAAGATTGTTGGCACTGAGAGCGATCCGGCAGGCACCCACGAGTCCATCCAGCATCAGCTGTTCCCGGGTCGGATTGTCCGGGGCTGTCGCTGAACCAGGCGAACCAGGCGATCCAGCCGGTGCGTCGATATGGAGGCGCGGGTTAGTCGCCGTGTTCATGACGGTGACGAGCTGTTCGAACTGCCCGTCGGTCGCCGAGATTTCGATGTAGTGCAGGCCGGCGCGCTTGCCTCGGAGGAAGACTCCCTGGTGCATCTTGAGTACCTCCTCGGTGGGTTCCAGCCCATCGGGATCGAGCAGATCCTCCCACCGTCGGGTGAGTACCCGCAGCATGTCCAGGTCCGACTCGGTGGCCTGCAGGGTCAGGCCCGCCTCCATGGACTTGAGATCTTCTGGAGTGGCCAGGGGGCGGGTGCGTTCAACTGCACCGGAGATCATGCTGGCCGCCCTACCGCTGATCTCGGACCGGGAAACTGCAGCGGAAAGGTTCTCCAGTGGCGGAGTGGAAAGCTGCCCGTTGATCTGTACTGATGGCAATAGCAGCGCGCCCAGACGAATCCGGCGGCGCGCCTCGCTGCGACTGATCCTGAGCCGGCATCGAAGATAATCCGCATTGTCCCGGAATTCCGTGCCTTGACGCGCGGCGCCGTCGTCGTAGGCCTTAGAAGGGCGAGCAAGCGAAAGGTTCTGGTCCCTCTCACCGACCCGCGAAACGTTTTGCTGCTCGACTGCGTGCGCGCCGATCAGTTGCAACTGCTCTACGGTGCGTGAAATGTTCTCAATTGCGGCAACGTCATCCGCCAGGGATTGCGTTGACTGCACCAGACTCCCGGCACGGAACCAGTCGGCAAATGCAGCCAAGTCAGTACGAACGGATGCCAATAGCCCCGAATCCGTCTGCTCGTCTACCGTGATTGCCATACCACAACGCTATCGAATACTTGTTCGATAGAAAAACGAATTCGGCCAATGTGGAGGACGGGTCAACCAAACGTTATCCACAGCCACCAACCCGCGCATGGACCAAGCCCCGCTTATCCCACCCTTAGACTGGACTCAGAAACCACACCATCACATATCCAGGAGAAACATGCCCGAGATCAACCGTGAGGACGTTGCGCATCTGGCGCGGCTGGCCCACATTGATATGAGCACCGAGGAGCTGGACCGGATGGCCGGAGAACTGGCAGTCATCGTTGATTCGATCAAGACCGTCAGCGAGGCCGCCGGCGACGACGTCCCGGCCACCAGCCACCCCATCCCGTTGAGCAATGTGTACCGCGAGGATGTTGTCGGGGAAACCCTCACCAACGAAGAAGCGCTTTCCGGCGCACCGGACAACGCGGACGGACGCTTCAAAGTCCCCGCAATCCTGGACGGGGAATAAACCATGGCCGAACTGATCAGACTCAGCGCCGCAGTCCTCGCCGAGAAGCTTGCAGCTGGAGAAGTATCCGCCGTCGAAGCCACCCAGGCGCACCTCGACAGGATCGAAGAGGTGGACGGTGCCATCAACGCGTTCCTCCACGTCAATACCGCAGAAGCGCTGCTGGTGGCGGCTGACGTGGATAAGACGCGATCCACAGGTGACGCGCTGCACCCACTTGCCGGCGTTCCCATTGCCGTGAAGGACCTTATCGTCACCAAGGGTCAGCCCACTACGGCTGGCTCGAAGATCCTGGAGGGCTGGCATAGCCCCTATGATGCAACCGTCGTCAGCAGGCTCCGCGCAGCGAAAATGCCCATTCTTGGCAAGACCAACCTCGACGAATTCGCGATGGGTTCGTCCACCGAACATTCGGCGTACGGGCCCACCCGCAACCCCTGGGATCTTGATCGTGTTCCAGGCGGTTCGGGCGGTGGCTCTGCTGCCGCCGTCGCCGCGTTCGAAGCTCCGCTGGCGCTCGGAACGGACACCGGCGGCTCCATCCGTCAACCAGGCGCGGTCACCGGAACCGTGGGGGTAAAGCCCACCTATGGCGGGGTCTCGCGCTACGGTGCCATCGCGATGGCCTCTTCCCTGGATCAGATTGGTCCCGTGTCCCGCACGGTTTTGGACGCTGCGCTGCTGCACGAAATCATTGGCGGTCACGATCCACACGATTCCACCTCGCTCACCGATCCCGTTGGAGCGCTTGTCGAAGCCGCCCGGAACGGCGATGTCGAGGGCATGAAAATCGGCATCATTAAGGAACTCCACGGCGAGGGCTATCAGGCCGGTGTCGAGCACCGTTTCAACGAAGCGCTGGACCTCTTGCGCACTGCCGGTGCAGAGATCGTCGAGGTCTCCTGCCCCAACTTCAAGTACGCCCTGGGAGCCTATTACCTGATCATGCCGTCCGAGGCATCGTCCAACCTTGCCAAGTACGACGGCGTGCGGTTCGGGCTGCGGGTAGTGCCCGACGGCGCGCCCACCATCGAGCGCGTCATGGGCGCCACCCGCGCAGCAGGCTTTGGTGATGAGGTGAAGCGACGCATCATCCTCGGAACCTACGCGCTCAGCGCCGGTTATTACGACGCCTACTACGGTTCCGCACAGAAGGTCCGCACGCTCATCCAGCGCGACTTCGACGCCGCATTCGGCCAGGCGGACGTGTTGATCTCGCCCACCACGCCGACGACGGCGTTCAAGCTGGGGGAGAAGCTGGACGATCCGCTGGCCATGTACCTGAACGACGTTGCCACCATCCCGGCCAACATGGCGGGAATCCCCGGTATTTCCATTCCGGGCGGATTGGCCGACGGTCTGCCGGTGGGTATCCAGTTCCTCGCGCCGGCACGACAGGACGCCAGGCTGTACCGTGCGGGTGCGGCATTGGAATCTTTGCTGGAAGGCCAATGGGGCGGACCTTTGTTGGCGCAGGCGCCCGAAATCGTTGGAGTGAAGTAGATGAGCGTAAATACCGCAGAGATCCTGTCCTTCGATGAGGCCATGGAGAAATACGATCCGGTACTGGGTTTTGAAGTCCACGTTGAGCTCAACACCCGGACCAAGATGTTCTCCTCAGCGCCCAATGCCTTCGGAGACACACCCAACACCAACGTGACACCGGTGGACCTTGGGCTGCCGGGTGTGCTGCCGGTGATCAACCGGATAGCTGTGGAATCCTCGATCAAAATCGGTCTGGCACTGGGCTGTAAAATCGCCGAGAAATGCTACTTTGCACGCAAGAACTACTTCTACCCGGATACGCCCAAAAACTTCCAGACCTCGCAGTATGAAGATCCCATCGCGTACGACGGATCCATTGACATTGAACTTGCCGACGGCACCGTATTCACCGTGGAGATCGAGCGCGCACACATGGAGGAGGACGCCGGCAAGCTGACCCACATGGGCGGCGCCACTGGGCGTATCCAGGGCGCCGAATTCTCGCTGGTCGATTACAACCGTGCAGGGGTGCCGCTGGTGGAGATTGTCACCAAGCCCATTGTCGGCGTTGGCTCAAGGGCTCCGGAACTGGCCAAGGCCTACGTCGCGGCGATCCGCGAGATCGTGAAGAACCTTGGCGTCTCCGATGCCCGGATGGAACGCGGCAACGTTCGCTGTGACGCCAACGTCTCCCTCAAGCCCAAGGGACAGGAGAAATTCGGCACGCGCACCGAAACCAAGAACGTGAACTCGCTGCGCGCCGTCGAGCACGCAGTCCGGTACGAAATCCAGCGTCACGCAGCCGTGCTGGACTCCGGGACAGCGATCATCCAGGAGACCCGCCACTGGCATGAGGACACCCGGTCCACCACGTCCGGCAGGCCAAAATCCGACGCCGACGACTACCGCTACTTCCCGGAGCCCGACCTCGTACCCGTGGTCACCAACGAGGCCTGGATCGAGAAGCTCCGGTCCGAACTTCCCGAGCCGCCGGCTGAGCGCCGCAAGCGTCTACAACAAGACTGGGGCTACTCGGACGCCGAGTTCCGCGACGTGGTCAACGCCGGCGTGATGACATCGATCGAGGACACGATCGCGGCTGGCATCAAGCCTGCCACTGCCCGAAAGTGGTGGATGGGCGAAATCTCGCGCCGAGCCAAGGTTGCCGACGTCGAGCCGGCCGAGCTTGGAGTCACGCCGGAGCTGATCGTCGAACTTCAGGGCCTGATCGAATCCGGCAAGATCAATGACAAGCTGTCCCGTGACGTGCTCGACGGCGTCCTCGCCGGAGAAGGCACGCCCACCGAGGTGGTGGAAAAGCGCGGCCTGGCGGTGGTGTCCGACGACGGCGCCCTGCTGGAAGCGATCGACGGCGCCCTGGCGGCGCAACCGGATGTTGCGGACAAGATCCGCGGCGGCAAGGTGCAGGCCGTCGGAGCCATTGTGGGTGGAGTCATGAAGGCGACGCGCGGCCAGGCCGACGCCGGCCGGGTGCGCGAGCTGATTCTGGAACGGCTGGGCGTCCAAGGCTAAGCGGTCTGCGTTAGCAACTTTGACATGAACGAGAGCAGTCCGGATTAGGGTGAGCATTATTCCGCTCACTTTCGTCTGGATTGCTCACCCACTGTGAAGGAGCCATGGCAAACACGCCTTCCGCCGAGGTGGACGTTACCGCGGACCTGGTCCGGGAACTGCTGGTTGAACAGCACCCGGATCTGGCGCATCTCCCGCTCACCCCTGAAGCCAACGGTTGGGACAACGCAATTTTCCGGCTGGGAGATGAGCTCGCTGTCCGTCTGCCACGCCGGCAGGCGGCAGCGGAGCTTATCCGCAACGAGCAGCGGTGGCTGGGCGAACTCACACGAGGTGTGAAAACGGTGACGCCGGTTCCGCTGCGAACGGGACTACCGTCGTCGTCGTATCCGTGGTTCTGGAGCATCACGCGTTGGGTGGACGGTGACCTGGCTGCTCACCTGCCGATGGCGGACCGGGCACCCGCGGCCCAGGCGCTGGCCGACTTCCTCCTCGACTTCCAGCAGCCGGCACCCGAGGACGCTCCACGAAACCCGGTTCGCGGAGTTGCGCTCACTACACGCAGCGATGCCGTACTGGCCAGGATCGGCAGCGCGAGACTGTCCACGGAGTTCTCCGATCTGTGGGTTGAACTGCGCGACCAGCCTGTCTGGGAAGGTCAGGCGCTGTGGGTCCATGGTGATCTGCATGCCGCAAACATCGTGCTGGACAGCCAGGGAGCACTGGCAGGAGTCCTTGACTTCGGAGACCTGACGAGCGGTGATCCGGCCACTGACCTGGCCGCCGCCTGGATGATCTTCGACAGGAACGGCCGCCGCTCTTTCATCGATCGAATCCAGAGCAGCCGGTACACCGACACCGCCACCTGGCAGCGTGCCCGGGGCTGGGCGCTGTGCATGGGGTCGGCGATGGCCGCGACCTCCGATGACCACCCCGCCTTCCAGGCACTCGGCCACAGTGTCCTGCGCGAGGTACTCACTGACGACGGGAAATCCGCATGAACTGGACCCACATTTCGCGCGTGCAGACTGAAGGCGACAACCACGTCATGGAAGACGCCTGCGGCTACCGCGGCAATGCTGTGTGGATGATCGACGGCGCCACATCCCTCCTCGACGAACTCGATCTGCCCGGGGAATCCAACCCGTCCTGGTACGCGCAGATCTTGAACCTCGCCCTGGCGGAGTGCGCTGGGGCGGCGGATCCGCGTGAAGTGCTCGCGGCCGCCCTGGCCAAGGTTGACGCGCTGGGCGACCAACTGGTGGGTGCTGAGTCCCAGCGCTTTCCCAGCGCCGCGGTGTCATTGGTCACAGCGGACGGCGACGCACGGCTCCAGGTTCTCAGCCTCGCCGACTGTCATGTGGTCGCTGCCCTCAATGCCGGCGGGGTGCGCCATGTGGGCGAGGCCATCCGCGAACCGTCCGCCACTGTGGACGACTTAAGAACTGCACGGCTGCAGCGAAATACGCCGGGCGGTGTCTGGGTTGCACGGCGGGAACCTGCGGCCGCCTATCAAGCGCGCGTGGTCAACGTGGAGCCCGCCCACACGGTGGCGTTGGCCTCGGACGGCGCCTGGCGCGCGGTTGACCTTGGACTGGTCAGCGGCCCGGAGGAATTTCTCGAAGCAGTGCGCACACCCGTTGGTGCACAGGAATTGATGCTGACGCTGCGCAGTACCCAGGATGAAATCGGTGAGTCAGCTGACGACGCCTCCGTGCTGTGCGTGATGGTGGACTAAAGCGGTGATGGTGGACTAAAGCACCAGGTAGCCGCAGGTTCCGAGCACCGGTGTGCCGGAATCGTATCTGTCCAATATTGCCCGCTGCACCGACGACGTCCGCGGCAGTCCCGCAATCCGTGAGACGTCGCGGGTGCGAAAAACGAAGTAGAGCGCGTCGGCTGGGTTCATTTGGGATTCTCCGAAGAGCGTGAATCGCTGGGCAAACCGCGCCACGTTTGAGGCGTCCGGAAGGTCTGCCGCCAGTCCTGGATCCAGCATCCACGAAACGCAGGTGGCGTGCTGGACGTTGTACTGCGGGAAGTGCGTGCCGAAGAAGGTCTTTGCCAAGGCAAGTGAGTGGTCAACACCGGATTCATCGAGTGGCTTTCCAGTCTCGGGAATGTGGATTCCCAGCACAAAGTCGCCTCCGGCCTGAATCGGCAGGGGCGTTTCCGGCCTGTACAGCATGAATTGAAGGCGTCCGAGCTGGAACATGGTTCCCTGCGCGTGCATGGCGAGCCAGCGCCAGGTTTCCAGGCCGAAGGCGCCGTGGACCCGGCGGTGGAGCGCTATGTGGCGACCCCAGTCGGCAAAGGAGTCCCGGATTACCGCTTCTGAGACGCCAAGCTCCCGGTGATGGTCCAGCACCTCGGGTGCAAACCGCAACAGGGCTTCGGTCCACGTCGTCTCCGAGTACTCCGGCAACTGTGGCTTTTCGTCCATGCTGCCCAGGCGCTGTCGGAGGGATACCAAGGCGTGGACTGCGTCCCGCGACGGTGCACCGGCGATGAGTCCCATGGCCGGAGCCACATCGCTGTCGCGGACATCAAGGAGTTCCAGGATTTCCGGGGCGGTCATGGTGGCGGGCATCGGCGGCCTTTCGTGAGGTTGGTGTTATCGTATCGCGCCAGCAATCGCTGACGTAGCGTGATCATAACAATCTCTTTTCGATCATCTTGTTGCATATTGTGAGAAGTCTCACTATGGTGGTGTTATTCGGTTAACTTGTTAATCGGTTAACAGCAGGAAGCGGGAACGATGAGCGATCAGGCAATCACCGCCAGGCGTCCCACCATGCGCATGGTGGCCGACGCCGCAGGTGTCTCCGCCGCCACGGTCTCCTACGTGCTGTCCGGCCGAACCTCGGCGGGGGAGGGGAAAAGCGGTATCAGCGACACCACCACCCGTCGGATCCTCCAGGCAGCCGAGACGCTCAACTACTCTCCGAATCAGGCCGCCCGCTCCATCAGGACAGGCAAGACCAACCTGGTGCTGCTTTCCCTCACGATGCTCTCGGACCCGTGGGCGCAGGCGGTCAGCACTGCGGCCAGTGCGGAGGTCGCCAAGGATGGACGCACTGCCATGATCCTCGCGGACGGTGACTGGGCGGTAGTGCTGCAAAAGCAGACACCCGATGTGGCTTTTATCGACGCCGCCGACGCAACGCACGCTGCCCAGCTCAAGACATTGGCGTCGTCGGGCATGAATCTCGTGGTGATGAGCGACACGCTGGAACCGGACGGGTTCGACGTCGTCAGGTCGCCCGCCGTACCGGGGTGCCGGAAGGCAATGGAGCACCTCTTGGAAACGCACACGGACATCGCGTGCCTCGCAACAAGCTCGGCAAAAAGTCATCCGGTGCCTTCCCGCTATTCCGTCTACCTCGACGCCATGGCGGAGGCTGGCCTTGACGTGCCGGAGGGCCGGGTTGGATTCGCGGAACTTCATCCGGCAGCCGCCTATGATGCCGCTCTGCGCCTGCTGTCCGGGCCAACCCCGCCCAGCGCTATCTACGCCGTTACTGATTTTGCTGCGCTGAGCGCAATCAACGCCGCCCACCAGCTGCACCTCAGGATTCCGGAGGACATCGCAATCATCGGTGCCGGAAACACCCCCGACGGCGAACTCGCCCACCCGGCGCTGTCCACCGTTGGCCCGGCGGATGCCTACGGGGAAATAGCATGTCTGCTTCGCTCGCGCGCAGCGGAAAAAGAACGCTCCGCTGACAGGGTCATCACCCTCGAGTGGGAGCTTTTTGTTCGTGGATCATCGCACACCACAACCTGACCAACACCCAAGACAAGACAAGACAAGACAAGACAAGAAGAGGAACACTATGAAGAAGACAATGGGCATCGTCGCCCTGTCGACCGCCGCACTCCTGACTCTCAGCGCCTGCGGAGGCGGGGCATCAGGAGGCGGATCGGAGGGTGACGCCGAATCAGCCGAGCTCACCTACGCCATCTGGGACAAGGCACAGGCACCCGTGGTCGAAGAGCTCGTCGCAGACTTCACCGCGGAAAACCCCGGTATCACGGTCAATGTCGAAGTGACTCCGTACAACCAGTACTTCACCAAGCTGCAGACCCAGGCCTCCTCCGGGACGGCGCCGGACATTTTCTGGATGAACGGACCCAATTTTCAGCTGTATGCGTCCAACGGCCAACTCACTCCGTTGGACGAGCTGCCCAACGCTGCGGACATTGATCCGGCCAACTACCCGCAGGCACTCAATGACCTCTACACCTTCGAAGGATCCCGCTACGGGGTACCCAAGGATTTCGACACCGTGGGGTTTTGGTACAACAAGGCAATCTTTGACCAGGCTGGCATGGACTACCCCACGGAAGACTGGACCGGGGAGGAATTCACCACCACGGCCAAGGCCATCAGCGACACGCTCGGCGACGAGGGTATCTTCGGAACCGCGTGGGATACCGATGGCCAGGCCTCCTGGTACAACACGGTGCCGCAGGCCGGCGGCTGGGTCATCTCCGAAGACAGCACCACCTCCGGCTATGACGATCCGAAAACCATCGAAGGCCTCGACTTCATTGCGCAGACCATGGCCAACGGATCCTCGCCCACCATCGAACAGCTCACCGATACAGCGGGAAGCCAATGGTTCGCCTCCGGTAAAGCGGCAATGATGTACTCGCCCTCCTACATGGTTCCCGCCTTCATGGACAGCGAGTTCAAGGACCAGATCGACGTCGCGCCTCTTCCCGAGGGCGAGCAGGCCGCGAACGTCACCCACGGCCTTGCCAACGTGGTCTCCGCCGACAGTGAGAACAAGGCGGCAGCGTCCAGGTTCCTGGCTTTCCTGGGATCCGAGGAAGCAGCGCAGGCCTGGGCCGAATCCGGTGCTGTGATTCCCGCCTTCAACGGCTCGCAGGACGCGTGGACCGAGTCCAACCCCCAGTGGAACCTTCAGGTATTCCTCGACGCCGCCGAATACTCCGTCTCCTACCCCATCTCGAAAAACACCGCAGAATGGAATGCACTGGAGACAGAGATCCTCTCCGGCCTGTGGGCCGGTAACAAGACCGCTGAGGAAGCAGGCGCTGAACTTGCGGCGGCGATGAATGAATCACTGAGCAAGGAATAATCTGATGGCCCTGTCCCAGATCAACCGCACGTCATCCCGGGGCCGGACGGCCTTTCCGTCCGGCCCCGGGGGCGGGCTCCGCCGTGGCAGATCAAAGAACGACGGCGTTGCCCCCTGGCTGTTCATCCTCCCCACATTCCTGGGGATTGGAATCTTCTTCCTCTGGCCCATGGCGCAGTCGGTCTACTTCAGCTTCACTGAGTGGGGCGCTTTCGGTGGAAACACCTGGACGGGGCTGGAGAACTACCGACGCCTTGTCTCGGATGCCGACGTCCTCGGCGCACTGATGAACACCGTAGTCTACGCAGGGGTGTCGCTGCTGTCCATCCCGGTGGCAATCTACCTGGCAGGGCTCATCAACCGACCGGGCCTGCGGTTCAAGGGACTCTTTCGCACACTCTATTTCCTGCCGGTGATCACCATGCCGGCGGCAGTATCCATTGTGTGGCGGATCATGTACAACGGCGATTTCGGTATCATCAACTACCTCCTTTCCACGGTCGGGATCCAGGGGCCGTACTGGCTGGCCACACCGGGAGTGGCGATCATCGCCGTCGCACTGGTGGGGATCTGGACCTCGCTCGGAATGAACATGATCATCCTGGGCGCAGGGCTGCAAGGGATTCCAACGGAAATCTACGAGGCAGCGGAACTGGACGGTGCAAGTCCCTGGAGACAGTTCCGCGCGATTACCGTGCCGCTGCTCACGCCCAGCATCTTCTTTGTCACCGTCATGACGGTGATTGGCAGCTTCAAGGTCTTCGACCTGCTGTTTGTGATGCTCGGTGCGGGAAACCCGGTCACCCAGGCTTCCCAGACCCTGGTCTACCTGTTCTATGACAAAGCGTTCATCGCCAACGACAAGGGATATGCGGCCGCTATCGGCCTGTTGCTTCTCGTCCTGATCGCGCTGGTGACCTTCCTCCAGTTCCGGCTCCAGAAGAAGTGGGTGACGTATGCCTAGCACCACGGTGACACTACACAACGGACGACGGCGGTACGCCTCCAATGCGGGCGCCTACGTGGTACTCGGGGTCGGCGGACTGGTGATGGTATTCCCCTTCATCTACCAGCTCATGGCCTCGTTGATGACCAACAGCGAGGTGCTCTCCATTCCTCCGCAGTGGATTCCCTCTGCCTTCCGCCTGGAGAACTATGTTGCGGTCTTCACCTCGATCCCGTTCGCCGAGCAGATGTCCAATACCGTGCAGTTCAGTCTGATCCGCACCACAGCGCAGGTGGCATTTTCCGCGCTCGCAGGCTACGCGTTTGCCCGGATGCGGTTCAAGGGAAGCGGCATTCTGTTCGGCATTCTGTTGTCCATCCTCATGGTTCCCAGTGAACTCCTGCTTATTTCGCAGTACCAGATTGTGAACAACCTGGGCTGGCTGAACTCGATGCCGGGCCTGGTGGCGCCGGGCCTGGTCAGCGCTTTCGGAACTTTCATGATGCGCCAGTTCTTCCGTGGCCTTCCGAATGAACTTGAGGAGGCTGCACGGATCGACGGTGCGGGACCCTTCCGGATCTTCTGGCAGGTCATGCTCCCGCTCGCCAAACCAGGTCTCGGCGCACTGGCGATCATTACGCTCATCGACTGCTGGGGCGCTCTGCTCTGGCCGCTGATTGTCACCACAGCCCAGGACCAGATGCCCGTATCGGTGGGATTGGCCACCTTCCAGGGCGAGCACGGCGTGGAATATCCGTCCATGATGGCGGCATCACTGATGGCCATGCTTCCCATCATCATCCTATTTATCGTCATGCAGCGCCGGGTCATTGAGGGCCTGGCCCATGCCGGACTGAAAGGCTGAACCATGACTCATCATCCGCAGAAAGCTGGTAGTACAACGTGACCGATCTCAAAGTAGGAATTGTAGGTTTCGGTATCCGGGCGGGGCTCTGGCGCCATGCCCACAATCCCGGACAAGGCTCGGTTGTTACCGCCGTGTGTGACGTGAGCGAGCGGGGCCGGTCCGCAGCGCGTTCCGTTCTCCCTGATGCCCTCGTGACAGCAAACCTGGACGAACTGCTGGGTGCCGGCCTCGACGCTGTGCTCGTTACCACGCCGGATAACCAGCATGCCGCCGTCGCCGTCCAGACCTTGAGGGCCGGCATCCCGACGTTCTGTGAGAAGCCGCTCGATGTGACGCTGGAGGCAGCCGATTCGATTCTCCAGACAGCTTTTGAGAACGGTACCCGTGTGTATGTGGGCCACAACATGCGCCACATGCCCGTGGTCACGCAGATGCGCGACCTCATTGCCCGTGGTTTGATCGGCGAGGTCAAGGCCATCTGGTGCCGCCACTTTGTGGGCAACGGCGGCGACTTCTACTTCAAAGACTGGCACGCCGAACGGAAACACACCACCGGCATGCTGCTCCAAAAGGGCGCCCACGACATTGACGTGATCCACTGGCTGGCCGGCGGCTACACCAGCCGCGTGTCGGCGATGGGCAGGCTTGCCGTCTATGGCCAGGTGACCAGCCGCCGCGATAACTCCGACCGGACTATGTGGGACACCTTCTCGGCCGACAACTGGCCGCCGCTCGCCCAGACGGATCTGAATCCGGTCATCGACATCGAGGATATTTCCATGATGCAGATGGAGCTGGACAACGGTGTGCTCGCCTCCTACCAGCAGTGTCACTTCACACCCGACTACTGGCGGAACTACACCGTCATCGGCACAGCCGGCCGGCTGGAGAACTTCGGCGATGGGCCGGGGGAGACCATCAAGGTCTGGAATACCCGCAGTACCGGTGGCTACGCCGTGCCGGATCTAACGGTCGAAATCCAGGACGGCGACGGCGGACACGGCGGGGCCGATCCGCTGATGATTGCCGAGTTCCTCAACTTCGCCGTCCGCGGCGGGGAGACGGCCACCAGCCCGGTGGCCGCACGGCAGGCCGTGGCCGCTGGCATCCTCGCCACTGAGTCATTAAGGAACGACGGCGGCGCACGCGCCGTTCCAGCGCTCGACCCGGCACTGGTCCACTACTTCATCGCCGGACAACCGGCCCGGGCGGAGAGCTCACGGCTGGCTTCCAGTTGAACTTTCAGGGCTGAGCGTGCCGCTGATACGCTGACCACGGCTGTCATCGCAGCACAAGCATCTTCGCAGTAGATGGCGCACAACGCCGCTGCTGTCCGTTGCACGGAAGGATCTTTGAGTGAAGGCGCTCTATAAATCCGGGGCACATCCCGGCTTCGAACTGGTGGACCGGCCGGAGCCCGTGCCGGGTCTCGGCGAAGTCAAGGTCAGGGTCATGACCACGGGTATCTGCGGCACCGACCTTCACATTGAGTCCTGGGACTCGTGGGCACAGGGGATCATTGAGACGCCGCTGATCCCGGGTCATGAGTTCTACGGCGAAGTAGTCGGGCTGGGGGACGGCGTCCATGACGTTCGGGTGGGGGACCGGGTGTCCGGGGAAGGCCACATTGTCTGCGGGATCTGCCGCAACTGCCGCGCCGGCCGCCGCCAGATGTGCATCCGGACTGTCAGCGTTGGTGTGCAGAGAGACGGCGCATTCGCTGAGTATGTGGTGATTCCGGAAACCAATGTCTGGGTGCACCATGCGGGAATCACGCCTGAACTGGGTGCAATTTTTGACCCCTTCGGCAACGCCGTCCACACTACGCTGAGCTTCCCCCTGGTGGGGGAGGACGTCCTCATCACGGGGGCCGGACCAATCGGCCTCATGGCAATCGCCGTCGCGCGTCATGCCGGCGCCCGGAATATCGCCATTACGGATGTGTCCCAGCCGCGGCTGGACCTGGCCCGCGCCGTCGGGGCGGATCTTGCCATTGACGTGAGCAGGATGCGCATCGACGAGGCACAACGCCAGTTGGGGATGCGGGAGGGGTTTGACATCGGTTTGGAAATGTCCGGCCATCCCTCGGCACTGCCGGAGATGATCGACAACATGAACCATGGTGGCAGAATTGCGATGCTCGGACTGCCCTCGCAGGACATCACGATCGACTGGGGCAAAGTGGTCACCCATATGCTTACGCTCAAGGGCATCTACGGCCGGGAGATGTTTGAAACCTGGTATGCGATGAGTGCCATGCTGCAGTCAAACGCCAATCTTCACGCAGCGGTGTCCTCGGTGGTCACCGACCAGCTTCCCGCCGCCGAATGGCAAAAGGGCTTTGACATTGCCCGCAACGGAGTCAGTGGCAAAGTGGTACTTGACTGGACCGGATTCTCAGGACACTAAGGAGTTCACGTTGTTTACATCAACCAGGGAACAGCTCGCCGCAGAGCTTGAGGACATCCGTTCCGCCGGCCTCTTCAAGCATGAGCGCACCATTGCCTCGCCACAGTCCAGCCACATCCGTGCCGGGGTCGGCGGAGGGGAGGCCAAGGACGTGCTCAACTTCTGTGCCAACAATTACCTTGGCCTTGCCGATCATCGCAGCATCATCGACGCCGCCAAGCGGGCCCTTGATGAGCGCGGATTTGGCATGGCCTCGGTCAGGTTCATCTGCGGAACTCAGGATCTGCACCTTGACCTTGAACGCCGGGTCTCGCAGTTTCTGGGAACTGAGGACACCATCCTGTTTTCCTCCTGTTTCGATGCCAATGGCGGTGTCTTTGAGTCCCTGCTGAACGCGGAGGACGCCGTCATTTCCGACGCGCTGAACCACGCCTCCATCATTGACGGAATCCGGCTCAGCAAAGCCCAAAGGTACCGTTACGCCAACCGGGATATGAGCGACCTTGAAGCAAAACTCAAGGAGGCTTCCGGTGCCCGCCGACGGCTGGTGGTTACCGATGGCGTGTTCTCCATGGACGGATACCTTGCCCCTTTGAAGGCGATCTGCGATCTTGCCGAGCAGTATGACGCCATGGTGATGGTGGACGACTCCCACGCTGTGGGTTTCATGGGTGCCACCGGTGCGGGCACCCCGGAACACGCCGGAGTCTCGGACCGGGTGGACATCTACACCGGAACGTTCGGGAAGGCCCTGGGCGGCGCATCCGGCGGCTATGTGTCCGGCCGCGCCGAGATTGTGGCCATTCTCCGCCAGCGCGCCCGCCCGTACCTGTTCTCCAATTCGCTGGCCCCGTCCATCGTGGCTGCAACGCTCACAGCGCTTGACCTGGTGCAGGGCAGCGCCCAGCTGCGCGCACAGCTTGTTGACAATGCGGTGCTGTTCAGGGGCCGCATGACTGAGGAAGGGTTCGATCTACTCGACGGGGAACATGCCATCATCCCGGTGATGTTCGGTGACGCTGTCATGGCGGCGGAGATTGCCGACCGCATGCTGGAGCACGGAGTTTACGTCACGGCCTTCAGCTATCCGGTGGTTCCCAAGGGGGCTGCCCGCATCCGCGTGCAGCTTTCTGCCGCTCACAGCCATGAGGACGTCGAAGCCTGCGTGCAGGCGTTTGTGGCCGCCCGCGCCTCAGCCAGCTGACAGATTCGAGAGGTAGCCGGCACTTCAGTGGTCGACCGAGGCGATCAGCGCCGCGCCTTCGGTGATCGACCAAGGCCGCTTGCGGTCGCGTGGAGATCCGGATCGCAGGCAACTCGGGCTAGAGTTTTCCCATGGCTTTCAACGCAGATGTACTGATTGTGGGCGGCGGAATCGCTGGACTGTCGCTTGCCTCTGAACTGGCCGTACGTTGCAGCGTCATCCTCATGGAAGCCGAACAGGCGCTCGGCTACCACACCTCTTCCCGGTCCGCCCGGCAGCTCATTCCGAGCTACGGCCCGGCACCGGTCCGGGCCCTCACTGTGAGAACGCTCGAAATAATCCGCGCCTTCGAGCAACAGCTCACTCAGACCATTCTGACGCCACGCAGTTTCATGTTGATCGGTTCTGAAACTGACGTTGAGACGAAGGCCAGCGGTTCCATGCAGCGCATCAGCCACGCAGAGGCGCTGGAATTGTGTCCGCAGCTCAAGCCGGCGTCCTTCGACGCCGCAGGCCTGGACACAACCTCGGTGGGGACGGACACGGATGCGTTGCTGGACTACCATCGACGCACCGCCGAGGCCGCCGGCGCTCGAATTTTCACCGGCTCACGGGTGCACTCCGTCCAGCAACTGGCCACCGGCTGGAATGTCGGTGCCGGCGCGCACGCGATCCATGCTGGCGTCGTCGTCAATGCGGCGGGGGCCTGGGCGGACGAACTCGCGGTCGTCTCCGGGGTGCGCACGCAAGGCCTGCGGCCCTATCGGCGGACCGCCGCCGTCGTGCATGTCGAAAACCAGCCCGATCCCCAGGCACCCATGGTGGCAGCAGCGGATGACGCGTTCTATTTCCGCAGGGAAGGGCTCGGTGTCCTCGTGTCCCCGGCCGAGTCTGAACCCAATGTCCCGGAAGACGCAAAGCCCCGCCCCGAAGACGTTGAAGCACTGATCGCGAAGCTGAACACGGTGACCAATCTGTCCATCACCGGTGTACAGCGGTCCTGGACCGGGCTGCGCACGCAGGCGGCACACGGAATTCCCGTGGTGGGGTTTGACCCGGAGGCGCCAGGCTTTTTCTGGTTGGCGGGCCAGGGTGGCTACGGATTCCAGACGTCGTCGGCAATTGCGGAGTTGGCGGCGGATCTCATCACAAAGGACGACGCCGGAGACCTCCACCTGAATGCAGCTCTCAGACCGTCCCCCTAAGCGGCTTCAAACGGTTGTTTTCGCGTGTCACGACGGACCGGAACTGTGAGCATCCGTCACCGTCTTGTAGCGTATCCAAGGGAGACTTCCTGCCTCCCTCCGGAGTTCACCACCTGACGAAACGGAAAATCATGGCTGCCAGTGGCGGTACCAAAGCAGTAGTCGCGGCGTTGATCGCCAACTCGGTCATTGCGGTTCTGAAGTTCATTGCTTACTTCCTGACGCTGTCATCCTCAATGCTGGCGGAAGCCATCCACTCGATCGCCGACGCTGGGAACCAGGTTCTGCTGCTGGTGGGCGGGAAGCGCGCCGCGCGTCAGGCAAGCCCACAGCATCCGTTTGGCTATGGCCGCGAGCGGTATATCTACGCCTTCATCGTGTCGATTGTGCTCTTCAGCGTCGGTGGACTGTTTGCGCTGTACGAGGCCTACCAGAAGTGGCAGGATCCGCATCCCATCGAAGGGGGCTTCTGGTGGGTGCCACTCGCGGTCCTTGTCGGGGCAATCGTCGCGGAAACCTTCTCCTTCCGCACCGCCATCATTGAGTCCAACCACGTGCGCGGCAAGCAAAGCTGGGTCCAGTTTGTCAAAACAGCGAAGTCTCCGGAGTTGCCCGTTATTCTGCTCGAAGACCTCGGCGCGCTGCTGGGACTCGTCTTTGCGTTGTTCGGTGTGTCCATGACGCTGATTACCGGTGACGGCTTCTGGGATGCACTGGGCACGGCCATGATCGGTGTCCTGCTTGTCACAATCGCGGTGATCCTGGCACTGGAAACCAAATCGCTGCTGCTCGGCGAGTCAGCCACAAAAGACGACGTCGCCAAGATCGAGGCAGCGCTTAGTGAAGGCGACCCTGCCCGGATCATCCACCTGAAAACCCTCCACCTTGGTCCTGAGGAGCTGCTGGTGGCTGCCAAGATTTCAGTGGCCGACGGCGAGACCGGAGAGCAGATTGCCGAAGAGATCAACAATGCCGAGAACCGGATCCGTGAAGCGGTGCCCATTGCAACCGTGATCTACCTTGAACCGGACCTGCATTCCAACGACCCGCGGGGGACCAGTTCGCCAACGGCGCACAGTTCGTCCGACGCTCACTGATACCCGCAGGATTAGACTGGAATCATGAAGGTCGAAGAGACACCACTCCCCGGGATCGGGGTACGGAAAGACATCGTCACCAACTCCGGACGAAGGATCGGTACGGTGACACAGCGCGATGGTGAAACCGAACTCATCATTTCCAGATCCGACGATCCGGACGCCTGCCTTGCATCCATTCCTTTGACGTCCGATGAGGCGACCACGCTGGGCAATCTGCTGGGGGCCCACCAATTGGTGGCGCAACTGACGGAGGACCATCGGGATCTCCCGGGGGTGAACACCCGGCAGTTTCTCGTCGATGCCGGGTCACCCTTCGATGGCCGCAAACTTGGGGACACCAGAATGCGTACACGCACCAGTGTCTCGCTGGTCGCTGTGCTGCGGGCTGGCCAGGTCCAGGCCTCACCAACTCCGGACTTCAATCTGACCGCGGGAGACCTGCTGGTGGCAGTCGGAACCTCCGAAGGTTTGGACGCCGCAGCCAAGATTCTCCGCGGCGGCTGAGGGGCCGGTGGAGAACAGCAGCGCACTGGTCCTGATCGAACTGGGCGCGGTCTTTTTTGCGCTTGGAATCCTGGGTCGTTTGGCCGGCCGTATTGGTCTTTCGCCCATACCGCTCTATCTACTGGGCGGACTTTTTTTTGGGCACGGCGGGTTTATTGAGCTGGACGGGCTTGAGGATTTCAGTGAGATCGCCAGCGAGATCGGTGTGATACTGCTGCTTCTCTTACTGGGCCTGGAGTACACCGCAGGGGAACTGGTGACCGGCCTGAAGCAATCCTGGATTGCCGGAGTGCTCGATATTGTTCTGAACTTCACCCCTGGTGCACTGGTGGCTCTGATGCTTGGCTGGGGTCCCGTTGGGGCGCTGGTGATGGGCGGGGTTACCTACATCTCGTCGTCGGGCATCATTGCCAAGGTCCTGACCGATCTCGGCCGTCTCGGCAACCGGGAAACCCCCGTGATTCTGTCCCTGCTGGTGTTCGAGGATCTGGCGATGGCGGTCTACCTTCCCATTGTGACCACAGTCCTGGCGGGGGTCAGTTTTGCCGGTGGCCTGCAGGCGGTTGGCATAGCGCTGGTGGTGGTGACCATTGTGCTGGTGATTGCCCTGCGCTTTGGTAACGCAGTCTCAGCGGTGGTGGACAGCAAGGACCGTGAGGTCTTCCTGCTCACCGTCCTTGGTGCGGCACTTCTGGTGGCGGGTGTTGCGGCCGCCATGCAGGTATCGGCGGCGGTGGGCGCATTCCTCCTGGGCATCGCGATCTCCGGGGCGACCGCCACCAACGCATCGCGTCTGCTGGAACCGCTGCGCGATCTGTTCGCCGCCATTTTCTTTGTGGTGTTTGGCCTCAACACCGACCCGTCCACCATCCCGCCGGTCCTCGGCTATGCACTGCTGCTGGCCGTCATCACCTCGGTGACCAAGGTCGCCACGGGCTGGTGGGCGGCGCGGCGGCAGGGAGTTGGAAAGCTGGGCCGCGCCCGCGCCGGAGCCGCGTTGATCGCGCGTGGGGAGTTCTCGATTGTGATCGCCGGGCTGGCAGTAGCTTCGGGGGCAGTCGAAGGTGAGCTGGCTGCGCTCGCCACAGCTTATGTGCTCATCATGGCAATCATTGGCCCGGTTGCAGCCCGCGTCGCCGAGCCGGTGATGCGTTACCTGCAGCGGAAGCCCGGATCACCAACAGTGGTGGCGCACACCGGCTGAAATCCGATTCCACCCGCCTGACGCTCCCGCAGAGATTGTTGGAATTTGTGGTTCCGGATCCCAACCTTTTCTGCGGAAGCGTCGATGATGCGCCGGGGTTAGAGATCGCTCAGGAGGGCGTTCATCTCGTCGATTTCCGCCTGCTGGGTTGCCACAATGTTTTCCGCGAGTTCGATTGCCTGGGGATCGGCGCCTCCATCGATCTGCTGTCGGGCCATGTCAACGGCACCCTCATGGTGCTCAATCATTCCGGAGAGGAAGAGCCGGGATGCGCCGGCACCGTCGGCTGCATCCAGCTCGGCCACCTTCTCCTCCGCCATCATGCCCTGGGCATCGGCTGGTTCCTCTGCGCCTTCCATGTCGTGGCCCTCTGCGCCATGCCCGCCGCCTCCAACGGCTCGCCCCAGGATTCCAGCCACGCGGTCATGGTCTCAATTTCGGGGGCCTGGGCGCTCCTGATCCGCGTTGCCAGCTCAGTGACCTGTGGATCAATTCCATCCTTGTCCAGGAGGATATCGCTCATCTCCACGGCCTGCTGGTGATGCGGGATCATGCCCTGCGCAAAGGACACATCGGCGTCATTGTGGGTTGACTGTGTGCTGCTTTGGGATTGGCCTGTGGTCGGGGCGTCGCTTGAGGTGGCCCCGCAGCCTGCCAGTGCTACGGGATGGTCGCCTGGGCCGTCCTGTGCACGCGGGTCTGTATTGGCGGACCCACACGACGGCGACCGCCCGCCAGCATAAGCCAGGCAAGCAGTGAGACCGCCAGAAGGACAATGAGGCACATACCGGCCATCGTTTCCATGTCGGCTCCGCACAACCCGGCACAGTGCGCAGCGTTTGTTATACCGTCTCCGTCCGCGACCGCGGCACCAGAGGCGACAGCGTGGCCGTACCCGTGGTTCGCGGAGGGGGAGTCGGCCGGCACGTGGTGGGCGGCAGCGTCGTCGGACTCTGGATTCGCGGCGGAAGCCGACCACGCCGGATGGTCCGTGGCCTGCCCTGCGCCAACCGGGGCCTGCGCGGACGCAGCGGCGAGATGGGGGCTCGAACCGCCATGGCCACCCATCCAGATGTGCATCCCAAGGATGCCCACAATGACTGAGGTAATGCCCGCAAACAGCACTGCGGCGCGGGGCAGCTGCAGCAGCCTGCGCAGTGCTCTGCGTCTGCCCACAGCGGCCTCCTCTCCCGGTTTTTCGAGCATCTCATTCACGCTATCAGACCATACCCCCCTAGGGTAAAAACAAATGCTTGACATATACCCCTATGGGGTATAACTTCCATGGTATGACCAAGCAACCCAGCCCTCAGACCAGTGCATTTCCTGGCTCTCACAGCGGCCACAGCGGCCACAGCGGCAGCGCCCAGGATCATTCGGACTCCGGCCACGATCACTCCGGCCACGATCATTCCGACCACGTCTCCGGGTTCCGCCGGCTGTTTTGGATCATGCTTGTGCTTGCCGTACCGGTAGTGGGTTTCAGCATGATGTTTTCCACGATTATTGGCTACACGCTTCCGGAGACTCCGTTGATCCAATGGGTTTCCCCGATCCTTGGCACCGTGATGTATCTGTGGGGCGGCAGGCCGTTTCTCACCGGAGCGGTCAGTGAGCTTCAGGCACGCAAGCCCGGAATGATGCTCCTCATTGCGCTGGCCATCACTGTCGCCTTCCTCGCGTCCTGGGGTGCCAACCTCGGTTTGCTGGACCATGATCTTGATTTCTGGTGGGAGCTCGCGCTGCTGATCGTGATTATGCTGCTGGGGCACTGGATAGAAATGCGGTCGCTCGCGCAGACGTCGTCGGCTCTCGAATCGCTGGCAGCACTTCTTCCGGATCAGGCGGAGCGGGTGCAGGGGGACGACGTCGTCATTGTGGCTCCGTCCGAGCTTGAGGTGGGGGACGTCGTCGTTGTGCGTCCCGGAGGGCGGATTCCGGCCGATGGCCGCGTTACTGTTGGCACCGGCGATGTGGACGAGTCCATGATCACCGGTGAATCGCGGCCCGTCAGCCGTGGGCCGGGCGCCCAGGTGGTTGCCGGAACGGTGGCCACCGACAATGCGCTCCGGGTGGAAATTACTGCCGTGGGGGACGACACCGCGCTCGCTGGAATCCAGCGTTTGGTGGCCCAGGCGCAGGGATCGTCCTCCCGCGCACAGCGCATCGCTGACACCGCAGCCGGCTGGCTGTTCTGGTTTGCCCTTGGCGCCGCCGTGATCACGGCGCTGGCCTGGACGCTCCTCGGCAATCCTGACGACGCCGTTATCAGAACCGTTACCGTGCTGGTCATCGCCTGCCCGCACGCACTCGGGCTGGCCATTCCGCTGGTGGTCTCAATCGCGACGGAACGGGCAGCCAAAGGTGGAGTGCTGGTCAAGGACCGGCTGGCCCTGGAGAGCATGCGCACGGTGGACACTGTGCTCTTCGATAAAACCGGAACGCTCACCAAGGGCGAGCCCGTGGTTTCGAAGGTCCTGGCCACGGCGGGCCATACGGAGAATGAGCTACTTGCGCTCGCCGCTGCAGTGGAAGCCGACAGCGAACACCCCTTGGCGCGTGCCATTGTGTCCACCGCCGCATCGCGTGGAGTCCGGATTTCACGGGCATCGGAGTTTCAGGCGTCCACAGCTGTTGGCGTCGCCGGCACGGTGGACGGACACACGGTAAGCGTCGGTGGCCCGTCCATGCTTGACGGTCACCGGGCGCAACCTCTCAGCCAGACCGAAAGCTGGAAGAACGACGGCGACATCATCCTTCACGTCCTCAGCGACGGTGAGGTGATTGGAGCCTTGGGCCTGGCAGATGAGGTGCGTCAGGAATCGCGGCAGGCGGTGAACGCGCTGCACGCGCTGGGGGTTGAGGTGGTCATGATCACCGGTGATGCCGAGGCCGTTGCGCAGTCCGTTGGCGCTCAACTCGGGATTGACCGGGTGTTTGCCGGGGTGAAGCCGGAGAACAAGGCAGAAAAGGTCACCTCACTGCAGCAGGAAGGCCGGAAGGTGGCCATGGTGGGCGACGGCGTCAATGACGCTCCTGCCTTGGCACAGGCCGACGTCGGCATTGCCATCGGAGCCGGCACCGACGTTGCGATTGCCTCCGCGGGTGTGATCCTGGCCAGCGACGATCCACGGTCGGTGCTCTCCGTCATCGAACTCTCCCGCTCCAGCTACCGCAAAATGAAGCAGAACCTCTGGTGGGCGGCAGGGTACAACCTGATCTCGGTGCCACTGGCGGCAGGTGTGCTGGCCCCGGTTGGATTTGTTCTGCCCATGGCGGTGGGGGCGGTGCTGATGTCCGTCTCCACGATTGTGGTGGCGCTCAATGCCCAACTGCTGCGGCGGCTGGATCTGCGGCCTGAATCGAGCACCCGTGCGGTGCTGTCTGCGGAGCAGCGCCAGCCGGTGACGGTCTAGCGGCTAATCGTGGGACGGTTCACCAGTGACCCGGTGGTCAGCGTGGTTGAGTCCTTCAACCACCAGCCGGGCCAGGTGGCCGTCCACGATGCTGTACACCACATGCCGGTTCTCCTTGCGGGTGGTGACCAGACCGCTGAACCGCAGCTTGGCAAGATGTTGGCTGACGGAAGTTCTGGTGGCTCCGGTGCGCTCCACCAAGGTACCGACGTCGGACGGTCCCTGCGTCAACTGCCAGAGGATGTGCAGGCGGGTTTGGTCGGCAAGCATGCGGAAAACCGATGATGCCGTGTCCAGTCGGGCACCGTCCGGCGGCTCCGGGTGGTGGAGGCTGGACTCAGGAACCGGTTCGGCGTTGTTCACTGGGCACACTTTCCTTGAGGTCTTGTGGAGATACCGCGTCATTCGTGGAGCGAACCTTCCAGAGCCTGATGGCCGCCACAGTGCCAAGTGTAGCCACCAGACCCAACGCGCCGGCGGCGGCCGGCTGTCCCGCAGCCGCGCCCAACCAGCCAGCCAGCGGATAGGAGATCAGGAAGCAGGCGTGCGAGAGAGAAAACTGCGCCGTGTAGACAAACGAACGGTCGACGTCGTTGGAATGGCGGCGCAGCAGCCGCGCTGAGGGCGTACTGATCATGGACGTTCCCATCCCCAGCACCACCCACGTGAGAAGGAGCAGAGGCCATGACTGTTCGGCCCACACAATGAGGGCGGCCGCGCCAAGGGAGGGCGGCAGAAGAAGACCGCCGGCGAGCATGACAGTTTTTTCCTTCACACGCTCAAGCACCCATGGCGTGGACAGCGCCACCACCATGGAGCCTGAGCCGTAACAGGCCAACGCGATGGCGACGTCGGCATTGGACAATGCAAAAATGTCCCGCGCATAGACCACCGTATTGACCAGGACCAGGGCCGTTGCACAGGCCACCACCAGGTTCAGCGCGGCCAGGGCCCGGAGCGGCGGTTCGCGGAGGAAAATCCTTGTGCCGAGGGTGGTTCGATGCAGCAGGGATCCCGGCGAAACCCCGGGCGAAGTGCCCGGAAGTCTGGTGACGGCAACCAGGATTGCCGAGAACACGAACCCCGCCACAGTGCCGAGGAACAAATTGTTATAGGCCATCACGGTCAGCAGCATGGCTGCGAGGAGGGGACTGATCAGCGATTCAAGATCATAGGCAAGCCGGGACAGGCTGATTGCACTGGTGTAGTCCCTCTCCCGCGTGAGCACCCGCGGGATGAGTGATTGGAAGGCGGGTGTGAAGGTTGCGGAGGCCGATTGGAGCACAAAGACTGCAGCATAGATCTGCCAGGTCTGATCGATGAAGGGAAGTGACAGCGCCACCCCGGCACGCACCAGATCGGCACAGATCAACACGCCCTTTGGTGCGAATCTTTCCACCAGGGCTGCCATGACCGGAGCCACCAGGACGTAGGCCAGCATCTTGATGGCCAGAGCGGTCCCTAGCACAGCTCCTGCCTGGCCACCCGCAAGGTCGAAGGCCAGCAGGCCAAGGGCAACGGTCAGCAGGCCGGTGCCAAGCAGCGCGACAATCTGGGCCGAAAACAGCCTGCGGTAGGTGGGCTCCCTGAGGACTGTGAGCAACGCCGGACTCCTCTTCGAAAGTAGACTCCGACGTTATCACTTTATGTGCATACGTGTGCACACATAAAATAGAGTTAGTTGAGGATCTGACCGATCGGCTCCCGTTTTTCCGCCTGGAAGCGGTCCTCGGTCCGGCCCCGCGCCCAGTATCCAGACAGCGATACCTGGCTTCGGTCAAGCCCGCGCTGCGTGAAGAAGATATCCCGCAGTAGCTTCATCGATTCCCGTTCACCGTGGGCAAAGACCTGCACCCTGCCCTCAGGCCACGGGGCCTTGTGGATGGCATCGGCCAGAGTGCCGGCACTCGCGGGCTGGCCGGCGCGAAACAACCAATGGACGACGACGCCGGCTGGCGTCCGCAGCGACTGCCGGTCCGTTTCCGCCTCCACTTCGAGGTACACCGCGCCCCGGGCGTTACCCGGCAGGCGTTCGAGCGCTGACGCAATAGCCGGAAGAGCGGATTCGTCACCCGCGAACAGGTGCCAGCCCGCCGATTCATCTGGCGCATAGGCACCTCCGGGGCCGGTGACCGCAAGGGTGTCCCCGGCTTTGGCGGCCGCGGCCCACGGTCCCGCAATCCCTTCGTCGCCGTGAACAACAAAGTCGATGGACAACTGCCCTGTTTCGGGATCCACCGATCGCACGGTGTAGGTGCGGGTGACGAGAAGGTCCGCGGGTTGGAGCTGCTGCTTCAGGGCTGCAAGATCGTAGGGCGGTACCAGGCCCAGCTCCGGTTTGGCGAAGAGGATCTTGACGTACTTGTCCGTGAACGTGCTGGCTTCGAAGGGCCCCAGTGATGGTGCCGAGGCAACGATGCGCACCATGGTGGGGCTGAGCCACTCAGTTCGATCAACTGTGAGTACGGTCTGGGGTTTTGGTGGACGTGGTGTTGCAACGCTCAAGTGGGATTCTCCTTGCCGGCCCGGTCGGTGAACCCGGCAAGGACATGCTAACAAGTGAACCGTTTTAGCCAATCCATCCAGCCCGGGTCACGAAGCGCCGCCAGATGCCGCACTGCCTCAATCTCTTCACCCACCCCGGGTAGTATCATCAGATGATTCTTCGACAGCTCGGAAGCTCGTCTCTCACCGTCTCCGCACTTGGCTTCGGCGCTGGCCACATCGACACCACGGACCTTAACGAGAAGGACGCGCACGACCTGCTGGACACCGCCCTTGACCTGGGCATCACGTTCTTCGATACCGCCCGGGGCTATGGCGCGTCCGAAGAACGGCTGGGACGATGGTTGGCCACGCACCATCGCCACCGCGTCGTCCTTTCCACCAAAGTCGGTTACGACGTTCCCGGACAGCGGGATTGGACAGTCGGAGCCGTCACAGGCGGCATCGACCGTGCCCTGAAAACCCTCAACACGGAGATGATCGATGTAGTCTTCCTCCACTCCTGCCCGCTGCCGCTCCTGCAGCAGGGAGACCTCATCGAGGCGCTGCTCGCTGCCCGCGACGCAGGGAAGATCAGGGTCCCGGGCTACAGCGGCGAAAACGCTGAACTGGCCTGGGCGGCGGACGCCAGCGTTTTCGGCATCCTTCAAACCTCGGTGAACCTGACCGATCAACATTCACTGAGGAACATACTGCCCCGAGCAAGTGAACACCATCTTGGCGTGGTCGCTAAACGCCCGCTGGCGAACGCCCCGTGGCGCTACCCCCACCGCCCCACGGGAATATACGGCGAAACCTACTGGGACCGCCTCCAGCACATGGGCCTTCAGCCCGCCGACGGCGACTGGGCCGGAACCGCCTTACGATTTTCAGCCTTCACCCCCGCAGTCACGACCGCCATCGTCGGCACGTCCAAGAAACACAACCTCGCAGCCGCAGCCACCGCCATCAACAAAGGCCCCCTACCCGCCGCCGAGCGGGAACGGTGGGAACAAGCCTTCGCCCCCTACGACAGGACATGGGCCGGGGAAATCTAAAAATCAAGCCGAGCACGCCAAGGCTTCTGTGGCGTTAGGTGGAGGGCACCCCTGCGATCTTGTTTTCACGGAACCCGTCAACAAACAGGGCATGATCGGCACGAACCGTGGACGCATAGTCGATCGAGAAGTCGATGATGTCGGACACAAATTCGTCGCGGCGGCCATCCAGTACGTTTGAGATTGCATCCTCGGTCTGGAAAGAGACCAGGTCCTGGTCGCTGTCCTGATCCGAGGCACAGTGCACCTTCGCAGTTGCCCGGCCCAGGTCCACAAGTACCGGCTCAATTTCGGACGGTTCGGTGAGGTTGTCCCAGCTGAGATCAAGCTTGTACGGGGACAACTCATCCACCACAAAGCCCACTCCGTCCAGGGTTGTGTAACCAAGGAACGTATCCGTGTGCACCTGCAGGGAGCGCTGGCTGATGACCGTCCGGTGTCCGTCATGCTCAAAGTAGTCCCGGACCCGTTCGTCGGTGACAACCCGGCTTGGCGCGGCGATGTTGCCCTGCTTGAAGGACAGCACAATGTCGTTTTCCTGCGCCTCGTTGTAACCCTCGATCAGCACGTTGTAGGCGGGCAGCCCGGCACTTCCAATGCCGAAGCCCTTCTTCCCTACAATGTCCTTGACCGTATAGAAAACCTCTCGGGCGGACTTCTTGGATTCCGGGATGGTCTGCAGATACCGGTCGAAGGACTCGTGGACCTTTGCCCGCTCGGCATCGTCAAGCCGGCGGGTGAGCCGGTCATCGCGGAAGTGCCGCTCGTTGTCCTCGATGATGGTCATTGCATCCAGGAGGTCGGTGCGCCGCGCCGCCCGCGCCGTTTGCAGCACACGGTGGATTGTTCCCTCGGTGTTGTCCAACTGGAGTGCGAAGTCGTTCCCGCCGGCTCCTGCGTAGTGGTCAACCTGGTCCAGATAAGAATTCAGAAAAGTCGCTGCCATCCCACGGACAGCTTCCTCCGGCAGGGCCTTCTGCCAGCAGAGCAGGGCAAGCGAGGTGACAAACCGCCTGAGGTCCCACGAGAAGTGGCCCAGGTACGCCTCGTCGAAGTCGTTGATGTCGAAGGTGAGGGCGCCGGTACTGCTCATGTAGGTGCCGAAGTTTTCGGCGTGGAGATCCCCATGGATCCAGACTCTGCTGGTTCGCTCGTCTGCCCACTTGTCTTCCAGGGCGTCCATATCTGCATAGAACAGGCAGGCGCTGCCGCGGTAAAAGGCAAATGGGTCGGCCGCCATCTTGCGGAACTTTGTCCTGAAGCCATGCGGATCCGCCTCCATGAGGGGTTTGAACGCATTGACCAGGGTGCGGGCTATGTGGCTTTGACGTTCGGTTGATTCGACCATCACGCCAGTCTATTCCCGGTGCCCGTTGCGTGCCGTCGGGCGAAGTCCGCACCGACCCTCCGGCAGTCAATGTGGGTTTAGTTGAGCAATCCAACAACGCGCTCGACGGCGGCAACCATCGCTCCTGAATCCACCAGTACCCGTGCGGCTTCGATCTCGGGTGCGAGGTAACGGTCGGCGGCAGGTCCTTCAACAACCTTCCTCAACTCGACCCGTGCTGCGTGGATGGCGGGTGAACTCCGCGACGTGGGCACACCGCCGTCGCGCATGTCGAGGGCACGCGCCGCGGTGAGGATCTCGATCGCCAGAACCCGCGTAAGACCATCAAGGGCCCGCCGCAGTTTCAGCCCCGCGGACCAGCCCATGGAGACGTGGTCCTCCTGCATCGCGGACGACGGAATCGAATCCACCGATGCGGGCGCTGCCAACCGCTTGAGTTCGGACACAATCCCGGCCTGGGTGTACTGGGCGATCATGTGGCCGGAGTCGACTCCCGGGTCATGGGCGAGGAATGGGTTCAGGCCGTGGTTCCGTGCCTTGTCGAGGAACCTGTCCGTCCGCCGCTCGCTCATGGATGCCACATCCGCAACAGCAATCGCGAGGAAATCCAGGGCATATCCCACCGGCGCTCCGTGGAAGTTCCCGTTCGATTCAACCCGACCGTCAACCGTGACCACGGGATTGTCGATCGCTGAGCCCAGCTCGATCGCTGCAACCGATTCCACGTGCGTCAGCGTGGACCTCGCTGCTCCGTGGACCTGCGGCGCACACCGCAGCGAGTAGGCATCCTGGACGCGGGTAAAGCGGTGAGCGCTGTCCTCGGCCGAGGAGTGTTCCCGGATCAGCTTTGATCCCGCCAGGACACTGCGGATATTTGCGGCCGACACAATCTGCCCGGGGTGCGGACGCAGTGAGTGCAGGTCTTCGGCAAACACCCCGTCGGTTCCCAGCAGCCCCTCAACACTCATGGCTGCCGCAAGGTCCGCGGTGCGCAGGAGCAGGTGCAGGTCGGCGGAAGCGAGGATCAGCATTCCCAGCATGCCGTCGGTCCCGTTGATGAGCGCCAACCCCTCTTTTTCCCGCAGTTCCACCGGCTCGATTCCGGCGTCGGCCAGGGCGGCAGCAGCTGGTGACAACACGCCGTCGTTATTGCGCACCTCTCCCTCGCCCATGAGTGCCAGCGCAATGTGGGAGAGGGGTGCGAGGTCGCCCGAGCACCCCAGCGATCCGTATTCGCCGATCACCGGCGTAATTCCCGCGTTCAGCATGGCAGCGTAGGTGCGGGCCACTACGGGACGGACACCGGTGCGCCCGGTGGCCATGGTGGAGAGCCGGTTCAGCATGAGCCCGCGCACCACTTCGCGGTCAACTTCAGCGCCCGACGACGCCGCATGGCTGCGGATGAGGCTGCGCTGCAGCTGGGTGCGCTGCTCCACGGGGATGTGCTTGGTGGCAAGGGCGCCGAAGCCGGTGGACACGCCGTAGTGCGGTGTGGGGTCGCTGACGAGGGCCTCGATGACGGCGCGGGAGGCTTCCATTGCGTCGATCGAATCCGCGCCGATGTTCACCTTCAGGCTGTGCCGGGCGACTGCGACAACGTCTTCCGCGCTCAGCGCGCCGATGCCAACTGTGATGGTTTCCGTGCTGCTCATTCCGTGCCCCGTCTCGATCCTGCATCCGGCCAGCTCTTGCCAATGGATGAAATTAGCGTTTCAATAAGTGAAATACAGATTGCGCTGTAAAGCAAGAGAGGAAGGCAGCCAATGGCGGACACGTCAACCCGCACTGTGGAGCGGGCGCTGCTCCTGCTCGGGGCGGTGTGCGACCGGGGGAGGGTCAGCCTTGCAGAGGCTGCGCGGGACGCGGAACTGTCTGCCTCGACCGCGCTGCGCCTGCTGCGGACGCTGGAGGCCACGGGTTTTGTCCGTAAGGACGACGCCGGTTACCGGCCCGGTATGCGTGTGGTTCAACTCGGAGCACAGGCTTTGAGCCACGAGTCCCTGGTATCCCTCGCCGAGGATGCCCTGGAGCGTCTCGTCGGGAAGACAGGCGAGTCCACCTACCTCAATGTCCCGTCCCACGACGGCCACGGCATCTACCTTGCCGTCAAGGAGGGCACCCACTCCGTCCGGCATACCAGCTGGGTTGGCCGGAGCATCCCGCTGGACGGCTCAGCAGCAGGCCAGGTGCTGGCGGGCAGAACGCCGGGTGCCGGCTACGTCATTGTCCGCAACGGGATTGAGCCCGACGTCACAGCGATAGCAGCCCCGGTCATGACAGGAGACCGGGTGACGGCCGCACTCAGTGTGGTGGTGCCCAGCTACCGCATCAGCGAATCCCAGGCCAAGACCATCGGCATGTTGGTTGCCGCCGAAGCCGCCGGCATTCTGAACCCCGCCCCTATGAGCACAGGAGACACAGCATGAGCACCTTTACCCAGCACGACCCGTCACGGTCCATCCGCGCGCCGCGCGGTACAAAAATCACGGCCAAAAGCTGGCAGACCGAAGCGCCGCTGCGCATGCTGATGAACAACCTGGACCCCGAGGTGGCCGAACGCCCGGAGGACCTGGTGGTCTACGGCGGAACCGGACGCGCCGCCCGCAGCTGGGAAGCCTATGACGCCATTGTGCGTTCCCTCGAAGATCTTGAGGATGATGAGACCCTGCTGGTGCAGTCCGGCAAACCCGTGGGCATCTTCCGGACCCACAAGTGGGCGCCGAGGGTGCTGCTGGCCAACTCCAACCTCGTAGGCGACTGGGCCACCTGGCCGGAGTTCCGCCGCCTCGAAGCTGAGGGCCTGATGATGTACGGGCAGATGACAGCGGGCTCCTGGATCTACATCGGCACCCAGGGCATCCTGCAGGGCACGTACGAAACCTTTGCCGCCGTCGCCAGAAAGCTGTTTGGCAGGCAGGACGCGACCCTGGCCGGCACACTGACGCTGACCGCCGGCTGCGGCGGAATGGGTGGAGCCCAACCGCTGGCCGTCACCCTGAACGGCGGCGCGGTGTTGATTGTCGACGTCGACAGGGCGCGCCTTGAGCGCCGTGCCTCCAAACGCTATCTCGACGTCGTCGCGACTGACCTCGAGGACGCGCTCACGCAGGTGCTGGCAGCCAAGGAGGAGAAGCGTGCACTGTCGGTGGGAGTGGTGGGTAATGCTGCCGAGATTTTTCCCGAACTGCTCAAACGGGGTATCCCGATCGACATTGTCACCGACCAGACCTCCGCTCACGACCCCCTGAGCTACCTGCCAGAAGGCGTTTCGCTGGATGAGTGGGACCGCGAAGCGAAGGGGGACCCGGACGGCTTCACCAAGAAGGCCCAGGTCTCGATGGCCCGTCATGTGGAAGCAATGGTGGGCTTCCAGGACGCCGGCGCGGAAGTGTTCGACTACGGAAACTCCATCCGTGACGAGGCCCGCCAGGGCGGCTACGGCCGCGCCTTCGAGTTCCCCGGTTTTGTTCCCGCCTATATCCGGCCGCTGTTCTGCGAAGGGATGGGCCCGTTCCGCTGGGTAGCACTCTCCGGAGACCCTGTCGATATCGCCGTCACCGACGCCGCGCTCAAAGAGCTTTTCCCGGAGAACGACCACCTGCACCGCTGGCTTGACGCTGCAGGGAAACTGGTGGAGTTTGAAGGACTGCCGGCGCGGATCTGCTGGCTCGGCTACGGCGACCGCGCCAAGGCAGGAGTCATGTTCAACCAGTTGGTGGCTGACGGTAAGGTGTCCGCGCCGATAGTAATCGGCAGGGACCACCTGGATTCAGGCTCCGTCGCCTCGCCCTACCGCGAGACCGAAGGCATGGCCGACGGCTCAGATGCCATCGCCGACTGGCCCCTCCTGAACGCGCTGCTCAACACCTCATCCGGAGCCACCTGGGTGTCCATCCACCACGGCGGCGGCGTAGGCATCGGCCGGTCCATCCACGCAGGCCAGGTCTCGGTTGCGGACGGGACCCCGCTTGCCGCCGAAAAGCTGGAACGCCTGCTCACCAACGATCCCGGAATGGGCGTCATCCGGCACGTGGACGCGGGGTACGATCGGGCAAAGGAGGTTGCCGGTGAGCGTGGGGTCCGCGTACCGATGCAGGAGTAGTTGCGTGGCTGGGAAACCGGAGGCCGCCTGTCGCTTACGCGGCCACTTCCCGGCTGCGCGGCCTGCGCCGCCTGTCGCCGGCTCGACAAAGATTTTCTGCGGCTCGTTCCTCGCTGCAGAAAATCCAACTCGCCTACACGACAGGCGGCCTCCGGCCACCATGGTTCACTTCGGTGACCGCCTCCAGCGGACGGGAACTGCCTCCTCTGATCCGGTCGCCGTCGTGAAATCCTCTGAACGGTTCTTTTGCTCGGGAGGAGGGGAGGGGTCAGGCGTTTTGCCAGAGGCCCATGATGTTGCCCTCGGAATCCTTGAAGTACGCGGAGAATCCCATGTCTCCGACCGTGGTCTTGTCCACGGCTGCGGAACCACCGAGTTTCTTGATCGTTTCCAGAGCGGCATCGATGTCGTCAACGTCAAGGGTGATCACCGGGGTGGTGGACCAGGCGGCGTCCCGCTCAAACATTCCGCCGTTGATGAAACCCGGTTCAGTCGGCATGCCTTGCTCCGACGTGGGACCGGATGAGACCGTCGTGTAGTCCATCTCCGGCATCTGCTGAATGTTCCAGCCAAAGGCCTCCCGGTAGAACGTCCGCGCACGCTCACCGTCGTCGAAGGGAATCTCGAAATGCACCACTCGTCCGCTCATCCTGGCCTCCTCAAGCCTTTGATGGAACTGTTGTGATGGAAATTGTAGGCTTCCGCGGACGCCGTGAACAGATTGCGGAGAACACATGGACAGCGTAAGCAGCCTGCTTAACTCGATTGCCGGCGTCGGCCGCGATCCGATCCGCGGCGGCTATTCCCGGCCGGTGTACTCCCATGCCGAGCTGGAGTTGCGGGAATGGTTCGCCGTGGAAGCCGGCAAGCGCGGGCTCGAGGTGGAAACCGACCGCAACGGCCTCGTCTGGGCCTGGTGGGACAATGACAACAATAACGACGGCGCCGGCCGCGAAGGCGCACTGGTCACCGGCAGCCACCTGGACTCCGTTCCCGGCGGCGGAGCATTCGACGGCCCGCTCGGTGTGGCATCAGCGCTTGCCGCCGTCGACCTGCTCAAGGCGCGCGGTGTGCAGCCCCGGAGATCCCTTGCCGTCACAGTGTTTCCGGAGGAGGAGGGCTCCCGGTTTGGGGTCGCTTGCCTAGGGTCCAGGCTCCTCAGTGGTGCCATCGACCCGGACAGAGTGCGGAACCTTGTGGATCCGGACGGAAATACCTTTGCCGATGTCAGCCGTGCCAACGGAATCGATCCCGGGCGGCTGGGCAGGGACGATGAAGCGCTGCGCAACATCGGTGACTTCGTGGAACTCCACGTCGAACAAGGCCGCGCCCTGATCGACCTCAACTCCGCTGTGGCCGTGGGATCATCGATCCTTGGCCACGGCCGCTGGAAGCTGCGCATCAGCGGCCAGGGAAACCACGCCGGCACCACCCTGATGGAAGACCGGGCAGACCCCATGGTGGCAGCGGCCCAGATAATCCTCGCCATCCGCAAAACGGCAGCCGCTCAATCCCATGCCCGCGCAACGGTGGGCAGGCTCCAACCAATTCCAGGCGGCACCAACGTCATCGCCTCCCGCGTGGACCTCTGGCTGGACGTCCGTCATCCGGAGGACGCCGTCACGTCTTCCTTGGTGGAAGCCATCCACGGGCAGGCGCAGAAGACCGCAGCCTTCGAAGGCTGCACGGTCTCGCTCACCGAGGAATCCTTCAGCGGCACCGTTCACTTCGATCCCGCGCTCCAGCGCCAACTGCAGAACACGTTGAAGAATCCGCCCACTCTGCCCACCGGAGCCGGACACGACGCCGGAGTGTTGGCCGCCGTCGTGCCCTCCGCCATGCTCTACATCCGCAATCCCACCGGCATCAGCCACTCGCCGGAAGAATTTGTTGAGCGCGATGACGCGGACCTGGGAGCAGCTGCGCTCGCAGACGTACTGGAAGACCTCCTGTGAACGAAAGTGTGCGGCCCGGAGCTGTGTGGTGCGAGCAGGCCTGGCTCGGCGGAAGCGACGGGGTGAAAACCGGAGTCCGCGCAGAGCTCGACGGCAACGGCGTTGTCGCACGGGTGACAACCGGTGCGGAACCCCGAGAAGGCGATCTGACGCTGCACGGGGTTGCCTTCCCTGCTGCCGCCAACGCGCATTCGCATGCATTCCACCGGGTACTCCGGGGCCGGACCCACGCCTCCGGGGTGGGTACGTTCTGGACCTGGCGGCGGGAAATGTACCGCGCGGCGAACGCCCTGACACCGGCGCTGTATGAGGAACTGGCCACAGCGGTCTATACGGAGATGGTGGTCACCGGTTGGACCAGCGTCGCCGAATTTCACTACGTCCACCACCGCCCCGACGGGAGTCCGTACACAGCTGACGACGACGGCGCCCATGCCATGGAGCACGCCCTTGCCCGGGCTGCGGTGACGGCCGGTATCAGGCTCACCCTCCTGGACACCTGCTACCTCGCAGGGGGATTCGACGAGCCAACCAGCCCGGAACAGGGCAGATTCAGCGACGGCGGTGCCGGAGCCTGGCTGGACCGGTTCACATCCTTGCGAAAGTCGATCGCCGGAGAGTTTGATCCCTCTTTGGTCAGCGTGGGAGCGGCGCTGCACTCCGTCCGGGCAGTGCCCGAAGAGGAGCTGTCATTGATCGCGGAGCGGCTGCCCCGCGACGTGCCCCTGCACATCCACCTGTCGGAGCAGAAGCCGGAGAATGCGGCCTGCCTGGCCCGGACCGGCCTGACCCCAACCGGGCTGCTCCACAAACACGGTCTCGTGACCGACCGCCTGTCAGCGGTTCATGCCACCCACCTGACCGACGAGGATATCCGGACCCTTGGCTCAGCGGGAGCCACCGTGGTGATGTGCCCCACCACCGAGGCGGACCTCGCCGACGGTATCGGGCCCGCCTCCGCCCTCCGCGGCGCCGGCGCGCAGATTGCGCTGGGCACTGACCAGCACGCTGTTGTGGACCCGTGGCAGGAGATGCGGGCCCTTGAATACGGCGAACGATTTGCGTCGGGGGAGCGCGGGCGGTTTGCCCCGGCCAACCTGCACTTCAGTGCCTCCGACGCAGGCTCACGCTCGCAGGCAAGGCAATTCCCGGGCCTCGAACCGGGACGGGTCTGCGACCTCATGGTGCTGAACCCGCGGAGCACCCGCACTGCCGGATCAGAGCCCGGCCAGCTCGCAATGACCGCCACGGCACAGGACGTGACCGCCGTCGTCGTTGGCGGCAGGATCATTGCCCGCGGCGGGGTGCACACAGTGCTCGGCGATCCAGCGGATTTGCTTGCCGCCGCCATAGCCAAGGTGGGCCAGGCTGCGAAAGGAGCCGCATGAGCACCCTCATCACCAACATCGGCGAACTCATGACCCAGGACCGCGACCACACAGTGCTACGGAATGCCGCCGTGGTTCTGGAAGGGGAGAGGATCAGCTGGGTCGGCGCCTCAACAGCCGCGCCGGCGGCAGACGATCAGTACGACGCCGAAGGCCGCGCCTGCCTGCCGGGCTGGGTAGACAGCCACACGCACCTCGTCTTTGCCGGGGACCGGACGGCTGAGTTTGAGGCACGCATGGCGGGTGAGGACTATGCGGCGGGAGGCATCGCTGTCACCACCCAGGCCACGCGGAACGCCTCCGACTATGACCTCACCAGGCTGCTGCTGGGCCGCGTGGCAGAGGCCCAAGCCGGAGGAACCACCTATCTCGAAACGAAAACCGGCTATGGGCTGGACGTCGACCACGAAGCGCGCAGCGCCCGCATCGCCGCAACGGCCGTGGACGAAGTGACCTACCTGGGCGCACATCTGGTTCCCGCGGGCATCGACGCCGACGACTATGTGCAACTGGTCGCCGGCCCGATGCTCGCCGCCGTGAGGCCCTACGTGCAGTGGGCCGATGTGTTCTGCGAACGAGGAGCCTTCACCCCCGAGCAGAGCCGCGAGGTGCTGACTGCGTGCCGCGAAGCCGGTCTGGGCCTGCGCGTCCATGGAAACCAGCTTGGCCCCGGCGACGGAGTGCAGTTGGCGGTTGAATTCAGCGCAGCCAGCGTGGACCACGTCAACTACCTGACTGACGGTGATATTGCTGCCCTGGCCGGTTCCTGGTCGGCCTGGGACGGCGGTGCGGGAGCCCGCGGTACCGTAGCCGCCTGCCTACCGGCCTGCGACCTCTCCACCCGCCAGCCTTTGGCACCCGGGCGGCAATTGCTGGACGCCGGGGTACAGATCGCATTGGCGTCCAACTGCAATCCCGGCACCTCCTACACCACGTCGATGGCTTTCTGCGTGACCACGGCGGTGCTGCAGATGGGACTCAGCGTCCACGAGGCGGTGCGCGCCGCGACCTGGGGCGGTGCGCTAGCGCTGCACCGCGAAACCGGAATGGACGACGACGGCGCCCGCGCCGTAGGCTCCATCGTCGTCGGGCATCGGGCTGACCTGCAGCTCCTCAAGGGTCCCTCCGCAACCCATCTCGCCTACCGGCCGGGCATCCCGCTCACCCACGCGGTCTGGCGGAAGGGGCATCGCATCGTCTGATCCGCCGGTTCGACCTACGGCGAAAGAATTCCGTCTGAAGTATTGGTCAATACAGGAAAAAGTCCTCTAGACTGTTTATGATTGATATAGATGCTTAATGGTCAAGAACAATCATCAACAATGAATTAAGAATGATTGATTGACCGAAACACAAGGAGTTTGACGCAGATGGCCCAGCAGATCGATCACACCACGGCACTGCCGGGAACCTACATGGACCTGGAACTTCGTTCGCAGCCGGATGTGTGGCTCCAAGCACTCCAGCAGTCTGCCACCGAAAATCTTCTTCCAGCGGACGGTCTGCGCGTGGCCGTTGTGGGCTGTGGCACCTCCTGGTTCATGGCACAGTGCTATGCCGCAGCGCGGGAAGCGGTGGGCAAAGGAGTAACGGATGCTTTCGCGGCGTCGGAGGCCCCGAACCTGGGGAACCGCGGCTACGACGCGGTGGTAACGATCACCCGGTCCGGAACCACCACTGAAGTACTCCAACTCCTGACTGAACTCAAGGGTTTCATCCCGACGGTCGCGGTGATCGGGGATGTTGAATCACCCATCATCGGACTTGCCGACACTGTGATCGGCCTCCCGTACGCGGATGAGCGATCAGTTGTGCAGACGCGGTTCGCCACCACTGCGCTGGTCTACCTGCTCAGCTCGCTGGGCATGAACCTGGAGAAGGCAGTGGAAGATGCGCGGGACGCGCTGCGTGAGGAAATCGGGCCGGAGCTCCTGGAGGCGGAGCAGTTCACCTTCCTGGGAACCGGCTGGACCGTTGGCTTGGCACACGAAGCCGGACTGAAAATGCGCGAGGCCGTTCAGGGATGGACTGAGTCGTATCCCGCCATGGAATACCGCCACGGACCCATCTCCATTGCGGCGCCCGGCCGGGTAGTCTGGCTGTTCGGAAATACCGTGGACGGACTTGAAGGGGATGTGCGACGCACCGGCGCCCTGTTCGTTCACTCCCGGCGCCACCCGCTCGCCGAGCTGGTGCGGTTGCACAAGGTCACCCTGGACCGTGCACTTGCCCGCGGCCTCGACCCTGACCAGCCGCGTAACCTGACACGCTCAGTCATTCTCGACGGCTAGGTGGCCACGATGTCCTCCGCTGAAACCACCACGCCCCGGCAAGCGGCGCCACCGCCCAACGTCCACGGCGCTTCAGTACTCACCGTCGACGTTGGCGGAACCGACCTGAAATCCGCCCTCTCGGATGCAGCCGGCGCACTGGCGGATGTTCGGCGGGTTGGAACTCCGCGCAGCGTTGACCATCCGGGAGACGCGGTGGTGGAACGCACGGTTGAGCTGCTGAATGAATACCGGCTTGCCTGGCCGGACCGCCCCATCGGTGCCATCGGAATGATTGCCCCGGGACTGGTGGATGAAGTGCGGGGTGTGGGTGTTTTTTCGGCGAATCTTGGGTGGCGGGACTACCCGTTCGCAGAGCGGGTCAACGCGATCACCGGCCTGCCCGTGACTTTTGGGCACGACGTCGGCGCGGCCGGAGAAGCCGAAGTCCGGCTGGGTGCCGCTCAGGGATTGTCCGACGTGGTGGTCATGATCATCGGAACCGGGATCGCTGCCGCAGTGTTCTGCGGTGGACAGCGGGTGCAGGGCGGGGGATTCGCCGGTGAGGTTGGCCATGCCCAGGTGCCCGGTGGAGAACGCTGCGCCTGCGGAGCCATGGGGTGCCTGGAAACTGTCGGATCCGCCGGCGCAATTGCCAGGCGCTACTCTCAGCGCTCGGGTGTTGCAGTGGATGGGGCACGGGAGGTGCTGAAGCTGGCCCAGTTAGGAGATCGGCATGCTGCAGACGTGGTCGACGACGCGGTTGCAGCTCTGGCGTTCAGCGTGGGACAGCTTGCAGCGACGCTCGGAACGGAAGCCGTGGTTATTGGCGGTGGCCTGGCCCAGGCCGGTGAGCAACTGTTCGATCCGTTGCGCAGGGCCGTCGACAATGCGCTCTCCTTCCACCGCCGGCCCCGCCTGCTGGCTGCCCGGATGGGGCAGGACGCCGGTCTGATCGGTGCCGCACTGCGGGCCCGCGGTCTGTTGGAAACCCCATGAACACCAGCGACGACGGCACGGAGGCCGGGTACCGGCTGACTGGTCCAGTGGTCACGGTTACCCCAAATCCGGCGGTCGACCTGACCTACTCGGTTGACGGCATCACAGCCGGACACACGCACCGTATGCCGCCTCCGCTGAGCCGCGCAGGCGGCAAGGGTTTGAACGTAGCACGCGTGATTCACGCCGCCGGTTACCCAACCCTGGCCATCGCCACGGCTGGAGCAGGCACAGGCGCCGAGTTTTCCGCCGAACTGCAGTCAAGCGGGGTGCCCCACGAACTGGTGCCCGTTGCCGCGCCCACCCGCCGGAGCCTGGCCTTCGTGGACACAGCGGACAATGAGACCAGCATCTTCAACGAGCAGGGCGGACGCCTCTCTCCTTCTGAATGGAGCGCACTGGACGCGCTCATCGCAGACAAGCTGGCGGGAGCAGGCTGCCTGGTGGGATCCGGCAGCCTGCCCGAAGATGCACCCGCAGACTTCTATCCCCGCCTCGTGGCGAAGGCCGCGGAGTTCAAAGTTCCCTGCATCATCGACACGTCTGGAAGCGCGCTTCTGAAGGCCGCCGACGCCGGAGCGGACGTGCTCAAACCAAATCACCACGAACTGATGGGGGCCACGGGCATCGGCACTCTCGATGCCGCAGCCGCCAACCTGCTGGACCGGGGCGTCAGGCTCCTGTTCGTGAGCTGCGGAGCCGACGGGCTTCGGGCCTACAGCGCCGACGACCGCTCGCGCGCCTGGCATGCCCGGCTGCCGGAGCCGCTCACCGGCAATCCAACCGGAGCCGGCGATGCCGCCGTCGCCGCGATCGCCGTCGTTCTCGCCGCCGGCGTGACGGATCCCCGCGCCATGTTGACGCTTGCTGCCTCCTGGTCCGCAGCAGCTGTCCTCATGCCGGCCGCAGGCGAGATCCACCACAGCCACGCAGACCTTACCGCCTGCCTTGAGTTGACGAGCGTCCCCACCCGCCAACCTACCGAAATGGACCACGCATCATGACCCTGGCATCCACCCGCGAACTCATGGCGGACGCCGCCCGCGCCGGAACCGGGATCGGTGCCTTCAACGTCATCCAGTTGGAGACCGCCCAGGGCCTGGTGGCAGGCGCGGAGAAGGCGGGGTTACCCGTCATCCTGCAGGTATCGGAGAACTGTATCGCCTACCACGGGGGCCTGGAGCCCATTGGACTGGCAACCCTGGCGGTGGCACGAGCAGCGTCCGTGCCGGTTGCGGTGCACCTGGACCATGCAGAGGACCCGGAGCTGGCCATGCGGGCGGTGGATCTGGGGTTTGGTTCCGTCATGTACGACGGCGCTCACCTCGACTTCGCGGACAACGTTGCCACCACGGCGCGGGTCGCCGCGTACGCGCATCAGCGCGGTATCTATGTCGAGGCGGAACTTGGCAAAGTGGGCGGCAAGGATGGCGCGCACGCGCCGGGCGTGCGCACGGACCCGCGGGAGGCCGCCGATTTTGTCGCTGCAACCCGGGTGGATGCCCTCGCCGTCGCGGTCGGTTCCTCACATGCGATGACGCAGCGCAGCGCGGAACTGGACCTCGAACTGATTGCACGGCTGCGCGACGCACTGTCCGTTCCACTGGTGTTGCACGGCTCCTCGGGTGTGGCGGATGGGACAATTGCCGCGGCAATCCACGCAGGCATGACCAAAATCAACGTCTCCACCCACCTCAACGGCTTCTTCACCCGTGCAGTCCGGGCATTCCTGAACGCCAACCCCGACGTTGTCGACCCGCGAAAGTACGTCGCCGAGGGCCGTGCGGCGTTGGTGCCCGAAACGGCACGGCTCCTGACATTGTTCGCCGGCAAACCAGGCACCACCACCATTGAAAGGGTCCTGTGATGAAACGAGGTGAACGGCTCAATGCCATTCTCGACCTGTTGTCCGAGTCCAACCAGGTGGACGTTGATGACATCGTGAGCAAGCTGTCGGTGTCTCCAGCCACGGCCCGGCGCGACCTGGACAGCCTCGCTTCCCAACGCCTCTTGACCAGGACAAGGGGCGGAGCGACCATCGAGTCGGTGGCCTACGACCTGCCGGTGCGCTACAACCGGGACAATCATGCTGAGCAGAAACGCGCGATCGCCTACGCCGCCAGTGAGCTCATCCCCAAGGGCTCCGTCATTGGCTTGTGTGGGGGGACCACCAGTACCGCCATCGCCTCTGCGCTCAGCATGCGCCGCGACTTGATGGAACCGTCCAACAAGCCCACCCTGACGGTGGTGACCAACGCCATCAACATCGCCGCCCAGCTTGCCGTCCGCCCCAACATCAAAATCATGGTGACGGGAGGGATTGTCAATCCCCGGTCCTATGAGCTGGTGGGCCCTTACACCGACGTTATCCTGCAGCGGGTTGCCCTCGACTTCGCCTTTATCGGGGTCAACGGCCTCGACGCAGTGGTTGGCCCAACGGTCAACGATGAAGGGGAGGCCGCCGTGAACGCCCTTGTGGCACGCAGGGCATCCAAGGCGTACATCGTGGCCGATTCCTCCAAGATCGGCGAACGGTCCTTCGCCACGATGACCGGTTACGTGTTCAGCAACCTCATCACCGACTCCGGCATCACTCCGGAAGAGGTGCAGGCCTTCGAGGAGCATGGAACCAGGGTCATCGTTGCTCCGCCGGTGGACACTGACTAACCGTAAATCCTAACCGTCGACCAAAGCTGCAAGCGGTAAGCGCGGAGACCTCATCACTCGTGTCGGTAAAGTGACTTAGCATGCACGCCAACCCGCCCGGACCACAACCATTGGAACCCCGCCAGCCGACGTCGTCGTCGGTTCCTGAACCCGGCAGGCGCCGGATCACGGCGGAGATCCTGATTGTGTTGGGGCTTTCCCTGGGACAGTCCGCCGTGTACGCCGCTGTCGATCTGATCGACAAGCTCACCCAGGCGCCGTTGGCTTCCCAGACCACCCGCCTGAACCCCGTTCTCGATGACAGGCAGTACTTTGACCTGACCTACCAGTTGCTGAGTATCTTCTTTGCCCTGGTTCCGGTGGTGCTGGTATTATTCCTGCTGACTGAACCGGGGAAGTCGGCGTTTCGCCGGCTGGGCTTCACCTTCACCAACCCCAAGGTGGACTTTGGCCTGGGCCTAGGCCTGGCGGCCGTTATCGGCGTCGGAACCCTAGGCGTCTACGCGGCCGGCCGCGCACTCGGACTGACGACGGCGATCGTTCCCACGGCGCTCGATACGTACTGGTGGACGCTGCCCGTGCTGGTGCTCTCTGCGGTCAGGCATGCAGTGCTTGAGGAAGTGATTGTGGTGGGCTACCTGTTTGAACGGTTGGGCCACCTACGGTGGTCGGTACCAGCCATCATTGTGGTGTCAGCGCTGATTCGGGGCAGCTATCACTTGTACCAGGGGTTTGGCCCATTCATCGGAAACGTGGTGATGGGGCTTATCTTTGGCTATGCCTACACCAGGACCAAACGGGTGATGCCGCTGGTGGTGGCCCACGCGCTGCTCGATATCGCAGGATTTGTGGGCTTTGCCCTGTTTGGGCCGGCCATAGGTATTGGCAGCTGATCGCGGGTGTGAACCGACTCAGATTGTGACTGGACCTTTGGCTGTTTCGAAGGTGACCGACATGATTCCAGGGGTTCCGTTCGGCGCAACCCATTCCACGTCAACGTCCTCCAACGGATGGGTTGCGGGGGTTCCGAGCCACTCGGCAACCCGGTCGGAGGACCCGGCGATGGTGAGGGCGTTCAGCTTCACAGTTGCTTCGCGTGCCTGTGATGGATGGATGGCTTCAGTGCCATCATCCCAGCGGATCATGTACGGGACCTGCGGGTCTGCAATGAGCCCTTTGATGCCAATCTGCTGCCACGTCAGCTCCTGACCATCCGGGAACTTTCTGTTGCCGGGAACGGAGCTTCGGCCGAGCCGCTGCTCGAAGGGCATAAGGTCATCCACTGCAACGCACCAGCCCATCCACCCGCCACCGGCTTCGGAGCGGGCACGGACGGCCTGGCCAAATGGAGCCTTGTCCGAGGCGGGGTGCGAAAGAACCTCCACCACTTCAAGATACTGGCCGTTAACTAGGGGGATGATCATATTGCGCGTGCCGAAACGGGGATGGACTCCTCCCCGCACAAAGTCGACGCCAAGGGCGTCCGAAATTCGCTCAGCGGTGGCAGCGAGACCGTCGGGTTCACAGGCATAAGAGACATGATCCAAGCGCATGGCTTCATCTTGGCACTTTGTGATGGGCGTCTCGACTAAGGGTTGCCTTACCTGATCTTTGCGGGGGATTGACTGTTTCACAGCGGGTCACATATTTGCGGGTTCAAGAGGGTTTCGGGTTTCCTTGGAACAGGTCACGAGTGACAGCACGGCGCTTCGCGAAGCGCGCCAATTGCCCCGGCTTGCTGGACGGCAACCCTCCTCACGCGGCGGGGTGCCCCGGGTGACGACCAGGCGGCGGACAGAAGTTCGCTGCAAGCGCGGATTCGAGGTGGCATTTTCAAATGACAGGCATCACAACGGCTGAAGCGGACCAGAGCGTGGGTGCGTCCCCGGGAGTGCAGGCGAAGCCCATCGGCGGTATCTCACTGGAAACGGGCGGACACCTGCCCAATGTGTCTCTGGCCTACGAGACCTGGGGAACACTCAACGCAGCCGGCACCAACGCGGTCCTCGTTGAACATGCGTTGACCGGCAGTTCCCACGTTGCCAGAGGTGATTCCAGCGAGGACGGTTGGTGGGATGACCTGGTGGGCCCGGGGAAGACTGTTGACACCAACCGGTTCTGCGCCGTCTCCATCAACATGCTGGGAGGCTGCTACGGCTCAACCGGGCCCGCCTCGCCGGATCCGGAGGGCCGGCCGTGGGGATCGCGGTTCCCTTTCGTCACCATCAGGGACTCCGTTCGGGCAGAGGCGCTGCTGGCCGACCGGCTGGGGATCGACCAATGGCACTCCGTCATCGGCGGTTCGATGGGTGGCGCCAGAGCGCTGGAATGGGCCGTCATGTACCCGGAAAGGGTGGCCCGTTGCGCGGTCATCGCGTGCACGGCAGCCAGTTCGGCCGAACAGATTGCCTTTGCTCAGGCCCAGTTGCAGGCGATCCGGCTGGATCCGCTCTTCGCGGGGGGGGACTATTACGGACATGCCAGCCCTGTCGAGGGGCTGGGGCTCGCCCGAAGAATCGCCCATATCACCTACCGGTCGGAGCCGGAGTTGGATCACCGGTTTGGCCGTGCGGCGCAGGGCGAGGAGACACCTTTCGGATCGCCGGATCCGGCCATGCGCGGCCGCTATCAGGTGGAAAGCTATCTTGATCACCAGGCTGAGAAGCTGGTGGGCCGGTTTGATGCCAACAGCTATGTGGTCCTCACCGAAGCCCTGATGAGCCACGACGTCGCACGCGATCGGGGGCCCCTGGCAGAAGTCCTGAAGCAGACCCGGGCAGAGTTCTTTATAGCCGCGGTGGACTCGGACCGGCTGTACGTCCCCTCCCAGTCCCAGGTGCTCGCCGACGCGCTGCCTGGGACGGTGGACGTGCACACCATCAGCTCGCCCGTGGGGCACGATGCCTTCCTGACCGAGATCGGGCAGCTGGATGAGGCACTCGGGAGTGCGTTCTACGGCGACTAGAGTGCCTCAGAGAATTTTCGTTGTAGATGGCGGCCTTGGAACGGAGGGTGCCCAACACGCTGTCCCGGCTGAGTTCCTCAGCGACGCGGTCCGCCCATCCGCGGTAACCGCCCATGCTCTCCGGGCTGGGATCTCCGATGCCCTCGGCGAAGGAATCGCCCAGGGCAACATAGCGGTTCCAGGGGTGCGGGCGGGCATTGCGGCCCGAATGGGGGACAGCGGAAGCCTGAAAATGGTTCACCATTCCAACCCAGCCGGATGGATTCCTACGCCACCGCAGGCTGGCTTAGCCCGGCGGAGGGCAACGTGCCAAAATGTGCCTATGACTGAATTATCGTCTTCACCCGAGTCCGGCACCACAACAGGCACCGAAACAAGCGCAGGCCCGGCGTCCTCTCCTGTCTGGGCGCCCGTGGTCCTGTGGTCCAGGCCGGAGGAGGAACGTGCCGGCACTCCGCTGCTGGTGCTCCTTCACGGACATCTGGCAAGTGAGGAGGACCTCATGAGCATTGTGGACCACCTCCCGGAAGGCTTCACCATCGCGTCTGTGCGCGCCCCGGTGGCAATGGGGCCCGGGTTTACCTGGTTTCCGCTGGCCCAGGACGCCGGATACACCGTGGAGAAGGCAACCTCGGCCGTCGGGCAGGTGATCGCCTGGCTGGACACCGTCAAAGCGGCGCATCCCAGCGTCAGCCTGCTCGGCTTTTCCATGGGGATGGCAGTGGCCACGTCCATGCTGCGGAACAGGCCAACCGACTTTGCCGCCGTCGTCGGACTGTCAGGTTTTGTTGTCCCCGACGAGGGAAGCAGCTTCTTCAAGGATGGCGAGGTCCAGGCCAACCCGGTTCCGGTTTTCTGGGGCAGGGACCAGGAGGACCAGGTCATCTCCGCAGAGCGTGTCGAATTCACCCATGCCTGGCTGAACGGACACACCAAACTCACCAAGGTGTTGTACGCAAACATGTGGCACAGCATCAGCGTTCAGGAACTGGCCCATGTGCGGGAGTTCCTCGGCATGACTGTTGCCGGCCTCAGCCCTGCACCACGGTAACCGTTACGTCGTTAGCCGTGACAGTGTCCCCGGGGTGGAGTTGGCGCCCACGCCGCACGTCGACCTCCCCGTTGACCTGGACCAGCCCGTTCTCGATCATCTCCTTGGCTTCGGCGCCGTCATCGGCGAGGTTTGCCAGCTTGATCAGCTGGCCAATCCGGATCATTGAATCGCGGATGGCAATGTCGGTGCCGGTCGGGTTGGTTCCTGCTGCTTCGCTCATGGAACCATCATGCCGGAAGTTTTTCCTGCCATAGGGTTAGTGGGTGTCCCACCAGTCTCACCTTCCCGCTGTTATTGGCCTGCCGCTCGCCATGCTGGCCGGGGTGGCAATTCCGCTTCAAGGGCGGGTCAACGGCGCGTTGGGGACACGACTCGACGACGGCATAGCGGCTGCCCTGGTGAGTTTCGGCACCGGATTGGTGTTCATGGTCATCATTTCGCTGACCGTGCCGCGTGGGCGTGCCGGGCTGAAGGAACTGCTTCCCTCCATCCGGGAGCACCGCTTTCCGCGGATCTATCTGGCCGCCGGCATGATTGGTGCCCTTTTTGTCTTTTCGCAGTCACTCACCATTGGGCTGCTGGGTGTTGCGCTGTTCACGGTGGCGGCGGTGATGGGGCAGACGCTCAGCGGGCTGCTGGTGGACCGGGCGGGGATCGGCCCGGGCGGAAGGCGGCGGGTGACCCCTATGCGCCTGATCGGTGTGGTGCTTACCGTGGCCTCAGTGGTGTGGGCGGTATCGCCCCGCCTCGGAGGCACCGGCCAGGTGGCGGAGCTGCTGCTGCCGCTCATGCTGCCGGTGCTGGCCGGCATTATGATGAGCTACCAGCAGGCAATGAACGGCACCGCTGCCGTGCACTACGGCACTCCCATCACCGCAACGCTGGTGAACTTCATTGCAGGCACCTCACTGTTGCTCGCGGCGTGGCTGGTGAAGATCGCCGTGGCCGGCGTCGGTGAGCCGCTGCCCGCCGAATGGTGGTACTACGTGGGCGGGCCAATGGGCTGCGTGTTCATCGGTGTCGGTGCACTGTTGGTGAGGAGCCTCGGGGTGCTGCTCACCGGTTTGGGGATGATCGCCGGCCAGCTGGTGGGTTCGTTGGTGCTGGATCTCCTAGTGCCCACACCGGGCACAGTGATTGCGCTGGCAACGGTCGCCGGCCCCGTCCTCACGCTGGGAGCAATTGTGCTGACCACACTTCCGTGGCCACGACGCACGCGGCGCACCCGGTGAGGTCATCCCAAACGACGGCGGGACGGACCCGTCGGTCCGCCCCGCCACCGTTTCGTGGAGCCTGCTTCTGAGCGGCTACCCGCTGAGATCAGCGATCGGCGAGCTCATGATCGTGGTCATGCTCCGGATGTAGTCCGCCGCCGCTTTCCGTTCCGCCTCCGAGGGGGTTGCCCTCATAACGGTCTGCCTTTTTGCCTTTGCCCTTCACCGGTTCTCCTGCGCCATTCACGTCCACCGTGCTCATGGCGTACGTAAGCGTCAGGTGTGCTATGGCGTCACTCATCTGATCTACAGACTCGATGCTGACATTCCCCGTGTCATCGCAGGCTGCGTGGTAGCAGGAGTCGTAGGCCATACCCGCAACACCGCCGAACAAAGCTGCCTGTTCCTCCGTCTTGATGCCCTCCGCGCCGGTGAACAACCCGCCCGCAGGGATGCCTTCAGCGATGAAGGGTCCGTAGTCGCTGCGGCCGCTGAATGCTGTCTCCCCTGAAGGCAGGTTCTCAGAGGCGAAGTAGTCGTGGAAGTCCTGCTCGATCTGACCTGATCCCGCAGGACCTTCGGCGGCTCCGGGCCCTACCGGGAAGGCAGAGTTGTCGCCGTCATAGACAAATCGGCCAAAGTTTGGTGATCCGATCATGTCGAAGTTGAGGTAGGGACCCACCTTGGCCAGCTCTCCCGATGCTGCGAGGTCGCTGACATAGTGCTCGGCGCCGAGGAGTCCCTGTTCCTCCGCACCCCACCAGGCAAAGCGGACCTTGTTGGCGGTTTTGACCTTTGTCATCGCCTCTGCGACCGCAAGAATAGCCGCGCTTCCGGTGCCGTTGTCGTTGATGCCGCCGCAAGAATAGCCGCGCTTCCGGTGCCGTTGTCGTTGATGCCGGGGCCGGCCTGGACGCTGTCCAGATGCGCACCCACCATGACCACATTGTCGGCGCTGCCGGACGCGGTCTCGGCCAGCACATTATAGGTCTCTCGATTTTCGGACACGGTGTCCACGACAACCCGTCCCGTCACATCATCGCCCAGCAGATCCAGCCAACGTCGTAGGCGGCGCCGAGGACCGGAATGGAGATTCCCGGTGCACCCAGCGTTCCCGCAATGGGGCCAGTGCTTCCCGGAACGCCGGTGTTGAAGATCACGACGGCGGTGGCGCCGGCTGCTTCAGCGTTGCACCAGTGCGATGGATCCGGCCGTGAAGCCTGCGAAGTCGGTGGTTTCGCACCCGCTGGAGTTGGTGGCGCTGACCGATCCCGTGGTGTCGACTGCGGTGATCGCGCCGGTTGTGTCCCCTGCCCCGGAGTAGGTCATGGTTGCGAAGGAATCGCTCGGGTAAACGCGTGATTCCGGGCTGGACTGCGCGAGTACTGACGGGCTCAGCTCCTCGAAGTAAGGACTCGCGACATAATAACTTAGGTTTTATGGTGTGTCGGCTCTAGGATTGTGTTATGGCCGTGGGTGAGCAGTTGATGGAGTCAGCGACAGAGAGGTATACGGTGTTGCGTCCGCATTTGGACGAGCGGCAGCGCCGTTTGTTGTTGGGGGTGGAGGCAACCGGGCTGGGGCGTGGCGGGATCAAGGCGATGGCCATGGCGACCGGGGTCCATCCCGATACCATTGCCCGCGGAGTCCGAGAGATGGCGGGGAATCCCGGGCCGCAGTCGCGGGTGCGGGCACCTGGCGGCGGCCGGAAGA
>NZ_AZSC01000362.1 GCF_000520595.1 Arthrobacter sp. H5
GAGACTGAGACGGAGACGCCGAACCCGGTGCCGACGGAGACTGAGACGGAAACGCCTAATCCGACACCGACCCAGACCGAGACGGAGACAGCCGTTCCGACGCAGTCGCCGACACCCGAACCGACAGCAACGGAGACGGCGACGGAAACTCCTGCTCCGACCCCAACCGAGACCGCTCCACCAGCGGCGGGCGAAGGCGTTGTGCCAACACCGGGCAACGATGATCCGACGCTGGCAGCACCGGGAAACGATGATCCGGAACGTGCCGGTGCAGGCGCCGCAGCTACGCAGCCCATCGGTCCTGCAGCCAACCGCGGAGCCAACGTGCAGGCGGCAGCGAGCAGCGGAACCAGCGACACGACGCTGATTTCCGCGGCAGGCTCAACCGTTTCCGCGCTGCTGCTGCTCTCCCTGTGGATGACCCGCAAGCGAGGTTCGCATGAGCTAGGGGACTGACCCTCGCTGAACGTATCGATCGATAGCCAGCCGGAGGCGCTCCAAACGGATCGCCTCCGGCTGTTCATTCCCCAAAGAAACGGTCCTAGTGACACCTCGCTTGATCTCCGGTAATCGTCCGTCTGCCCACCCCGCACGGCAGGGCAGCGAAGGCGTCAGACAGGGTGCGCTCGCATTCATCCTGCTGCTCATGTTGTTCCTGACCGGGCCCTCGGCTTCCCAGGCAGAGCCGTCCGGCCCAACTCCGGTCGCAACCAGGGCCGGTAACGAAAAAGCCCCGCTCTACGGAGACAGCCTTGCGGTACATCCCGCACCTCCGGCGCTGCCCGAGCTCGCCCATGAGCTCACTCCTGATGTCCCGTCTGCGCCCCCGTTACCTGAGACCTCCACGCCCAACCAACTGCAGCCGGCTACTGCAGCGCCCGCTCCCTCTCCCGTGGAACCGGTCCCGGCGGCAGCCTCTGTTCCCCAGAGGATCATTTACCCGACGGCGGGAATCGATGTGGCGGTGCACGCGCTTCCGTCCAGCGCCGTCGAACAATCAGGCACCATAGTTCCGCCGCTTACTCTGGACGGTTACTGGCTTCCCGCCTACGGGATGCCAGGCACAGGATCTATTGACACCACGTATATAGCGGGGCACAGCTGGACGGACAGGGACGCACCCTTTAACAGACTCAGCTCCGCGTCCGCGCCGGGTGACGTGCTTACCCTCGTTACTGCGACGGGCTCGCTTGAGTACCGGGTGGATTCCGTGCGGACCTATAACAAGGACACACTGGTCACCAGCGAGATCTGGGACATCGCCCCCAACCGGCTCGTTCTCATCAGCTGCTACACCCAGGATCCCTGGGGCACCAACGTGGTGATCACAGCCTCACCCGTAGCCGCAGCCGGCTGATGCAAGCGCGCTAGTTCTTCCGCCAGATTTTCAGGGACCTCGATGAAATGGGTTTGAGACAGGCAGAGGAGTCTGCAGGCTTCGGCGGAGAGGACTCTCCTGCCAGCCGCCCGTCATGCAGTTCAAGCACCCGGTCGGCGCGCTGAATCATCAGGGGGTCGTGGGTGGACACCACTGCGGCAACATTCTGGCTGTGGACCAGGCCAGCAATGAGGTCCATCATGATGCCGGCGGTCACGCTGTCGAGCTGGCCGGTGGGCTCGTCGGCGATCAGCACCCTGGGGCGGTTGGCCAGCGCACGCGCCAGACCAACCCGCTGCTGCTGCCCGCCGGAAAGCTCGGACGGGCGCTGATTGTGATGATCCGCCAAGCCCACCAGAGAAAGTAACTCATCCACACGCGCCTGCCGCTTTACCGGCGGCAGACCCACCAGCCGCATGGGCACCTCCACGTTCTCCGCCGCGGACAGGATGGAAATTAGCCCAAAGGACTGGAACACAAACCCGAGCTGGGTCTGCCGCAACTCAACCCGGTCGCTCTCCCGCATGGCGGTCAGGTCAATATCACCAATGAAAACTGGCTCTCCTGACGTAGATGTGGGTCAGGGTTTGTGTGCTATGGGGCATGGGCAACCCCGTAGATTTGGGAGTTCTCACACAACCTGATCTTCGGAGCTGCCCATGCGTGCTACCACTCTACTGAACCGCGTCCTGAACCTGACAGGGGTCCGCGTCACTGAGGTCGATCCCGGCACGGACTCCAGCCATCCGATCCTGGTCCGGGTGGCGCTGAAAACCCGCAAGCGCCTTTCCTGCCCGCGCTGCCCGTTCACGACGATGGCCGGCTATGACACCCGGTGGACTGAGTCTTCCTGGCGGCACCTTGACTTCTCCGGCAGGGTCGTAGTCCTCACGATGCTGCGCCGGCGTCTTCTTTGCCCGGCCCACGGGGTCATCGTCCAGGGCGTCCCGTTTGCCAGGCCGGGATCCCGATTCACCACGGACTTTGAGGACATGATCGCCTGGCTGGTGACCCGGGCCGATAAGACCACGGTCTCCACATTCGCCCGGATAGCGTGGCGGACCGTCGGGGCG
>NZ_AZSC01000363.1 GCF_000520595.1 Arthrobacter sp. H5
TCAAGGAGGTCCTGACCGTGACCGTCGCCGGTGAGAACCCCAAAGACGTCCGCCTCACCTACCAGACCAAGGGAAGGGCCCGGGCGGCGTTGGAGCGGCGCGTGTTCGGCAAACGCGTCCTGATCACCAACCAGCAGAACTGGACAGTCGCCGAAGTCGTCGCCGCCTACCGCTCCCAGTCACACGTCGAAGACGCCTTCCGCCAGCTCAAAGACCCCCACGTCGTCTCCTTCTCCCCGATGCACCACTGGACCGAAGACCACATCCGGGTGCATACCTACACGTGCGTGCTCGCCCTGCAAGTCGCCCACCTGATGACGCGCACCGCCGCCCAGGCAGGCATCAGTCTTTCCACCCGCAAAGTCCTTGACGAGCTGGCCAGCATCCAGGAAACCGTACTGCTCTACCACGACGGGTCCAAAGGCCGCCCACGAGCCCAACGCCTGCTCACCGACCACTCCAAAACGGCCGGGAAGCTCGCCGGGCTCTTCACCCTCCAGACCTACGCGCCAACCCGCTGACCCGCCGAAAGGACACGCCTAGGTAATACACCCCGAAAGCGCGCTGACCAGCACAAACACCATCAAAACAGGTCAGCCTTCGGAAACTCCCGCTAGCGCGGGAGCGAGTCACTGTCATGACAGCCTCTACCGAGTCCCACGACTTGCATGGGACAGAGTTTGTCGACGTGAACTTTCGAGAGGCCCGGTTTGTTCGGGCTGACCTCACCGCCGTGGTCATGCGCGCAGTCGACGTGGCGGGTGCGGACATCGACGCACCCTGGCTTCTGGACGGCGGGAACTTCCTACGTGTTAACGGCGTCGATGTGGTCCCGTTCGTCGAGGCCGAACTCAACCGCCGTTTTCCCGGCCGTGCGTCGAGGCGCGCCGGAGATCCGGATGGCCTGCGCGCGAATTGGGCCATGCTCGAGCACACATGGGCGGCCACGCTCGAACGCATCGCGGCGATGCCGACGGACACTGTCGACGTTTCCGTAGGCGGCGAGTGGTCGTTCGCGCAAACGCTCCGGCATCTGGTCATGGCCACGGACACATGGCTGGGCAGCACGATCCTGGGGACCGATCAGCCATTCCACCCCATTGGCCAGCCAAACGCCGAGTACGAGACCGACGGTAACGACATATCGATCTTCGCGACAGTCACGCCGTCGTACTCCGAGGTGCTCGAAATCCGGGCGGGCCGCGTCTCCATGGTGCGCGATTTCCTCGCTTCCGTCACACCGGACGACCTCGCCGCAGAGCGCAAAAACCCCTGGGCGCCCGAGTACCCGGAGACCACCCTCTCGTGCCTGCACACGATCCTCGAGGAGGAGTGGGAACACCACCGCTACGCCGTACGCGACTTGGATGCGGTTGAGGAGCTGACAGCCATTCCGTAAGCCAATCGGTTGAGGGACCTAAGGATTGGCCGCCAGCATGCGATCTATTACTGTCGCTGGTACGGAGTTCATGAACGTCGCCGGAGGTGAGATCGCCTTCCGAGTCACGGGCTCTGGTCCTCCCCTGCTTGCTCCGGAATGCAATTACGAGTGGGGGTACGCGTAATAGTCTGCCCCTAGAGCACTGCCAGGCTCCGCTTCTGAATGTACTCGCGTACGTCGGCCAGACAGCGCCGTTTCCGTGAGACATCGAAAAAAAATCCGACCGTATCGTATTTTTGCGATTGCTCGGTATAGTTTCAGATACGGATCGTGCTCTTAACCCCTATGCCCCTGGATCCGGACTGAAACCTCCTTCCATGGAAGGCAGATCCAGCGAGATCGACACCTTCCTGGTCATGGTTCAGCGCGCGGGTCATGGTCTGCATAATCGCGGGATGGTTCTCTCCGGGCTGCGCGGCGTAGGTAAAACGGTGCTGCTAAACCATCTACGGGCAACAGCTGAAGAAGCTGGGTGGGTAACCGTCTACCTGGAGGGCAAAACAGCTGAATCAGGTCAGACAGCACTCCAGACACGCTTGGCCCGCGAGCTTATCAGTGCCGCCCGACGATTAAACAAGCCTTCCATGGGGCAACGCTGGAAAGCAGCCCTAGGCAGCATCGCTTCCTTCAGCATGAGTGTTGGAGTCACCGGGGCAAGCCTCGGCGTCGACACCAGAACCGGCCGAGCAGACACCGGCCAGATCGCCATCGATCTCGAGGAACTGATCGAAGACATATCCCTGGCGATGATGGATGAACACAAGGGTTTTGTCATACTCATCGACGAAATGCAGGACCTCGACGAGGAGCTCCTATCGGCTCTGATCGCAGCCCAGCACGCAGCCGGG
>NZ_AZSC01000364.1 GCF_000520595.1 Arthrobacter sp. H5
ACCTTCCCGCCTTCGCGGAAGGTGCGGCGCACCAAAGCCGATTCGTAGACGACCTCAACCCCGGCCTTGTTCGTTCGGCGGGACGTGTTGATGGCTACATGCATAGCCGGCGCACCTTGCTCCATGTCCATATAATACTTCAAACAAGATTGAAATGGAAGACTTTTCGTCAAAATTTTAGTGGCTACATATTTTGACCAAAACCATGGAAAAACCCCGGTACCATACGGTCCCGGGGCAACTCCCAAACGTAACTTCAGCCTAGGAAACGGTTCGGCGTCCCTCGAAGGCCCTGCCCAGGGTAATCTCGTCGGCGTATTCGAGGTCGCCGCCGACGGGCAGCCCGGAGGCGAGCCGTGTGACCTTGATGCCGATGGTCTTGAGCATCCGCACCAGGTAGGTTGCGGTCGCTTCGCCTTCAAGGTTGGGGTCGGTGGCGATGATGATCTCCTGGACCTCATCGTCTGAGAGTCGGGTGAGAAGTTCTCGGATCCGCAGCTGTTCGGGACCGATCCCCGCGATCGGGTTGATCGATCCACCGAGCACGTGGTAACGGCCCCGGAAGGACCGCGTGCGCTCCACGGCGATAACATCCTTGGACTCTTCGACCACGCAGATTACGGTCTGATCCCTGCGGGCGTCGCGGCAGATTCCGCAGGTTTCCTGCTCGGCGACGTTGCCGCAGATTGTGCAGAACTTCACCCGTTCCTTGACCGTGACAATGGCGTTGACCAGCCGTTTCATATCCTCGCCATCGGACTCCAGGATGTAAAAGGCGATCCGTTGTGCCGACTTTGGGCCCACCCCGGGAAGTCGCCCCAGCTCATCAATGAGCTCTTGAACTGCGCCTTCGTACACGGGTCCTTCTTAGCTGTTGGTGTTGTGCTGCTGATGATGCACGGACGGTTACGCGGAGTCGGCGCTTTTCTCTTCGATCAAGCGGCCGTTCAAGATCCGTTCGATTGCCGGACGACCCACGAGACCTGATTCCTCGAGGGTTTCGTCGTCAGCGCTGGGGATGTCCTCAACGTAGGTAAAGTCTACGGTGCCGCCCGGACGTTCCTCGACTGTCGCACGAGACCGCGCCGCTTCGTCGAGCAGCTGCTGGTAGCGGCTGGCCGGCTTTGAACCGCCGAGTGGCTGGTCCTCGGCTGGAGGCTCTTCGGGCCCGGGGTCTTCGGGGTCCGAAGACGGCGCGGCGTAGTCCCACGGGTCCGGCTGGGCGGGTGACTGATGGTCATCAGGACCGACGACGGCGGGCCGCGCCGCCGTCCCGGCAACAGGTCCGGCTGGTGGTGGCCCGACGCTTTGGGAGTCTGTGTCGGCCGGTTCAGCGCTCGATGAACCGGACCCACCCGGTGGCATCCTGTGAGCAGCCGCCTGCGTGTCCGGTTGTGGAGGTTCCGGCTGGCTCTGCTGATCCGGATTTGGGCGCGGTTGAACCTGCACCGGTGGAGGTGACGCAAACGCGCCAGGGCTGGGGGACGGAGGTTGAGTTTCCGTAGCCGGCTGGGGCCGACCATCAGGTACTTTTGGGTCGGGTTCACCCGCCGCCGCGGCGCTCTCGTGGACAGCTTCGATGGAGCAGGTCAGGCCAAGCACTTTATGAATTGCCTGCTTGAGGTTGTCCGTGTGCTGGCCCCGTTGAAATCCAAGCGCATTGCCCTGGGAGGCGAACACCAGCAGCAGCTGGTTGCCATTGAACGAGCGTGGCTTAGCATCCGTATTGACGTTGAGCCAGGTGCTCCGTTTGATTCCGGCAAGCTCGTCCATGATCTCGGGCCAGGCCCGCCGGATCATTTCGATCTGGGGTGAGCTGGAGGGCTGCCCTGCGTCGGCATGGCTTGGCTGGTTGGCTTGGGCTTCCTCCACCGTGCCGCTGGGCGCCGACGGGGCGACGGCGGTCGGGGCATCGGGTGAGGAAGGAGCGACGGCGGCTGGTGCTTCCTTTTCTCCGGAAGCAGATTCGGCGGGCTCTTGGACAGGCTCAGAAACACCCCAGCTTCCGCCCCAGTCCGGCGAAGCATCCACTGGCTCCGCGGCTTGGGCTGGCGGGTCTCCACGCACGCCCTGGGGCGCGTTTGGTCGACCACCGGGAGAGGGCTGGGGGGTGTTTG
>NZ_AZSC01000365.1 GCF_000520595.1 Arthrobacter sp. H5
CCCACCAAAAACGCTATTAGACTGAGTTATTTATCGGTGAGTCCTTAGCAGCGACGCGCGGAGCGCGGGGAGTGTGCGGGAGCGGGTCTTTGCCGCGTGTGAGCAGCTCACCGAGGCCGAGGAGCGGATCACAGTGGCCGCGGTCCGCGGCCCAGGGGCCTGGTGCCCGCCTCCAACTCAGCGACACCCTGCTGGACTCTGGAACGCGCGGCCCCGGAAGCCCTGGCAACCGCGGCAATACCACCATGACCCAGGGAACGTGCCTCCGCAGCCAACAGAAGACGGGCGGAGCGTTCATCCAGGTGGGGCAACATCGTATCGAACTTTGCACGGAGGGATTCGACGACTTCAGCAGAAATGGGCATACACCATTATCCCACCAAAAACGCTATTAGACTGAGTTATTTATCGGTGAGTCCTTAGCAGCGACGCGCGGAGCGCGGGGAGTGTGCGGGAGCGGGTCTTTGCCGCGTGTGAGCAGCTCACCGAGGCCGAGGAGCGGATCACAGTGGCCGCGGTCCGCCGGGTCGCTCAGGTGAACATGCAGGACGCCTCTGACGGGGTCCGTGGCTGGCGGGAGTCCCGGACCCAAGCCCAGATGATGCCTGAACCGCCTGAGGCTGTCGCCCGGGCCCTGCGGATGGCGTGGGGGGTTGCTGTGCAGACGGCGCGTGCGGAGGTGGAGCTGATCGCGGCCGAAGCCCGGCAGGGGCGCGAGCAGGCTGAAGCCGAAGCCGCGGGGCTGGTGGTCGCGGTCACCGACGCCGAAACGGCACGCGATGCCGCTGGTACCCAGGTGGAGCAGTTACGCACCGAGGGTGAGGCAGCACGTGTTGAGGCCAGGGCCGCGCGGGGGCAGGCCATGGCCGCGGTCTTGGAGTTGGCGACGGAGCAGGGGCGCCGGCAGCAGGCCGAAGCCGAAGCCGCTGAGCTGGTCACCGCGGTCAGCGTTGCGGAGGCCGCCCGTGGTACTGCGGTGGGTCAGGTGGCCCAGCTTCAGGACGCGGTGGAGGCAGCCCGGCAGGAGCGCGAGGAAGCACGGACTGAAACCACCGCCGTACAGCGCACCCTTACTGAGGAACGCCAGGCCAGGAAGCAGGCAGAGGATGAAGCGGCAAGGCTCACCACGGCGGTCGCCGAGGCTGAAACAGCTCGCCGTGGTGCCCTGGCCCAGGTGGAGCAGCTGCAAGCCGGCCTTGAAACCGCCCACCGGGACCTTGAAGAGTCCCGATCAGTCGCTGATGCTGCACGCAGCGAAGCTTCCACCGCAGCCCAAAAAGTGGCCCGGGAACAAGGCCGCAGGGAACAAGCCGAAACCGAAGCTATGCGCCTACGAGCCGAACTATCGGCCACCCCCGCCCACGACCGGAAAACTCCCACGGGGGAGTGATGAAGGGAAGTAGCGGAGGGAAAACAGGAAAGGGCCCCGGTGCACAGGACGAGCCCGTCAAGCCACCCAGGTTCCTGACCCTCCGACAGGTGGCCGAGGAGCTGAACACCAAGGAATCCACCATCCGGGCACTCATCCGCACGGGTGAGATTCCGGTGTGTCCTTCCTTCGGTGGTGCATCCAAGCCGTCACAGCTCGCCCCGTCGACCGGCCGTGATGAGCTGATCGGCGGTACGGGCGGCGATGGCTTGGATGGTCAGGCTGGGGTTGGAGGCCCCGGAGGTGACGAAGACGCTGCCGTCACAGACGTAGAGACCCGGAACGTCCCAGCTGCGGCAGTTGCGGTCCACGACGGACGTGGACGGGTCATCGCCCATGCGGCAAGCGCCCATCAGGTGGGCGGTGTTGGACACCCTGAAGGTCGTCTCGGCCCCGGCGGCGTCGAGAATCCGCCGCTCGGTGTCGGTGCCGGCGTCCAGGATCTTCTTGTCGTTGTCCGCGTAGGAGAACGACACGACCGGGACCGGCAGG
>NZ_AZSC01000366.1 GCF_000520595.1 Arthrobacter sp. H5
TTCAACGGCGACAAACGCAACGACCTCCTCGCCCGCCGACCCGACGGAACCCTCTGGTTCTACGCCGGCACCGGACAAGCCAGCACCACCCAGGAAGGCTACGCCCCAGCACAACAAAACGGCACCGGCGGCTGGCAAGCCTACACCGACATCTTCGGACCAGGAGACTTCAACAGCGACAACCGCAACGACCTCCTCGCCACCCGACCCGACGGAACCCTCTGGTACTACGCCGGCACCGGCACCATCCACACCAGCGCCCCCACCACACCACAACCCGCCGGAAAACTCTAACCACCCACCTCAATCTGCCGGAGAAAATATATGAGAACGTTCCGTACCTCCAGGATCGTTGCTGCAACCCTCTTGACTGCCGCCATGGTGGCAGGAGCCACTCCGGCGACGGCCCTAATGGCTCCACTTACCCCTGGATCAGACCTCTCGACTCCAGAGGCAACAACCCACACCACTGATGAGCCTGATGAAAGTGTGCAGCCTGCCCTGGAGCCAGCCGAATTCCCGGAGAGCGTCCAGTCTCCACTTGCCCCAACGCCGCCGGTCGACGCAGACGGCAAGTCAGGGGCGGAAGTAGAGCCGGAGGTAGAGGGAGAAGCGGAAGAAAAGGCCGAGGTTCCCCAAGGCGACCTTGAACTCGACGAAAAGCCAGACGCTCCGGCTGAGGAGGTTTCACCCGAACGGCTTGCGCGAAACGCTGAAGCGGTCGCTGAGTTGATCGGTCCGCTCGGCGCCAGCATGGGCCAGGGCCTGCAAAGGATTGAGGAGTCGGGCGATCCACAACAGCCGACTTACGAGGAGGCCGCCCAGCTTGACGCAGCGGTGTCCGGGGAGCTGGATGCTGATACGAAGGGGGCCTTTCGGGCGCCGGAGTCTTCAGCTGCACAACCCCAGGCAGCTTCGATCAGCAATTGGAAACCCGCCGGGATTCTCGGAGTGGACGTGAGCAGCCACCAGGGGCGGTACGTCGACTGGGCAGGAGCGTACCGGGAAGGATCCCGTTTTGCCTATGCCAAGGCAACCGAAAGCACGACGTACAAAAATCCCTACTTCAACGATCAATACAGCGGTGCAGCAAACGCGGGCATGGTCCGCGGCGCGTACCATTTCGCCATTCCCAGCGTTTCGAGCGGCGCCACGCAGGCAGACTATTTCATCAAGAACGGTGGCGGCTGGTCAGCTGACGGCAAAACCCTACCTCCCCTGCTTGACGTTGAGTACAACCCCTATCCTTCGTTGGGCAACGACTGTTACAACATGAGCCCGTCGCAGATGGTCAACTGGATCCGCGACTTCTCGAACACTATGGTGAGCCGCACCGGCCGTCAGCCGATGATTTACACCACCGCTGACTGGTGGAACCGTTGCACCGGCAACAGCACTGCCTTTGCCAATCACCCTCTTCATGTGGCCTCTTACAACACGTGCTGCGCCGGGACACTTCCCAGCGGGTGGAGCACCCACAGTGTGTGGCAGTACACCGACAGGGGACCGGTTGTCGGAGACTGGAACCGCTGGAACGGCACCGCCGCAGGTCTGACTGCTTTTGCCCGCAACAACTCCAGCTCAAGCACACCACCGGCCGTGGTTCAGCGGTCGTTGGCGGCGGTGAATGCGGGGGATTTCAACCGCAATGGGACCGATGATCTGGTCTCACGGCGCGTTGATGGCACCCTCTGGTTCCACGACGGTACCGGCAACGGGACGTTCCAGGCACCGGTCCGGATCGGCTCCGGCTGGGACATCTACAGCCAACTCGTCGGCGGCCAGGACTTCAACAATGATGGCCGGACCGACCTCATCGGCCGCAAAACCGACGGAACCCTCTGGTTC
>NZ_AZSC01000367.1 GCF_000520595.1 Arthrobacter sp. H5
CTAGCGGGAGTTTCCGGGATTTTCTGATTTTTGGGCGTTTCGCCCAGTATTGGCGCGGTTTTTGTAGTATTACCTAGATATGACTTCGATTGTGGGCAAGAAGCAGGACGGCAAAACGTATTACTACGCAGTGGAGTCCGCCCGGGTTGACGGCAAGCCCCGCATCGTCTCCCAGCAGTACCTGGGTTCAGCAGAGGAGGTCATGGCCAAAATTGCAGGCGCCGGGCCCGGAGGTGCCCCGGTGCGCACCGCCCACCACAGCTTCGGCGACGTCGCCGCCGTCTGGGGTGTGCTGGAGCGGCTCGGCGTGGCCGCGATCATTGATGAGGTGGTCGGCGGGACGGCCCCGGTCAAGGGTGTGTCCGTGGGTCGTTTCCTTGTCCTGGCAGCCCTGAACCGGGTGGTCGCACCGTGCTCCAAAGCACGGTTCTCCGAGTGGTGGGCCACCACGGCCGGACCCCGATTCACCCGGATCGGGGCCGCGAAGCTGGACCACCGCCGCTTCTGGGACGCCATGAACCAGGTCACCGCCGAGCATCTGGAAGCCATCAGCGCCAGGGTCGCGGCAAAGATCGTCACCGAATATGCCGTGGATACCTCGGCGGTGGCACTGGACATGACGAACTTCGCGACCTGGGTTGATTCGACCAACGAGGCCGCCCCGATTCTGGCCCGGGTCCGGTCCAAACAGAAACGCTCCGACCTGCGTCTGTTCGGCCTCGGTCTGGTCGTCACCCGCGACGGCGGTATCCCCCTGGCGTTCCACCCCTATCCGGGCAACCGGCCCGACGTGTCCGTTTTCACCCGGACCCTCGACGCGCTCACGGCTGCCATCGACACAACCGGCGCAACCGGCGCAACCGGCGGGACCGAAAGCAACGATGCGGCTGTGGTCTGTAAAGATGTGACGGTGGTTTTTGATGCCGGCCAGAACAGCGCCGCGAACTTCACCTACCTCATCGATACCGGCGCCCGCTATGTCGGCTCCACACCGCCCTCGGACCATGCGGACCTGTTGGCCGTACCGGCCGGCAAGTACGCGCCCGTCGACGGTTTCGACGGGCTGAGCGCCTACGAGGACACCAAAACCGTCTACGGCCAGCCCCACCGTGTCGTGTTGACCCATTCCAAAACCCTGCACGCGGGACAGTCCCGCGGATTCGATCAGACCCTGGCCAAGGCCACCGCCGGCCTTGATGAGCTCGCCGCGACTCTGGCCCGGGGAAAAACCCGCCGCAGCAAGGAGGCAGTGAACACCGAAATCGCCCGGATCACCCACAACACCTGGGTCAAGGAGGTCCTGACCGTGACCGTCGCCGGTGAGAACCCCAAAGACGTCTCACCTACCAGACCAAGGGAGGGGCCCGGGCGGCGTTGGAGCGGCGCGTGTTCGGCAAACGCGTCCTGATCACCAACCAGCAGAACTGGACAGTCGCCGAAGTCGTC
>NZ_AZSC01000368.1 GCF_000520595.1 Arthrobacter sp. H5
GCCCTTGACCGTCTTGGCCAGGATCACGGTGGGTTTGCCCTTGAACTCGGTGGCAGCCTTATACGCGGCGTAAACCTTGCGGTAATCATGCCCACCACGTTTGAGGCCCCAAACCTGCTCATCGGTCAGGTCCGCGGCCAAGTCCTTGGTCTGTGGGGTCTTCCCGAAGAAATGCTCCCGCACAAACCCGCCGGACTCCGCCTTATAGGTTTGGTAGTCCCCGTCCGGGGTGGAATTCATGATCCCCACCAAAGACCCGTCGTCGTCCTTGGCGAGCAGATCATCCCATTCCCGGCCCCAGACCACCTTAATCACGTTCCAGCCCGCACCACGGAAGAACGCCTCAAGTTCCTGCATGATCTTCCCGTTACCGCGCACCGGTCCGTCCAGGCGCTGCAGGCTGCAGTTGATCACAAAATTCAGGTTATCCAACCCGTCATTAGCCGCCAACTGCAGCAAACCCCTGGACTCGGGCTCATCCATCTCCCCGTCGCCGAGGAACGCCCACACCTGCTGGTCACTGGTGTCCTTGATCCCCCGGTTATGCAGATACCGGTTGGACTGCGCCTGATAAATCGCGTTCATCGGCCCGATCCCCATCGACACCGTCGGGAACTCCCAGAACTCCGGCATCAACCTGGGGTGCGGATACGAGGACAGCGCGTGGCCCTGCTTGGACTTCTCCTGCCGGAACCCGTCCAGATCCTCCTCCGTCAACCTGCCTTCGAGGAACGCCCGCGCGTACATCCCCGGCGAAGCATGACCCTGGAAAAACACCTGATCCCCACCCGAGGGATGGTCCTTGCCCTTGAAAAAATGATTAAACCCCACCTCATACAGGGTCGCCGCCCCCGCATACGTGGAAATATGCCCCCCCACACCAATCTCCGGCCGCTGCGAACGATGCACCATCACCGCCGCGTTCCACCGCATCCACGCCCGATACGTCCGCTCAATCTCCTCATCGCCCGGGAACTCCGGCTCCTGATCCACCGGAATCGTATTCACATAATCAGTGGTCGTCACCATCGGCACACCCACCGACTGAGCACCCGCACGCTGCAACAACGACCGCATAATAAACTGCGCCCGCTCCGTCCCCCGCTCCCGAATCAACCCATCCAACGACTCAACCCACTCAGCCGTCTCCCCAGGATCAACATCAGGCGCCCGGCCATTCAATCCGTCAGTCAAACTACTTAGAATGCTTTGATCAGCAGTCATGCGAACCTACTTCCGCCCGACGGCTGTAAGCCACGGGCCCTCAAGTTTCCGTATCGTCATTGATTTCGCGATGTGGAAGAATTATTCCATTAGAGTACGTACAGTGAACTGGTTCGCCTCCGAATATGTCAATTGCAGCGAGGAGCATATACATGGGCACGCAGGGTAACCGAACCGC
>NZ_AZSC01000369.1 GCF_000520595.1 Arthrobacter sp. H5
TGTTTCAATCACCGGAACCGGCACGGACACGGTGCGGGTCAGCACGATCACCCGGGCACGATTAATTGGGTTTAACGATCTCACCGTGTGAGACCGCGCAACAATCCCTCACCTACCCATCACTGGATAGTTCATTCTTTTGAAGGCACGATCATGAAGGTACGTAACGGAATATCAGCTCTTCTGCTTGCCGGGCTTCTCACCGGAACCGCCACAGGTGGACGGCTCTGAGCTCACCCCTTGCGGGCTCCACCCACCCACAGGTGGATGACCCGCAAAACCTACGACAGCCAGTCACCGGCGGTTGTTTGTCGGCGCCCGCACGTACAGTCCCTTCGTGGAGGCCAGAACCAGAAAACCGGTACATGGCGCACTACGCGAAGATAATGGATCAGCGGATCGAGGAGTTCGTGATGCGCGAAGAGCTCATCATGCCGCGCATGGCCGAGCTCAACGTCGACAATGTCAAGCCCATCCCCTTCCCGGAGCCACGGCGGGTGAATGTGTGGATCCGCTACCACTTCAAAGCCATTCGGATTCATGCGCACGCGGCTAAAATCCGGTTCTTCGAACCGTTGATCATGATCCACCGCGAAGGCTGGGTGTGGCTGGGCGCCATCGCCCCGGTTCCCGTGGGCTGACCACCACTTCTGCGCCGCTGACCTCTTTAACTGCCCGCAAAAATGTGTTGCGTGGAGGATCCTTCAGCGCTACATATTTTTCGGCTCCGACATGTGACTTTCAGGCTGGGTTGGCGGCTTTTTGACAGCTTCGATTGGCAGTTCTGACCACTCGGATCAGGTATAGATTCAGTCTCGCCACTCCCTCCCGTTTAGTGCTCGTATCCTGCTTCAGACGGCAATCAGGACTGAGCGATTAAGCTAGGACAAAGGCGGAAAAGGCGGCATTTTCCACTCTCGGCGCACGGGGTGGGGCTATGGGCTAGCTGCAGCCACCTGCTGGCTGAGTACAGCTAGCACCAGATGCAGCTCCGCGGGGTCCACGGGCACCTCTTTGTTCTGCTCATGCGAAGGGACCGTACCGGGTGGGCACCAACAACCAGTGCGTGTTTTACGGGTCATCCACCTGTGGGCGGGTGGAGCCCATGGGTCAGCTCAGAGCCGTCCACCTGTGGGAGCCGCGATTCTCTCGTGGGGCAGCAATGGCGTCATGTGTGGACAGGTTGTCATCAGTGGCACAATTTCTTTAGTAACCGAAGAAGTCGAGCTTGCCAGCGCCCAGGGCCGCGAACTTGCAGTACACCACGACGTGGTTTTCCCGCTAGCGGCCCAGCGCCGCTGGCGCGCCGTGGTGGTCGA
>NZ_AZSC01000370.1 GCF_000520595.1 Arthrobacter sp. H5
ACAACGACCCCAAAATCCTCGCCATCCCCAACACCGCCTGGATCAACAAACCAGCCGAGAAAAACGACACAAAAGCAGCAGCCTAATTCCCACTGGCCTCATTCACCTTGACAAATTCCGGTAGCGGTGCTGGTGCGGGTACCGGGCTGATTCGGAGATCTCCGGCTCAAGGCAATAGCGGCCGCGCAGGCTACGAGCTCAGCGATGACCGACACCACTGCGAGTGGTTCCAGCCAGTTGCCAACGTCGTCACCGATCAGGGGGAGACCGAGCGTTCGTGAGATGACGTAGGCGACTAGGGCCAAGGCCATCACCACGGCGGTGAGGACATAGGCCGCTACCACGTCATGGAAGAAAAGCACGCCAGCCAGGACAAAGCTGCCCGCGGCAAGAAGAATGAAAAGGATTCCGATGTATGGAGCCTCGAGGAGATGGTCCGGAATAACGGGAATATGAGCCGCGCCTGCCACGACCAGTGCGGCTACGGCGAGCCCTCGCAGCGGACGTCTAAAGGGCACGCCAAGCTGCCTGGGGCGGGTCCCGGCCGGTTGGGGGAGCGTGCCTTTGGTTTTCGCTGACATGCGTGGCTCCAATCAGGTAACGGCGCTTGGGCATTTAGGACGCGCCTGAGATCAATGATGTTCGTCGGTTGGTGGCCCAAGCAGACATAAGGGATTCGTCACCATGGAACGATCGGATTTGTCAGAAGGAATGCAACTCCATGCATGGGCTACCATCGCAGACCCGACCCGATTGGCGATTCGAAGCCCTTCAGTGAATCTTCGCTCTATCCGACCCTGCGGGCATCATAAGCGGCGGTTTCGATCGAGCTTGCCGAGGATCATCAATTCACGGTCTCGAGCAGCATGGTCTCGCGCGTTGATCTTATCCGCAAGCGTCCGGACCGTCCCTCAGCGAATACTGATTGTCCCAACGCGGGGACACGCTGCCCGTTGAACAGAGGTGAGTCCGAATACTCGTGAGAATTATGGCACTCTGAAGCCTGCGGGTCTCACCTGGGCGCCAGTGAGCGTAATTCTGCTGTTTACCTCCGTTTCCTAGCGTAGGAGGGCCATAAACCCCCACTAGGAAGTTGAGGACCATGTCCATCATCCGGCCGCTTGCGCTACTGCTTGCCTGTACTTCCCTTGCCGTCTCCGTCGCCGTTCCGGCAAATGCAACTCAGGCGCCGGACGACGTCGTCCTTGGCACCCCGCGCGAGGCAGCCCACGCCCATAATGACTATGAGCACGAACGGCCCCTGTTCGATGCCCTTAAACACGGTTTCACCAGTGTTGAGGCTGATGTG
>NZ_AZSC01000371.1 GCF_000520595.1 Arthrobacter sp. H5
GCATCGCGGAACGCATGGCCAGGCCGGTCACTAAGGCCCTAAAACCGGCCGAGGTATAGACGCTGCCCCACCCCGTAGGCCTTGGCGACCTCCACGACGGGCTTGGACGTATCGATAACTTCCGGGCCAGTTTGTCCTTGAACTCCTGGCTAAACCGGCGACGCGATGCAGACATACTGCAGATCTCACTATAAGTAGAAACCCCAGTTTAAGAGGTCCCACCGTCCGAAATCCCTAATACGAAAATAAAGGTGACTACGCTGCGGTGGGCGGGATGAGGGTGACGTCGTAGCCGAGGTTCTTGAGTTGTCGGATGGCGTTGTTCCTGGTCTTGGCGGGGTCGAGTCGGGTGAAGTGGTCCGTCCCGGGGTCGTTGTAGCATTCACCGTTCGCGAGCATGTTCCAAACCGCGGTGAGAATTGAATGTTCGAGTGCGACGAGGGCTTTAGGTTTCCCGCGGCGTGCCGTTATCCGTCGGTACTTCGCGGCCAGATACGTGTCTTTGCTGCGGGCGGCCGCCATTGCTGCTGTTCCGAGAGCGGCTTTGATGTACTTATTGCCCGGCAGGATCTTCGATGACTTGATTTTGCCGGCGGATTCGTTGGAACCCGGACAGACCCCTGCCCAGGATGCCAGCTGGGCTGATGTGGGAAAGACACTCATATCGGCTCCGGTTTCGGCGATGATCACATCGGCGACCAGGGTTGAGACACCGGGAATGGTGCTTAGCAGTTCCCGGTCGAGACGAAAGGGTGCCATCGCCTCCTCAACGCGGGCGGTGAGGGCGTCGATGATCCGGGTGTGGGCGTCAATCTGATCCAAATATATCCGCACCATAAACGCGTGATGCTCACGGAACATGCCGGTAAGGGCCTCGAGCAGCTGCGGGACCTTGGACTTCAGCTGGCCCCGGGCCAAAGCTGCCAGCACCTGCGGGTCCCGTTCCCCGCTCACGAGGGCCTCAAGCATCGCCCGGGAGGAAACACCGGACAGCTCCGAGACCACGGCCGATAGCTTGATGCCCGAGCCTTCCAGGAACTTCTCCAGACGCTGGATCTGCCGGGTACGGTCCCGGACCGCAATGGACCGGGACCGGGTCAGATCGCGTAGATCACGAATGGGTTCCGGCGGGACGAAGGAAGCCCGCAACAAC